>CAUJHR010000024.1 GCA_963205195.1 Pseudomonadota bacterium | reverse complement strand
AATAACTTGCATTTCAAGATTGCTTAACCACCATATATTTTGCGCTTATCCCCTGCCATGAAGTGAAATTACAGGCGGGCAAAGGTGCGGTGGATATAAAATGGTCAAAAGTTAGTGGCGGTAAGGTGAAAGATAAGCTGGCTTTTGACCATGGCGAAATACTTGCCAAGTGTACAGAAAGACTACGTAGCAAGGTACTATACACCTCCCTGCCTATCTATCTGATGCCTGAAGATTTTACGCTGGGTGAACTGCAAAAAGTTTATGAAATCATCCTTGATAAAAAAATCGACCATAAATCATTCCGCCGGCGCATACTTAGCACAGATATATTAGAAGAAACTAATGAAATGCGCCATGAAGGTAAGCGCCCAGCACAACTTTATCGCCATAAAAAAAGCCAACATCCACATTTCTTTGTCAGAAATATTGAAGGGGCAAGTTAGACTATACTTATAGTCATTTCAAAACGACACCGCAAGAATCGCCCGTAGAGAAAACCGGCCAAATCTTATCAAAAAATACCAATCATTAAGCATTTCTGGAAGTCGTCTTAAACGACACTCGCGCGCACTGCACTAGACACAGCCGATACAATTTAACATAATGAAAAATAAAAAACTGGTGCCTCAGGAGATATTCAAATCGCTAACCTCGCTCTGGCACTTCAAGATACAAGCTGCTGATTATTAAAATAAATTATAAACTTGGCTCCAATATCGCTCGGTTCACATTTTACTTGTGCCATGTACGCATTCAATAATGAACGGATGATCACCAACCCTAGACCAGTTCCTCCTTGCTCTCTTCTGGTAGTAAAGAAGGGGGTGAATAGCTTTTCAATGTTAGCGGGCGAAATACCTCTACCATTATCTTGAATGGTTATTTCAAGATTTGATTTCTCAAGGGCTGTGCTCAATTCAATTTTTGTTGCTCCATGCGAAGCACTATTCTCAACGAAGTTACCTAAGACCACCCTCGCTATGTCATACGGCATTGGAATAATAATACCATTGGTGTTGGTAATAATTTTAATGTTGATGTCTCTGTAGTCACTTTGCAGGGTATTGAGTAGCTGCGCTAGATCACAACTTTCTTTGACTGGCTGCATTACATCAGCTCTGGCAAGCTCAAGAAGCCTTGATACCAATATTTTCAAGCGGTCGGTGTCTTTGGTGATATTACCGAGAAACTTCTCAAGCTGATCGGAAGACATGGTCTTGCCATGTTCTGCTATAAGCTCGATAGCTCCTTGTATTGCGGTTAGTGGGGTTTTGAACTCATGGGATACATGCATAGCAAAGTTGCGAATATAACCAGAACGCTCTGAGATGGTATTAGCCATGTTAGATACATTGTAGGAGAGCAAGGCTAGTTCCTGTGTCACTGGTTCAGAAATAGTTTTTACCCCTTTCTCTCCTCTTGCCACTCGTTTTGTCTGTTCTATGAGCGCATAGATGGGCTTACTGATGGTATATGAAGTAAGTAGGGTTAGCAGCAAGGTGATGCCAATGATTATGCTGCCAGCAATCGCCAAGCTTTCCCAATCATCATACAAACCTTTAAGTATACTGCGCGGTGAACGCGAAAGCAGTACCGCACCAACCACTCTTTCATTATCGATGATAGGCATGGCAATAAACACACGGATGTCCGTAGCACGACTGGGTGAAGCCAAAGATGTGGTGGTCATATCGGAAAAGCGCTGACGCAGAAGTGCAGTATATTTTCCGTTCAGGGCAGGAATGATTTCTTCTATATGTGCAAGTGATAATCCCGATTCTGCCCGTCCGGCAACAACAACACCATTATAATCAACTATGCGTACTCCTGCGAGGGTAGTTATGGTCGCTTCTTCCACGATGGGAAATATCGTATTGCCGATCTTACGTGCTATTTCATCGGCACCCTTACCTTGCTCAGCCTGCGGGCGTGGCGGGTATATCGAGGCATTTGCAAGGTCAAGAACCGGGCTGACGATATTATATTTTTCATCTTTATTTTCCGGCTTGAATAACACAGGGTTTCCATAATCCGCATTGCGCGAAATCATCGGGTGAATAGCCTGTTTGTATAGTGCTGATATGTATGCGCCCTGAGCTATTAACTCCGCTTCGGTCTGCCGTACCAGTTCATTTTCGTAAAGTCTAAAGAAATAAATACTACCGAGTGGGACAATAAGTACGAACAGATTCACCATCATCAGTATCGTACGCAGATGCAAGCGCGGTTTATACAGGTTAGCTACTGGCATGTTCCGAGCTTATAACCAATTCCATGCATGGTTTCTATAATGTTATCGGAATTACTATCCGCAAATTTCTGACGTATTCGCCTTATATGGCTATCAATAGTACGGTCACTGACGGTAATATCCTGATATGCTCCATCCATCAACTCATCACGGTTATAAACCTTATCGGGATGTTTCAGCAGAGTGGCAAGTAGCGCAAACTCTGTAGCGGTAAGTGCAATAGACTTTTCATGCCAATAGGCAGTATATGAATCTGTATCTAGCTTCAGTGAACCTTTATTCATGGTTCTTGCTGCTGTTTGTGGTTTTGGGGCGGTTCGTTTCAAGATAGCCTGCAGCCTTGCCACTAGTTCTCTAGGGCTAAACGGCTTGGTAACATAATCATCGCCACCAATTTCAAAACCTATGATACGATCAATTTCCTCGTCACGTGAAGAAAGAAACAAGATTGGTGTTTCAGAAGTTTTACGGATCTGTTTACATACCTCCAGCCCATCCATCTCAGGCATGGTAATATCCAGCACGATGCAGTCATAAGAACGTGCTGCAAACTTCTCAACTGCTTCTTTGCCATTGGTCGCTGGTTCAACCTTAAAGCCAACTTTCTCCAGAGCAAATTGCAGCACTTCGCGGATATGCTGGTCATCATCAACGATCAGGATATTTTTTTGCATGAACGTATCCAAACTATTAAAGTTGTGATTATTATTGATATTTCCAGCAGGAATGTCCAGTGAAAGACAAAATTCCATATCCACCAGTCATATATAACTGGAATCTGCACTAAATTGATTTCCATATCCGACAAAGGATAAAGCCAGTAAATGCCGGCAGCTATGGAATCCAGGAACATATGCAGCATCACATTGACAAGGGCTACACCAAGGTAGATCAAATATTGCTTCTTACCAGCAAGCAAAACAGCCCCATATAGAATTGATGCCAAAGCCAGCCATGCAAGTGGTAAATGGGTAATATAGTGATGATGCAATATTTGACTATTATCTACGAGATAGAAATAAAACAGGTCAATATCGGGAAATATGCTGGCAATAAGACCCAACCGTAACAATCTAAGTGAGCTATTCACTGATTTATGCTGGATATATTTGGTTAGAATATACCCAGCAGGTAAATGCGCTATAAACATTCTCTATTCCTGGCCAGCAGATAGTTTGTCAACATGCTGTAATAAGCGAAATTTGCGGAATGTCCATGATCGCCAGCTTGACATTGAACTATTAACCTGGATCTGCAGCAGTTTGCGAGTATCTTGCACTCTCTGAATATTATAATACTCAGGCTTATTTTGTTCAAACCACAGTAGAGCAGGAATAGCATCTTCTCCAACTTCTTTTTGCAAATAATACACATCCAGTTCAACACCTTCATTTCCTATTATCTGCCGAGATTGCTTAACATTATATTCGGCAATTATCGCCCCAAAATTGATGAAACAGCAAATGTATAAAGTTGAATAAAGGGCAAACGCATTAATGTTCACCAGCCATTTATTTGATCTCTGCATGTATATACGAGCAACGATCAGTATCAGGCCAAGTGCTACCAGCCCCATCCAGATTAAGGCAGATACCCTCAAATAAGTCAGGGAATAGTCACCAATATAATTGATTAGCCTTGTTATTGATGAGGCCACCAAAAACACATTCTGTCCTACCCAGACATACACCATTGAACGTATTACTGGGATCGCTTCTATGGCACTTTTTGGCTTGAAAGCAATGAGTATGAATACCGCTGTAAGCAGCACAGTGGCTATTAATGGATAGGCGCCATGATGAGCATACTGAGCATGAGTCATGCCAATTGGCAGTTCTGCGCCACTCCACAGAAACATTATATCCATTAGGTTTTGCATGAAGAACAGCACATTGAACAATATAAGCGATGTAAGAATAGAACGCTCATTAAAAAGCAGAGCCATCAAGGTGAATTCTTTGCTGCTAGAACGCTCTTTATTATTGTGATATGCGCGTTGCGTAAGCTTGGGTCTGATCAATGCCCAGGTGGTGCAAGCAATCAACAACCAGAATAATATACGCCATAATGAGAAATATTGGGCTATTGCTGTCCAACGTATATCACTAAGTACAGTGTTTATAATTGGGTTTGCCTGAGCAAATAAAATAATGAACACTGCTGATAAGCCAACTGGTAATAGCCAATTCTTTATTAATGCTCTTTTACGCCCAGTGGTTTTCTGCAAACGTTTTATAGCATATGCTATGATTATATTGTCACGGTATAGATGATACCAGCCGGTCAGCAGATAGCGATAGAGAACCATTAGCACTTTCCTTGCATCATCTACTTTGGCAAGCTTCGGTGCTACTGCCATGAATATTAAACTGAAGTAAAAGAGCCAAAAAGCAATCTCACTGGGGTTTTCTATCAAGGCAAACGTCAGACCCAAACTAGCATATGAAGCAATGGTTGCCAGCTTATGCTCCTCTATCATCTTATTGTGTAGATGCATGAAAACAATAAGCATCAAGCCAAAAAAACCCAAAGTCCAACCGATCTCTTGTTTGTAGAATAGGAAATCAGCGACTATCACCAGTATGGTGCAAGAAAAGAGTTTTGCTGAAGTCTTGAAGTTTAATACGTCCCATATTTTATTTAGCTGCATGATAATCCTCCATAATGCCGTTATGAAGGCAGCATGACATCCAGTTGTGGCAGCATGATGACAGAATTAAGGAATTACCAAGACTTTATTGTGCAGAATTTGTGCAAATGTAATTCTTCAAACGACACCGCAAGAATCGCCCGTAGAGAAAACCGGACCAATTTTATCAAAAAGCACCAATAATTGAGCGTCTCTGGAAGTCGTCATAAACTACACTCGCGCGCACGCAACTCGACACGTCGTAATATCTGGCATATTGAAAGTAAAGAATAAATAATGGTGCTGCACGGACCAGACACCTAGCCGGTTTCAGGATATCCTAACCTGATTTACAGGGAGTTAAAATAATCAAGATTTAGCAGGGATATATTATTCCCATTTATTATGTTACAATGGCTTAGACAATAAAATTTTATTGTTATCAATATATGGCAGTATATTTTTCATGCGTGCATTTCGTTCAATAAAATACCACGACATCCATGTAACCAAAATAAGGTTGGGAATTGCTATCGAGAATAAAACGGCAATTTCTAGATAGCTTCTAGCGTATGTAGAGCCATACATATATAACCCTGTAAAAAACAATATTACCCAATGCCATAAATACAAGCTGTAAGAGCAGGAGGAAAGCCCAGATAATATGGTGATTATTTTCGTGGCCTTATGCTTTATAAAAAAGCCCTCTGTAAATACCAAGGCTAAAATTGCAAGTGCCACAAACAAATATTTACTTATAGTAAATGGATTTTTGGGATAATAATCCCAGCTGACGTAGATTGTGCCTGCGAATGCAAGAAAGAAAACTACTGATCTGGTCTTGGCAGGATGAAAAAATTTCTGCAAAACTATGTTGTCTTTAACAAAATAAATTAACATGCCAAAAACAAATGGAATATATAAACTATAAATAGGTGCTATACGGCAAAATGAAAATAAATAGATAATATAGATAACCACTAAAGCTATTACCGCCCTAAAGGAATTGTTACGTATCAATGCCAGTATAATTAATGGCAATATCATATAAAAAGCTATTTCATATCCAAGTGTCCACATTGGTTTGTTCCAATGTGACGAAATGCCTAGCATGGATTTCAGTATATCAATGATATTAAAATCAAAATAGTTATATTTACTCCACTCTAACTCATATTTTGAAGTTGTGCGGTAGTGCCAGGCAACTGCAACAGAGGCCAAAACTGTAGTAAAGGTGAGCGACCATATTCTCACAGCGCGGGCAATATAAAATATTATGGTTGCTTTAAGGGGCGGATATTTATTGAAATAGCTAATAAAACTTGCAGTAGTCACAAAACCGCTGAGTATAAAAAATCCTATAATGGCTATATCTGACCCTCGCAGCAAACTGAAATATATAAACTTAAAGGTAGGACTAATGCGAAGGAAAACATCATCAATACGTGCAAAACAATGCCAGATCACAACCTCCAGCGCACATAAGCCTCTCAAAATTTCCAGAGAGAGATAATAATTATTCTGCTTGCCACCGGTTATCTTGACTTTTAACGGATTTGTTTTCATTGCGCCTGAAACTAACAGAGGGGATACGCCGCGGCAAGAAATATATGTGATTTATCTGTTTTAGAACATTAAAATTCTGTTAATTCCATTTGACATTGGGTTTGAAGAGGAGTTTGCTACTAGCAATAATAATAAAAAAATATGATTACTAAAATGCCTGGGGAAAAGCGCAATATACTGAAGGATTTGCCGCCTACTGAGCGTAGCGCCCTTATCGGCGATATCATCACATTGATGACACAATCACCCGCCCACACCGATTATAAAATAAGCCATATAAGCAAGATCGTGCTGCCGCCAGTGCGGCACCATTATTTATTCTTTCCTTTCAATATGCCAGATATTACGATGTGTCGAGTTGCGTGCGCGCGAGTGTAGTTTATGACGACTTCCAGAGACGCTCAATTATTGGTGCTTTTTGATAAAATTGGTCCGGTTTTCTCTACGGGCGATTCTTGCGGTGTCGTTTGGAAAAAGAAGTTTTGATTCATTGCTCTAAGATTAACCAATAGACAGGTCATCAGATCTCTTAAATTTTTTAAACTGTATTTCTCTTATTCCCATAGGAACCGAAAAGTGCTGGTGTATTTTATCATCATTTTTATACAATAATTGATTGATACAAATATATCAAATTTGACCTCGCTGGTAGCAACGGAGAATCTTTGAAAATTTTCCAATCCTCGGAGAATGGCCGTTTTGTTGGCTGCGGCGGACAGATTTGATTCAAGCTTAAGTGAGCCGTAACATACAGACTAACAATAAATTCCTTGGATGTGCCGGCCAGATTTGAACTGACGACCTTTATGTTATGAGATGGGATGCCGTGCATATAATATTTTGTATTTTTATCAAAATTACTCAACACAAGCTAACAAATATTAGACGCCGCTCCGCGCAAGCCATCTAAAAATAGAATATTTCATTTTCAGAAATTCCTATTAATTACCTGTTCTCTCAAAAACCGTGGCTACTTTACCAACAAAGACTTTTTTCCAATGCGGATTAGCTTTAAAATAAACTTGTGAAAGCGGCTGATAATTTGGCGTTATAGCAAAATGGATAGAATTATTTTTTTCCAGTTTTTCATATGTTTCTAACATAGGAAGTGTGATGAGTGAGGCTGGATATACGGTATCTGCGCGTCCATCAATATATACTTTTACCTTATCGCGCAGTGAAAAAATGAGATATCCTCCAAAATTCCAGCTGTTAAAAATAGGTTCTGGTACTGATCCAGTCAGGCGCGAACGTAAATACGCAATTTCTTCTGCCGGGTAAAATTCTTTTGGTAAAGACACTCCTTCGGGGAAACGCTTTTGCATTGCCCATGGGGTAACTACTATTAAAATGGAAAAAACTGCGACAAATGCTGAAACAAATGCAATACGAGATTTTTCCATATCATTTTCAATATCCAGAATACGTTTGGCAAGGATATTAAATTTTATGAACCAAGGCTCTATACTCATCAGCAATACAGGAAGTGATGAAAACAAAAAATATACAAAATTACGTTTTTGTAAGAGCCCGGCTGCTAGGCAAATAAATGCTACAATACGGCAGAACAAGGCTATATCCGGCTTCCGCCATTGTGCAGTCATAATGAATAATAATAAATATGCAGATGAAAGATTTACACCAAACTCAAAAGGCATCCACTCAGTAATATTGCTATTACCTGCACCATTTAGTCCGCGCATCACTGCATCTATAATATGAACTCCCAAGGGATTTATGGCTGCCGCTACCACACAGGCAATACCTATTATAAAACAAATTTTAATTGCTCTGAATTGACGGTTTATAAGCGCTGCTAAAAAAGCCGAACCTATCAACATGTAACCGATAAAAAAACCACCATGCATATTTACCCAAAGCAACATGAGCAGCGGCAACATCCATAATTTCTTCCTGCACCTTCCCTTCGGCACATGTAAAAGCAATAAATAATATATCAAAAAGAATAATAGGCTAACTGCCTGTGGTGCAATACTGAGTACATAATCCCATGGCGGTTGGTAAAATGGAAAAACCAATCCAACAATCAGAATACCAAATAAGGTAAATATTGTTGATATCCCTAGTGATAAGCATATTTTGGCCAGAAATGCACATAATAAAGCGCCAAGCAGAATAGTAGCCAGAACCAGTGGCGCAAAACCGCCAATTTCATAAATTTTACTGACAGTAATATCCCATAACCAGGAAATATTAAACCAAACTGTATCACCTGCGGTAAAAGACCAGCTATCATATTTGGGAATAGCACCAAGCTCACGGATTTGCTGCCCAGCAGCAATATGCCAGCCAATGTCATGATGCCGCAGAAATATATCGGCCGATTGCCAATATAAGATAATGAATAATGAAAATATAAGGCTAACCAAAGGATGTGGCAAAAACCTATTCAGTGATTTTAACATTATTATTTAAGTGTCCTATTTATTTGGAACATTAGAAACAACTAACATCTACAATACTTATAGTTGAAATTGTAATTAAAATACTAAAAATACATAGACATTAACAAAATAGTTACTACATTGTCAGAGCAATTAACTAAATGGTAATTAATTATGACCCAGATAAAACCAACAATAGCCCATATGCTGGGGGAAATGGTGTGGGTCTGCTCACAATCCCCGATTTATAAAAACCTTAAGATTGCTGATATAGAGTGGCAGATAGTTCAATTGCAAGGCAATATGTACAAGGCTTTTCCAATGCGTTTAATATAACGGTAAATCAGGTATCCGATGCTACTAATTTTTCTATTGCAGCTATCCAAAAATTTGAAAATGATTACCCTATAATAAATGACCCATATTCTATACTTAATGAAGTAGGGCATTCATTAGGAGCTTTCTAGCCGGAAATGTTGCAAATGCTATAGGGGCTGAAGGAAACGCAATCCTTTTTGATACACCTAAATTAGGCTTCTCAAATACATTTGCAAGTATTGAAACTTACAATAATGGCCCCAATTTTATCAATACAGCTGTAAGCGTTATAGCGGTACAACAGTTTATGTATAGGAAATGGCGGATATCTTACAAGCTCATTAAAACCAGATCCTGGTATTGAAAAAGATCTAACTACTATATTCGATCTTGTACTCTTTCAAGGCCCAATGATTTGATTGGATATATAAACTCATTTACTGGTGGATCTTTTTCATTGCTACTTTATACGGCTACTTGTCCACTGATAGTAATTCAGGGTATACATGATCATCTGAATCTAAGGGATAGAATAAATAATGCTCAATTTGTATCTGCACCATCGGATATTTATACGTCAGTTTTTAAGGATTAATTACCGTATAAATCGGATAATCCTTCAGTTCGTCCAGATATTCTTCAAGGCTGACTTGTGCCGCGCAAGGATAAGCACCTGATGCAGGTAACATTCCAGAAGCAATTTTTTTTGCAAGTACAATAGCTGGAATAGTGGGTATATAGGGGCCATAACCATCCTTGGCGATGATAAACCATTTAATGGTATGGGGTGAGCCGTCTTGAGCGGTGCCGGTTATTATCATGTGCATTCCGCCATCGGCACTGCCGAAACGGTCAAAGCAATTGCTGGCAGAAAGAAGTGAAGCTGCGTGTTTTGTTAGGTTTAATGGCACACCTAACCTTATTAACCATGACAGTGCCCATAGCCCCAAATGTAATGGGGCAAGCTGCAATCCGGCAGAAAATTGAATTGACTGGATACAATAGGCCGGTGGCAGCAGGTCGAGATCAGGAATATCACAATTTGCCATCCAGCGTTTGCCTAGGTCTGGATATTTCTGCCGGTAGATGTCCTGCCAGCCATAGGCACGGGCATTTCCTGCAAAACAGGCAAGCGGCTTGCCTACATAAGTTAGTATTCCCTGGGTAGTAGCCAATCCACGCTCTGCTCTTTGGCCGGGGCTGATACCGAAGCGCAATGCTTTGATGCTGTCAAATTCATGCTTGAAATGCTCCAGCACGGCAGAGGAAAGTCCCGGCACAGTACTGGCACCACTGATGATGCTGACTCCTCTTGCTTTAGCGGCAGCATCCAGTTTTATTATGCCAGTGACAAATGCGCGGCCATCGGCAAGGTCAATATAATGCACGCCATTTGCAATACAGGTTTCAGCCACGTGATAATTAGCATTTTGGAAGGGACCGCAGGTATTAACTACAACACATGGTTGCAAATAAGTAAGTTGTCCGGCGAGATTATGGTTCACATCAAATGCTGCAACTTCAGCGAATGTTCCTAATTCTTTTTCCAGCACTTCAGCTTTTGCCCTATCACGCCCTGCGATAATGACCGGTATATGTGCTTTTACCAAAGCCTGAGCGATGCGCTTGCCGAAATTGCCGTAGCCGCCGAGAATGAGAACTTTACGGCTCAAGTGCGACCTCTTTTACGGTAAATTCTCCGCAATAGGCATAGGCTTCGCCAAACCACGGGTGACGTATATCCATATACATGCGGAAACTACTATCGCCAGTAGCTACTTCTTCGGCATAACCTTTACCAAACAACCAGTGGAATGGGGCTGGGATGCTAAAACCAAACAGCCGCCACACATAGCCGCGATGCGTAAGCACTACCTTGTTATCTATAAATGCATAGCCAGCACGCCAGCCGATACCAAGGCTCATATATTCTATCACCTCATTTCCTCCCACAGGCATCATGCGCGAGCGGAAATGAATCGGTGCTTTGCCGGGAAAACGGAATTCGCGATCAAAGCAGAAAGCGCGTGAATTAGTCTCACTGCGGAAAATAACCGTCACAGGCACCTGTCGACCTTGATATGGTACGAGCAGGCCAGACCATTTCAGCAGCGGTGCAAATAATTGCATCAGCCATGATGATCGTATTTCCATAATACCTTCAACAGTTACCATATCACTAGTATAGGGACGGTTTGCATAATGCTCGTGCATCACAGGTGGCATGTTTTGCCATGCATGTCCAAAGATAGGCTGGAAGATAGGAGTTTTATTGCCGTTAGCAAGATTGTTAAGTTTGGACACACCTTTGAGGCGGATAAGAGCATTACGTGTGCTACGCATCACAGGATATAGCAGTGCCGCCATGCGCGGCGAGCGGAACAGCAGGGCATTCATACGGTTAAACCAGCCAACATTACTACCAAGCAGGGCCATGATACCAAGTGCATTGGCACCATGGTAATAGCGCTCTCCAAATTTTATGACCATGCCTTCATCAAGATCATAACCCAATTCCGTTACCTCACGAACCAAGGGTTGGTCTTTGCCTTCGCGGGCATTGATCAGGTAAAGCAAGCCGACTGCCTCACGGATGCGAAAGCCATTGGCCGCGGTGGTACAGATAGGGCAATCGCCATCATATACGAAATATACTTCGCCTTTTAATTTCCCTGTCGCATCTGCTTCCATAATGCTAGTTATAGCGTATGGATTATCTTTTGCTCAAACTTATTCATATTCTTAGTGCGACAATTCTATTTGGCACCGGTATTGGCAGCGCCTTCTATATGTTCATGGCAAATCGGCGAAAGGACATTGCTGGAATTTATTTCGCTACACGCCATGTCGTAATCGCAGATTGGGTTTTTACGACACCTAGCATTATAATACAGCTTATCAGCGGTGTAGCACTGGCACATGTGTTGGGTCTGCCGCTTATCGAGGGATGGGTGTTCTGGGCGCTGGTTCTTTATTTTTTTGCCGGTGCCTGCTGGGTGCCGGTTGTATGGATGCAGATCAAAATGCGTGATATGGCGAAAGTCGCTCTTGAAACTGGCAGTCCTTTACCTGAGCGCTACTGGCGTCTTGATCGCTGGTGGATTATCCTTGGCTCTCTGGCATTCCCGGCAGTAGTTGCCATAATCGGATTAATGGTAATGAAGCCGAGTTAATAGCATAAATGGGAATAATCTGTTCCCTGTTACATCTTAAATATCTTAGACAGTTTATATCAAATTACGGTTTTTACAGGAAATTTCTATGGTGTCGTTTCAAAATCACCCGCATCCGCAGTTTTTCGCTGTAAACTCCCTGTAAATCAGGTTAGGATATCCTGAGACCAGCTAGGTGACTGGTCCGTGCAGCACCATAACTTCCTAAATTCTCAACAAGTTAGGGAGTAGAGGCCAAAAGGCTAAAATTCAGCCTTGTTATGGATTTTTTACACTGAGCATAGTACTATAATCGTAGTATATTTTCCAAACTATTCATGGATAAGATGTGCTAAGCGTATATAATTTATACTTATAGTAATAAGCATATTTTTGATTACTGATGTAATCTGAAAATCATGGTACATACTGGGTTATTATCCGTAACATTGTAGCTTCCGCTTCCTATGTCAGCAACGCATTGACCTGCGCCAACACCACCACTAAAGATTGAACCATTAGTGGAAAAGGACAAGCCATCATCTATCTTTGTATCAATCCATTTTGCGTTTGCCGGAGAAATTCCTCCACCCCAGTTTCCATTATCTCCCCCTACAGCCATACCAAGGCTTAGTGTATTGCGTATAGAAGAATATACTCCCCAAGGGGTAGTGCCATCAAATAACATCCATCCTATTTTTCCACCGGGCAGTCTTGATAATGGTGAATTGGGGGATGTGCCAGCGAATACAACCTCTCCATTACCACTGGAGCCATTTATACCTGTAAACTTTCCTGGCCACATATTAGTAAGCGACAAATGCTGCCAAAAACGAAAGCTCTCATGATTAGCCATAAAAACACCATTTACGAAATCCCAATATTCAATAATTCCATTGCCGTTACCGTTACAAGTCCGCTTCCAGTGCTGCCATCTGGGCACCCTCCTGGCTCCGTATTAAGAAAAGAAGTGGCATTGATACAATCTCCGGGCAGGCAGTTATATTTTACACGAAATGTATTAACTGAAGTTTCAATCTTTGCATAATCTGATATTACCGAATTTAATTCAGAAGTATTAATTAGCTGCTTGCCAACCAAAACTCCGCCTACAACCAACCCTATAATTACCAGAACTAATGCAAGTTCAACCAGCGTAAATCCGCCAACTTTCATTCCAAAAACTTTAAAAGGACTTTCCATAAAAATACATAATGTGCTGAATACTGTTGTCGCTTTACCAAATAAGTGTTTTGCTGGCTCATTACAATAATTTTTTCTCTTGGTCTACCACCGTCAAGCAGAAGCATTTCCACCGCAAATTTGTCAGTTCCACAAGGGTCAGGCAATAGTCCTTATTGGAAGGAAAAACGCAGGGAACACAGGCTGGAATTCGCATAAATTTTATTGGCTGTATTATATTGGCCAGAACCATTAACGCAATTATTGCCTGTCCAATATGCAACACCATCACCATTAGAAGCGCTTAGCGGAACCCCCTCTGCATCAATAGCATAAACATTACCTGTATTATAAATTCCATCGTCAATTTTTTTATCAATAATATAAGCCTCAGTCGGCGTTATATTATTCGTAGGGTTAATATTAAAGCCCAAATCCAAAGTTGGCGCACCCGTAACTATAAAATAATTATCCCCAAATACTGAGCCTATAGTAAAATAATTGCCATTACCAAGCTTTGCCGGAGGAAGAATTTCACTTACATACGGCCCTGAAACCTCAGCCGAAACCTTCGGCAACCCAGCATAGGACCCGCCTGTTGGAGTAGCGCCAACCACCTGTGCGTGAGTGCCTCCAGCGCCATACAATCCATCAATCAGCTTGGCCTGTGATAAATGCAGGAAGAACATAATAATTTCACCGCCGAATGTCCCGCCCTCGATCCATGGCGCATCTGGATAACCCTGCACAACCCCATCACCGTTACCATAAGCAAGCTTATTTGCAGATGCCCCGGTTACATTGTAAAAACCAAGCTGCAGCGCATGGCTTGACAATATATCCCCAGGAATTGCATTATATTTCGCCTCAAAAGTATGTACCGCTGTATTATATGTTTCCAGCTGCCCGATGGTTGCACGTATGCCGGCAGAGCTTATTAAATCGCGGCCAACAAGTATCCCGCCGACAATCAGGCCGATTATTACAAGGACAATGGAAAGCTCAATGAGGGTGAAGCCACCTATTGGTTTGCTGAAATTTATATCTGACCTTGTCATTTATTTCCTTTATTTCAGCACATCATATACAACCTATTGTAGTATATAACTAATAAAAAAACAAGAAATTACTGAAAATCGTGGATTACCAAGGCTGGCAAGCATAAAATTTATTGGAATTTGAACCTTAAGCTGCAATCCTGCGTAGTACCCGGATTTAAGGCATAAACCCCAGACGAAACACAGCCGCTAACCGCTGAAACGGTTTTCCATGTCGTATATAATGATAAATCCCCTGCCCCGTTAATGGCAAAAACCCCGCCGCTTCCCGGCAAGCCGTCATCCGTTTTATTGTCGATCTGGTATGCTTCAATTGCCGTCAATGGATTTAAGCTCGTGCCATTGCAGCAATTTCCTGCTCCAGTAATAGTCGGGCTTACCAGTAAAAAATAATTGGTCCCGGTCCCTACGGAATTAACCTCAATAGAACCATTGGTTCCAATTTTGGAAGGCGGCATATAGTCGCCTACAATTGTAGTGGTGGTTTCTGCGGCAGTATTAAGTTTACCGCCATATGCGCCTTCAATCATCTTGGAATCGCTTAAATGCCGCCAGAATATTAAAGGTTCGTCAAAAAAATAAACGCTGCCACCCCTGTTTTGAATAAGCCCGTTTCCATCACCGCGGGCAGCAAGACCAACATATGGGCCATAAGTTATATAATATAGACCAAATCCCTGCGCCTCTGTATATTTGAGATCGCCCGGCAAGCCGCCATATTTACTGCGGAAGGTATTAACCGCTGCATTGAATTTTTCTATCTGGCTTATTTGTGCGCGAACCCCGGAGGAATTTATCAGATCCCGCCCCACTAGTATTCCGCCAATAATCAAACCAATGATAACCAGCACAATGGAAAGCTCTATAAGGGTAAAACCTGATTTTCTTTTGTTCATGAACAGGTTTTAATTTATTGCCGTTACACAGGCAACAAGCAAATATAAGCCACGTACGTCCTATTATATAATGGCTTTTACACAAGCATTGCATTATAAGCATGGCTAATATGCGAATAAAGCTTTTGTGCCATGCGTTTTTTGCATCTAAACAACCACCCAGTGAGAATTACAAACCTAAAAGCAAAGGAATGTTTATGCCGCGTATTTCATCTTACCTGCTAGCTGCCTCCATTATGCTATCTACCACCGCCTTAATCACAGCTCCCGCGCTTGCCCGCGACCAGATCCGCGCTGCTGGTTCATCTACAGTATATCCTTTTGCTTCCTCAGCCGCCGAACAATTCGGCCAGGGCGGGAAATTCAAAACCCCTATAATCGAATCAACCGGAACCGGCGGCGGATTCAAATTATTCTGCTCAGGAGTTGGTGAAGACACACCTGATATAAGCAATGCCTCGCGTGCTATAACTGATTCTGAGAAAGAAAATTGCAAAAAAAATAGTGTAAGTAAAATCGTGGAAGTGCCAATAGGTTATGATGGGATAGTTCTTGCCAATGCAAAAACAGCCCCGCATTTTGATTTAAGCAAAAGACAGGTATTCATGGCTCTCGCCCGCCAGCTTCCCGGCAAAGACGGAAAATTAGCACCTAACCCATACAAAAAATGGA
>CAUJHR010000023.1 GCA_963205195.1 Pseudomonadota bacterium | reverse complement strand
CGCAGTATAGCTGTTCTTCTTGTTAGCTTCAGCCAATACCTTCGTGATCGCTGCTGTCAACGATGTCTTACCATGGTCAACGTGACCTATTGTCCCGATATTGCAATGCGGCTTATTCCGTTCAAATTTCTCTTTAGACATTTTGTTTTCCTTACGTTTAGTTATTTGGTTCTGTTACATTACAAATTTTCAGGCGCAGGCTTGGAGCGGGTGAAGGGAATCGAACCCTCGTGTTCAGCTTGGAAGGCTGACGTTCTACCATTGAACTACACCCGCAAACTTGACCGCAAACTTTATACGCAAGCGGCATAAAAAACACTTTGGCTCCAAAGCATATGCCAAATATTAATAATACAAAATCCCACATGTGGATTTTGCAATTAGTAGCGGGTTCTAGTCTAGGCTGTAAGAAAAATCAACAGCAGAATAGCATGAATTTATAATATGATAAAAATAATGTAAAATTTATACCGTTTATCTATAATCGAAGCGCTTTAAAAAAGCATGTCAGTTTATATCATATCAATATTATCAGGAGGATTACATGAAATATACAGCTACACTTGGAATTTTGCTTGCCGCCCTTACTGTTCCAGCACTTGCTGAAACACCTGCAAAAAATGCAAGCCAGACCACCGAATCGGCTGCTTCAGGCGCTCCGCATGACCGCATGCACAACCATATGGAAAAAATGTGGAAGGAAATGGATGCTAATGGCGACGGCTCGATAAGCAAGGAAGAATCAACTGCTTTTGGCAATAAGAAATTCGACGAACGCGATACCAACCATGATGGCAAAGTGACCCGTGAAGAATGGGATGCTTTCCATAACGCTAAAATGGAAGAAATGAAATCAAAGCATGAAGGCATGAAAATGGAAGGCAAGCCAGCCAACGATAAAAAATAAATAACATCTTGGATATTCCCCTTCTTTTTTCTTAAAAGAAGGGGAATTTTTAATATCCGGTCAGTATCCTATCTACTAGTTCTTTAATTGTAGGAACAAAACCGCCAGCATAAAACGGGTCATTTTTGAACTTATATGCATTATGGCCAGAAAACATAAGCTGTGTATCGGTTGGCTTCCCTAAAATAATATCCTGCAGGGTTTTTTGTATACAGAAACTGCGCGGATCAGCTTTTTTTCCTGTCGTATAATCATCATGGTCTTTCCAGTTGGAAAAGCGGCAATGACTCAAGCAGCCCATACATTCTATCTGGTCAACAAGTATTTCATTGGCTTTTTCAGGGGCAACGAAAATAAGTGTTGAATCTGGTGTTTTCATTGCTTCTAAGTAGCCTTGTTCACGCCATACATCAGCCCTGGCTTTATCATCAGGCTGCACAAATACCGGGCGCCCCCTCGCCCCAACCGGGAATGGCTCTGAAAACAACCCCTCATGCTCAAGGCGGTATTCTATCTGCCTTTCAGAACGCCCCCTGAGCTCCTTAATAAAGCTATTATTGACGCCAGATGAATAAAAACCGGTAGGGCTGAACTGATTCAAGAACACATCGCCCTCGTCCAGCGTCATAAGGCGTTCTTTCCATTCTTTCGAAACCGGGCTTTCTTTTGTAAGCAATGGACGCGTCCCAAACTGGAAAGCGATTTTCCCAATTTCCGGGTTATCAAGCCATGATTCCCAGTCTTTTAGGTGCCATGCTCCGCCAGCCATGATAATAGGCACCTCCTGCAAACCAAAACTATTCATAGCCTTGCGTAGTTCTGCAACACGCGGATATGGGTCTTGCGGAATTTTTGGGTCTTCGGCATTGGAAAGGCCATTATGCCCGCCAGCAAGCCAAGGATCTTCATAAACAACGCTGCCAAGCCATTTTGCTGTTTTATTATAAGAACGTTTCCATAGCGCGTTAAATGCGCGTGCAGAAGAAATAATCGGATGGTAATAAACACCATATCCTGCCGCAAGATCGCCAAGACGGTAAGGCATACCAGCGCCACAGGTAACGCCATGAACCATGCCTTTGGCCCCTTCTAAAATCCCTGTAAGCACACGTTCAGCAGCGCCCATTTCCCATAGAACATTTACATGTATACGGCCTTTACCGCTAGAAATCTCATGTGCGATTTTTGCCTGGGTAACACCGCCTAAAATACTTTGCTCAATTAGTTCTTCATGACGGTCTTTGCGGGTTTTAGCCTTATAAGAATAAGGCACCACGTTACCATTTGTGTCATAATACTGGGCATTCACACCAGAAAATGTTCCAACTGCGCCCGCAGCTGCAAATGCCCCCGCACTGTAACCATTACTGGCACCAATGCCCTTGCCCCCCTCTATTATCGGATGAACTTCTTTCCCTGATATAATAACTGGTTTAAGTTTCTGACTGAAGTCAGCAGTTGCAGCAGCGTTTAACAATTTGTTTGTCCTTAGATAAAAATAGCGCGTAATGAAAAACTGGATTATAGAGATATAAACGATTAATACAATCTAGAAAGATTTGACAGAAAAACTTATATAAAAAAGCAACATGATAACATTTTCATCCCCAGCCATATGGTTTGAACGTATTGGCCTTGCGCTTTTTTTTATTCAACTATGGCTTTTTATATTCTGCCTTTCCCCATTTCAGTCTGGCACATGGCTTAATACTGAACCAGCAATGCTGGTACTTTTCGTATCGGCCACACTTATTTCCGCTTGGTTTACAATAGGTATAATAAAAAAATGGCTCGCCATTGAATATCCCGTGCACCCTTTAATTTATGGGTTACTGGCATGGGCGGCAATACAATTTATAAATTTGCCATTCGTCGATAATTATATGCGCGCATGGCTTGGAATACCGCAGACAGGCGAAGGAGGCGCATGGCATTTTATGCTTGCGCTGCTCACTTTCTTTGCAATGCCCTTTGTAAGGTCTACCAATTATAAAAAAATTTTACTATTCATAGGTGCGCTGGGATTATGCGTAATGATCGGGCTGCATTTTAATCCGCGCATTTTTTTCCCGCTGGAAGATAATTATGTTGTAAGCAATCCTCTAACTCCTGCAAACTGGCCAGATTACCTGCCAGTAATTGCTGGCTGGCTATGGGTTTATTATGCATGCACGCCAAGCCTGCGTAATCCGGCTTTGCATTTTGCTATGATGCTTATTTTTATAGCAGCACTATTAGTTGGTGATAATGTAGCCGCGCAAACTATTCTCAGGCCATTATTCCTGGCTGCTAATATTATAATTCTACTGATCCTTATATGTAAAAAAACAAAATATAAAAATTCACTATTTTCTAAAAAAATTCTAAAAATCTTTCAGGCTGGCAAACGATGGGATAAGCTTGCTATAGGGGGGTTCTTACTGCCACTTCTCTGGATTGTGATAGCCCAGCAGCCCAGCCTGTATTTGTCGCCAAGGCATACTTCAGCAGAAAACGCCATAGCAGCCCGCGCAATTTTTAATCAGGCGGCAATTTCTGAAATTTCACATGAACCATCAATATTAGTTACCGGAAATGGATGGGGCAGCTTTAATGATGATATGTTCAAATACGGCATGGTTGAAGGGTTGCATTCTTTCAAAGAAGGTGAATTCCTGCCAAATTCTGAGTGGCTGAACGCTAATATTTTCCATCCGCATGATCAACCGCTGGCGGCCTTGCTTTCATTAGGCGCTGTAGGATTTATATTATTTATATCACTTCCAATACTGGCTTTCCTCCCGTTACGTAAATCCTTATTCTGGTGGTGTATACCGGTATTGCTTGGGATAAATGCTATGGGACTTTTATGGTTTACCCTGCCGCAAGTGATGCCCTTTGAAGCGCTTGCGTTTGCAGGCTTATGCGCTGGTAGGCCCGCGAGAAATCGTGAAGTTAAAAATTTACCTAAATGGCAATCTGTTATTTCCATTTTATGCGCCATACTGTTTTTAATAAGCAGCTGGCAACAGCTAAATGCTATTTCTTTTGGTGAGAGACTGACAAAAATCACAGAAGAAGACCCTAAACAAGACGGCATAATCGATTTTCTTGCAGAAGATATTGAGCGTGGCGGTGACAGGCTTATTGAAGGTGTTGAATACCATACAAAGCAAATAGCAGGCAAGGTTGATTCTGGTACAATTACGGCCAATGACAGGGATTGGTATAATAATTTTATGCAAGCGGCGCACCAGGCTGCTATTAGTCCAAAAGCAGCAGTTAAGCTTAATAAGCTGGAAGTTTACCTTTACATACTTCCTTTCCGCCTTAATAGGGCTTCTGTGCTTGATAGTTTAAAACCGCAAATAAAGGAAAATCTGGCCGACTCAATAATACGCATATCAAAAAAAGCGCCAATGCGCGAAGATTATATTGCGCCATTTATGATGAGCTTGGATGGCTTTACAGATGGAGACCGCATAAAACAGCGCGAAATCCTGCAAGCTATTTTAAAAGTAGCGCCCAACCACCGCAGCGCATTATGGTTGCTCGGCACACTGGAAAATAATAATGAAATGAAAAAGAGGGCAGTAATGCTTGGGGTTGAGAAAGTCTATCCGGTAGCCAGCTTTGAACTGGAAAGCTACAAATAAAACTAACTGGAGAAAGCGGCAATTCCGGTTATTGCGCGGCCTAAAATAAGCGCATGTATATCATGTGTCCCTTCATAAGTATTTACACTTTCAAGGTTCATCACATGACGAATCACATGATATTCATCGGATATACCATTGCCTCCGTGCATATCGCGGGATATGCGGGCTATATCAAGCGCCTTGCCAGCCGAATTGCGCTTAATAATAGAAATCATTTCGACAGCGAGATTATCTTCATCCATTAGCCTTCCTACCCGCAAACAGGCTTGCAAGCCCAGTGCTATATCAACCATCATATCCGCCAGTTTTTTTTGTATGAGCTGGTTTGCAGCCAATGGCTTTCCAAATTGTATGCGTTCCATCGTATAACGCCTGGCCGCCTCATAGCAAAATTGTGCAGCACCCAATGCTCCCCAGCCAATGCCATAACGCGCTTTGTTAAGGCACGAGAACGGGCCTTTGATACCCGAAACCATAGGCAGTATATTTTCGGCAGGCACTTCTACATCTTCCATTACCACTTCCCCGGTAACTGATACGCGCAGGGAAAATTTTCCATCAATCTTTGGAGCAGAAAGGCCTTTCATACCTTTTTCAAGTATGAAGCCTTTTATAGTTCCGTCAGGAATTTCGCTATCTCCGTAAACTTTTGCCCATATAATAAATATATCAGCAATAGGTGAATTAGTTATCCAGTTTTTTGCGCCATTCAGAATATAACCAGCCGTTGTTTTTTTAGCGCGAGTTTCCATGCTTGACGGATCGGAGCCATGATTAGGCTCGGTAAGCCCGAAGCAGCCTATCAATTCGCCGCTTGCAAGTTTCGGCAGGTATTTTTCTTTCTGGGATTCAGTGCCAAAACTATAAATCGGGTGCATAACGAGACTTGACTGTACAGAGAGCACGCTGCGATAGCCAGAATCCACCCATTCTATTTCCTTACATATCAGGCCATAAGCCACATTGCTTACACCTGCACAACCATAACCTTTTATGGTAGCACCAAATAGCCCAAGCTCGCCCATTTCACGCATTATTTTTAGGTCAAAGCTTGAGTGACGATTAGCTTCAAGAACCCGTGGCATAAGCTTCCCACGGGCATAGGCACGAGCAGATTCCTGCACCATACGCTCATCATCAGTAAGCTGCGAGGAAAGTAATAACGGGTCTTCGAAATTAAGCGTCATAATGAAATTCAAACCAAAAGGTTCAAAATTGTTCCCCGGTCCCAGAATACGCCTGAGCGCAGGGAATCTACAGCGCTGCGTATCATAGTATGCAGTGATTCTGGTGCCGGGATATTATTGACATCAGCCTTTGATGGTACAATAATGCGCCTGCCATCAACAATAGCTTCGCGCTTTCCGCCATCGCGCCTTCCTGCGCCTGCTGCCTGGCTGTTAATGCGGTTAGGATTGATATTAATAACCATTTGTACCTCGCTGTAATTGATTTTAATATGCCACCCTCTATCTTCACTTGCTACTATTTTTTTATCATCCGCTGATTGCAAAGGAATGACACTATGAAACGCTTGATAAAATGGATCGTTATATTGTTCATATTGCTGGTAGCGGTTTTGGTTGCTGCGCCATTTTTTATTCCGCTGGATAGCGTTAAGAAACTTGCAAGTGACAAGGTGCGCGAAATGACCGGACGCGAATTGGTTATAGGAGGCGAGATAAAAGCAAGCATGTGGCCGGATATTGGCGTGAAACTTGGACAAGTAACGCTTTCCAATCCTGAAGGATACAGCGATAAATACATGGCGCAAATTGGTGAGCTTACTGCAGAAGTTGCGCTGATGCCCCTGCTCCACGGTGATGTGCAGATAAAGCAATTCACCATCAACAAGCCAACAATACATCTAGAGGTTAATAAGAATAAAGTTGGCAACTGGGAATTCGCAAAAAAAGAAAAACCGGCTAGTATTGTAGAAAATAATAACGCCCCTGCTCCAAAAAAAGGCGGCGGCGAGATACCGGCCCTTGGCAAAATAAAAATTACCGATGGCGATTTCACCTATAAAGATGCAAATTCCGGCAAAGCTTATAACGCTGGAAATGTAAACCTTGATGTTAATATGCAGTCAGGAGAATCTCCTGTTGATATTATTGCCAAATTAATGATCAATAAAGAGCAGGTAAGCGTTTCTTTAAATGCGAAAGACCCTTGGAAATTAACGCAGGAAAAAGGTGACAGCCCTATAAAAGCCGAAGTTAAAGTCGGCTCTCTGCTTGCGTTTAAATTTGATGGCAAAGGTAACACCCAAGGTGCAAGCGGTAGCCTGGATTTAAATATTCCGTCCTTAGTCACGCTTTCTAGCTGGAGTGGAAAGAAAATGGAGTGGAACGGCGATACCAACCTTGCTTTGGGTATTCAGGGTGCAGCAAATTGTACAACCAGCCAATGCACTCTTGGAAAAGCAAAAATAACTTTTGATGATGCGGTTTTGCAAGGCGATCTAAAAGCTAATTTTGCAGGTACCATACCTGCCATTGAAGGCAAGCTTACCAGCGATAAGGTTAACCTTAATCATTATATGGCAAAAACCGATAAGCAAGCTTCTATGCAACTTATAAGCAGCGCACATGCGGCGAACGCACCAGGCTGGGATACAAAGCCTATCGATTTTTCAGGCCTTAAAGCAGCTAATGTTAATTTAGCCCTGGATGTAAAAGAAATGCTTTACCAGGCAACAACCCTTAGCAAAATTCAGTTGAGCATTAAGCTTGTTAATGGTGCCTTGAATCTCGAAATTCCACATGTAGAGCTTTATAGCGGCAGTGCAAAAATTACTGCTTCAGCTAATACTTCCGGTACAATTTCTGCTAGTTTAGATGCAAGCAATATACAGATTGAACCATTACTTAAGGATTTTGCGAATAACGATCGCCTTACCGGAATCACTAATTTAAGCACAAGCATAACCGGGCATGGAACTTCACAGCGCGAAATTGTGGCTTCATTAAATGGAAAGGGAGATATAAAAATCAGTGACGGGACAATCCGTGGGATAAATATCGCCCAGGTTATTTCCAATGCAAAATCAATGGTCATCGGGGTGGATACATCTTCAGAGAAAACACAGTTTTCTGAACTGGGCGGGACTTATATTATAACACAGGGCATTGTTAAAAATGATGATCTGGTTATGAAAGCTCCGCTTTTGCGCTTAAAAGGTGCAGGAACAGTGGATCTGCCTAACCGATATGTTAAATATCTGCTAACTCCAACAGTAGTTGCTACCCTTCAGGGGCAAGGCGGGAAGGACAAAACGGGGCTGGATATTCCCGTAATGGTTGAAGGGAACTTTGAAAAATTGAAATTTACCCCTGACTTAGCCAGCGTTGCCAATGATGCGCTTAAAAATCCTGAAAAAATAAAAGATACAGTGAAATCCATAAAAGAATCTGTTAAAAAGCCCGATGAATTAAAAAACCTGCTTAAAGGTTTCAGATAGGAATAAGGGGTCAGGGACTATATTTATGACAATTGTTATTGCTGCATTTTACCATTTTTTTGATTTTCCCCATTTTGAGGAAAAGCGCTTTCCGCTGCTTGATTTCCTTAAACAACGCGATATTAAAGGTTCTATTTTAATAGCTCATGAAGGTATAAATGGGACGGTTGGGGGATCGCGCAAAGCTATAGATGAAATGCTTGAATATATAGGTTCAGAAATTATTGGCGATAAGTTCGAGCATAAGGAAAGTTTCAGCGAGAAGCACCCATTTATCCGCACCAAAGTCCGCCTTAAAAAGGAAATAATTTCCCTTGGGCAGCCCAACGACCCCTTTAAAACTGGTAAACATTTAAATTCCCGCGATTGGGACAAGCTTATCTCTGATCCTGATACAGTTATACTTGATTCCCGAAATAGTTACGAAACCCATCTTGGGACATTTAAAGGGGCTATTATCCCTAACATCCAAAATTTCAAGCAATTGCCTGATTTCGTTGATATGAACCTGCTTGATAAGAAAAAAGCCAAGATAGCAACCTTCTGCACTGGCGGGATACGCTGCGAAAAATTTGCAGCATGGATGCTGGATCAGGGATTCGAGCAGGTTTACCACTTAAAGGGTGGCATACTTAAATATCTGGAAGAAACACCAGAAGAAGAAAGCAACTGGCAGGGCGAATGTTATGTTTTTGATAAACGTGTTGCTGTTGGCCACGGATTGATTCCTTCGACAACAGCCAGCATGTGCAATGCCTGCGGCCACGCACTGCTTCCTGAGGACCGGGCGCAGCCATCTTTTGATGAGCATGTCACCTGCCCTTACTGCTTTGATAAAAAGTCAATTGCGGCTGAGAATTCGCTCTAAAAAGTCATTGGGCTGACTTAGCATTTATTTTTATTCCGTATTTATACACAATTGCTATTTTGGCAAGCTTATGATTTTGCTTAAAACTGCAAAGTTATCCACAATTTTCACAGCTGCATTTTTTACAAAAACCGCATCATCTAGTATAAAATATAATGTCAAGCACAATATATAGTAAAAAATAAATTTATCTGGTTGCATTACAGATTTGTAATGTTAGGATTGCAGCTATTCAAGTTTGATACAAAAATAACAGATGATATAGCGTTAAAAACCAGTGCAAAAATTGCTTTTTTGTTCCGGTTTTTTGCCCCTAATTATTATGTTAATTAAGAAACTGCCATAAACTCTATATTTATAATAACAGGGAGCTACGCATGCGTATTGAAAGACACTTCACCAAAGCCAGCAAATCAACCGATAGCAATAATGTATATGATGCTATAGCTTTCAAAAAAGTTGACGTAGTTATGAAGAACCCTAATGGCTCGGCAGTATTTGAGGCCTTGGGAACTGAAGTTCCTGAAGCATGGTCACAGGTGGCGGGTGATGTGCTGGCGCAGAAATATTTCCGCAAGGCAGGGGTTGCAGCAGCCCTTAAAAAGGTCGAGGAAGAAACCGTACCAAGCTGGCTGTGGAGGAGTATTCCAGATGAAGATGCGCTGGCCAAGCTTCCTGAAAAAGAGCGTTACGTAGGTGAAACATCATCAAAGCAGGTATTTGACCGGCTGGCGGGTGCATGGACTTATTGGGGCTGGAAGGGCGGTTATTTCGATACTGAAGAAGATGCTAAAAGTTTTTACAATGAAATGCGCTTCATGCTTGCCTGCCAGATGGCAGCTCCTAATTCTCCACAATGGTTCAATACAGGGCTGCACTGGGCTTATGGCATTGATGGCCCATCACAGGGGCATTATTATGTTGATCCGGAAAGCAAAAAACTTACCCGTTCCAAAAGCTCTTATGAACGCCCACAACCACATGCCTGCTTTATCCAGAGCGTATCTGACGATCTGGTAAATGAAGGTGGCATAATGAACCTCTGGGAACGCGAGGCACGCCTGTTTAAATATGGTTCCGGTACCGGTTCAAATTTTTCTGATTTGCGCGGAGCTGGTGAAAAGCTATCAGGAGGTGGAAAGTCCTCAGGCCTCATGAGCTTCCTTAAAATAGGCGACAGGGCAGCCGGAGCAATTAAATCCGGCGGCACTACCCGTCGCGCTGCTAAAATGGTGGTGGTGGATATCGACCATCCGGATATTGAAGAGTTCGTGCGCTGGAAAGTTATTGAAGAGCAAAAGGTTGCCGCGATTGTGACTGGCTCCAAAACCTGTGCTAAACACTTAAAAGCAGTTATGGAAGCATGCAATATTGGTACTTCTGAATCACGCTTCAACCCATCAGACAACCCAGCGCTCAAAAAAGCCCTGCGTGAAGCGAAAAAAGCGCTGGTTCCTGAAAATTATATAATGCGGGTTGTGCAATTCGCACAGCAAGGTTACACCAAGATCGACTTCCCAGAATACAATACCGACTGGGATTCAGAAGCATACTTGACCGTTTCCGGACAGAATTCTAACAATTCCGTGCGGGTAACAAATGAGTTTTTAGAAGCTGTTGCTACCGATGGCAAATGGAACCTGGTAAACCGCAAGGATGGCAAAGTCAGCAAAACTATTGCCGCTAAAGAATTATGGGATGAAGTGGCTTACGCTGCCTGGGCATGCGCTGATCCTGGCCTGCAATATGACACCACCATAAATGAATGGCATACCTGTCCGCAGTCTGGCCGTATCCGTGCTTCCAATCCTTGCTCGGAATATATGTTCCTTGACGATACAGCGTGCAATCTTGCTTCCATAAACCTTCTTAAATTTAAAAAGGAAAATGGCTCTTTTGATATTAAGTCATTTGAGTATGCCTGCCGCTTATGGACAATGGTACTGGAAATTTCCGTAGCGATGGCACAGTTCCCATCCAAGGAAATTGCAAAGCTTTCATATGAATACCGCACACTCGGCTTAGGCTTTGCTAATATAGGCGGCTTGCTCATGGCAACCGGGATTCCTTATGACAGCGAACAAGGCCGTGCAATTGCCGGGTCAATTTCTGCCATCATGACCGGTATTTCCTATGCGACTTCTGCAGAGATGGCAAAGGAACTGGGGGCGTTCGATGGATATGCCCAAAACAAATCTGATATGATGCGGGTTATGAAAAACCACCGCCGCGCAGCCCTTGCCGAAACTTCCGGTTATGAAGGCCTTTCTATAAACCCGGTGGCTCTTGATATAGAAGCACTTGAAGACAAGGCTTTAGCAAAAGCTGCAAAAAAAGCCTGGGACACTGCGATAATGTGGGGTGAAAAATATGGTTTCCGCAACGCGCAGGCTACCTGTATAGCGCCAACCGGGACAATAGGGCTGGTAATGGATTGCGATACTACCGGCATCGAACCTGATTTCGCGCTGGTTAAATTTAAAAAACTGGCAGGTGGCGGTTATTTCAAAATAATAAACCAGCAGGTGCCTCCAGCACTTAAATATTTAGGTTATAGTGACAAGCAGATTACCGATATAACTAATTATGCTGTTGGCCGCGGAACACTTAAAGGCGGTAACGCTATAAGCCATGAGGCATTACGCGCTAAAGGCTTTGACGATAATGCGCTGGCAACTATTGAAAAATCCCTGGTTTCAGCTTTCGAACTTAAATTCGCCTTCAATAAATACTCTCTCGGTGAAGAGTTCTGCAAAGAAAAACTTGGCTTGAGCGATTCGCAGCTTAACGATTTTTCTTTTGATATGCTCGCTGCCCTTGGTTTTTCCAAAGCAGAAATAGAGGCAGCAAATGAATATTGCTGCGGCACTATGACCCTTGAAGGGGCACCCCATTTAAAAGATGAGCATCTGGCAGTGTTTGATTGCGCGAATCCTTGCGGTAAAAAAGGCACACGCTTCTTATCTGCTGAGTCACATATAAGAATGATGGCGGCAGTGCAGCCATATATTTCAGGCGCAATCTCAAAAACTATTAACATGCCAAATTCAGCAACGGTTGAAGAATGCAAGGAAGCTTACCTGCTTTCTTGGAAACTTTGCCTGAAAGCCAACGCGCTATACCGCGACGGATCAAAACTTTCACAGCCGCTTAATTCATCTATCGTTGCGGAACTTGAGGATGAAGAAGAGGATATGGCGCAGGAGCAATACCGTGCAGCCCGCCAGCCGCAGGTAGTGGCCGAGCGTATTGTAGAGCGTATCGTTTATGAATCCCGGCGCAGCAAGCTTCCTGAACGCCGCAAAGGTTATACCCAGAAGGCAAGCGTAGGAGGGCATAAGGTTTATTTGCGAACAGGCGAATATGAAAATGGCGACATTGGTGAAATTTTCGTCGATATGCACAAAGAAGGTGCGGCGTTCCGCTCGCTTATGAATAATTTTGCAATCGCAGTTTCTATAGGCCTGCAATACGGCGTGCCGCTTGAGGAATTTGTCGATGCCTTTACTTTCACAAGGTTTGAGCCGTCAGGTATGGTTGAAGGCAATGAGGCAATCAAAATGTCCACCTCAATACTTGATTATATATTCCGTGAGCTTGCGATCTCTTACCTTGGCCGCAATGATCTGGCGCATGTGGAAATATCAGACACTCTTTCCGATTCAGTCGGGCGCGGCGCCGGGGATTCGACCCGCCCAAGCGACGAGCCAGAACTTCCAAACCTCTTCTCAAAAGTTACCAGCAATGGTTTTGTGAGAGGAAATAAGCTTTATGTTGTTTCTAACAATCAAGGTAATTCCAGTGCGGCAAGCGCAGTTGCAACAGGTGCAGTTTCTGGTAATTTAGCCCTTGCTAACGAATCACAAACAGTTGCTTACCTGCAAACGCAGCAGGATAACGTAAATGTAAAAGTTGGGGTTTCCGTACAAACAAGGAATGCAAGCGCCACCAGCGAAAAGATCCGCGAAGCAAAGGCTAAAGGCTATGAAGGCGATGCCTGCATGGAGTGCAATAACTTTACCCTTGTTCGCAACGGAACCTGCATGAAGTGTGACACTTGCGGCTCGACAAGCGGTTGCAGCTAATTCTTGTTAAGGGTAAAAAATAAAAAGGCGGCTTGAAAGCCGCCTTTTTTTATTGTTTTTAAAATCCATATAGCCATTTAATATGTAACGTATATAATATATAACATGAAAAAATTACTTATCATATCATCGCTTCTGCTGATTACTGCCTGCGCGACACCGGAGCAGCTTGCTGAAAACAAACGCCTGCAACAGGAAGCTGATTATAACACCTGTGCCAGCTATGGCCTCCGCCCAAAAACAGATATGTTTGCCAATTGCCTAATGCAACTGGACCTGACGCGCAAGCGGGCTTATTACCGAAATGACGATTATTACTATCCACCTGCACATATATATGGCGGATTAGGATATTACCGCTATCACTAAGGCATAATTTTCCTTATATAGGAAAATATGCGCCATTTTATTGAAACCCATTTTGGCATTGTACTGCTAATATCCTGTATTGCAGGATTAGCTTCCCCTGCCCTTGCCGGCGTTCCAGATGTTTCTTCGGCTGTAGCGCTTGCCATACTTACTTATGCCTCCTGCTTTAAACTAAAAGATGGTGGTTTTTCGGAAATACGCTGGCCCAATATCTTTGCTTTTTACTTAATCCGTTTTGTTATACTTCCCATTATCCTGCTGCTTATTGCAAGGCAGTTTTTCCCGGCTTATACCGCTTCTATATTCCTGCTGGCGCTTCTTCCAACAGCAGTTTCCAGCCCTGCATTTGCCAATATGTTCGGGGGAAGCGTGCCGCCTGCATTTGCCATAGTTATTTTAAGCACACTGCTAGCCCCCTTTCTTATACCCATGCAGTGCTCACTGGTACTGGCTGATGCCCATATCACGCCTTCGCCCCTGCCATTATTCCGCACATTGGCGTTTTGCGTTTTCACACCAATGATTGTTTATTTCTTCACCCGTAGCTGTAAAAATCTGGGCAAATTGATGTATGATAATGTAAAATGCATCTCGATAATACTGGTTGCCTTCGTTATAGCGCTGGTTATTGCCAAGCAGCGTGAATTTATCTTGGGACATACCGAAGCACTTATTTTTCCTGCCATTATTACAATTATATGCTACTTCCTGTTTCTTACCTGCGGTTGGTTGTTTGCAAGGCGCCAGAGCTATGCTATCAGAGTAAGTTTTGCCACCTGCTCTGGCTTTAATAATGTGGCGCTTGGCGTAAGCATTGCACTTATACACTTCCCGCAGGATGTTATATTATTTGTGGCTGTAAGCGAAGTGGCGTGGGCGCTGCTTCCTATAATGTTTCGCTGGTTTTTAGGCAATAAATCCGCTAAAAGTGAAGCATGAATAAAAATACAAAAATGGCTGGGAACCTTTTGGCGATTTCTGCAGGAATGCTGATGCTGGCCTATGCTTCCGTGCCGCTGTACCGTATGTTCTGTAAGGTAACCGGTTATGGCGGCACTACGCAGGAGGCAAAAACTGCCCCAAACACCATTTCCCAGCGAATTATAACGGTTGAATTTAACGCCGATACCGATCCTGCCCTGAATTGGGACTTCAAACCCGGCGAACGCTCGCATAAGGTGAGAATCGGCGAGCAGGCGCTTACCCATTTTGTTGCCCATAACCGGGAAAACCACGTAGTTACCGGGCAGGCCACTTATAATGTTGTGCCATTCAAGGCTGGTACATATTTCAATAAAATCCAATGCTTCTGCTTTACTGGCCAGTCGCTTGCCCCAGGACAAAAGGTTGATATGCCAGTTTCCTTCTTTATAGACCCTGCAATGCTTGATGACCCCGATATGGACGATGTTAAGACAATAACTCTGTCCTATACCTTTTTCCCGGTAAAAAAATGATTTTACAAAGCATAGGGTAATTTGCTAAACACTAGACATTCATTAGTAATCCAATAGCATACCAAAGAGTAAAATCATGCAAAACCACGATCCCCACGCAGAAAGCCATGCAGCCCATCCTTACCATCTGGTGAACCCCAGCCCATGGCCAGCTCTGGGTGCATTCTCCCTACTGGGACTTGCAATGGGTGGTGCGATGTTCATGCACCAGAAACCGGGCGGTGTTATATTGCTGATTATAAGTTTTGCTGCCGTGCTTTACACGATGTTCGTATGGTGGCGCGATGTTATAAAAGAAGGAATACATGACAAGGCCCACACAAGGGAAGTTAGCCGTGGCCTACGTTTTGGCATGGCACTTTTCATACTCTCAGAAGTATTATTTTTCTCAGCATTTTTCTGGTCGTTTTTTAATGCGAGCACCCTGCCAAAACTTCCATTGGAAGATGTATGGAAAATAGCTGCCGGCACATGGCCACCTGTTGGAATTACTCCATTTGACCCTATGCACCTTCCATTCCTGAACACATTAATACTATTGCTCTCAGGTACTACAGTTACATGGGCGCATCATGCTATCTTGCACCGCGACCAGAAAACAGCCGTAACAGCACTTTGGTATACAGTTATACTTGGAGTAAGCTTTACATCATTACAGGCTTATGAATACACACATGCGGCCTTTGGGTTTAAGGATGGGGTTTATGCCTCCAACTTCTTTATGGCAACAGGTTTCCATGGTTTTCACGTTCTGGTTGGGACCATATTCCTTGCAATATGCCTGATACGCGCTAAAAAAGGGCAATTCACCCCTGAGCAGCATCTTGGTTTTGAATTTGCGGCTTGGTACTGGCATTTTGTTGACGTTGTCTGGTTGTTCCTGTTCATATTCGTTTATCTGGATTTTGCTAATGTCGCCATGCCAGCACTCACTACCATATTTACTGGCACAAACCTGCTTATTGCTTTCCTGCTGTCAATTGTAGCTTCCGTATTTATAGCTTTCCGCGTTCTGGAAAATAACAGCAAAAAACAGCCTAAAGCAAAAGTGCGTAACCATCATTGAGCGAAGAGCAAACCCCTTCGGTTGCTTATGTGGCTCTGCGCGCCCGCTGCCCCCGTTGCGGGATTGGTTCACTTTACTCAAGCTTTTTTAAGATCGCCGATTCGTGCCCTAATTGTGGTGTATCCTTCAAGGAACATGAGCAAGGAGATGGTCCGGCGTTTTTCTGTATCTGTATAATAGGTTCATTCACTGCAATATTCGCAACAATAGTTGAGGTTATGTTCGAACCGCCTTTCTGGTTGCATGCGGCTATATGGATACCTTTTGTCATTGGAAGTTCATTGCTTGGCATCCGTGCAATGAAAGCCGCGCTTATAGGCTTCCAATATAAATTCCGGCAGGAAGATTTCAAAGAATAAGATTAAGCCGCGCTCTTGAACTGTAATTCCGCAAGTCGTGCATAAAGGGCATTTTTCTGGAGCAGTTCGCGGTGGGTGCCAACAGCTTCTATACACCCCTCATTTAGTAATATTATATGGTCAGCCTTGGTTATGGTAGATAGGCGGTGTGCAATCACGAAAGTGGTCCGCCCTTGCATAAGCTGCTCAAGAGCCTGCTGGATATGGTATTCATTTTCTGAATCAAGTGCGCTGGTGGCTTCGTCGAGCAATAATATTTTCGGGTCGCGGATAATGGCACGGGCAATGGCTATACGCTGGCGCTGACCACCGGAAAGCTGTACCCCCTTTTCACCTAGATAAGTATCAAGGCCATTCGGCATTTTCTGTAAAAACTCTAAAGCTGACGCCTTACGCGCTGCTTCTATAATTTCATCATCGGTTGCGCTAATATTTCCAAGGCGTATATTGTCGCGTGCGCTGGTGGAAAAAATAACCGGGTCCTGCGGCACCAGCCCTATTGCACCGCGCAAGCGCTCCAGGGAAATGTTTTTTATATCAATTCCATTTAGGCGGATATGCCCGGAGTTGGGATCATAGAAGCGTAAAATAAGCTGGAATATAGTGGTTTTTCCAGCACCGGAAGGGCCAACAAGTGCAATAGTTTTGCCTGCCCCGACATCAAGAGAAAAATTTTCTATTGCTGGTCTTTCGGTACGTGTTGGGTAAAAAAATGTTACGTTATCGAAATGAATATTAGCTTCTTCTATAGCTATCTGCTGCACGCTTTGCGGCGATGTAATATTAGGAGAAACTGCCAGCAGTTCACAAAGCCTCTCCCCTGCCCCGGCTGCCCGCTGGAGGTCTGCAATAACTTCGGAGATCGCACCAACTGCACCTGCCACAACTACTGAATAAAAAACAAATGCTGATAGCTGCCCGCCACTTATTGTTCCGGTGAGCACATCATGACCACCCAACCACAGAACGGTAGCAATAGCTCCAAATACCAGGCATATAACCAAAGCGGTCAAAAATGCACGCATGCGAATTCGTGAATTCGCCGCATTCATAGCATTTTCCACATGACCAGAAAACCGCTTATTTTCATGATTTTCTAATGTAAAAGATTGGATAGTGCGGATAGAATTAAGCGATTCTTCAGCGTGTACGCTTATATCTGCAATTTTTTCTTGCGCCTCACGCCCTAATGTACGCACTTTTTTCCCAAGTATTACTATAGGTATCACCACTACAGGAACCATGAAAGACAAGTAGCCAGTAAGCCTTGCGCTGGTTATCATCAAAAGCAGAAACCCGCCGAAGAATAAAAGCGTATTACGCACCGCAACAGAGATAGAACCACCGATAACTGTCTGGAGTAATGTTGTATCGGTAGTAAGCCGCGAGAGAAGCTCGCCCGTTCGGGTTGTTTCAAAATACCCTATATCCATAGAAATAAGATGACGGTAAATATCAGCACGTATATCAGCAACCACCCTCTCACCTAGCCATGATACCAGGTAAAACCTGGCATAAGATGCGATTGCCAGCAATAAAGTAACGCTGAGCAAAATAAAAAATGCCTGATTTAGCAAATCAGTATTTCCTTTGCTCAAACCATTATCCACAAGGTAGCGAAGTCCTGCCCCCATTCCCAGCACTGCGCTGGAAGCAAAGAGCAGCGCAAAACCAGCTCCTGCAACCTGAAATTTATACGGTTTCAAATAGCGCAACAATGGACGCAGGCTTTTAATTTTTCCTTTGGGGCGCAGGGGAATATCTTTTGAGTGTCTCATTAAAATACAATTTCTATATCTGCCAATTTTTTAAGCTCTGAAGATAATATCTCTCCAAGTTCTTTTCCATTCACTAGCTTCCAGTTTTTTTCTATCTTATCATAAGAAAAATGCAAACCGCCGCTAATTGGTGATGAAAGCCATATTTGCTGGCTTGGTGCATGCTTGTTCACTATGAACTGCCTGCCAGAATCAAGTGTGATTGTAATTATTCCACCTTGATATTCCACTTCAATATCGCCGGATTCATCAAACTTATCCAGCTTATCCGCGATTGCAGAGAGCGTTTTTTCAGCCAGCGGGCTTAAGTCATTATTTAACATTTAATCCTGCTATAAATAATTTAAAAAATTAGCAAATACAGCACATTGCTATAATTTGATCATATATTGAAAGTTAATAACAGCTTAATAGAAAAATACAAGAACCGACTATAGATGATTTTACCCTATAATTATAATGACAATTTAATCATTTATTCATTAGAACAACCATATAATGGATAATACACGGTAATTATGCTATTATATGCCCGAAAGGATCCCTGCAATGCTTAATGAAAACAGCCCGCTTTATCACCTGCATGAAATGCAGTACGCGGCAATTACACCATTAAATATTATGGCAAGCGCAGCTGCGATGCTGCACAGGCATCCTTTAAGCCCGCTATCCTATACCGGTTATAGCAAGCATATAGCGGCAGGTGCCGAAGTTCTTCAACGCATGACCCACCGTTATGCAAAACCGGAATTCGGTATTGCACACACTATAGTTGATGGGAAACAAACTACTATCTATGAAGAAGTGGTAGATGAAAAACCTTTTTGCCGCTTATTGCATTTCAAAAAGCACGGAAGGATAGTGCAGCCTAAAATGCTGTTAGTAGCCCCAATGTCAGGCCACCATGCAACATTGCTGCGCGGAACTGTTGAAGCGCTGTTACCTTTTTTAGATGTTTATATAACTGACTGGCTTGATGCCCGCCATATACCAACTTTACATGGCGAATTCCGTCTTGAAGATTATATTTCATATACTATCGAATTCACAAGGAAACTTGGGCCGGATGTTCATTTAATGGCAGTATGCCAGCCATCCGTTCCGGTATTAGTTGCAGCAGCGGTTATGAATGAAGCGAGCGATAAGCTTGCACCTCGCTCGATGACTCTTATAGGCGGCCCTATTGATACTCGCGCCAACCCGACCAAAGTAAATTTATCGGCAACCGAAAAACCATTATCATGGTTTGAAAAGAATGTTATCACACGTGTCCCTGTAAATTATTCCGGCTTCATGCGCCGCGTCTATCCGGGCTTTTTACAGCTTACAGGATTTATGACCCTGAATCTTGACCGTCATATAACAGCGCATAAAGACCTGTTTAAACATCTGGTGGAAGGTGATGGCGAAAGCGCACGTGCCCACAAAAAATTCTATGATGAATATCTGTCAGTTTCCGACCTGCCAGCTGAATTTTATCTGGATTGCATCGACCAGGTTTTTCAGCGTCAATTACTGCCAAAAGGTGAGTTTATTTATAAGGGCAAAAAAGTTAAACCGGAAGCAATAACCAAAACAGGCCTTCTGACCCTGGAAGGCGAGCTGGATGATATTTCCGGCGTCGGCCAGACAGAGGCAGCACAGAAATTATGCAAAAGCCTGCCTGATAATATGCGTAAGCATTATATGCAGAAAGGTGTTGGTCATTATGGTATTTTCAATGGCCGCAAATTCCGCGAAAATGTTGTCCCTATTATTGTAGATTTCGTAAATAAGCAGGAAAAATTAAGCAGCTAAAACCTGCTGCTTATTTAATTTATAATTTAAGATATATTTCGTCTTATACTTCGCCATAATTTCTTTGCGGGTTCTTCCAATCCTACATTGGTAATTATTGTCGCCAGAGCATTTTTTATTACACTTACTTTGCTTTCTTCAGTATGCAATTCTGGCGGGGAAGAATCCCATTGCTTTATTCGTTCATCTAGAAGTGTAAGCCATTCACCTTTTACATTATTTTTCCGGGCACGGTTTGCTATTCTGTGCATTTCCACCAATTGTCCTAAATGGCTTATTTTTATTTCATTTATGCAGGAAACATCAAATTCATTTTCAAAACATGATGGTGTTGTTTTAGCTCCGGCAGCAAAAAAATTAAGCTGGCTGCGTACGCATTTTTCACATTTTCCGCAATTCACGCTCTGATCTATACCGGTATAGCAAACTTTCAATGTCTGGCATGCAATGGGGTGCTTTAAAAGCTCTTCCATTTTATCGGTCCTGAAAAACCCGGCTCCATCATATTTAACCGAAAAATTAGTTCCTGAAATAAAATGATCAGTTACCGGGTTTGATCCCCATGGCATCACAAAACCTTGATAAGGTCCTGAGCTTCCTATAAGCCCATATTCAAATTCATCAGCAAACATATGCAGGCAAGCCGCCAATTCCAGCCCATGCGAGTATTCCCAATTCTGGATTTTAATTTCCCGGCTGTTAGTACGTATCGTCCGAAGCTCAATATCTGTGTAATCAAGAAATGGTTTAACGCGCTTCACCAGGTTTTTAAAATCGGCATGGTTATAAATATCTACATCGAAGCCATGAACCATAAGGGCAGAGCTAAGTGGATAGCGGAATTTATCAGGCAGTGATTTGGTATGCCTTAGGGCAGTAAACATAGCATCTGCACCGCCAGAAAATGCTGAGATAGCTTTTTCTTTTCTGATCTTACGGGTGTCATCAATATTATCAGGAATAATATCTACCCGGCGGTAAATATCTGGCTTCCACATCTGCCATATAAGCTGGAGCTCTTCAAGGTTACGCATAGCCATATGAGAAAGAGTGCCATGAACTTTAAGGGGCTTTCCCCTAGCACAGGCATAAAGCAATATAGCAAACACATGCCCATCCAGAACTGAGACTGGCAGCAGTTTGACTATTCGGTCAAATTCATAAAATATTTCTATTTTTTTTGAAGAATTATCTTCATATAGATGAGTGACCCGCCTGCTTGCGCCATCAATTTCATTATTACTGACTTCTAAATGCAGATATTCCATTTTATGGCCAATAATTTTTACTTCTAATATCCTATTATATATTTAAGTTATTATAGTGCCAGAGAAATTATGGTTAGAAATGAAATCCTGGCAATACCTACAGTAAGGTTTGATATTCTGCTATTGCTTTTATTACTGTGCGGCGCACCGATCTCCATAATTTCTTTGCCGGCTCTTCAAAACCAAGCTCAGAAATTATTTTTGCCAGTTGCCCCTTCAGAGAATTTGTATCCTTAATGACTGATACTAAATTTGAAGATAATGGCTTTCCTTCTTGTTCATCTATACCATTTTTTACTACCGAAAGCCATTCACCGCTTATATTATTGGCCTTGGCGTAAGCTACCAAACTTCGCATATCCCTAAGAGGGGTGTATTTGTTATTCTGTGCAGCTATTATATGATCAGTATGCAGTTTTCCTGAGAAGCATGGCTGAGGAGAAGAAGCTCCGGCTGCAAGAAAATTAAGCTGGGTTCGAACACATTTTTCACATCTTCCACAATTCCCGCTCTGGTCAGCAGCAGACCAGCAAACTTTTATGGTTTTACATGCAATAGGAAAATTTAATATGCCGGCAACTTTTTCGGTACGTGAAAAACCAGCGCCATCATGTATTATTGAAAGTTGGCTTCCAGAAATCAAATGGTCCGTTACCGGACTTGACCCCCACGGCATTGCAAAATTGTCATATGACCCTGAGCTGCCAATTATACCGAATTCAAATTCATCGCTAAGCATATGGAGGCAAGCAGCAAGCTCCAGCCCATGCGAATCATTCCAATCTTGTAATTTTAAATCACGGCTATTGGTCCGTATAGTACGAAATTCCAGATCCAAATATTCAAGTAATGGGCTTACCCTTTTTGTCAACTGCTTGAAGTCACGACAATTATAAACATCAACATCGAAGCCATGAACCATAAGAACACTACTAAGTGGATACCTGATATTTTCAGGTAGTATTTTTGTGTGCCTAAGCGCGGTAAAGGTAGCATCTACTCCTCCAGAAAATGCGGCAATGGTTTTACCACCAATCTGCCGCCTAATTTTGTTATCAACATAATCGGGTATAATTTCTATTTTTTTATATATTTCCGGTTTCCACTTTCCCCATGCTAATTGCAGCTCATCAATATTTCGTAGCGCGGTACGGGAGATTGGACCATGAACTTTAAGGGGCTTGCCCAAGCTGCAGGCATAAAGCAATATGGCAAACACATGGCCGTCTAAAAGGGTATTCTCCGACCACTCTATCTGTGAATCAAATTCATAAAACACTTCTATTGTTTTATTGCTGCCATCTTCATGTAAAGATGTTGTTCTCCTGCTTTTGCCATTCACAATATCGTTAGATACGCTTAAATGTAAATATTCCACCCTGGCTATTCCCCTACTGCAGAAACACAAGAAAATTTATTTAATTTTTTTGCAAAAATCCCCTTTGATATTAATGAATAATAAATCTAACTTAACAATTAATCAATATATACTTAATATGTTTTTAATTATTTGTTAATTAATTTAACTGGATATACCCTAATAATATATGGATATATCGCGATTTATCGACACCAATAATCCTCCTATATTCGGGCTAGTGGCCGCTCCTGTAATATTATTTTCATATAATTGTCATATAATTCGCCTATATTTTATGTTAGTGTTGGCTTAAGTTAATAATCAGTTTAATAGTTAGGTTCAGGAGATTTTTATGCTTAAAGATATAAGTTGGGGCGCAGTAATTGTTGGTGCAGCTGCCGTTGTTTCAATAGTAGCGCTTGCGCCAGCCGGAGCCATAATTGCCGGGGAGCTTGCAACCACAGGCATGGCCGCCTCAACCGCTTCAGCTATAACCTATGCAGGGGCAGCTGCTACAGGCGGTACACTTGGTAACATGGTCAGCAAATTATTGCACCGCGCACAGGATGCCGGTACCACGCTGATCGGCAGGTAATGTAAGGCCTGCGGCGCAAGTTGATATGGACGATAAAAAAACCTCATCCAGACTTATAACTCTTGTACGCGGGCTAATGGAACGTGGCGGCTTTTACTGGTGCTACCTTGCAGTAAAACCGGATTTAGCTAAAAAATTCCAGCAGGCAGTCGCTAATCAATATAATATACAGAATTTCACTAAAGACGAATATGGCGAAGTTATAGTATCGGGACGCGGGAAAGAACCTCCCGCAGAGATAACCAAAAAAGTTACCGAGATGTTCGGCGTAACTTTGCAGCAGATAGAAGATGGCAATTCGGAAGTCGCAATAGCAAAAATTATCGCGGCAATGGAAGCAGCAGGCGGACAGCAGCAACAGGCCAATAAATAATTTCCATTAAATAAAACATTTGCAAATATTCCTTAAACCGCTAGAACCAAATGATTAAAATCATTTGGAGGTGCTATGAGTTTTTCTAGGTTTATGGTTAAAAAATCCATTGCTTCAATTCAAGCTGAATCACAAAAAGGTGAGCTCAAGCGCACACTTTCAGCAATGAACCTAATAAGCCTTGGCATTGGCTGTATTATTGGCGCCGGCATTTTCGTAATGACCGGGCAAGCAGCAGCTCAATATGCCGGCCCCGCTATTATTATTTCTTTCGTTATCGCTGGTCTTTGCTGCACTTTTGCGGCCATCTGCTATGCAGAACTTTCATCAATGCTGCCTGTTTCCGGCAGCGCCTATTCTTATGCTTACGCAAGCGTTGGCGAACTGCTTGCATGGGGGATGGGATTGCTACTTTTGCTGGAATATGGAGTTGCGGCCTCGACTGTTGCCGTTGGCTGGTCAGGTTATGTTGTAAGCTTCCTTGCAAATTTTGGTATTGTTATTCCTAAATCCCTGACTACCCCTACCTTGCAAATTATCAATGATGGGCATGACCTGCTATTTACCGGCGGTTTCAACCTCCCTGCCCTTCTTGGTGTACTTATGATGACAATGCTTTTGATTATTGGCGTCAAGGAATCGGCAACTATCAATAATCTTATCGTATTTATCAAAGTTTCCGTTGTATTGCTTTTTATAGTAATGGGGGCGCAATATATTGATCCTGCTAACTGGCATCCATTTATACCGGAACCAACACCGGAAAATAATTTTGGTTATGGGTGGAATGGTATTTTACGCGGTGCCGGCATAGTATTTTTTGCTTATGTAGGATTTGAAGCTGTTTCCACCGCAGCACAGGAAGCAAAAAACCCGCAGCGCGATGTTCCTATCGGCATACTTGGTTCGCTTTTTGTCTGCACTGTTTTATATATGGCAGTTGCTGCCGTACTTACCGGTATCGTGCCTTACAGCACCTTAAATGTTGCCGATCCGATAGCCAAAGCTGTTGATGCCATTGGTCTGCCATGGCTTTCTTTTATAGTAAAAATCGGTGCTATTGCCGGACTTACCTCGGTTATGATGGTGCTTATGTATGGCCAGACCCGTGTATTTTATACTATGGCTAAGGATGGTCTTATGCCGCAGATTTTCAGCGCTGTGCACCATAAATACCAGACACCTTGGGTTAATACCATAGTTGTTGGGCTTGTAATTGGGTTAATAGCGGCCACTACCCCTATTGATATACTTGGTGATCTTGTATCGCTGGGCACACTTACTGCATTTGCTATTATTTGCTTTACAGTGCTTTACCTGCGTAAGGTGGAACCAAACCTTGAGCGTCCCTTCCGCGTACCATTTACCCCATATTTCCCTATTTTAGGCATGATTTTCTGTGGATATTTGATTTATGGGCTGCTTTCAAACCCTGTAACCGTAAAATTCTACCTGGTTTACCTGGTTTTGGGTGTAATAATATATTTTACCTATAGCCAGCATCACAGCAAGGTCCGCAACGGCTAAAAGTGAATTTTTTGTTAATTGTCATGCAATTGTCATGTAATTATTATATTTATCCGCTATAATTACGTTCTAAGCAGTATTTAGAATAGGATAAATAGTGAGCATTTACCGCTATGGAAAAGACAGCATAGTTGACGAGATCACGTTCGAAAAATCGGACGGAGGTTCAATTCGTGCCTATTTGCATGCCGATAAAAACGCTGACAATGCAAAATTGATGGATATTTCCAAAGCCCTATCAGGGCGTGGCTGGCAAAATATCCCAGCAGCAATAGATAGTAAACCCACGCTAGAAATACGGGGTTTTGGCAGTGAAAAAAAACTACTGAAAGAACTTGAAAAAAAGGGATGGATTAAAGGTGATCACCAAATTGAAAGAACTTTAGAAAAGCCCATTTCTTTTGCTAATAAAATCAAGCAAAACAGCTTGAAGGCTAGTGGATTATCTTTTCTTGTAGGGGATGCTGCCTATGCAGCATATGGATATAAAAAAGGGCATTTGGAAGATATATTAGCTGGAGCAATGTATTTTGCAGGAAGCGCTACCCTTTTAGGGTATGGAAATCAAGATAATGCACAAATGGAAATTCATGATCTTGCAAAAAAGATGCAAGATGAGGTAAAAAAGCAATCCTTTAATTTGCCAGAAAACTGCTCTCTCGCTGCTATTACCAGCGATCATAAAAAAGGGGTATTGAAAACCACGGATGACTTATTAAGCCGTTACCCTTCTGAAATTATGAATGCATTTTTTGGTCTTGCAGGCGTAAGCATAATTGCTTCAGCGCTGCGCCATAATATTTACGCAAAGCCTCCAGAAGGGTGGGATAAAGAGCAGGTTCACAGGAAAGTAAGAGAAGGAAAAATGGATGTGGCACTGGGTGCAACTACCATGTCATCTGGTGCCCTGGCATCTCTCATACAAGAAAAGTCTTTAGATCCTGATGCGCCAAAAAAACATGGTGTAGCTGCTTTGTGGGAGCAGATTCAAGAACACCCGCTGGCAGTGGCTGGAATTGGCTATATTGTCAGTACATGCTTCCATGCTGCTGGCAGTTATCATTCTATGAAATCTGCGGTAATAAATCATGATGAAACCATGAAAAAATCCATTCCGCTACGAATAACCTTTGTTGGCGCCAATCTAATTGCCGAAATACTAATGACTATTTCCTCAAAGGGACATGGAAAAGGCGTGATAAGCGATAAGAGTGTTGATGACAGTGTGATTGCCCTTACTGCCGACCTGATTGCAAAACAGCCAGAGAATATGCAGAAAAATTTAATTGATTACATGTCAGGGTTTCTCGGACGTGAAGATGTGCTGGCAATGAAAGACTCCAATGTACGCGACAGGCTTCAAGAGCAAGTTGAACTTATGAGAAACAATCCGTGGGCACAGTGTATGACACTGGCTGCCGACAGCAAAGATAAAAAAGATGAAAAAACACCGCCCAGCAAGGGAAGTAATAAAGCAAACTGGCAGTCAGCAATAAAAACTATTAACCCTGAATCCCAATCCCCATCTTTTATATAATTTTTACCTTTCGTTATTGCTCCTTGTAAAATACATTACATGCTATAACAGTATCTTCCATACGGATGGGTATGCTATAAATTATGGTTGCGATGCGTCTGGATTTTTACATATATAATTATTCGCGCCTGTTATTATGCGCGGGAATATTATTAATGCCGCTATCCGCGCAGGCGGCTAATGGCAGTGCAGTTCCTGCTACTCGTATAGAAAACAACCATGCAGTTGCACGCCTTGTTTTTGAATTACAAAAACCAGTGCCATTTACTGCTGTTGCAAAAAACAAAACCATAACCATAACCTTCGAGCGTAAGGCAAAGCCTGATGCGGCGGCAATACTTTCCAAGCTATATCCTTATATAAGCAGTGTAGAACGCAAGCCTGACGGCAAGACCGTCATACTCACTATGGATAAGCCATACCATATACGTAAATTCACAAATAAGAATATAAGCGGGATTGAACTATTGCAATTTGCAGCAAAACCCGCCCCAGCAAAAGAAGTCGCAAAAGCTGTGCCAAATACCCCGACCAAAGAGCAAATTGCAGCAGAAAAGGCAGCACAGGTAATCCGCAAGCAAGTAGCCGATAACCGTATAAAATTTATGAATTCTGCAAAAAACCTTGGTATGCTTGCTCCCGCCGCTGGTAATGCAGCAGAAGAAAAAAAAGCAGAAATAGAAAAATCAGATGATGGCGCAGCACACCCTGCAGATGTTGATAATATTTTGCGTGACCAGATCAACAAAGTCACTGTTTCAGCTGCTGAAGATAGTATAACATTACGTTTCCCGCTTGCAGAACGTACAGCATTCTCTGTATTTAACCGCAACCACCATTTATGGATAGTGCTGGATAAAAATCTAAAGCTTGACCTTTCAGAATTCGAAGAGATGGAAAAAACAGTGGTCGGCAAACCAGAACTTATAGCTAATCCAAAGGCTACCATACTTTACATGCCTATAGACGATAATGTTTATACTAGCGTCCTTAAGGAAGAAAATAGCAATAATGTTGCGGTACTTATAACCCAGAAAAAACAGCCCATAGCAATTTCGCTCCCTGTAGAAGTAAGTACTGGTCCCCCTGCACCGCCGCATGTACTGATTTCAACTTTGGAAATGGCAGATCCCCTTACTATACGCGACCCGATAATCGGTGACGAAATCATAATTACTCCATTATTCAAGATCGGCGAAGGGGTTACTCATAAGCGTGAATTTATAGAATTTGATCTACTGGAAACAACGCAAGGCATAGCGCTTGTTAAAAAGGCAGATGATATTTCAGTTTTACAACTCAGGAACGGATTGCGTATAACCTCAGGAAAAGGTGCAACCATTTCACCAGACCTTCCTAAAATAGATATTAAAAATGTAAATGACGGCGTACAGGCCAACCCAACTTTATTTCCTTATGAAATATGGAAGGCCAATATTACTGAAACCCGGCAGAAACAAATACAATCAATGTTCCACCAGATCGTGGAAACCGATAATACGCAGGATGCTAATAATGCAAGGCTTAAACTAGCCAAATTATATTTAAGTGAAGGCCTGGCGCCTGAGGCCAATGCCCTTCTTGACGGAATAAACCGTTCCAATCCAGCTTTTTATAGAACTGCAAAATTAAATGCCCTGCATGGAGCTGCTAATTTCCTTATGGCGCGCTTTATAGAATCTGCGAAAGACTTTTCAGCAACAGAATTGAACAACAACAAGGAAATTGAATATTGGCGGGCAGTACTTGCCGACCTTTTGGGTAATACCGGCCAAACTTATGATTATCTTGCAATGAATGATGATTATATAAGTAAGTACCCTCCTGTTTTCCGGCAGCGCCTTGCTATAGTTGCAGCAGACAGGTCTATTGCAAACAAAGATTATAACATAGCGCTAAAAATCTTTGATTCACTACATCAAGATAATCTGCTTGATTCGATAAATGTATATATAAATTTCCTGATGGCAAAAATTTCCTTAAGCACAGGGCAGCAAAAAGAAGCTACAGAAAATCTCGATAAGATAGCTGAAGATTATAAGCATCCATTTGTCAAAGCCCGCGCTGAATTTACACGCATCGCCCGCGATATGGATGCAGGTTTGGAAAAAGATAAAGCCATAGACAGACTTGAGCGCCTGCGCCTTAGCTGGCACGGGGATAATTTAGAGCTTACCGTTCTTACATTGCTTGGAGAACTTTACAATGAGCGTAAAGACTATGTAAACGCCATGCGTGTATGGAATAATGGGGTTCAGGCTTTTAAAAATACTGCGGCAGCCATAGAAATGGCCCATAAAATGGAAGAGGTGTTCATTATTATGTTTAACGAAGGGGTTGCCGATAAACTTCCACCTCTAGAGGCACTTGCACTTTATTATGAATACCGGAATTATATGCCGAATGGAACTGCCGGAAGCGAGATGGTAGACAGGCTTGCGGACAGGCTTGTTTCTGTTGATCTGCTGGAACAGGCCGCAGGGCTTCTTGACCACCAGATGCGTACACAGACAGAGAAAGAAAAGCGCAGTCAGATAGGAGCTAAACTTGCAGGAATATATCTTCTAAACCACCAGCCGCAAAAAACACTTCTGGCCCTTCAAGATTCTGTATATGGAGAAAATCAAGCCACATTAAGGCTTACTCGGAATCGCCTGGCAGCACAGGCAATGGTTGATATGGGTAAACCGGATATGGCAATGCAGACTCTGGGACAGGATGACAGCACAGAGGCAGAAAGTATTCGCCTTAGCATATATTGGAAAGCCAAGGATTGGGATAAACTTACTGCAAGTGTAGAAAATATATTAAAAGCAAGGCAGGATATAACCGCAGCTGTAACACTCGATGAAAGCGAATATTTAATAAAACTTGCCCTTGCCTATGTATTTACGGATAATAAGGAGCAATTGCAATATTTAAGGGATTATTTTGGGCCGCTTATGGCAAATAGCCCTAACCGAAAGGTTTTTGAATTTGTTACTTCTTCAGATATAGATCCGAACTCGAGAAACTTTGATGAGGTAATACAGTATATTAATAATACGCGTAGTTTTATCGAGAATTATAAAGCGCATATATTGCTTCCTGCAAATTCCCCTGCTCCTGCTGCAAATACGGCTGCAGAAGCTACTACTGCCACTAAATAATTTAAATATATGATATATTATGTTATAATTGATAAATTAACTCCCCATCCGTCTCATCATTAAAGGAATTTTACAAATGGCAAATATCAAAAAAATTGCGGTTATTGGTTCGGGAGTTATGGGTAGTGGTATAGCAGCACATATTGCGGCAAGCGGAACTCCGGTTATATTGCTTGATATAGTTCCTCCCGGCGCGGAAAGCCGTAACGTGCTTTGTGAAAAAGCAGTGGAAAAGCAGCTTTCAGCTAAGCCTCCTGGTTTTGCCCATCCCAAGGTTGCAAAAATGGTTACCTGCGGGAATCTGGAAGATAACCTTGACATGCTTGCCGATTGCGACTGGATAATTGAAGCAGTATTGGAAAAGCTGGATGTAAAACAGGATGTTTACCGTAAGATCAATTCGGTTCGTAAAAAGGAAAGTGTTGTTTCATCTAATACCTCAACTTTACCACTTAAAACACTTACCGATGGTTTTCCTGATGCTTTCAAGCAGGATTTCATAATAACCCACTTCTTTAATCCTCCACGCTTCATGCGCCTGCTTGAAGTCGCTGCAACCGAGCATACCAAGCCAGAAGTTGTTTCAGCTATTGAGCAGTTCGCCGATATAAAACTGGGAAAAAGCATAGTTCATTGCAAAGATACACCGGGATTCATAGCTAACCGTATTGGTGTATACTGGATGATGCTGGGGCTTATCGAAGCCATGCGCCTTGGCATTTCTCCACAACAGGCTGACGCTGTTATGGGAAAACCCGCTGGCATGCCCAGCACAGGAATATTTGGCCTATTCGATCTTATCGGTATAGACCTTATGCCTCTTATTGCCAAGGCTATGCTTGCCACCCTTCCAGCAAATGATGCTTTCAGGCAATTATACCAGGAGCCTGAGCTGGTCAAAAAAATGATTGCCGACGGCTATACAGGCCGCAAGGGTAAAGGTGGCTTTTACCGAATGAACAAGCAGGCAGATAAAAAAGTAAAAGAAGTTATCGACCTAAAGACTGGGGAGTATAAGCCAGTTGCCGTCAAGGTGGAGCTGGCAAGCGTTGAGGCAGCAAAGGCAGGCTTGGGCGCATTGCTTACACATCCTGATATTGGCGGGCAATATGCCGCAAGCGTACTTGGCGGAACCCTGCATTACGCCGCTTCTTTAATTCCTGAAATATCTGATGATATTTATGCAGTCGATACTGCCATGAAGCTTGGTTATAGCTGGAAATATGGCCCATTCGAAATGATCGATAAAATCGGGGTAGATAATTTTATAAAAGCCCTTCGTTCAATGAATAAGGAAATTCCACCTGTTCTTGCAAAGGCTGCAGGTAAAACTCTTTACTCCCAAGCTGGTGGTGAGAATGCTGCCCTTAAAATTGATGGTACCTATAAGCCAATCATCCCGCCATCAGGAACGCTTATGCTTGGCAACATCAAGCTATCAAAAAAGCCTGTTCTTAAGAATGGTTCGGCAAGTTTGTGGGATATGGGGGATGGCATAGCATGTCTGGAACTTACCTCAAAAATGAATTCGGTTGACCCTGATATTTTATCGCTTATTGAACAAACAGTAGCTTTAGTGAAAAAAGATTTTCGCGGGCTGGTAATAGGCAACGATGCTGATAATTTCTCGGTTGGGGCAAATCTTGGCTTCATGTTGATGGCCGCAAATGTTGCTGCATGGAAACAGATCGAGGATGTAATCAAAGCCGGGCAGCATGCGATGATGGCGCTTAAATATTCTCCTTTCCCGGTTGTGTCATCCCTTGCTGGAATGGCACTCGGAGGCGGCTGTGAAATTGTGCTGCATTCCAATGCTGTACAAGCACATATGGAATCCTATCCTGGGCTTGTTGAAGTTGGGGTTGGGCTGATTCCGGCATGGGGTGGCTGCAAGGAAATGCTGTTTAGGCATATGGACACTAATAATCCGGCAAATGCTATGCCAACAGTAAGCAAGGTTTTTGAAATGATCGGCACTGCAAAAACTGCTGGTTCAGCCCTTGAAGCACGTGACCTTAAAATAATCCGTGAAACTGATGCTGTAAGCATGAACCGTACAAGGGTTCTGGCTGATGCCAAGGCCCGCGCTATTTCGCTTACTGATGGATATACTCCTCCAGATCCGCAAACAATAAACCTGCCCGGTGAAAGTGCTAAAGTCGCGCTTTTCATGGCGGTTGACGGGCTTGCCGCTTCCGGTAAAGCAACACCGCATGACGTTGTAGTATCACGCGTATTGGCACAGGTTCTAAGCGGTGGCAATACTGATATTTCTGACAGCATAAGCGAGCAGCAGCTTCTGGATCTGGAATTGGCAGGTTTCATGGAATTAGTAAAGACCAAAGGCACCATCGCCCGCATTGAGCATATGCTGCAAACCGGCAAGCCGCTTAGAAATTAACTTTATAATTAAATCGCTTTAGCAAAATATCGCGAAGTGATGGATACCGAGAAAAGTTGAGCATACACAACAAATCCCATATATGGGATTTGTTTTTATAAATATAAAATCCCACTTGTGGATTTTATGTATGTGAATTTTCGAGGGAATTCCAGCGCAAGCAGATTTGAAGATAAAGTAGATTTAGAACTTAAAGGATACGCCGGCATATACACTGCGGCCTATTTCAGTCTGCCGCTGGTATAGGAATGGTGTAAATTCCTTATGGCGTTCATCAAGCAGGTTCTGCCCAACCAAACTTACGCTGATTGAATCGGTAACAGGGTAGGAAAGTTTAGTATCAAACCGGTAATAGCCGGGAACATTTATACTGCTTAATTCAGACATAGTATAAAGCGAATTAGTCATTTCAACGCGGTTCGGGAATAGATAAGTTGAGCGCAGGTTAAACATATTTTTTGGGTGTTTGCCTACAAAGAATAATCCTACCTGTGCCTTATCATCGAATTTCAAATCGATATAGCTATATGTTCCTGCAAGCTGCCATGAAGGGGAAACATTATATTTGACTGAGCTTTCAAAACCAAATGAGTGCGCTTTGTTTATATTTTCAACAGTGATAGGCTGGCTTATATAGTCAACAAATATGGTAGGATCGCCAACCACGTCTTGCAGCAGGTTATTATACCTATTATAGAACGTAGTAACATCAATAGACAGGGATTTAACAGGCTGTATACGATAGCCAAGCTCATAAGCTATCAAATCCTCAGCATCCGCCTTTTTATTAGGCGCTGCTGTGTATAATACCGGCAGCGGTATTGAGATGGTGGGAGGGTCGATCAGGTATGATAAACGCCCATCTGAATCAAAGCGGCTTGGTGTATGCACGGCGCGCGAAACCGAAGCCCAAACAGTCTGGGTATGGTCGGGCAGCCATGAAATCCTGGCACTAGGCTGGACCTCGAATCCTGAATATTCATTATGCTCGAATTTGGAACCAAGCGTCAAGAATACGCTTTCTGGTATCAAGGTGAATTTATCCTGCAAGAAAGCATTATAAATACTGTCATTCCTTGTTGATGGTGTCAGGGCATATTGTGCGCTTGGATCGTTCTTATCATTTATAAAGCGGTAGCCCGCACCCCAGATTAATTCCTGCCTCTCCCAACCGGTCCAGACATGCTGGAATTCAATATCAACAGTATTAGCTATATCATTAAAAAAGTATGTTTTTCTAGAGGCATTATCAAAATAAGCCTGCAGCGATGTTTCTGATATTGAGCTTAATTTTTCTTCCCAACGCATTAATAAGTTTCCGCCGCCAGCTTTCAAGCCTTTTGAAGAATTATAATAGGTTGGGGAAGCTAAATCTGGGAATATATAGGAGTTATCTTCATCACTGGCATATATATCGCCTTGTATTTTAAGCTTACCGCTATCAGATATTTTAAGGTCACTACGGAACCCAGCCTGCTGTTTACGCCATGAATCATTAGCATCAGTTCCGTTAGTATAGCGCTGGGAAGCATAATCATTATACTTAGCGTAGGTACGAATATAGCTGTCATTTCCAACTTTTACACCGTAACGCACACTGGCTATACCAAGCTGGTTACCATATTCAGCAGTAGCCAAGCCTCCCTGGGTATCCTTGGAATTCTTGGTTATAATATTGATAACGCCATTTACCGCGTTTGCGCCCCATAATGTAGCACCTGGCCCGCGGATAACTTCAATACGCTCTATATCTTCCAGCATCGTATCTTGCGAGTCCCATATAACCCCTGAAAATAAAGGAGAATAAATAGTCCTGCCGTCAATAAGCACTAAAAGCTTGTTAGAAAACTGGTCATTAAAACCACGTGCGCTAACTGTCCAGTTATTAGAACCCGACTGTGTTACAACAATTCCCGGAGCCATACGCAGGGTTTCTGGGATAGTAGTTGCACCGGAGCGCCGTATATCTTCCTGGGTAATTACAAATATAGCGGCGGGCGCTTCATTTTCCGGCTCAGATTTTTTAGAAACCGAGGTAACTTTAACATTAGTAAGTTCAGCTAAAGACATGCTGAGCACTTTTTTAATTTCCGCATCGGAAACATCATTTGCCGCAAGCGCTGTCTTAGGCAGCAGCGCCATGCTGATCATAAATAACTTATATATATTAGCCTTGGACATAAAAAATATTTAACAGCTATTCAATTAATCTAAGCAAATTACAAAGCAACCATAATGTCATAACCTGATAAAGTTAAAATTAGATTAACTAATTATTTTAATTAGATTAATTTCCTTGCGCCCAGAATAAGCTGAATATATAAAATGGTTTAAACATCATTGATTTTATTATTAATATGGCGGATATAAAAAATTATAGCGTAAGCAGGCTTAAAGGAACTCCGGTTCTTGGCTTTTTAATCCCTGCTATAAAAAATCCATCAGGCTTTGTAATGGATGTAACGCAATGTGGTGCAGATTTAGTTACATTCGATATTCTTGGCCAACAGGTTCTTCAAGTTAATCATCCTGATATTGTTAAAAAAATATTTATTGAGAACCAACGAAATTATAAAAAAAGCAAGCCTTATATCCGCTTTGAATCAGCTATTGGATTAGGCCTTCTTACCAGTAATGGCGATAAATGGAAACGCGACCGGCAAAAAATACAGCCCATGTTCAACCGTGAACAAATCGCCGGTTATTATTTCGATGTTGTAAATATAGTCACTGAAAAATATAAGCAGCGCTGGTTTAAATTGACGCAAAATGGAAAATTCAAACTAAATATAACTGAAGAAATGGCGAAAATAACTACCGAAGTTATTTTGCGCTCAATATTTGGAAATAATATAAGTGATGAAACGATAAATTCTCTTCATCATTCTTATAACGTATTAATCAAATACTTAATGTCTATTCGCATTATATATAATGTAGACCTTCGTAAAATATTTTGTCACCCAGCTTATTTCAGTTTTAAAAAAGAACTCAATAATATTGATGCACATATTAAATCACTAAGTGAGCAATATAGAAGCAGCGGGCTTAATGATAAATATAATATGCTTTCCCTACTTATTGAAGCACAGAAAAATGACCCGAAAAACTTTACTGAAAAAGATATACGCGATCATGCTGTAAGCATGGTATTCGCTGGCTTTGAAACAACCTCAATCCTCATGCAATGGATATGGTTTTTAATGGATGAATATGCAGATGTAAGGACCAAACTATATGAAGATATTATAAAAAATGCCCCCTGCACTACCACTGATGATAGTAGCAAACTTACATTTGAAGAAATTAAGAAAATGGATTACATAAATTTGGTTTTGAAAGAAACCATGAGGCTTTACCCGCCATTCTGGATGACGGGCAGGGAAGCTGTTGATGAAGATAATTTTGGTGATTTCAAAGTAAAAAAAGGCGCAACTATTATAATTTCCCAATTAGGCATGCACCGCCATCCTAAATACTGGAATAACCCTAATAGCTTTATTCCTGAGCGTTTCCTGCCAGAAAATGAGAATAAAATTGACGAAGGGATTTATTTTCCATTCCTGCATGGCGGCAGGAAATGCAGCGGCTATATGTTTGTGGATATGGAAGCTAAAACTATTATTGCTAAGCTGCTTCCACTTTTTACTGTTACAGCATTAAACAAACTTGATAATGGCTTAAAGCCTGGAATTTCCCTAAAACTCAAAAAACCACTTATGGTTGAGATAGACCGCGTATCAAGAGCCAATCCTGAATTGCCTTGATATTAGTTTATAGCTTCTGACATATTATTAATTAATATCCTCTTGCCGTCAGTAACTGTATCACGGCAGAATGCGGTAAGGTCGGAAAGTATCAAGTACCATTTAATATCAGGGGATAATGTATTATCCACCGGATGCACCCCTTCAATAATACGAGTGGTCTTAACACCAAAATTATTTGCAATGAACCTCCAGCTCCTAGCCATGCGGTATGGAGATTTTACAAACAAGTAATGGATATCGGAGGTGGTTACCTTATCATATACTATTTTGCATAATTCGCCAAAAATATTGCTTTCACCGCAATCTTCCATAACAGCAAAACGTGAAATTTCAGCATGCCTTACTTTATCAAGCGGCAGATCGGCAAAAGTTTTACGCAGGTTGAATTCATCACTTTCCATAGGCATAGGCCATGCTTCGTCACCTTCGCGGATTATAAGGCGGCAACCGCCCAGACAAAGATTGCCACGGCGCGCTATAAGGATATGCCCGATCTTATCGTAAAAATCTTCGCCCCAATTATAACCATCAACCTTGAAAACCTTATCGTACATTATGGAACGCAGACGGAAATATTGGTGCAACATTGCACGGTCTTGCGTAAATTCATAAACAACAGGTTCATTTTTGCTGTAAGGCTTAAGCAAGCGGCGGGTAATTGCAGATTGCAATGCAACCATAAAATTATTTGTGGATTGAATCTCAGTCTGATTTTCTTTTTCCGCAGTATTTTCTATAATTGGCTTAGGCATAATCGTTAATCCTATAATTTGATATTAACCAAATATTAGTAATTATTAACAAAAGCAACAAAATATTTGCGGAAAAATTATATTCAGCAAGCCATACTTACATTTTCGCTATGTGGATGTCATCTCCAATCTTATGATTTATATCAAATTTATCCCCTATGTGGTTTTTGTGTAACAGATGACAATTAATTTGCTCCATCAATTTAAATCCAAATTTTTGTATATAATCAGGTACTAATTCGGGAAAAATAGTCCAGTGGTAGGCAGTTTTTTCCCTACTCAGAAATAAATCTTGTATGATTTTTGTCACAGCACTTCCCTGGCCTTTAGGTGCAAGTGTCGTAAAAACAAAATATGAGCCAGCGGCACAATTTTCCTTTATTTGAGTGAATATAGCCGGAACATTGACCTCAGGTATAAACATGAACAGGCCTTCTGCTATCCACAATGTCTTTAATCCTGGCTTATATAAGCGTGATGCAGATAGGATAGAGCTGAATTTCTCGCGTAAATCTGCCGATAGAAGCTCCATATTAGCTGGTATTTTTATATTATGTGCAAAAAGCGCGGCTTCCTTGAAGCGCTGGGATTCTTCCATATCAATTTCAATAAAGCGCATCTGTGGAAATTCACTTGATAAGCGCAAAGCCAATATATCTAGCCCGGCACCTAAAACAATTATTTGCTCAATCGCATGCTCATCGATCAGTTTTCTTGCATTTTTTTCGATTTCTTTTTTTCGTAGATAAAAATGCCTTAGCCTGCCTTTATTTGTTACCAGCTCGCCTATTTTATATTGTAGCGTGTATGGCAAACATTCTATTACTTTAGATATAAGTCGTGTTTTGCCTGCTTCACGCGCCAGAATTCGATAGAGCTCCAGCGATCTTTCAGGATAATCGCCGGCATACCCCCTAAGATGCATTGTGGCTATAATGCCCTGAAGGACAAACCATGCAGTAAAATCAGGCTTGTTAATATTATTATTAGCAGTTGACTGCATGAAATAAACCTAGAATATCAAAAAACAAATTATGCTCCCTAACTATATAACTGATAAATATATCTAACAGATATTTATACTCAAAGCCTTATTAATAAATGAATTAAATATAATTATGATTAAGACAGACTGGCAAAATCTTCTGCAAGACGTTAATATAAAATGGAAAGCTGCTTATTTTGTTACCATTTTACTACCTTGGGCGCTGATATTCAGCCGTGGATCTGCAGATGCCTGCTGCGTAATTATTTCGCTATTATGGTTATGGCAAAGCTTTGAGCATAAAGAGTGGGGGTGGCTTCAAGATCCATTTGTAAAAACTGGACTGATAGCATGGCTATGGATGCTTGTGATAGTAACCCCTTTTGCTATTACGCCCAGGGAATCCATATTTATAGCCGCCCCGTGGATACGCTATATATTGCTTTATGCTGCACTTAAATATTGGGTCCTTAGCAGAAGCGAGCCATTATTACTACTTGGAAAAATATTAGCATTCATGCTTATTTTGGTAATGATTGACACCCTTTGGCAATACATAACCGGCATGTCGATAACCGGACATATACGTGATAGCAGCGGCAGGCTTACAGGCCCTATTAATAACGTAAAAGTTGGTATTTTCATGGCAAAGCTCTTATTGCCGACAGCAGGTATTTGCTTGTTCTTTTCCATTTTAAATAGAAAAAGAATTGCGGTTGCTTTAAGCATTTTTTTAATTCTAAGCAGCATATTGGTAATCATGCTTAGTGGCGAGCGCACCGCTTTTTTCAGCACCGTTATAGCTATTTCGGCGCTGGCAATATACATTGCAATTATAGAGCCAACTTTCAGGAAAATATTGCTGGCGGGAATCGCGATATTAATTTGCAGCGTAAGCTTTATGCTTGCAACACAAACATGGGTACAAGCCCGCGCCTATGATTTTTACCTTACTATTTCAAATTTTTTCGTATCGAATTATGGCCAGCTTTTCAAGGCAGGTTATTATATAGGAATTGAGAATTGGGTGACAGGTGCTGGCCCTAAAGGATTCAGGGCAATATGCCCGGACCTTATTGTAAATAATAAAATTTTTTATTGCAATATACACCCGCATAATCCCTATCTGGAATGGTTCTCAGAAGCTGGAGCTGTAGGGCTTATATTATTTATAACCATGATTTCCTTCTTAATCTATACCTGCCTTAAATCCCTGATTAACGGGCGTGGTATTTACCGTATAATACCAGCCTTTGCATTTGCCTGCATGATAAGTAATTTCTTTCCCTTTATGCCAACGCAAAGCCAATTTTCAAATTGGCCGGCAATATTGCTGTGGTATAGTGTAAGTGTTGCAATTGCATCCCTTAATATAAAAGACGATAAGGGAATCAGGCAGCCTTCTTAAAAGCAAGAATTAGCGACTGGGAAATATATTTTATGGTTTCATCCTCAAGGTAAGGGTGCATCGGCAAGCTAAATACCCTGCTGGCCAGATCCTCGCAAACAGGAAGTCCTTTGCCAGTTGCAGTAGGAAAATTCTTATAAGCAGTTTGCAGATGCAAAGGTTTCGGATAGTAAACCATTGAGGGAACTCCCGCCTGTTTAAGCGCTGCTTGCAATTCATCACGCTGCTTATTGGAAGCAGCGGTCAAAGTGTACTGGGCCCAGGCAGAGTGCAATCCCTTTGGTAATTTTGGAATAACTATAAAATTTTCAAGCAGATTATTATAATGATCGGCCACTCGTTGCCGTTTAATCAGCTCATCTGGGAATATAGCCAGTTTTTCGATCAATATTGCAGCCTGCAATGTATCAAGCCTACCATTCATCCCGATACGGACATTATCGTATTTATCATCGCCTTTGCCATGAACGCGCAGACTTGCCATCACATCATAAAGCTCTTTATCATCAGTAAATACTGCGCCACCGTCGCCATAACAGCCGAGGGGTTTTGCGGGGAAGAAACTTGTTGCGGTAGCAAGGCCAATACTTCCTACTTTGCGCCCGTGATACATCCCGCCAAACCCTTGCGCCGAATCACACAGCACCCACATATCATTTTTTTCTGCAATAGGGAGAATTTTATCATAATCAGCTGGCTGTCCGAACAGGTCAACCGGCATAATAGCTGCTGGGTTAAGCCCTTGTTTCTTTGCCGCCGCAATAGCCTGTATCAGGCTAGCCGGATCCATATTGAAACTATCTGGCAATATATCCACAAAAAATGCTGCTGCACCAAGCCAGGCGATTACTTCGGCGCTTGCTGCAAAGGTAAAGCTTGGGACAAATACCGCATCGCCTGCTTTTATATTTTTTGCCATAAGCACCAAAGCCAGTGCATCGGTTCCATTAGAACAACTCAGGCAGTATTTTGCTCCGGCAAATTCCGCAAGCTGCTTTTCAAGCTCTGGCACTTCTTTGCCCATTATATACCCGCCATGATCAAGAACCCGGGCAATCGCAGCATCTATTTTTGGGCGTATAAGAGCTTGTTGCGCCGCTAAATCTATAAATTCAATTCTTCTGTTTTCTTTTACGGACATTTAATATTTCCTGCTTCTTAAGCGTTAATGATATGTGCTTGCTTACCGAATTTCGCGGTTACATTGCGCGTATCAATTATAAGTTTACTATGCTCAACCACCATAGCGTAATCAATATTGCTATGCCCCGTAGCTATAACCACAGCATCAAACCCGGCAAGCAATTCTTTAGAAAGCGAAACAGATTTCCGCCCCGAAAGGTTATCATGCTCACGCGTGTGCGGAATTACAGGGATAAAATCATCATGGTATTCAACTATTGCACCAAATTCCAGCAAGCGTTCGAAAATGATCATTGACGGGCTTTCACGCATATCATCGACATCTTTTTTATAAGCAATGCCAAGCATAAGTATACGCGAGCCATTCAAACCCTTCTTAAATTGCCTGTCCAAACCTTCACGCAGACAATTTATAACATAATCAGGCATGCGTTCATTGATCTGCCCTGCAAGTTCAATAAAGCGGGTTGGCATGCCGAATTCCCGCGATTTCCATGTAAGATAAAAAGGGTCTATAGGTATGCAGTGCCCGCCTACACCAGGACCCGGATAAAACGGCATGAAACCGAACGGCTTTGTTTTCGCCGCATCTATTACTTCCCAGACATCAATATCCATTTTGGAAAACACCATTTTCAGTTCGTTGACCAAAGCAATATTAACCGAACGGAAAATATTTTCAGTGAGCTTAACTGCTTCTGCTGTAGCGGCGGAAGAAACCAAAACCGCCTTGGAAACTATATTATTATAAAGTGCTACAGCTAATTTTTGCGATTTCTCATCATCCGCCCCTACAACTTTTGGAATGGAATGCGTGCAGAAATAGCCATTGCCTGGATCTTCGCGCTCAGGTGAATAGGCGATAAAAAAATCTTCGCCGCACACAAGCCCGGTTTCTTCCAATATAGGCTTGATCAAATCCTGCGTAGTGCCGGGATAGGTAGTTGATTCAAGCACCACAAGCTGCCCCTGCCTAAGTTGCGAGGCGATCATGCTGGTAGTTGTTTCAACGTAACTTAAATCCGGTTCGCGGTTTTTGGTAAGCGGGGTCGGGACACACATAATAATCGCATCAGCCTTTTTCAGTTCATACACATCGGTAGTAGCGTGGAACCTGCCCTCTTTAACCATATTTTGTATGTTTTCGTCCGCCACTCCTTTTAGGTAAGACTCACCTTTATTTAGCTTTTTTACTTTATTTTCATCAACATCAAAAGCCAGAACGGAAAATCCTTGTTTGTGAGTGGCAAGCGCCAGTGGAAACCCTACATAGCCCATACCCATGATGGCTATAGTTGCGCTGCACTGCTCGAATTTCTCAAGTATCTTTTCGAAATCAGCTTCTTTTTTGACGAGTTTAGGCTGCACAGATTTTTTCATTTTTATTATTTTCCATTATTTCTTCCAGATTGCCGTCAGCATTTTCCCGGTAGCGGCGGTTCTCACGCGGACAGGTAAGATCCTTTCCTAAACGGTCCCCGGCATGGCTTACCCAACCAATCTGCTTTGCAGGATTCCCTACCATAAGCGCATGCGGCTTCACATTTTTAGTAACTACTGCCCCAGCGCCAATCAAACAATATTCACCTATGGAATTTCCGCAGACAATTGTAGCATTCGCACCAATTGTAGCCCCCCTGCCAACTGGAGTGGTCAGGAATTCTTCCTTGCGTTCAATTTCTGCGCGCGGGGTATTTACATTGGTAAATACACAAGATGGCCCGCAGAACACGCCTTCTTCAAGTATTACGCCTTTATAAAGGCTGACATTGTTTTGTATCTTACAGCGATTGCCAACCGTAACATTAGGCCCTATCATAACATTCTGGCCGACTATAACCTGGCTGCCAATTTTAGTTCCGGATAATATATGGCTGAAATGCCATATTTTGCTGCCAGCACCAATTTCGCATCCTTTATCAACAATAGCTGTTTCATGTACGAAATAATCTTTTTCCGTTTCTGCCATTTGTATTTCCCGTTTTTGCTTAAGTGATTTTTCAGCAGCAACCAGTGTTTCCAGTACACGTATACCTTCATCAGCATCAGTTCGCACAGGAGAATTATTTTTAATTGCATTTAAAAAATGCTCACATTCAGCTTTAAGAGGTTCATCTTGCTTGAGAGCAATTGGAGTGATTTCGCCTTTTTCTGCCACTGGATTTCCATCTTTTAAAACAATATTATTCTTATGCAGGGTTAATTTCTGTTCCCAAGGCAGGCTGTCATCAAAAACCAGCGCCCCCTTCTCACCTATTACAGTAAGCCTATGCTCCTTTACCGGATGCAGCCAGGATACCATTATATGAGCCTTGAGGTTATCAGCAAAACTTAGATGCAAGGTTGCAATATCAGCAACATGCTGCGTTACCTGCGTGGCCGCCTGAGCTGAAACTATTTCCGGGGAGCTGCCTGCCAATGCAAGTATCATGGAAATATCATGGGGCGCAAAACTCCATAATACATTTTCTTCAGTACGAATCTTGCCAAAGCTCAAGCGGTGCGACTGGATATAGCGAAGCTTACCAATTTGGCCTGCTTTGACCGCCTGAAACAAAGCAATGAACGCAGGATGGTATTGCAGCAAATGCCCAACCATAAGTGTAAGTTTTTTTTCATTTGCAAGCGTGCAAAGATCTTTCGCATCAGCCATATCCAATGCTAACGGCTTTTCAACAAAAACATGCTTCCCGGCATGCAGAGATGCCTTAGCTATAGGAGCATGTGCAACTGCTGAAGAAGCAATTACAACTGCTACAATTTCCTTATCATTCAATATTTCTTCAAAGCTTTTTGGGAGCACATTATATGTTTTTGCAATAGCTGAGGCTGTAGGCAAATGGTTATCAACAACTGCCGCCAGAACCCCTAATTCTGACATATTACGCACCAGGTTCTTGCCCCAGTAACCACAACCGATAACCGCTAATTTTATTTTTTCCATAAATATGATGAATGCTACACTTTGAAAAATCAAATAAACCTTGTATTTTGGCGGAAGTCTAAGTAATAATTCGGCAAAAGCAAGTTAATTTGATTTAATACAGCCCTTATAAAACGATGAAACATATTTTGCCCCTGAAAGAATTAGAAAGCTTGACTATCTGGCAATCACAACTTGGAGACCTGGCAAATCCCATTCATTATGCTTCTGCAATTAATATACAAGGTTGCGATCCTTCCTCACTTATCAAAGCCCTTCATGGCATGGTAAATATCCGTATAGCGGAAGAAACTATAGCAGACATGGTAACTGCCGGTCATGTAAAATGCCCAGTTCACCTTGCTATCGGGCAGGAAGCGGTTTCAGTTGGTATAGCAACTAATTTACGAAAAAGTGACAGGGCTTTTGGGAACCACCGTTCGCATGGGCATTACCTGGCGATGGGCGGAGATGTTCGCAAATTATTTGCAGAGGTTTTAGGAAAATCCACAGGATGTTCGCATGGGTTCGGCGGCTCCATGCACTTATTTGCACAGGATGTTGGCTTTTATGGTTCTGTGCCAATAGTTGCCGGGACAATTCCCCTTGCCGTTGGTGCGGCGATAGCAGCAAAATTTGATAAAACAGGCGATGTAGCAGTTGCATTCTTTGGGGATGGCGCGTGCGAAGAAGGCGTGTTCCATGAATGCCTTAATATGGCGGCGATCATGAAACTTCCTGTTATATTTGTAGTTGAGAATAATCTTTTTTCCAGCCACCTTGACATAAACCTCCGCCAGCCATCGGATAAAATAGCGCGGTTTGCAGAAGCGGCCTGTATCAACCATAAAACTATTGATGGCAATGATGTGGCAAGCGTAATGAAAGAGTCGGGCGAACTTATCTCAAAGGCACGTATGCAAAACTCCCCTGCACTTCTGGAAGCCATTACCTACCGCTGGCGTGGACATGTAGGGCCACGTGAAGATATTGATGTTGGCCTGCGGCGCTCACCGGAAGATATTTCTGCGTGGAAAATGCGTGATCCTGTAGAACGTTTGCTTAAATCCCTCATTTCCAATAATCATTACACACGGGCTGAATTTGATGAATTTACAAAGCAAACACGGGCTGAATTTACAAAAATCAGCGCTGATGTGCATAAAGATTCCTGGCCTGCTGAAAACACTTTAATGGATTATGTGTATGCAAGCGAATAAAGCGTCAGCAATACAAACCCAGGCCGCTATAAATTACGGGCAGGCAATACGTGAGGGTTATGCTTACCTGCTTGCTAATTACCCGGAAGTATTTGTTATCGGCCAAGGTGTTTGGAGTCCGTGGTATGCGGGCAATTCCATGCTTGAACTTGATAAGGAATTCGGCAAGGAAAGAGTAATTGATACGCCAGTATCGGAAGCTGCAACAACCGGCGCAGCAGTTGGCGCTTCATTATGTGGCTACCGCCCAATAGTGCTGCATCCGCGTGTTGATTTTATGATACTGGCCATGGATTCGATAGTTAACCAGGCCGCGAAATGGTCACACATGCTTGGTGGTCAGGCGCATCCGGCAGCAACTTTCCGCGCAGTGGTAAACCGCGGCGGACAGCAGGGAGCACAACATTCACAGGCCCTTCATTCATGGTTTGCCCATATACCGGGCTTACGCGTATTAATGCCGGCAACAGTAGCTGACGCCCGCGATATGTTAATAGCCGCCGCCCTATCCAATGATCCAGTGGTATATATTGATGACCGCTGGCTTTATGATAAAACAGAAATACTCCCACCCGCAAAACCTGTAGATATACGCGATATAAAACCGCAGATATTACGTTCAGGCAAAGATGTAACTTTAGTGTCCTGCAGCTATTCTACGCAGCTTGCTTTGGAAGCCGCTGAATTATTGTCTTTAGAAAATATTTCTGCCGAAGTTATAGACTTAAGGGTTATAGCTCCTGTGGACCATAGTGTAACTATTGATTCCGTGCGAAAAACCGGACGGCTTGCGGCAATTGATGGCGGATGGAGCACATGCGGCCTTGGAGCAGAAATTATTGCCGGGGCAAGCGAAGCCTTACCAGTTAGCGCTTGGAAATCATCGCCACTACGAATTACTCTGCCGGATGCCCCTGCCCCAACCAGCGGAGCACTTGAAGATATTTACTATATTACGCCGAAGCGTATTGCCGATAAAATACGCACTATGCTTACGGCTGGCTCTTAATGGAGATCGTTAAACTTGGGAAAAGCGACCTAAGTGTATCCAGGCTTGGGTTTGGCTGCTGGCAGCTTGGCGGGCACGGATGGCAGGAAAACGATCAGAACTCAATAATAGAGGCAATAAACTTTGCACTAGAATCCGGCGTTAATTTTTTTGATACTGCGGATGTTTATGGCCTTGGCATGTCAGAAACCTTGCTTGGAGAAACAATAAATAAACACCCGCTTGGCAAACAGGCTATTATTGCCAGCAAATTCGGGGTCAGGGTAAATGGTGAGCAGACTTTTTATGATAATTCACAAGCATGGCTTGAAGAAGCAATAAATGCCAGCTTAAAACGCCTCAAGCGGGAAACCATCGACCTTTACCAGATACACAGGCATGATGGAAAACGGCCATTGAATGATATTTTTTACGATCTGGAAAAATTACGTGAACAGGGCAAGATCCGCTGGTATGGAATTTCCAATATTGACCCGTCCCAGCCGGATATGAAGAATCCACCCAATGGCCTCGTTAGTTTTACTATGGAATATAGCCTTATAAAAAGAATATACGATGAGCAAATAAAAACGGCTATAAGCCATGGCTTAGGCTTTATATCCTGGGGCTCACTTGCCCAAGGACTTCTTTCAGGAAAATATAATAGGGGCAGCAGGTTTGCAAAAGAGGATATACGCAGCCGTGAAGATTCAATATTTGCTGAAAAAAACTGGGATTATTATGAAAGAATTCTAGAAGTATTAAAGAAAATCGCAAAACACCATAATAAAAATATGGCACAGGTGGCACTGCGTTTCGTGCTTGATTCCCACCCTGATTCCATAAGTTTGGCAGGTATAAAAAACACTTCCCAGATAAAAGATAATTGTGGGGCAACAGGCTGGAATTTATCGCAAGAAGATATCGCCGACCTAAGTACAGTAGCGAGGCGCTGATAATGGGTAAACGCATATTGGATATAGTTTTATCATCTGCAATATTATTTATCTTTTCGCCTGTTATTATAATTTGCCTTATCGCAATATACGGGCAGGATAGGCAATGGCCGCTATACAGCCCTCTGCGCGTAGGTAAAAATGGGGTGCCATTTAGGATGCATAAGCTGCGTACTATGGTAGTGGGTGCAGATAAAAGCAAAATTGATACTACCGGGCTTAACGATTCCCGCATAACGGGATTAGGGCATTTGCTGCGCCGTTATAAATTGGATGAGCTGCCGCAATTATGGAATATATTGCGCGGACAAATGAGTCTGGTAGGCCCGCGTCCGCAAATTGACCGCGAAGTAAAACTATATACTGAAATGGAAAAAGGCCTGCTTGCCGTGCGCCCCGGCATTACCGATTTTTCATCAATAGTATTCTCTGATTTAGGTGAAATTGTTGCAAGTGCACCCGACCCTAACATCGCATATAACCAGTTAGTCAGACCGTGGAAAAGCAGACTGGGTTTATTTTATATTGCCCATTCCTCGGTACCGCTAGATATTGCCCTTATCACCCTTACTGCAATTGCTATTATTTCCAAGCGCCGTGCATTTGCAGGAATTGTATCACTGCTTACCAAACTTAATGCCGATCCCGAATTGATAGAGGTTTGCAAACGCAATAAACCTTTGGTTCCCACCGCGCCTTTAGGCAGTAATGAGATAGTAACGTCGCGCTAGATACCAGCCTTATAAAAAGATTGTTTCCGCCGAAATCTGCTGATATATGGTTCCTAACAAAGAAATCGCTGCTGATTTTATTTATATTTCAACATAATGGGCAATAAATGTATCATAACCATAAAATAAGTGTTGTAGTTCCAGCCTATAACGAGGAAACGCAGATTTTAAAGGTTATCGATACAATGCCTGAATTTGTTGATGTTATCGTTATCATCAATGATTTAAGCAAAGACCGAACTTCGGAAGTCATAAGAGGTCATAAATTATTCGGCACCTCAAAAATAATGTTGATTGAGCACACTATTAATCAAGGAGTCGGCGGCGCTATTGCTACAGGCTATAAATGGAGCCGGGATAATAATATAGACATAGCAGTTGTAATGGCTGGTGACGCTCAGATGAATCCTGCCGATTTACCAGCTATTTTAGACCCTATCGTAAATGATGTTGCAGATTATACTAAAGGCAACCGCCTGGTTACCGGCGATGCCTTCCGCAAAATTCCAAAAGTCCGCTTTTTTGGCAATGCGGTGCTGTCGCTTCTTACTAAGATCGCTTCGGGATACTGGCATGTTGCGGATTCACAAACAGGCTATACCGGAATCAATGCTAAAGCACTCAATGCCATTAACTGGGATAAAATGTATAAGCGTTACGGGCAGCCTAATGACCTGCTGGTAAAGCTCAATGTAGAAAATATGCGGGTTATCGATGTTCCGGTTGAGCCGGTATATAATGTAGGTGAAGTATCAGGCATTAAAATACGCGTGGTTATGTTCACTATAAATTACCTGCTGCTGCGCCTGTTTTTCTGGAGGCTTAAGGAAAAATATATTATCCGCAATTTCCATCCCCTTGTGTTTTTTTATGCTTTTGGGTTCCTTACAATGGCCATGAGCATACTGATGTTCATACGCCTGATATGGCTGTGGATAGCCGTTGGCAGCATACCTGAAATCACCTTCCTTATCTGGCTATTTTGCTTTTCGTTAAGCTTCAACTCTTTTTCTTTTGCCATGTGGTTCGATTATGAGGAAAACAAGCGCTTGAATCCACCTATGACCAGCCGCGATATTGTCCGTAAACCTATAGCCAGCACTTGAAAAATAGTTTGGGAAATGAACAAGCTGATTAACTTCATTAGGGCCGCGCTTAAGCATAAAATCAACCGTGATATAATGTGGACGCTGGGCAGCTTTTTTGTATTAGCTGCCAGTGGTGTACTTATGAATATCATTATTGTGATATTCAGGGATTCAGCCTCGCTTGGTATCTTCAACCTTTCTTATGCCGTGTATCTTATAGGATCGCAGGTTGCCGTAATCGGGATTCATAATTCGGTAATGCGCTATACTGCTTACCATAGCGAAAACATTGTTGAACGTGGGTCCATGCTTGCCAGCGCCATGTCTGTCACCTTGCTGTTTGGCATAGTATTTGGCGGTAGCATATATATGGCTGAGCCATGGATCGCAACAATATTTGGAAGCGAAGAATCGGCAGAAGCTATAGCTTACACCGGCTTCGGCCTTATGCTTTTCCCTATTAACAAAGTGCTCATCAGCTATATTAACGGTTTGCGCCATATGCGTGCCTTGTCACTGCTACAAACAACACGTTATTTAACCGTACTGGCAGGAATAGCTATCGTAAGTATCTCCTCACTATCTTTTACCTATGCCACATGGTCGTTTTTTATCGCAGAAGCACTTACTATTATTTCTGTGCTGGTTTACATGGGCAAGGCAGGCCTGCTCAAGCATTTGATCATTAGTGGCAAATGGATAAAATCCCATCTTGAATTTGGTTTCAAAGGTGCGCTTGGGAGTATTTTACTGGATATGAACACCAGGGTTGACGTTTTGCTGCTTGGGGTATTCCTTAGTGAAAGCGATGTGGGTGTTTATAGTTTTGCAGCTATGGTCATAGATGGATTGCAACATATACTCTCCATGCTTCGCGTCAATTTCAACCCAATACTGGTAACTGCCCTGCGTGATAAGGATTGGAAGCAGGCACAGCAATTATTGCATTACTCCAAAATCTATGTATTCCTCGGCACGCTCGCACTAGCATTACTGGTTATTCCTTGTTTTTATATATTCGTGGAATATTTCATTGCCAATAAAGAATTGGTTGAAGGCTGGAAAGTGCTGGCTATCCTATTTGGTAGCTATGTTATTATATCAGGCTTTACCCCATTTGATAATTTACTTCTGGCCAGTGGCCATCCAGCTTACCAGACCATCCAGAATATGAGTATTGCCATTGTTAACATCATACTTTGTTTTTTACTTATCCCAACCTTTGGGATTATAGGCGCAGCAATATCAACTGCGCTTAGCTATATAACCGGTATTGCAATAATGCTGATATTAAGCTACCTCCTTTTAGGTTGGAATATGCTTTCCAATACAACCCCTGCCAAAGAATCTGGAAAATAATATGTGCGGTATTTTTGGATTGGTCGCTCCTGCAGATACAATTATTTCCCGCGAGGAAACCGGCGCATTACTCAAAAAGCTATATTTGTTTTCCGAAAGCAGGGGAAAAGAATCGGCTGGCATACATATTTATCTGCCAGCAGGCAATAAGGCGTGGACTCTTAAAAGCGCACATCCGGCATCAAAATTTATTGCTTCCCAGGAATATAATAAACTTATAGGCGAAGTGTGGGATGAGCTGGATAAAAACAGGGGCGCACTCGCGATTATTGCCCATTCACGCCTTGTAACCAATGGCAGCGCTGATGATGACCGCAATAACCAGCCAGTGGCTTACGGCGATGTAAATGTCGTACATAATGGTATCATAGTTAATGCCAATGAATTATGGAAGAAAAACCCAGATCTGCAGCGCAGTGCGGAAGTTGATACTGAAATAGTCGCGGCATATATGGAAAAAGCCTGTAACAGCAAAAAACATCCTGTAACAGCGACCCAGGATTTTTTTGAGGAGATTAAGGGTTCTGCTTCTATTGCATGGCTGCATGATAATTCCGGTTTTATGGTACTGGCAACTAATACTGGGGATTTATTTTATTCTGTAGACAGAAGCCGTAAATTACTAACTTTTGCTTCCGAACGATATATACTTGCACAAGCGGTAAGCACTGAGGAAATTAACTGGATCAAGCCGCAAACCGGCCTTTATATTACACTTGATAATCTAGATATGCAGCCTTTTGGAAAGGCGCAGGAAAATTTGCCGCTGCCAGTTTATGGCAATCTCACAACTAAGCAGAACATGGTTTTTTCTGCAAAAAATCCGCCTGTAATTATTCAAAAAAATGCCGATGAAAATCTAATCCGTTATAATGCAAAAAACTTAGCCGGGCTTAAGCGCTGCACGCGCTGCATACTGCCTGAAACTTTTCCCTTTATAAGATTTGATGGGCAGGGAGTTTGTAATTATTGCCATGGCTATAAAACTAAATATAAAAATATAGACCCTGAAACTGCCAAGCGTGAATTCATTGCTTCCTTGCAGAAATATCGCACGGATGGAGAAAACCCTGATGCAATAGTTCCTTTCAGTGGCGGGCGCGACAGTTGTTACGGTCTGCATATCATTAAAAAAGAATTCGGGCTTACGCCAATAACTTTTACCTATGACTGGGGAATGGTAACCGACCTTGCCCGCCGTAATATTGCAAGGGTTTGCGGTGAGCTTGGGGTACAGAATATCCTGGTATCTGCTGATATTAAGAAGAAACGTGAGAATATACGCAAAAATGTTTCAGCATGGCTTAAAAAGCCGGACCTGGGAATGGTTCCCCTGTTCATGGCAGGTGATAAGCATTTTTTCACAGTGGTAAATGAGCTTAAAGCGCAAACTGGCATAAAGTTAGATCTATGGTGTGCAAACCCTTTGGAAAATACCGATTTTAAATCAGGTTTTTGTGGAATTGAGCCTGATTTCGATAAGCACCGTCTGGATTATCTATCAATCAGTCGCAAAATAAAACTTATCGGGCATTTTGCAGGGCAATTTATTAAAAATCCGGCTTATTTAAATAGTTCACTTTTAGATAGTTTAAGCGCATTTACATCATATTATCTTTCCCCGCGCACAGATTTTTATTTTATCTTTAATCATATGCTCTGGAATGAAGATGAAGTGGATAAAACCCTGCTTGAAACCTATAATTGGGAAACTTCACCGGACAGCCCAAGCACATGGCGGATTGGCGATGGTACGGCGCCATTTTATAATTATATTTATGTAACCACATGCGGATTCAGTGAATTTGATACTTTCCGAAGCAACCAGATACGTGAAGGAATGATAACCCGTGAATATGCGATGGAAAAAATACTGAAAGAGAACGCGCCACGCACTATGTCGCTAAAATGGTACTTAGAAACAATAGGCTTGGATTTCAACTCAACCATAAGGCGCATAAACACACTGGACGTTATGGGATTGCATAATTAACCTCGCAAAAGCATTATGATTGAAACTTCAATTCCAGCATGGCTGTACCTTATAATTGCATTATTCCTATGCCATAGCGCAACTGCCATGCTGGTGAATTTATTGCCTTGGTCAAATGCCTCAAAAAAATATCATACACCATTATTTTTTGCGGCTGCATTATCCCCATTCCTTTTAGGATTTATTTCTATAGCAGCTTTATTATTATTACCGGGGAAAAGCCATGCAATACACAAAGATGCTATTTTTGGCGCTCTCGTAATAATAAACCTGATCGCCATTTTATGGATTCCAAAGCAGGAAAAAAATATAATTAAATATACAAAAGAGCCTTATACAAAAGATGAGCGCGCAGCGGTTTTCCTTATAGCTTTATTTATAATCGGCTTACTTATAAATAGCATATTTATTCCTCTTACCCAAAATGATTCACTGGAATATGCAACAACCGGGCGTATAATTTTTGATGATAAAACATTGGATAATTATCCACCGGTAACACCAGAAAAATATCCTTCGGGATTTTATGGGCCATGGACACACCCGCCACTTTATATAGCAGTCATTTATGCTGTGCAACTTATGCAGGACCATGCCGATAGTCCTGGCCTTACACGCCTTATAAGCCCATGGTGCGCTATTTTGGCTGCTGGATTGATATTCGCTTCTGGCCTATATATTAACCGCCGTACCGGGCTATACGCTGCCCTGCTTTTCCTTTCCACCCCCCTTCTATTTATGGGGGCTGCAAATGCACTTATAGATCCCCTTCCTATCCTTGGGCTTGCGCTGGCATTCACAACAATATTTTCTTTTTCTACGCCCCCCCTTAAAGGCGGGATTATTCAGGGCAGTATTCTTGGGCTTACAATGTGGACACATTCGCAAGCTATGCTTTTTCCTCCTTTAATGATCGTTGCATTGCTATTTTATCATGGCTTTGGAAGCTGGAAAATACTGGCTATAAGAATTTCAGCATTAATAAGCTCCTGTTTTATTTTTGCCCTATGGCCTTATTTACAGAATTATAAAAAGATGGGTTCCCTTATAAGTGACAGCCCGCTTATATTCACCCTTAAAGAATTAGCATGGAACGATTATTTTATTATTGGCCGGGGTATAGAAGGAATTACCGCCCAGATCCAGTATGGCATATTTAAAGGCTGGTTCAGCCCGGAATCCTATGCCCTGAATTTCTGGATTTTAATTTTCGCACTTACATTTTTTTTAAGCCGCTTACAAATCAAACAATGGTTCAAAACGGATAATCACCACACTGATAACGCAAATCCCAAAATGATATTATGGGCGACTGTCGCCATAGTATTAGCGTATCACGGAGGCATAATAATTTCTATGTTTCTTGGCATAAATCAGATGATACGCATAGAACGCTATATGCTAATCATTCTGCCTTTTGTGGTATTCTTAAGCGGCTGGGTGCTGGCAGTTTTTTTTGATTCTGATAATTGGATACGCAGAAAATTCGCATGGCTGATATTATCGCTTATAGCAATAGAATTTGGCGTAATATTCATACAGCCATATTATGCTAATAGCCTGAATTTATCAAATATAGGGCAGCTACAGGAAAAAACTTTGCAAGAACACCCTGAGCATAGGGTTATGGCTTTTATCAGGGATAATACACCGCAGGATGCCTTGATACTGGCAATGGAAGCATCTGATATGTATTATTCAAACAGGCGGATGATAAGCAACCTTGATCCCCGTATGGCTGATTTTTATAAATCAGCCAGCCCTCAGGAAGGGTTCAATAATCTTAAAAAGATCGGCATAACTAATATATATATAGTTGCAAGTGCCCAGCCTACTTTTTATAATTCAGTATTACAAGAAATCGTTGCTAACCCTGAATATACTGAGCTTGTTTATACATCTGGTGGCAGCCAGCTTTATGCTTTACGCAACTCACCCTTATTAAGGAAACCCCTAAGTATATTTGATTTTTCAGCTAATAATATAAGCTGGAAAAAAACCAAATATTTTTTGGTCGGCGGACGAAAAACACTGCTACGGATATTATTTTCATCTGAAGCAGCAAAAGATGGTGAAATATCCCAAACCCATTTGCCTTTGGGGATTTTCCAGCGGGATATATCAACATTACTGCAGACATCAAAGCCAATAACTGTCCAAGGTAATAAAGAATATAAAATGGCATTTAATATACAAGGCCATGGACTTTTAAGATTCTGGCTTACGCAATATAACAAACAAGGAGCGCCTATAAAAGAAGATGGCTACAATTCTCCATCCAGAGTGTTTTTAAGCGAAACCATCTTAGGGGAAAAAGGGCCAGATAGAAACTTCCTTTACCGCTTTAAAACTTTGCCTGATGCAGCATATATACAGATTGGCATAGAGCATTTTGGCAACTCAAGCTTATTAGTTGAAGATGCTAAACTAATCCTGCTTTCCCCTGCTGCGCTGGATTAACTGCCGCATAGTCCACTATGTTATCTTGATCTTTTTGACCTGTGATACAGGCATAACGCAGCTAATAACCAGATCGCCATACCTGCTCCATGCGATATTATAACTGTAGTAAAATCTGCTACCATAAAATTAAGGCTTGCAACTGCCATTAACCCTATTGCAAGGCTTGAAAAATTATATGGCAGGTATTTTATGACCAACGCCCCGATTATATCAAAAGCTACCGTTAGCAGGAAAGCAGATAGCAATCCCACTATTCCTAAATAGGCAGGGTAGGTGAAGAAATAGCCTGTAGGTGCGGTACAGGCAGAAGTTTTATCACCAGAATAGTAAACTTCGCATACTTTAGCAGGTATACTTACATAATTATCGGTAAATATCTTCGCAAGTGCTAATCCTGCCAAACCAGGCTTGCCATATTCAGAAACATATAGATAATGCCATGAGGCTACTTGCAATGGATTAGCTAGAATACGGTAAAACAGGCCCTTTATATGGGTTGCTATAGTCTTTTCCGCATATTGGCTATTATTAATATTTTGAACTTGTCCTGGCTCCTGGGCTTCAATCGCAGTTATTTTGCAATCACTCTCTATTTCTTGTTCAAGCTGGTCAATACGCTCCCTTGACATTCCATAATAATCTTTTGGTAATTTAAGTGAATTCAATAAAACCTCTGTTCTATCACACACTCCAAGCCGCATAACACATGCGCTAAATCGGTAATTTCCTTTTCCAACCTTGCTTTCCTGTGCAACCTTTACCACCATTATCATACTCATAAGGACTATGATTACAGAACCAACTATAAAAACCCTTTCCTTCCAATTCCTTGCTATAAGTGCGCCAGTAATAACCATAACAACACCCATAGGTACAAACGCCCCTTTAGCGCCGCCTAAAAGCGGAATTATTATTGTAAGCAATAACAAACAAAGCCATAACAGAATATGTGCCCATTTCTTCTCCAAAAAGGAAATGTAAAGACGTCCGGCAGCAAGGAAAGCCACTATTGGCCCCACTGCCCCCGTTATCATATTTAGGACGTGGGGAGCATATGTCCTGCCCATTAATTTACCGGTTATTTCCCGCACTAAAAGTGTTAGGTCCTGATCGACAAACAAAGCGTATAATGCCGTACAATCAAAAGGAATCTTATAAAAATAAGAAACTAGAAGGGTACAAAGTAATAAGATAGGTAACCAAAATATAGGACCACTAAAGTCAGCCCTTAATTCATTAATTTCCTTATTGTATGACGCAAACTTCATATTTAAATTTGGTGTTACCGCGACCCATAATAAATTGGAAATTACCGCAAAATTAATGCTCAAAGCAAACCACCGCGCATTAGGCAAATAATTATAAATTAATGGTGAGAATAAGACCAAAGGTAACTGGTATAAAATTATTGCCAGTATAGAAATAATAGAAGACGGGCGCGCGAAGCTTTCAGGCCTGCGTAAAGCCAAATAAATTATAATGCCAATACAGGAGAGAAATAGAATAAGATTTGATAGCGCAAATACAGAAAGCCATGGCTGAGTAAATTCGAAGTCCTTTAATAACGGATTATCCATGAGATAAAATTTTCCTGAATATATTTTTTGAATAGATATACACCAATTAGTATATTTAATTATAATGGCATAGGGTTTTATTAATCTTGAATTATGAATAATTTCAGAGGAACGATAATCAATAGAGTCTTATGAGTAAATAGGATATAAGCTTATTTGTAAAAATTGGAAAATAGCATGGCAGCATTAATTTTAGCAAAAAAAATTGCTTCATTACTTAATATAAAAAATCCAGCCGAGCGCCGTTTTTTTGCAGATATATTTCGCTTATCAACTTTTTCTGCTATTTCAAAAGCAATTACTGCAGCAAGCCTGCCATTCTTATCAAGGCTTTACACACCTGAAAATTTTGGTGTTCTCAGCGGTTTCATTGCGATGCTTGGCTTCATTTCGTGTATAGGCGCTCTTAAAATTGAGTATCTTATTCCCCTATCGCGCTCCAGGCGAAAGGCGCAATATATTTTATCTGCCGCTCTTACAGTTAGCTTTTTCATTATCATATTAATGACCTTATTCGTGTTTACGGTATGGCCATATATTTCTGACGGCTACTCATCTATTGGGATCAGGTTATGCTTTGTTTTTAGCGCAACCGGGGTCTTATTATATATTGTTTTACGACAATGGCTGATTCGTTTTGAAGATTACACAACCATTGGTATTAGCCAATCAAGCCAAGCCATCTGGCAGGTGATTTTACGTTTAATGATACCATTATTATTTATAAGAATAGCAGCATTAGGGTTGGTAATTGGGGATACGGCAGGAAGATTAGCGGTTATATATACGCTATGGAAAAAAAGTATAAATTTCTCACTTTTGAAGCATATAAGGCAATATCCTATATGGTTAAGCATTATAAGGCCTTACAGGAAACAATTTTCTATACATACTGTTTCTTCATTACTGAATGAATTTCCACTTGTTATACTTCCGTTAAGCATAATATTTTTTTACGGAGAAACTGAAGCTGGTTATATAAGCATTGCATATACTGCGGTGCAATCAATGGCTAATGTGATAATAACTCCAGTGATGCAGGTATTTTTCGGCAATATAACAAATATATTCCATAATACTCCCAGGCTGGTGCATAACCGCTTTATAAGGCTTACATCGCAGTTATTTTTATTAATGACACCGGCAATTTTTCTGGTTCTAATATATGGCCCATGGTTATTTTCCTTAGTTTTTGGAAAATCATGGGAAAACGCAGGTATTTATTGTCAGATCCTGCTGCCTTCCCTGGTTACCCAGCTGGCAATTGGTCCTACCTTAAATTTATTAGTTCTCACCAGGCGTATACATCGCCAATTCGTAATTAATTTTGTTTGGGCAATTTTAATGCTCTTCCTGCTGGTTTATAATTATTTCTATAGCATGGATATTGTAAATTACCTGACCTGTATATCAGCTACCTTTACTTTTATCTATCTATGGTTGGCTTTTGAAATACATAATGCTACTAAGGACCTTGGCAAAAGTTAACGGCATAATAATAGTATGAAAAAAGTAATAATTACTGGAGGAGCTGGTTATATTGGCTCCCATATATGTTATGAATTATTAGATAATAATTATAAAATAATAATTATTGATAATTTAAGCACCGGACAAAAAAAACTGGTTCCTGAAGATTCATTTTTTTATAAAGGTGATTTTTCTGATCCCGAACTGCTAAATAAAATCTTTAATGATCATGAGATAGATTCCGTAATTCATTGCGCTGCCCTTATAGATGCCTCTGACTCATTGAACAAGCCTATAGAATATTACCGTGAGAATGCGGCTAAAACCATGAATCTAATTGCATTCTGCGCCAATAGGAATTTATCTAAATTCCTGTTCTCATCTACTGCTGCCGTATATGGTAACCCTGAGTCAGCAGAGGTGGATGAGGAAACTTATTGCGCCCCTATCACCCCCTATGGCTCTTCTAAATTTATGGCTGAAAAATTCATTTATGATTTTGCACCTTGTACATCCATAAATTTCGGCATCATGCGCTATTTCAATGTCGCAGGTGCAGACCCTAAGGGACGTACCGGACAGCCTAATCGAAATGCAACCAATGTATTCTCTTCTTTATGCCGTGCTATTTTACATGAGCAAGAGTTCACTATTTATGGAAATGATTATAATACCGATGACGGAACCTGTGTAAGGGATTTCATACATGTTTCCGACCTTGCCAGCGCACACCGTATTTTTCTGGAATATTTGGACAATAAACAGGAGAAACCTAATTGTAAGAATACGCCATTTTTGATAAATTGTGGGTATGGGCACGGTTTTTCAATATTGGAATTAATCAATGCAGCAGAATCTTTAATTACAAAAAAAATACAATATAAATTCGGCGAAAGGCGCAATGGCGATATTGAAAAAATCATTGCCAGCACAGATAAAATAAGGGGAAATTTATTGTGGAAGCCCCAGCATGATAATTTAAGTGAATTGATAAAAACTTCGCTGGAATGGGAAAGAAATATTAGCGATTGAAAATCACTTTTTCATATTCCTCTTTAAGTTTTCTAGAACAATTTTCTACAGTCATATCAGAAATAAAATTCCTTAAATCATCCCCACCGGCAACCTTGCTGATTTGTATTATTGCCTTGGATAATTTTACTTCATCAGCCTCTACCACCATACAGGATGTAGTTTTATTCGCTATTTCCTGTAAATCGCTAATATCTGTGGCAACAAATGGAACATTACAAGCCAAAGCTTCTTTTATACAATTAGGCCAGCCTTCATGAAGCGATGTAATGATTGTAAGGTTACAGGCATTAATATAATAAGGCATCAGGTCATGGTCTATTTTCTCTGCGATCATAATTCTCAGCTCAGCAATTTCATTCCTGGCCAATTCACAGGCTTTATGCGCTAACCATTCACGCTTCACAAAATTTCCTTCTGATGCTGAAGTAAATAAAACATATATTGCATTTGCATCCATTCCTAATTTTTTTCGGCAATCTGCCTTATCCATCGGGTAGAATTTATCTAAATCAATTCCATCTGCTATAGCAACCACGCTGCATCTTGGATGCTTGTTATTCACTTCATTTGCCATCCTGTTCGACATGACAATAATTTTTTTATAAAATGGCAAAGATAGTTTTGTAAAGCTTCTGGCTAAGAAACTATGGATCTTTTGCTGTCGGCTTGCCCCAGCTATTCCATACCAATCTGAACCACGTAATGATAATAGTTTTTTCCTGTGTAAGAATACGGAAAGCAAGCCGCACATAGAACCATACTGGGCGTGGACAAGATCGCATTTTGAAGCTGTCTGCATTATATCGGGAATCGATTTTATAAATCTTACCGGATTTTTTTTTATTCCGCCTATATACAAAGGTATAACTTCAATACCTTGTTTTTTCAAAGGATCGATAAGCTGAAACATAAATACCCCAGAATTTTTTGCTTCCGGGGAATAGGTATGCGGCCATAATATCTTTATCATTTATCTACTAACTGTTCGCTTTTATAAGCTAAGTGCTTTTGAAGAAAATAAATAAAGAATGTGGAGATCATTATAGGAAACAATATCATAATAACCGGCTTGAATGTTCCCATAATGAATCCACGGAAAAATTGGACCATAACATAAAAGCCAACTATCCTGTATATAATATCGAATTGAACCGGCGAATTAAAAATGGAAGTTGCTTTTTGCAATACACGCCAGAATACTCCCCATAATAATCCAAAAATTATGAACTCAAGAAAAGAGAAATACAGCCCAAAATTAACATAAGCTTCAGCTATTGGACCAAATCCCATGCCCTGCCCCGGCTGCCAGTTTACGACATGATCGCGCGCAAATGATTCAGCAATGTCAAGCGGGCGATCTTTCCATAAAATACGGGGAATAAAAAGACTTAAGCCATCAATATAGGTTTTTCCCAACAATAAATGTGAATCATCGCTCACCGCAATTAAGGTTGCCTCCATGGGGCCGGAAGCGTCTGTATCCATAAAAGTAAAACGAAAATTTCCAACATAATATTCAAATATTTTTGCAAATGATTCCCTTGCGACTGGAGATTTTGCTATATTAACCATAGGCATAAGAACAAATAGGATCGCCGCTATACCCACGAACATAAGGCTAAATGCAATCTTTTTATTTCTCATTAAAAAGAAATAGGAATATCCGCAGCCTAATAAAGCGACTACAGCGGGAGCTTTTATAAAAGTTGTAAAAGTCAAAAAAAAGTTTCCGGCAAAAAGCAATGCCCCGACAATAAAACAAACAAGTTTTCTTTTTATAACTAATAAAGTGGCAAGAATAGCATTCGAAATATAAAATATTTCGTAAATAAAAGTAGGTAGCGGATTGTGATATTTTGTATCATATGCTGAGGCATAAGAAGCTTTCATTGCCGGTAAAAAGTTAGGGAAAAGCACCAGAAGGGTTGCGATAGAACTTATTGACAATAGAAGGGTGGATTTTTCAAATAAATTGCCTGCTGCCCTATTCTTGCCAACATATTCTGCCTGGCTTATGGAATCAGGTGCCTTTGATTTAAATCCAGATAAAATAAGGCCAATTGTAAAACTTAAAATAGCCGTGACGCCAATAAAAGCTATTTTATAAAAGAGAATTTGCCCTGTAGGGGTCGAAGCCGAATATTGTAAATCTATTGGTAATTTTATCCCATGCCTTATTATCATCTCTGATGGGATTAGCAAAAAATAAACAAACGCCCCAAAGGAAAAGAAAAAGGCTGTAGAATATAGCCCTTCCCTTTTATAACATAAATAAATTGAATATGTGCTAACTAAAAGAGATATGGCGATTACAAAAATCCCCAGCCACATGCTAATGCACACTCCTATGGATTATTGCTTGTTTTTTGGCTCGCTTAAAACAAACCAGCATTGCCATGCCAGCCATTGCATGCCTGGGATCCTTGTAAGAACAGCATCAATACCCTCTAAAACTGCCAGCAAAGGCTTGAAAAGCTTAGTATTACGGAATGGAACAGCAATAATGGAAACAATATAATAATGCTTCTTTTCTATTTTGTTAAAATACTCAAGGCCCTTCATAACCTGCGGCTGGCCCAGTATATGGTCTACTTCCCAAGCAGTACGGAGATGCGGGGTCAGGCGGCGGTATAAATGTATAACCGGATTATGGCGGATGGCTTCAAGGCAGAAAAACTTTCCGCCGGGACGTAATAAACGCGCTGCTTCCTTATATGCAGCATCCAGATCCATGTGATGCAGTGCGCCTTGCTCAAGTATCACATCAAAAGAATTATCAGGAAGACCGGTTTTTTCGCAGTCCATAACCCTGTAATCAATTTTCTCCAGGTCAGGATTTCCTTTTGCGCTGTTTTTTGCAAGCTCTATGGTAACGGGTGCTATATCTGCTGCAACAGCAGTGCGGACTATTCCGGCAACATGCGGAAGCATAGCAGTATTACCGCAAGCCATTTCAAAAACATCCTTGCCTTTGGTATTAGCGATAAGCCATTGCTTGATTTCTTCGGTCTGCTTATCAATGATACAATAATATTTTAAATTGGCGGTGTATTTATCAAAATCGGCACCATCTTCCTCTTTTGTAAGGGTACGGCGAAAATCCGACCATTCTATTTCTTTAAGCTTGCGGTCTTCGATAGTTTCATTAGAGGATTCTGCAAGATTTGATTTACTGGCAATATTTGACATTTTAAGCACCGTTTTTTTGGGTTATTTCCAGCCAACATCTACACCAGAATAGCTTTTGATTGTCAATTATTTTCCTCAATAGCTTTAAGGAATTAATGACCGCTTAAAAAACGCTCAGCTTCAAGCGCCGCCATACAACCCGTTCCGGCTGCGGTTACCGCCTGCCTGAATATTTTATCCTGTACATCACCGGCTGCGAAGACACCTTCTATATTGGTTTTAGTGCTGCCGGGTGTGGTCTGGATATAGTTATCTTTATCGAGCGTGATAGCATCTTTGAAAAGTTCGGTATTCGGTGAATGCCCGATTGCAACAAATGCACCATCAGTTTTCACTTCCGAGATCGCACCGGTTTTTAAATTTTTTATACGCACTGCGGTAAGTGAATTTGGCTCTTCCGTGCCTAAAAACTCTTCTACCGCGCTATCCCAGATAACCGAAACTTTCGGATTCGCAAACAGCCTCTCCTGACCGATTTTTTCCGCACGCAAAGAATCACGGCGGTGGATAAGGGTAACTTTCGAAGCGATGTTAGCAAGGTAAAGCGCTTCTTCTACTGCGCTATTGCCGCCGCCTATCACCACGACCTCTTTGTTCTTGAAAAAGAATCCATCACAGGTCGCGCAGGCAGAAACACCGAAGCCGGAAAATTTCTTTTCGCTTTCCAGCCCCAACCAGCGCGCCGATGCGCCAGTTGCGATTACAAGGGTATCGCTAATATATTCATCACCAGATTCGCCCTTTGCGATAAAGGGACGCTTGGAAAGATCGACCTCCATTATTGTATCATGGAAAATTTTTGTGCCTACATGGGCAGCCTGCTTTTCCATCTGCTCCATTAGCCAAGGGCCTTGAACAGCATGTTCAAAGCCTGGGTAATTTTCAACATCAGAAGTTATTGTAAGCTGGCCGCCGGGCTGCAACCCATGCACCATGATAGGGTTAAGCCCGGCGCGGGCCGCATAGATAGATGCTGTGCAACCTGCGGCGCCGGACCCAATAATAAGGACTTTAGTGGTATAACTTGCCATAATTTATAGCTTCTTAGCGTGACCTTTTAAATATTTAGCCACGCCTTCGGCACTGGCTTTCATACCTTCTTCGCCTCGCTGCCAACCAGCTGGGCAAACTTCCCCATGCTCTTCATGGAACTGCAATGCGTCAACCATACGCAGTGCTTCGTCAACATTACGTCCAAGCGGCAGGTCATTTACCAGTTGATGGCGGACAACCCCATTTCCATCGATCATAAAGGTGCCGCGGAAAGCAACTGCATCGCCTAGCAATACGTCATAATCACGAGAGATGGATTTGGTAAGGTCGGCAACCATAGGGAACTGCACATTGCCAATACCGCCTTTTTCAACCGGCACCTGTTTCCAGGCCAGATGGGTAAAATGAGAATCAACTGAAATGCCGATAACTTCTGCTTTGCGGAGCTTGAATTCTTTAAGCCTGTTATTGAAAGCTATGATTTCGGATGGGCAAACAAAAGTAAAATCAAGCGGCCAGAAAAACAATATACCGATCTTACCTTTTTTAGTGACTTTTCCAGAAGCATCCTTCTTGATTCCCAAATGATTGTAAAGATTGAATTTTTCATCAAAACTACCATCAGCCAGGACAGCTTTTGCAGTAAAATCCGGGGCCTGCTTGCCAACTAAAACACTCATAATTTCTCCTTAAGAAGTCAGTTAAATTGCCAAAATCCACTGGTAAATATATAGTCCCTCCAATATAAGGTTCAAGTGCTGTTTGCACAAACCGGACTTTTTTTATCGGATATTTCAAATGACAGGTTTTTTAAGCGACAATTTCAGGAAGCCGCAGCTTATACCGCTGCTATTTATTATTTTTGCGACCATAACCCTTACTTATCTCGGCACATGGCAATTGTTAAGGCTGGAGTGGAAAAATGGCTTAATTAAGGAAATAGCGCAGGCTCAATCAATGCCGCCGCTGCAAAGCCTGCCGCAAAATATAGAAAATCTGGAATATAGACGGGTTATCCTGCGGGGAAAATTCAATCATGAAAAATCCCTGCATATGATAGGGCGCCAGCGTGGTAATTTCCCCGGCTATTTCATAGTAACACCTTTCACTGTGGAAAATGATGGCAGGACAATACTGGTAAACAGAGGCTTTGCACCGCCGGGCAAGGAAAGCAGGCCGGAAGGGATCCAGACCATAGAAGGGATCATACGCCCTGCGCGCACAAAGCGTTTTTTTGCCCCCGAAAACCTGCCTGAGAAAAATGTATGGTTTTATGAGAATATACCCGCAATGTCACAAGCTTCGGGGATTTCCCTTTCGCCACTGGTAATTGAAGAAACCGGAAAAGAGCAAAGCGGTGTTTTCCCCATAGTTGGCGATGGTAAAATAAATCTGCAAAATGACCATTTAGGATATGCAATAACCTGGTTCGCAACTGCAATATCGGGGATTGTAATGTTTGCTTTTTACTATCGGAAGGCTAAAATAAAATAATGAAATATATTTCCACGCGGGGAGCTTCCCCGGAATTACCCTTTGAAGATTGTGTTCTTGCCGGGCTTGCGCCTGATGGCGGGCTATATGTACCCCAATATGTCCCTGAACTTACGATGCCCGAAATCAGCGCAATGCAATCGCTCTCCTATCCTGAACTTGCCTATAATATTATATCACGTTTTACCGGCGAAACCATTGCGCCGGATGCGCTTAAAAAAATTATAGATGAGTCATATAAAACCTTCCGCCATGCTGCCGTCGCCCCTCTTAAGCAGCTTGATTCACAAACTTACCTGCTGGAACTTTTCCACGGCGAAACTCTGGCATTTAAAGATTTTGCGCTCCAGTTTTTAGGAAGGCTTCTTGACCATATTTTAGAGAAACGCAAAAAGAAAGTAGTTATAATCGGTGCAACTTCCGGCGATACCGGATCAGCCGCAATCGCTGGCTGCCGAGGGCGCAGGAATATGGATATTTTTATCATGTACCCGCATGGACGTGTGTCGGATGTACAGCGCCTGCAGATGACATCGGTACTTGATGAAAACGTGCATAACATAGCGCTTGATGGCACATTCGATGATTGCCAGGATATTGTTAAATCATTATTCGCCGATGAAAGCTTTAGAAGCAAACATAACCTCACAGCTGTTAATTCTATAAACTGGGCACGGATCGTTGCACAGGTGGTATATTATTTTTACGCAGCGCTACAGCTTGGCGCACCAGCAAAGACTATCAATTTTTCGGTGCCAACTGGAAATTTCGGAGATATTTACGCAGGCTATATAGCAAAGAAGATGGGACTTCCTATCGGGCAGCTTATAATCGCAACTAACCGTAACGATATTTTAGCGCGCACCCTGAAAACTGGTATTTATGAAATTGCGGGTGTTGAGCCATCTTTATCACCAAGCATGGATATACAGGTTTCCAGCAATTTTGAACGGCTGCTGTTTGATCTGCATGATAGGGATGGTGCAGCAATTACCCATATGATGGCTGGTTTCCGTAAGGATAAAAAACTTGAATTGTCAGGGCGTGCTCTTGCGCGCCTGCGTGCTGAATTTGCTGCAGCGCGTGCTGATGATGCCGAAACAAAATCTACCATCAAAAAATGTTACGAAGAGACAGGGGAACTGCTTGATCCGCATACAGCAGTGGGATTATGCGCTGGCAATAAAGCGCGCAAACATAATAAATCCACTCTGGTGGTACTGGCAACTGCCCATCCTGCCAAATTCCCGGTAGCTGTAGAAGAGGCCTGCAACATCCATCCTGCCCTGCCTGCACATCTTGAAGATTTATTTAAACGTAAAGAAAAATTCGCCCGCCTTAACAATGAAACCGCTGCTATAAAAAAATTTATCGAGGAAAATATATGAGCTACCAGATAACAACTTTACCCAATGGTATGCGTGTTGCCAGCGAATTCCTGGCGGGAGTTGAGAGCGTTGCGGTTGCGGTAAGTGTGGGCACCGGGGCACGCTACGAAACAGAGGCTGAAAACGGCATTTCGCACCTGCTTGAGCATATGGCTTTTAAAGGCACCAAAACCCGTACTGCCCGCGACATAGCAGAGATTTTCGATGCTGTAGGCGGCCAGCTTAATGCTTATACTTCAATGGAGCTAACGGTTTATTATGCTAAGCTGCTTAAGGATAATATCGAACTGGCTGTAGATGTACTTGCGGATATCATGCAGAATTCAATATTCACTGAAGAAGAGCTGGAGCGCGAAAAAGAAGTTATAATCCAGGAAATAGCAATGTTCCAGGATACACCTGATGACCTGGTGGTCGATCATTTCGACGCTATGGCTTTTGCCGGACAGCCGCTCGGACGGCCAATACTTGGCACAAAAGAAAAAATAGCCGCCTATAGCAGGGCTGACCTGCAGGCATATATGGCCAAGCATTACCGCCCGCAGCGCATGGTGGTAACAGCTGCAGGGAATATACACCATGAAGATTTCGTTGCACTGGTGAAACGATTTTTCCACATGGAACAAGTTGCAAATAGTGATAGCTTTAAAAGAGCTGAGTATATAGGCGGTGAGAATTATATTAACGCTGATTTTGAGCAGCTACACTTGCTTGTCGGCCTGCCTGCCGTTGCTATGCACTCGCCAGATTATTACGCATTGCAATTATACACCACGATCTTAGGCGGCGGCATGTCATCGCGCCTGTTTCAGGAAGTTCGCGAAAAGCGTGGGCTGGCCTATACGGTATACGCTATGGCATCCGCCTATGAAGACCTTGGCATGATGAGTGTTTACGCTGCAGCAGCACCTGAAAAAGCCGGGGAACTTTCATTGGTTATCTGCGAACAGATCGCAGGAATGGCGAATGATATTTCCGATAATGAAATGTCACGCGCCAAGAACCAGCAAAAAGCTGAACTGCTTATGGCAAGGGAAAATCCGCAAACTGTTGCTTCATGGATAGGCAGGCATTTACTTCTGTTCGGTGAATATAGGGAAGCCCATTCTATAATCAAAAAAATTGATAATGTTGATAAGCAGCAGCTGAAAAAACTTGCTGAGAAAATAGCATCCGGCAAACTTACTGTTGCTGCACTTGGTGATGTATCGAAAGTTACGCCTTACTCAAAACTCAGCAGCAAATTAGCAGCTTAACCGCAAAATTTTATTTCGCCTTTAGCTATGGCTTCCATAGTTTGAGTTTTCAGAAAGTCCCTGTTGCGGGTAACATATGCAACCAATTCGGAAAGCTGCTCATCAGTAACTGGCGCTTCGCGGTATAAATTACGTTTCAGGCTTTCTTTGAAGGAATCAGTATCGGCGATGGTTTTTTCATAAGCGTCAATACGGCCATAAAATGCCTGCGCCATTTTTTTTATACGCTTGCCCACACCAGTATCGCTGACACCCATCTCGCGCAGGCTTCTATCCATGTCGGAAAAAAACACTTCCCATATTGAACGCAAAAATTCCGGGGCTTCATTTTTAATGCGGGCAGTCAGAAGGAAGATATGCAGCACTATAACATCGAAACGGCCATCCAGATTATCTGCCACACCATATTTTGTGTAGAAATATTCCTGACGAGCCTGCCCTACTAAAATTAAATAGGCATCATGAGCCGCCGCCTCATAAGAATCGCTGGCAAATATCTTTTTAAGCAGGAAAAAACTCACGCAGCGTTTCCAACAATTTCCTTTTGCAGCTTTTCCATCGCCCTCACCTCGATCTGGCGCACGCGCTCACGCGAAATATTATATATCTGGCTCAGGTCTTCAAGTGTATCTGGCTCGTCTTTCAAACGGCGGCGATTGATAATATCGCGCTCGCGTTCATTAAGCTTCGCCATCGCATTGCTTAAGAGAATCTGCCTGCCCTGCTGCTCTTCACGCTGTACCATTATAGCTTCATGACTTTCGGAAGGTTCAACCAGCATATCCATTTTTTCGCCATCGCCATCAGCCGAGATAGCGCTGTTGAGATATACATCATTGCCGGACATGCGCTGGTCCATATCAATAACATCATCGCGGGTTACATCTAGTATCTGCGCGATATCGCCAGCCTGTTCATTAGTAAGGCCACGCTCGCCTACTGCGCCGATCTTGTTTTTTATCTTACGCAGGTTAAAAAACAGGCGTTTCTGGGCAGCAGAACTTCCAATTTTAACCATCGACCAAGAGCGCAGTATATATTCCTGAATAGCTGCACGAATCCACCACATGGCGTAAGTAGAAAGACGGAAGCCTTTGTCCGGCTCAAAGCGTTTTACGGCTTGCATCATGCCAATATTGCCTTCAGCAATCAACTCGCCCATAGGTAAACCATAGCCGCGGTAGCGGAAAGCGATCTTCGCAACGAGGCGCAGATGGCTGGTAACCAGACGGTGCGCGGCAGCTGTATCCCCTTCATCGCGCCATTTCTTGGAAAGCTCGTATTCTTCTTTCGGTTCTAAAACCGGGAATTTGGTAATATCCTGCAGATAACGGCGCAGCCCATCAGGTGATGACGGGCTATCTGGAATAGCAAGTGCTCCTGCACTTACCGGGGCAACCTGTTTATTTGCGTCTATTTTGGTCTTATTTACTTTCATCAATAAATCCTCTCTGGGAGGATTATTATAGTAGTTTTTCAGCAAACTTTCAAGGGGACTTAGATATTATTCCCGACGCCAATCTGTTGTGCCGTCGGGACGGTCTTCTAGTATAATACCTTGGGAAGAAAGCATTTTTCTGATCTCGTCTGCCCTCGCCCAGTTTTTGGATTTTTTAGCTTCTAAACGCTCGGCAACTAATTCATCAATTTTAGGATTAGTAACAGATACTTCCGCCGTAAATTCTGGGGCATTTACAATAAAATTAACAGTATCTGCATATATCACATGATTGCCCTTGAACCATTCATCTGGTGTAAGAGAAAATAAACCTAAAAATTTCCCTAATTTAAACAGGCTTGTCGCAGCAACTTGATTGTCTATTATTTTGTTAGCTGATGTAGCTATTATATGCATAGAGCTTATTGCTAAAGGTAAATTTAAGTCATCATAAAGTGCAGCTCTGAATTCTGAATTATCCAATTCTGAATTATCAAAACTCTGATTATTCAATATGTCATAATAACGTTTTATTACTCTATACCATCCATCTAATGTTTTCTTAGCATCATGAATTAGCTTTTCATTCCAATCGAGAGGGCTTCGGTAATGGCTGGAAAGCAGCGCAAAGCGTATCACCTCGCCTCGTATACCTTGGTCCAGCACATTCTTTACGGTAGTGAAATTACCAAGGGATTTACTCATTTTTTCACCATTTACGGTAAGGAATCCATTATGCACCCAGGTTTTTGCGAAATGCGAATGCGGTGCCGAGCAGCGCGACTGGGCTATTTCATTTTCATGGTGCGGGAACATAAGGTCGGCGCCACCGCCATGAATGTCGAAATCATCACCAAGATATTTGCAGCTCATTGCCGAACATTCAATATGCCAGCCCGGTCTGCCAGCACCCCACGGCGAAGGAAATACACTGCTTGGGTCATCACCCGCGTCAGATGGTTTCCACAACACAAAATCGCCTGGATTTTCCTTATAGCTTTCCACTTCCACGCGTGAACCGGCGATCAGTTCCTCAAGTTTGCGCCCGGAAAGCCGCCCATAATCCTTATAACTTTCCACGCGGAACAATACATGCCCTGCGCTTTCGTAAGCATGTCCGCCTGCGATCAATTTCTCGATTATCGCTATCATTTCCGCTATATGCGCGGTGGCATGCGGTTCATTAGTGGGCGGCAGGCAGTTAAGCGCTGCAATATCATCATGGAACCAGCCTTCCACGCGCTTTGTAAGCGCAGAAATAGGCTCGCCATTAGCTTTCGCGGCAGCATTTATCTTATCATCGACATCGGTAATATTACGCACGTAATTCACATGATTTTCGCCGTAAACATGGCGAAGCAGGCGGTATAGCACATCATATACCACGACTGAACGGGCATTGCCCAGATGCGGCCTATCGTAAACCGTCGGCCCGCATACATACATACGCACGTTTTTCGCATCGGCAGGCTTAAATTCTTCCTTATGGCGAGTCAGGGTGTTGTATAGATATATGCTCATGCCGATAATCTTTTAATTACTTGTTCGCGCCCCAGAAGCGGCAATAGCTTCTTAAACTCCGGGCCGTGCTCCTTACCCGTAAGGGCTTTACGGATAGGCATGAAAAGCTCTTTGCCTTTTCGCTCGGTAGTTGTTTTAATTTGGGAAAGCCACAAATCCCAGCTGGATTCATTCCACGGTTCAAGTGGCAAAAACTTGAGGGTTTCGTGCAGGAAACTGCGTTCTTCTCCGCTTAAATCCGCTACAACTTCCCCGTGCAGTATATCCCACCAGATTTTTGCTTCAGAAATGGTTTTTAAATTCGCCTGAACAGAAATCCAGAATTTTTCATCGGCATATTCTATTAATGATTTAACTTCTTCGTAAGGTAATTTATGCAAAATCTTTTCATTGATCTTTTCTAGTTCAGCCACATCATAATTAGCAGGTGCGCGCCCGAATTTGGCAAAATCGAATTTTGCTACCAATTCCTGCAACTTTGTAAATGGCTCTACCGCGTCAGAAGTTCCTATATGAGCCAGCAGCGAATTAATGGCCATTGGCATGATACCGTTTTCGCGTAATGCACGTATGTCATTGCCGCCAACCCGCTTAGACATTTCGCCCTCCTTGGTCTTTAGCAGCGCCAGATGCCCGAAACGCGGGAGCACATAGCCCAGGGCTTCAAATATCTGAACCTGCACAGCAGTATTGGATACATGGTCCTCTCCGCGCACAATATGGGTTATTCCCATATCCCCGTCATCCACAACTGAAGCGAAAGTATATAGCGGAACTCCATCTTCGCGCACTAAAACCGGGTCGCTCATATGGGTTGCCTGGAATTTCGCCTCGCCACGGATCAGATCATCCCAGATGATCGGTTTGTCCTCGAGCAAAAAGCGGTAATGCGGCTTTCGTCCTTCGCTTTCATATTTCTCTTTCTGTTCCCTGGATAATTTAAGGCTGGCGCGGTTATAAATCGGCGGAAGGCTGCGCGAAGCCTGCATTTTTCGCTGCACATCCAGCTCTTCAGGTGTTTCATAGCAAGGATATAACCTGCCTGATTCTATTAGTTTTTGCCTGGCTTTTTCATAATCAGCGAATTTATGTGACTGCTTGAAGAAGCCATCCCATTTTAAACCCAGCCAACTTAAATCTTCTTTAATAGCAGCTTCATATTCTGCTTTTGAACGCTCAGTATCGGTATCATCGATCCGCAGCCAGAATTCACCCCCGCTTTTTTTTGCGAACAGCCAGTTGACAAGCGCTGTGCGTACATTGCCAAGATGTACGTAGCCAGTTGGAGAAGGAGCGAAGCGTACTTTTACGCTCATAGCATCTATAATGCAGCTTGTGCTGCAGCAAGGCGTGCTACAGGCACGCGGTACGGCGAGCAGGAAACATAATCAAGCCCGGCTTTCTGGCAGAAAGCAATGGATGCCGGATCACCGCCATGCTCACCGCAAATCCCCATTTTCAAATCAGGGCGGGTTTTGCGCCCACGCTCAACAGCAAACCCTATAAGCTCGCCAACACCAGATTGGTCAAGCGATACGAACGGGTCCTGCTCAACTATCCCCTGCTTCTTATAAGCCTCGATGAATGAAGCCGAATCATCACGCGAAATACCCAGCGTGGTCTGTGTCAGGTCGTTGGTTCCGAAGCTGAAAAATTCAGCAGAGTTTGCAATCTCCCCTGAACGCAGAGCTGCACGCGGCAGCTCTATCATGGTTCCCACCATATATTCGATCTTTGCACCGGTTTCCTGCATAACCGCGCTTGCAGTTTTATCCACCAGCGCCTTTAGTATTTCCAGCTCTTTTGGCATCATGACCAGCGGGATCATGATTTCAGGAATCACATTATCCTTGCCTTCTTTTATAATGGTTGCAGCTGCTTCAAAAATCGCACGCGCCTGCATCTCATAAATTTCCGGGTAAGTAATCCCTAGGCGGCAACCGCGATGCCCCAGCATCGGATTTTGCTCCTTAAGCTCATGAGCGCGATGGCGCACAATTTCAACACTTATCCCAGCGGCAGATGCCACTTGTTTTATATCTTCTTCAGTGTGCGGTAAAAACTCATGAAGCGGCGGGTCAAGAAGGCGGATAGTAACAGGCAGCCCACTCATTATGCGAAACAGCTCGACAAAATCATTGCGCTGCATCGGCAGCAGTTTAGCAAGGGCAGCTTTACGGCCATCAACGTTTGACGCCACTATCATTTCACGCATTGCAATGATGCGCTGTGCATCAAAGAACATATGCTCGGTGCGGCAAAGCCCAATGCCTTCGGCACCGAATTTACGGGCAACAGCCGCATCCACCGGTGTTTCAGCGTTGGTACGTACCTTAAGTTTACGAACCTCATCCGCCCAGCCCATAAGTGTATTAAAATCATCAGAAAGCACTGGCTGTACAGTCGCGATCAAACCCAGCATAACCTCACCAGTTCCGCCATTTATTGTTATAATATCACCTTCTTTTATTGTGTGGCTTCCAGCTTTAAGCTCTTTTTTTACGTAATCGATCCGTATATCGCCCGCACCGGAAACGCAAGGCTTACCCATGCCGCGGGCAACTACTGCCGCGTGGCTTGTCATACCGCCGCGTGCGGTCAGAATTCCTTGCGCGGCGTGCATCCCATGGATATCTTCCGGCGAGGTTTCGATACGCACCAATATAACTTTTTCTTTATGGTCAAGAGCCATAGCCTCAGCATCTTCTGCAGTAAAAACCACTTTACCGGAAGCAGCCCCCGGGGATGCAGGAAGCCCGGTTGCAATGATGGTTTTTTTAGCCTTGGGATCAAGGGTAGGATGCAGTAGCTGGTCAAGCGATAAAGGATCTATTCTCTTAATCGCTTCCGCTTTCGTAATGACTTTTTCTGAAACCATGTCTACTGCTATTTTTACCGCCGCTGCCGCTGTACGCTTGCCATTCCTTGTTTGCAGCATCCAAAGCTTATTATTCTGGATGGTGAACTCAATATCCTGCATATCGCGGTAGTGCGCTTCGAGCTTGTCGAAAACATCGGTAAGCTGCTTGTAAACCTGCGGCATTACCGCTTTCATTTCATCAAGCGGCTGCGGGGTGCGTATTCCTGCAACTACGTCCTCACCCTGTGCATTTACCAGGAATTCACCATAATATTTATGTTCGCCGGTTGACGGGTTGCGGGTGAAAGCTACGCCGGTTGCACAATCTTCGCCCATATTGCCAAACACCATGGATTGTACGGTAACTGCAGTTCCCCAGCTTTCAGGAATATCATGCAGGCGGCGGTAAGTGTTAGCGCGTGGATTCATCCATGAGTTAAATACTGCCTGTATCGCTCCCCAGAGTTGGGCATGGACATCGTCCGGGAAAGGTGTGCCAAGCTCTTCGGCAACCTTGTCTTTATACTGCACGACAAGGTCTTTTAAATCTTCTGCAGTAAGCTCGGTATCAAGCTCAATATCGCGGTCGCGTTTTTTTTGCTCCAGCATTTCTTCAAAATGGTAATGGTCGACTTCTAAAACCACATCCGAATACATCTGGATGAAACGGCGATAGCTATCATATGCAAAGCGCTCATTGCCGGTTTTTTTAGCCAGCGCCTGCGCGGTTATATCATTCAAGCCAAGATTCAAGACGGTGTCCATCATCCCCGGCATGGAAGCACGGGCGCCAGAGCGCACCGAAAGCAATAGCGGGTTTTTCGCGTCGCCGAAAGTTGCGCCCACATCTTTTTCCACTTTGGAAAGCGCATCTGCAACCTGTTTCTTAAGATCATCTGGCAGTTTTTTGCCGTTAGTATAATAGCCTACACATACTTCGGTAGTGATAGTAAAACCTGGAGGAACCGGAAGCCCAAGCGAGCACATTTCCGCAAGGTTCGCGCCTTTTCCGCCAAGCAGGTTTTTCATGCTACCATTGCCGTCTGACATAGATGCGGCAAAGCTGTATACTAATTTCTCAGCCATATTTTCTTTCCGTTGTGTGTTGGTTTGAGCGTTCATATTTTTTTATCCTTCAATCTTTGAGAAATCGGCAACTTTATTTAAAGTCCGGCAAAATGATGATAATAAACATAGCCTATTAGATCTAATTTCTGAATCAGAATCATTAACCATCAATTTATCAAAGAAGGTTTCTAAATATGGCCTAATTCTGTCTATCATTTCCATTAAATCGCCAAACGATTCTTGCTTTAAGGCCTGATTAACAGCAGAAACTATATTTTCTATCGCTTTATAGAGGTTTTTTTCCTCCTCAGCAGTTAAAGCAGATTCATTTACCGGATTATTGTAAGAGATTTTATCTTTTTTCTCTTCTGCTACCACAATACTATTGGAGCGATTATAAACTAATAATAATTTTTTCCCCTGTTCTGAGGCGATAAGCGATTGCAGCTCTTTTGCAAATTTTACTATGCGTACAAGATCATCATCACCATTTGCTGTAACAGCATCAATAACATCATGGCGGATTCCAGAATCTTTAAGCTGCACCTTAAGGCGATCTATTATAAAAGAGAAAATATCCAGGCAGAGTTTTTCAGCTGCATCTTCAGCTATATCTTCGTAAGCAGTTTCGCTAACGCTTAGGTATTTTCCTATTTTATGCGGCTCATTCAGCTTTTCCTCAGTTTTTTTCACAAGTTTATCATGAGCCTTATGCAGGGCAACAACTCGTATCTGCGGGCAAAGGAACAGGCTTTTAAGAGGAAGGCGCAGCCCATTTTCCAATATTATCCGTATAATGCCGATAGCGGCACGGCGCAGGGCAAACGGATCTTTGCTCCCAGTCGGCTTTTCACCGATAGCAAACATTGAAACTATAGTATCAATTTTATCAGCCAGCGCGATACATATTCCTATTTCCCCAACAGGCAGATTATCACCTGCACCAGCTGGTTTATAATGGTCACGAATAGCATCGGCAACTTCATGCGATTCTTTTTGCTGCATAGCATAATAGCGCCCCATTATTCCTTGCAGTTCGGCAAATTCACCGACCATGCCAGTAACAAGGTCCGCCTTGCAAAGCTCGCAGGCACGTCCTATTAATTTTTTATCGGCCTTGATATAATCACTCAGTTTTAGCGCGAGCGAATTGATACGCTCCACCTTATCGGCAACAGTGCCGAGCTTAGCATGATATGTTACGGTTTTCAGGCCTTCCGCCCACTCAGAAAGTGGTTTTTTACGGTCAGTGTCCCAGAAAAAACGCGCATCGGCAAAACGGGCGCGCAGAACACGCTCATTACCAGCTATTATTGCTTTCCCATTATCTTCAGCCTGCATATTCGCCGTAATCAGGAAATGCGAAGAAAGGCTGCCATCGCTATTTTGTAGAGCAAAATATTTCTGGTGCGAACGCATAACCATAGTCAAAACTTCGGGGGGCAAATCCATGAATTTATCGTCAATTTTCCCAAGCAGCAGCATTGGAAATTCAACCAGCCCTACTACTTCTTCAAGAAGCGCATCATCTTTTTTTACAATAAGGTTATGGGCGGCTGCAATTTCCTGGGCCTGTTTACTTATCTCGGATTTGCGCTTATCACGGCTGGCAATTACGAAAGATTTATCAAGCGATTTTTCGTATTCCCCAACCTTATGGATTATCATAGGCTGCGGCGCCAGGAAACGATGGCCATAAGTAATATTTCCGGCCTTGATACCAGCAAATTCAACCGGCACTATTTTTCCGTCAAAAATACATAATATGCTTTGCAGTGGGCGAACCCAAATTGCCGATCCGCTTCCCCAGCGCATCGATTTAGGCCACGGGAATTTTTCCAGTATCTCTACTATTACGGCCTGTAAAATTTCCGCAGTTGGCTTGCCTTTTTCATAGACGGTTGCAAAATATACCCCGCCGCGATCTTCCAATTGTTCAAGCGTCAGGTTGTTTTTCTTTAAAAATCCAGCAAGCGCAGCTTCCGGCGCGGAAGTTTTCGGCCCTTTAAGTTCAGTGTTTATATCAGGCTGGATTTCAGGCAAATCCCTTATTATTAGTGCAAGGCGGCGCGGTGTGACAAAGCCTTCACTTACGGAAACGCCCAGTGCCTTGTGCAGGCCTGCCTGCAGATGCTCAAGCGCCGCCTGCTGCATCCGCGCAGGTATTTCTTCCGAAAAAAGTTCCAGCAGCAGGTCAGCCATGCAGACTCCTTGCCATACCAAATGGGGATGGTATCAAGTGCATAGAAAGATGGATGCCAGTATTCACCGGCATGACAGTAATAGGGTCAGACATTTTCCACCACGTTATTATGCTCGTCAAAGAAAAGTACTTTTGGTTTAAAGCTCCCGGCTTCTTCAGGCGTCATGTGCGCGTAAGAAATTATAATCATTACATCGCCTGGATCTGCAAGATGAGCCGCCGCGCCATATATGCCGATATGCTTACTGCCAGCCGGTTCTTCGATTGCGTAAGTTGTAAAGCGCTCGCCGTTATTTACATTAAGCACATCCACCTGCTGCCCTACCCTTATCCCGGTAGCAGTGAGCCATTCTTTATCAATACCGATTGAGCCATTGTAGCTAAGCTCACTATGCGTAACACGCGCACGGTGTAATTTGCTATAAAGCATTGTAAGCATCATACGAAAATTTCCTTTGTATTTTCTGCAGCTGTTTTTGCTACAGATTTTGATTTAGTATTTGCAACATTAACCTGACCTTTTATCGTGGTTACGCATTCACCGGTTATGTATGTGCGCTCGCCATCAAGCCTTACTTCTAAAACACCGCGCGAGCGCGAGGCCTGAAGTGCGCGAAACTTATTTTTCCCCAGTTTTTTTGCCCAGTAAGGGGCAAGAAAGCAATGCGCCGAACCGGTGACCGGATCTTCATTAATACCAATTGCAGGCGCAAAAAAACGTGAGGCAAAATCATAACCGGAAACGCCTTTGGAGGTTGTAACAATAACACCCCTGGCCTTTAGTTTAGCAAGTTTTTTCATATCAGGCTTTATTGCCAGCAAAGTATCAAAATCCTTAACCTCTACTAAAAAATCATCACGGCTTCTTTCACAATTCACCCAACTTACGCCAAGGGCATTAAGGGCCGGGTCAGGCTTAGCAGGGCTTCCGGCAAGAGTTGGAAAATCAAGCTCGATCCCGCTATCTAATATTTTCGCTTTTAATATTCCGCTAAGAGTAGAAAATTTAACTACATCGCCTTTTTTTGCCTGCCCTGTCTGTACAAGGACATGGGCACTGGCAAGGGTTGCATGGCCACATAACTTTACCTCTGTTTCCGGTGTAAACCAGCGCAAATCGAAATCAAGGCCATCATTTTTAACCACAAAGGCAGTATCTGATAAATTTGCCTGCATTGCCAGAAGCTGTAATTTTTCATCGCTTCCAAATTCATCCAGCAAATAAACAGCGGCGGCATTACCGCGGAAGGCAACAGGAGTGAAAGCATCTACGATCCAGAGATTCGCATTCATGCCTCAGCCTCCTTCTCAACATACGCTTCGCAGCAACCTTTGGCAAGGGCACGGACGCGGGCAATATATGCAGCCCGTTCCGTAACCGAAATAACCCCGCGGGCATCAAGCAGATTGAAACGATGCGAAGCTTTTATGCACTGATCATAAGCAGGAAGCGACAGGTTTTTATCAAGCAGCGACTTGCATTCCATTTCAGCATCTTCAAATTGGCGCAGCAACTGTTTTGTATCCGCATATTCAAGGTTGTAAGCGGAAAATTCCCGCTCATTTTGCAAAAACACATCGCCATAAGTCACGCCTTCGCCATTAAAATCCAGGTCGTAAACATTTTCTACGCCTTGAATATACATGGCAAGGCGTTCCAGACCGTAAGTGATTTCGCCTGAAACCGGTTTACATTCCAGGCCTCCGACCTGCTGAAAATAAGTAAACTGCGTGACTTCCATGCCATCACACCATACTTCCCAACCCAGCCCCCATGCGCCAAGCGTTGGCGATTCCCAATCATCTTCCACAAAACGTATATCATGTTTCAGTGGGTCTATGCCCAATGTTTTCAGGCTTTCCAGATATAACTCCTGAATATTGGCAGGCGATGGCTTTAATATGACCTGATATTGGTAATAATGCTGCAAACGGTTTGGGTTTTCTCCGTACCTGCCATCTTTAGGACGGCGCGACGGCTGCACATAAGCAGCTTTCCAATCCTTACTTCCAAGCGCACGCAAAGTGGTTGCAGGATGGAATGTGCCAGCCCCAACTTCCATATCGTAAGGCTGCAAAATAACGCAGCCCTGCTTTGCCCAAAACTGGTGCAGGTTTAGAATCATTTGTTGGAATGATAACGTCACAAAAAACCATAATTTGAATAAAGAGGCATCTTTTAAGCCGTTTTGATAGAAAATTCAAGGTTTTTTGCGTATGCCAAGCTTAGCTTACATAAGAAAATTTATTTCCCATTATTGCAGATTATCTGCTAATCTTTGCACATTATTGCACATTATCGTAAGTTTTCTCCTGTGTTTTCAGCATCTTTAGGAACATCTTGGATTACTTATTTATTTTTAAAGTTGCAGCCCAATCTGCTAACCATTTGTATTGCTTCAATTAATATCATGCACAAGAATAGATTGCGCCCCATTTGCGTGAGTTTATGTGACATTTAAGAAATATTCCGGCTATCAAGGTAATAGAAGATTTTAAAGCCGGGAAGCACAGAAACTATTCTGAACTTTGCTGATTATTTTTTCTGCCAGCCGCCTTGGTCATTCTGGCTGAAATAGCTTATTTCATGCCCGGCATTTTTATATTCACCCCATCTTTGACGGGCTGCAGCTATAGCTTCCGGGTCATTGCCGTCAAAAATATCCAGTATCCGTGCGAAGCCGCTCTGCACTATTTTCCTGCCATCAGTTATTACCAGCAAATTTTCTACACCTTCTTGCGAATTTAGAGGCTCGGCATAGGTGGAAAGCAATATCGGCTGCATCTCTGGATTCGGCTCATTATTGCTGCCATGCGGCAAAAAAGAAGCCGGGTCATAAGTCCAAAGCAATTGGTTAATCTGCTCCACGCGCACGTCCGATTCTGCGGTAAGCACAATCCTATATCCGCCAGAATATGCGCGTTCCAGAAGTTTGGGCAGGGCGCGTTCCAGCGGTGTTGTGGTCAGGTGATAGAAGCTTATGCTAGGCATCGCTTTGCCATGACTTCCATCCCAAATATATGAATAAGAAAATAAGCAGTAATGGTATCGATCCCAACATTAAAGGCAATATAATTCTAATGCCATCACAACTTCCCGGCGCATCGCAAGTCATAATACTCGCCATCAGCCACACAGGGGTGATTAGGAGAACGCCTATAATAAGGAATATTATAAAAATAACCCTAACTAATTTCATATAGTAATATTATGGTTTTCCTTCATAAAAATCTTCAACCAACTGGTTAAGCAGGCGTACACCATAGCCAGTTCCACCTTTGGGGGTGATTTCCGCATCTTTTTTGCTCCATGCCACGCCCGCGATATCCAGATGCGCCCAAGGGGTATTATTCACAAAACGCTGCAGGAATTGTGCTGCGGTTATCGAACCTGCCTCACGCTCCTTGCCAATATTCTGCATATCAGCGATGTCGGAATTTATCTGCTTGTCATACACCTCGCCAAGCGGCAAGCGCCATACTTCTTCCCCTACTTTCGCACCGGTTTTAGAGAGCTGGTCAGAAAGCTTGTCATTGTTGGAAAACAGCCCGGCGCGTGATGTCCCAAGCGCTACGATAATAGCACCGGTCAAAGTTGCCAGATCAACTATGAATTTAGGCTTGAAATGCTTCTGGGTATACCATAGTGCATCGGCAAGAACCAGGCGTCCTTCCGCATCGGTATTTAATACTTCAATGGTCTGGCCGGAATATGATGTAACTACGTCACCGGGGCGCTGGGCATTGCCTCCGGGCATGTTTTCAACCAGCCCGACCACGCCTACCGCATTTATTTTAGCCTTGCGCCCGGCAAGCGCTTTCATAAGCCCGATAACTACGCCAGCGCCGCCCATATCCCACTTCATTTCTTCCATCCCGGCAGCAGGCTTTATGCTGATGCCGCCAGTATCGAAAGTCACACCTTTGCCAACAAATGCAAGCGGCGCTTCTTTTGAAGCTTTGCCTAGCCCGTTCCAGCGCATAACAACAAGCTGCGATTCAACAGCTGAACCCTGCCCAACGCCCAGCAATGCGCCAAAACCAAGTTTATACATTTCCTCTTCACCAAGCACCTGGACTTCAACGCCCAAATCTTCAAGAGTCCGGCATTGCTCGGCGAGGGTTTCAGGATTGATTATATTAGCAGGCTCGCTCACCAGGTTGCGGGTAAACTCAACACCATCAGAAACAGCCGCAAGTTTGGCATATGGTTTTGCTGCTGCTTTTGCACCGGATAATGCAACCGTGAAATTTTTAAGGGTCGGTTTTTCGTCAGCGGTTTTTTTGGTGAAATATTTGTCAAAATTATAGCTCCTGAGCCTTGTACCATTTGCAATACAGGCTGCCGCTTCTGCTGTAGTAATGCCTGATATTTTTATATCCTCAATCAGTAAAGTGGCTGACACCGCACGCAAACTGTTTAACTGAGGAACAACGCTGCCGCCGATTTTTTCCAAGGCGGTGGCATCCAGCTTTTTTATGTCACCTATACCAACCAGCATTGCGTAATCAGCACGGGCGCCGCTTGCTAATGCCACACACATTGTTTTTCCAAGCTTGCCATTAAAGCCGGAATTAGTCATGGCCTTGCTTATCAGCCCGCTGGCTTTTTTATCCAGATCGCGGGCGCCTGCCGATAATTTCTTATCATCGCCAACCAGGTAGATAATCACATTATCTTTGTTTACAGAAGCAAGTTCGGAGAAGTTCATTTTCATATAGGTAACCTTCGTTGGATAAAATTAGATGATTTGATTATTTAATGATTAAACAATATAAGCTATAAATCAACTTAATCATCTAATATCTGATTATCAAATCATCCGCAATGTATCGCTATAATAAATATATCATCCGGCACCTGGTCCACTCTACGCTGCTTATTACTTTCAGCCTTACCAGCATTGTGTGGCTGACGCAGGCATTGCGCTTTGTTGAATTCATAGTAAATCAGGGTGTATCCATAAATGTATTTTTACATTTAACTATACTGCTTATTCCCTCGCTCCTGATGATGATATTTCCACCTGCCGTTTTTTGCGCTGTGCTATTTACTTATAATAAACTAACCACTGACAGCGAACTTGTGGTGATGCAGGCAATGGGGCTTTCCCGCTGGAGGCTTGCCCGCCCTGCCCTTATTGTTGCGGCTATGGTTATGGCTACAACTTATCTGATAGCAGTATATGTACAGCCGAGCAGCTATAAAAAATTCAAGGAAATGCAGTATATATTGCGGGATAAATATGTATCATTGCTTGTGCAGGAAGGGGTATTCAGTAACCCGGTTGAAGGGCTTACTGTATTTATCCGCGAGCGCGATTCCGTGGGCAAATTACACGGGATACTCGTTCATGATAACCGCCAACCTAATAAATCCATAACCATGATGGCGGAATCGGGAAGGATGGTGGAAACCCCAGGTGGTCCGCGTTTCTCGCTGGAAAACGGTAACCGCCAGGAAATGACCGATGGCAGGCTGTCGCTGCTTAATTTCCAGAGCTATAATCTTGATATAAGTTTTTATACCGACACTATAAGCGCCCGTAAAGCTGATGTTCAGGAATTATTCATGCCTGACCTGTTTGGTTACGGAGATGAAAGCGCCCTGACACCAGCGGAAATAATGAAGCGCCGCGCCGAAGGCCACCAACGTATAGTATGGCCAGCCTACACGCTAATCCTTACGTTGATCGCGATTGCAATATTATTTTCCGGGCAATTCAACCGCCGCGGGCAATGGCAGAAAATAACCATTGCGGTTGCAATTGCTACATTCTTGTTATTTGCAGCAGTGGGAATACGTGGGGCAATGGCAGTGCAGCCAATGATAATACCGCTGGCCTATCTTAATTTACTGCTTCCGGGCTTTATAGCTGGCTGGATAATAAGCGACCATATAGCTTCCACGAAAAAGGTAAGCGCATGAGGCTGCCATTCACACTGTCGCGCTATATAGGCAAGCATTTCATAATTTCCATATTGATTGCGTTGCTGGGACTCATAGCAATAACCGCACTTATAGATATTGTAGAAATGATACGCCGCGCATCAGGACGCGATGGCGTCCCCTTCCATATAATACTTTCACTTACATTCCTTAAACTTCCAAGCTTTGCCATAAAACTGATGCCTTATGCGGTGCTTATCGGAAGCATGATGGCGCTTACCCGCCTTACGCGCACGCAGGAGCTTGTAATAGCTCGCTCCGCTGGTATATCCGTGTGGCAATTCCTGGCGCCTGCTTTAATTGTAGTATTTTCTCTTGGCGTTTTCATGACCACTATATTCAACCCATTCGCCTCTGCGCTTATGATGCGTAATGAACAGATTGAAGCCAAATATATATCCAATAATGCAAACCTGCTTGCGGTTTCCTCATCAGGCCTATGGCTTCGGCAAATGGAAAATGGAAAAATCAGCAATATAAGCGAACATATAATTTATTCTGCCAAATTACTGCAAAACGATATGTCATTTGCCAAGGTTATTATATTTACATTTGATAATGACAAAAAATTTGTTGAAAGGCTAGATGCACAACGTGCCGTGCTTAATGATAAATCATTGCATCTTACGGATGTTGTCCGTTCAGTTCCGGGAAAACCAGCAGAAACCATGCCCGAATATGACCTGCCCACCACCTTGACGCTGGAACATATACAAGACAGCTTCGCTTCACCGGAAACTATTTCATTTTGGCATTTATCCAGCTTTATAGGCATTTTAGAAGCTGCCGGATTTTCAGCTCTTAAACATAAACTTTACTGGCACACACTGCTTGCCAATCCGTTTTTAATGATGGGTACGGTTTTAATAGCCGCAGTTTTTTCACTGCGTTCACCGCGCAGGGGGCGTATAGGAATATTGATAGTATCAGGTGTTGTAACCGGCTTCCTAATGCATTTCTTCACCGATATCATCTTCGCTTTTGGCGCAGCCGGGACAATACCAGTAATACTTTCAGCATGGACGCCAGCACTGGTCGCCAATATGATCGGGGTTTCCCTGCTGCTTCATCTGGAAGATGGTTAGGCAATTAATTATAAATTGCGTTCAAGCACCACGCAGGCTGCGCCCATCAATTGGGCTAGCCCTCGCTTCGCTCGTCGGAATTATTCCTGATCTACAACAACGTGCTTAATGCTGGCAACTGCCGCGTCAAGGTGCGTCTGGCTGCATAATCCAAGCAAAACAGGATCACGCGGTTTAATATTGCTGCTGTTCCAGTGTGTCTTGCCACGCACAGCAGCTATGGTATTTTTAGTGGTGCCCACCAGTTTACCTATCTGGCCATCGGTCATTCCCGGGTAGTTCTTCACCAGCCACGCAATAGCATCTGGCTTATCCTGACGGCGGGCAACCGGGGTATAGCGGCTGCCTTTTGGCTTCTGCTGTATATATTGTTTAGCATTATCGAGCATCTCAAGGCTCTTATCCTCATCTTTTTCGCACTGGGCTATATTTTCAGCCGAAAGCTGGCCGCTGGCAATCGGGTCATGCCCGCGTATGCCGCCGGAAACTTCGCCATCAGCGATTCCCTGTACTTCCAGCGGGTGCATGCCGCAGAAATCCCCTATCTGCTTAAAAGTAAGGGCAGTATTTTCAACCAGCCACACTGCGGTTGCTTTAGGCATCAAAGGTAAGATCATAATTTAAGCTCTAATATATAAAATAGTTAAGAAGGTTCGTTTGGCAAATCCATATAGAGGATTTATTTCTTTTTCACTTATTTAGTGGTTTTTTGTGAAGATTCAAGTATTTTAAGCACTATGACCCAAGAACCTACCATAAAATCCAATATAATCGAAGGAAATATAGCCGTTATAACTTTCTGCCGCCCTAAATCGGCGAATGCCCTTAATACGGTCATGGCACAGGAAATAAAGGATGCCTTCGCCAAATTAAGCGATAAGATACGGGTAGTTATCATAACAGGCGAAGGGGAAAAGGCATTTTGTGCAGGTGCCGACCTTAAGGAACGCCACGGGCTGGATGCACAGAAATGGCAAGTGCAACACCATCAGTTCCGCAATGCGCTGCAGGCAATAATGGAATGCCAGGTTCCGGTTATTGCGGCTGTCAATGGCGCAGCCTATGGAGGGGGATTTGAGCTGGCCCTGGGATGTGATTTTATTTACGCATCGAAAAGCGCAACTTTTGCCTTCCCAGAAGTTACCCTCGGCATAATGCCGGGAATGGGCGGAACCCAGAATCTGCCACGCGCAGTAGGGCTTCGGCGCAGCAAGGAATTGCTGCTTACCGGACAGAGCTTTTCAGCAACTGATGCTTATTACTGGGGCATTGTTAATAAATTACTGGAGGCTGATAAATTAATGGAAGAAGCTATAAATTGCGCCCGAATTATAGCAAAAAATGCCCCTTTATCAGTAATTTCTATAAAACGGGCATCTACGCATGGGGCGCATCTTGGAATAAATGAGGCGCTTTCAGCCGAATCAAACCATTATAACCGCTTACTGCATACAAGCGACCGTACCGAGGGTATAAATGCCTATAATGAAAAGCGCAAACCGGTATTTACCGGAAAATAGGCTTTTATAATAAATCCTTGTGTTTGTTCAATATTTTATGTATATTGAACATATGCTTGAATCCGCGTTCAATAACAATATTGTTTTTACACTGACGCAGGCCATGCAATTGGTGGGCTTAGCCCCCAGTCTTTTCATAGCGGTATTTTTAGCTACATTGTTAAATAAAAACAACCAGACCATAATACCTGTTTTATATTTCCTGTCACTGGCTTGTGGTTTTGCATTACCACTGCTTGAATTATATCCCACTGCAGAAAAAAATCCGTGGATACATGGCGGGCTATTAATGGGGGACAGCCTGCTTGTAGCTTTCGGATTTCTTCTTATCTGCCAGTTCATAATGGGGAGGACACCATATTACGGATATTGGATTGTGCTTGCGATTCCTTTGATAGGCGGCGCAAACCTATTATATGCTGATATGATGCAAATCAATGAGGACTGTACGCAGAAAATCTGCTCGGATGCCTATTCAGCTAAAGCCTTATATCATATCGTATCTTCATCATTCATATTCCTATTGCTGCTGGTTTATTTCTCCAGGGCAAAAAATATAAATCAGGGCAGCATCGAGCGTAAGCATAAATACTGGCTAATAATCTCATTGATATTATTGCATTTGCTGCTTCTGGTTATCGACCTGTTGCGGATAGGCGGATATGTTGGGCAAGGGCAAGCGCAACTTAGCGAATCTATTGTACGCCTTACTTTTATATATCTGGTTATAACATCCCTTCTTAGGGTATTTTATCCAAGCATGGTAAGGGAAGTAATAATAAAAGCCCACCAGCAATATGATTACAACCAAGACCTGCCATATGTGGAAAAACTGAAAATATTGCTGGAAAAAGATAAAATATATAGGGAAACCCGCTTAAATAGGGCAGCACTGGCTGAAAAGCTTGGAATTGGCGAGCATTATCTTTCAAGAATAATAAATCATCATTTCTCAAAAAACTTCAATGACCTTATAAATTCCTACCGTATAAATGAAGCCAAGGAAAAGCTCATATCTGATAAAATACAGCAAATTACATTAATAGGGTTTGAGGTTGGGTTCAATTCTATTGCTTCTTTTAACCGGGTATTTAAAGAAAAAACCGGCATTTCTCCCACTGAATATAGAAATTCAGCCATAAAGCATCCTTCTATTCCATAAAAAACTATAAGAATTCAGGCGGATTTTCATCATATGGGTAATTATTATGTTGTATCAAAACAACACATTTAACAAAATAAGGACTGCTTATCTTAATAGAATATTTTAATGATTGGCATCAATAGGTTATTCTCAATATTTTTATTTATAAAATCAATGGCTTTTGATTTGCTAACGAATTTTTAACCTTTGCAGTGTAATTTCAAAAAATCTCTGGTTATTTTGTTATTCATTATAACATGAGTAGCGAGAGAACCAATTTTGTTTCAATATTTATAAGTTATAGTCATAAAAACTGAGTGAAATTTAAACTACTTTAAGGAGTACCCAATGAAAACCAACACAGTGACAAACATGCAGGCCCCGGAGCAAGCTCCCGACAGCCTGATTAAGCAAGTGGGTTTTACACTAATAGAATTATCCATCGTACTAGTTATCATCGGTCTTATCGTTGGTGGTGTACTCGTTGGCCAGGATCTTATCAAGGCTGCGGAAATACGTGCAACTATCGGCCAATATGAAAAATACAACTCTGCAATGAACACTTTCCGTACCAAATACAATGGTATGCCAGGCGACTTATCCTCTGCCCAGGCTACCGCGTTTGGTATATACAGCACCGCTGCAACCACCACCGGTCTTGGTGACGGTAACAGCCTTATCACCGATACAGCTGCTTCAAACCTGAATGCTCCTGTGGGTGAAACCCTCATAATCTGGCGTCATCTTTCTGATGCCAGCCTGATCGATGGTTCTTATGGTACCGGCCTAACTGCAAGTACCGCACAGATGGCTGCTTCACCAACCGCTGCTTTATACCTTCCTGCAGCTAAAATGGGCCGTGGCAACTACTGGATGGCGGGTTCAAGCGCTGGCCAGAACTACTACGCTCTTGCTGCTGTAACTGGTATGACCACTGGTGCTGCTGCTACAGCTACCTACGCTACCTCAGTTGGTGGCGGCTTGACCCCAATCGAAGCATACAACATAGATATCAAGCTTGATGATGGTATGCCAAATACCGGTATCATCCAGGCTCGCGGTTATGCGACCATGGGTGCTGCGGCTGATACTATCTTCCCTGTGCTTTCAACAACCAGCAAAGCTGTGTGGACAAGCGCATCTGCTCCAGTTGCAGGTGACTGTATGACCACTGGTGCCGCTGCTACTGATACAGCCAACACTTACGCTCGCGGAACAACCCCAGGCGGTACCCCTGCTTGTACCCTGCGTATGCGTTTCAACTAATAGTTTAATTGTTACCAATTCCAGCCGCCCCTTGGTTTAATTATCAAGGGGCGGTTTTTTATTAATATGACTATTTCCCTAGATTTCTGTAATAAAAATATAACGTGATTTTTTATAGCTATTATAGCATTATTTAGTAAATACCCTAAACAACCCAAGAATACAGCATATGGCAGATGATGGCCCAAGACTTGAAGACCCCGGTGTAATAGCCCAGCGCCTCTACGGAAAAGGGGGAGGCGGCGGGGATGATGACAAAAACCATTTTGAGAACATCGCCGATGGGCTGGTCAGTATAATTGCAAGGGTTATGGGTAAGATCGGCCTTCCCAAAATAAGGTTACGCACACTTCTTTCGACAGGTTTTTTAAAGCAGTTCACCCCTGCCCAGGCATGGTCGGGCAAATCAATAAATGAAGCAGCCCCGGTAATGGCTGCAAGGGGCGGTGTAATTGCAGACGCAGTTATAAAAAAGACCGACTTCAGGATGGATTTCAGCAATATCGCTAAGCCAGCTATTGAGGGCTTTCCGGTACAAGCCATGTCTTATGCATCGCTAGGCAATTTAACGCCTCTTAATACCGGCGGCGGAGCGGACAGGGGATCAATACAGATATAAACTACCAGCCCCAATTATTAAATTCCCCTTTGCAGTTTTACAATAAAGCTATTACATAAACGGGTCACATTATAATTGAAGGTGTTATCAGGACAGGTATATGAAAATTGCTGTGGTTAGAGAACAGGCAGAAGGTGAAAGGCGCGTTGCTGCCACACCTGATGCGGTAAAAAAATATATAGCATTTGGCGCAAGCGTAAGCGTGCAAAATAATTCCGGGTCCGGAATATCTTTGGCCGATGCTGATTACACTGCAGCCGGAGCCAACATATCTGATGATGTAAGCGACGCTGATATTATTTTATGCGTACGCCCCCCATCTTCAAAAATAATCTCAAACATTAAAAGCGGAGCAATCCTTATAGGCATGCTCGATCCATATAGCGGGCGTGATTCCCTGGAAGCATATAACCAGCAAAAAATTTCTGCATTCTCACTTGAACTCCTGCCGCGTATCTCGCGCGCGCAATCTATGGATGTGCTCTCCTCACAAAGCAACCTTGCCGGTTACCGCGCAGTTATAGACGCAGTTGCTACACTAGGCAAAGCCGTACCGATGATGATGACCGCAGCCGGGACAGTAGCCCCGGCAAAGGTATTGGTATTAGGAGCAGGTGTAGCCGGGCTTCAGGCCATAGCCACTGCCAAGCGCCTTGGCGCTGTTGTTTCCGCCTTCGATGTACGCCCTGTTGCAAAGGAACAGGTAGAAAGCCTGGGCGCAAAATTTATCGAAGTTGCAGCACAGGAGTCAGCAGAAACCAGCGGCGGCTATGCAAAGGAAATGAGCGAAGATTATAAACGCAAGCAAAGCGAATTAATTGCAGAAACCATTACAAAGCAGGATATCGTAATTTCAACGGCACTTATTCCCGGACGCCCTGCCCCGGTCCTGATTACGCCGGAGATGGTTGCAAACATGAAACAAGGTTCTGTTATCGTTGACCTGGCAGCAGCAAGCGGCGGAAACTGCCCGTTAACCGAGCTTGATAAAACAGTGATAAAGAACGGCGTAATGCTTATAGGCTATAGCAATATGCCTTCACGCGTCGCTATTGATGCCAGCCAGCTTTATGCACGCAATATTTATAATTTTGTTTCAACTTTGCTGCTTGAAAAAGACAGGCTGAATGTAAAATGGGATGATGAGCTTGTTAAAGGCACTTTGCTTACCCATGAAGGCGTAACCGTGAATCCAATATTTGCAAAATAACGAGGTATATATGTTTGAAAGTGAAATGGTAAACCAGAAGGCGCAGAACCTGGCACAGCAGGCCGCTGAACTTGCAGAGGATATAAATGCGCTCAACTTGAAATTGCAGCACCAAGATAGTATTGACCCATTTATTTTTGGTCTTACTGTTTTTGTGCTGGCCTGTTTTGTGGGTTATTACGTTGTATGGAAAGTAACACCAGCGCTGCATACCCCGCTTATGGCAGTTACCAATGCTATTTCGGGAATTATCATTGTCGGGGCTATCATTGCGCTTGGGCCTGAAGGTTATGGATTTTCGCACCTTGCCGGCTTTATCGCGGTAGTAATTGCTTCGGTTAATATTTTTGGCGGGTTTGTGGTAACCCAGCGTATGCTTGCAATGTTCCAAAAGAAGCAGGGATAAGGCTATTCCATTATCTCATCTGGATAAACGCCCCAGATTGAGTTTTTTTCTATCCAGCCTTTACGCCCGCTTACCAGTATACGGCACCATTCCTTGTTACATTCCACCAGACGGGCAACCACGGATGGCTCAACCTTAAGCAATGGTTTTGCATCTTTTTCATGGTCTATGCGTACTATCTTTGCGGATTTTCCCTTAATAATTATATTACGTTTGCCGGCAAGCATGGTTTTGTGAACCCATCCGGTAGTTCCCTCAACATCACGTATTTTGCGCCACATATCGAACTCCTCAACTACCTCAACCGGCATTTCAGCCCGCCTATACACCCACGATATAGGGTAGCGTGTTCCGGGACCGGTACGAATATTGACCTCGTCAGACTTTAAGGAAACAAAACGGGGAACCGGTAACCCGCTATTACTTGCTCCTGCCGCATATAACTGCATGGGAAACAATAATAAAATGCTGATAATCGCAAAAATTCTTGATTGGTTTAGCATAAAAACTGTCATATCAATATCACACTTCTTTGAAAAGAGGTTAGTTTTATTAATAACAATTTGCGCTTTTTTAACTTTCGTGATACATGCGGGGATTGTCACTATAATAATATTTTGCAAAATAAGGGAAATAAACTATGCATAAACCTGGCCATTTTAAACATAATACGCTTTTGCTGGCTTTGTCCACATCCGCTTTGGTTATGCTGCCTATGGCCGCGAATGCAGTAGTAGTTTCCGTGCCAAATAGCGCACGCCCTGAAAACGTACAGCGCCAGCTGCAATATGAAGATAAACGCCCTGATGTAAGCGGTGCGCCGATCATTTCCATACAGGATCAAAACGGCAAAGAAATAAAAGGCAATGTTAGCTTTACCCTTAAATCAGTTCAATTTGAAGATGGAAAAGAGCTTAACCTTAGCGAACTCGGCCAGTTTTACCAAAACAAAATCGGGAAAAGCGTAACCCTTGGCGAGCTTAACCAGGTTGCTTCCAATATTACATCATATTATCGCAATAAAGGCTTTATCCTGACCCGTGCAGTTGTGCCGCCACAACGCATCAATAACGGTGCGGTAAAGATCCGTATCATTGAAGGCTATGTTAACGACGTGCAATTAAAAGGTGATGTGGGCAGCGCAAATAGCGTTCTTTATAAATATGCAGAAAAGATCAAGCAGTCCAAACCGTTAAATGCCGCAACCCTTGAGCGTTACCTTCTTCTGATGGAAGATCTTCCAGGCGTGCAGGCCCGCGCAGTGCTGCAACCATCCCCTACCACACCAGGCGCATCGCAGATTATCGTAAACATCACCCGCAGGACGCTTGAAGGCAGCACAGTGCAGATAAATAACCGCGGGACACGCTTTATGGGTCCGGTTCAGGGCACTGCCATACTTGCGGGTAACAACCTGATGAAAATGGATGAACAAACCTCTATACGTGGCATAAATTCTATTTTTTACCCTGACGAACTGAAATATGTAGGCGCACGTCATGAAATGCAGCTAGGCTCTGAAGGCACCAAATTAGTCCTTGATGGCAATTTTGTTGCAACCAAGCCGGGATATACACTTGAACCATTTGATGTACGCGGTGAAAATTATACTGTTGATGCCCAAGTGGTGCATCCGATCCTACGCAGCCGCCAAAGCAACTGGTTTGTAAATACTGATTTTTCAGTGCAGCGCGCAAACCTGAGCGCTTTGGATACTAACCTGTACCTTGATAACCTGCGGGTGTGGACAGTAGGCAGCTCTTACGATTTTATTGACTCAACAACAGCGGTGAACCGCTTTGAAGGCGCTGTATCGAAGGGTTTTGACTGGGATGCCGGCAATGATGGCCTTGCCCATTCACGCGCCAACGGAAAGCAGAGCTTCTGGAAAGCTACAGCAAATGCTACCCGTATCCAGCCTATTTATGGAAAATGGTCGGCGCAACTTGCGGTTGATGGGCAGTACTCAAATGACCCGCTTTTCGCAGCTGCTGAATATACGCTTGGTGGCCAGCAGTTCCTTACCGCCTTTGATCCTGCTGAAATAAGCGGCGATTCAGGTGTTTCAGGCCGCATGGAACTACAATATAATGGTACTTCTGACAGCAAATTCTTCCCATCTTACCAGCCTTATGTATTTTATGACCTTGGCCGGGTATGGAATCAAGACGTAATAGCTGCTTCAGAACGTAAAACAGCCTCTCTTTCCTCAACTGGTGCTGGTATGCGCTTTAATATTGCAGATTCAGTTACTGGAAGCGGCGAGATTGCCTTCCCTATCAACCACAAAGTGGCAACCGCTGGTCAGGATGGGGATTCTTTAAGGATTTTCTTAAATTTGCAGTATAGGTATTAATTTGGCCAAAACGCCTATTTGTAAGGCGCAAAAGCTAACAATTGTTTAATAAAGTTAATTAAGTGTTACTTTTTTGTTAATAGTCATTGACTAGTTACAGGCTTTTCTGTAAAAGCAATGGCTATAAACAAACAAAAGTTTGGGTTTTATTCACATTTTATAAATAAATTAAAAAAAGGTTAAGATTATGCGTCACTCATCAATAGACAATGCCCAGAGCTTACTGCCTACTTCTACTAAGAGGCACGCTAATCTCTCCCTCCTTTTATCCGCCTCAGCTGCTTTTGTATTAGTGCATGCGAGCAATGCGAGCGCAAACCCTACAGGTGCCGACGTTGTTTCAGGCAGCGCTACCATAAGCAATCCGGCCACCAACAAGCTTGTTGTTAACCAGACATCTGACAAAGCTATCATTAACTGGAAAAACTTTGACATAAGCGAAAATGAATGGACCCAATTCGTGCAGCCCGGCAGCAATTCTGTTGCCCTCAACCGCATCACTGATGGCAACCCAACTGAAATTCTTGGTAAACTTACCGCTAATGGTAAGATAATGGTTGTAAATCCTAATGGCGTATTCTTCGGGGCTAACTCGACTGTTGACGTAGCTGGCTTGATAGCAAGCACCTCTGATACCAGCAACGCTGATTTCCTTGCCGGTAAAACCAACCTCTCCGTAGCGGGCAAACCTGATGCCAGCATAGTTAATAAAGGCCATATTACTGCTGCTGATGGCGGGCTGGTTGCACTGGTTGCGCCAAATGTACGCAATGACGGCATTATCCAGGCTAACCTTGGCACCGTAGCGCTTGCCAGCGCGCAGACCGCAAGCATAGATATGTATGGTGACAACCTCTACAGCTTTGCGCTTGATAAGGAAACCACTGCTGCTGCAACCGGCGCGAAAGCAGCTGTTGAAAATAACGGCATCATTTCAGTAGGTGGCGGCAAAGTATTGCTTACCGCAAAAGTTGCCAAGGGCGTGGTTGATAACGTGATCAACAACACCGGCATCATCGAAGCAAATTCTGCCCATATGGAAGGCGGAACTGTGGTGCTCGATGGCGGCGAAGGTAATGTTAACCTGTCTGGTAAAATAAGCGCAACCGGCAAAACCGGCGGCAAAGTTACCGTTACCGGCAGCAATATACAACTTGCAAATGCTGATGTGAATGCCAGCGGCACCAATGGGGGTGGCTCGGTGAAAATCGGCGGTGATTACCAGGGCAAAGGCTCCATTCAGCATGCTAAAACCGTAACCGTTGATGCTGCTTCAAAAATCGATGTAAGTGCAACTGATAAAGGAAATGGCGGCACCGCTGTTATATGGTCAGATGAAGTTACCGATTTCAACGGTTCTATCAAAGGGACCGGCGGTGTAAACGGCGGCAATGGCGGCTTGGCTGAAGTATCATCCAAAGGCGAGCTTGGTTATAACGGCGCGGCTGATCTGCACGCTTATAACGGCGATGCGGGTACTTTACTTCTGGATCCTAACAGCCTTTATATTGGCACATGGGGTGACCATTTTATCGGTACCGACCATTTCGTAAATTATGCGCCTATCGTTACAACACTTGATGGCGGCACCAATGTAATCTCAACCGCTATCAACAATGTAACTGTACTTGCCGACCTTATCTGGAGCGGTTCAGGTTCTTACACAATAGATGCAGGGCATGATGTGCATATTGAAGCTGACATCAAGTCATCTTTTAGCGGCACCAACACCCAGGGCGCAATTACCGTTAATGCTGGCAATGGTATATATATGGGCACTGCCGATGTTGCTACCAACAAAGGTGATATAAACACCAGCAGCGTTATTATGTCCATGAGCGGCAGCACACTTAAAAGCAATGCCAACGTTAATATTAATAACAGCGGTAAATTCTCAAGCAGCACTGCTAATGTTATCGAAGGAAAATCAGTAACCCTTCACCAGAGCCAGGACGGAAGCATACAAAATGCTATAAATGCGGTTGGACCAACCGGAACTGGCGGCGCATTACTGCAGCTTGGTGATGGCACATGGGTTGAAAATGTAGATATTAACCAGGGTAATTTCACCCTTAAAGGTAACGGATCTGGCAATAGCTTCATCCAGGCAACCAGCCCAACCGCGCATGTGGTTAAAGTAGGTTCTGGAATTAATAAAGTTACAGTTTCTGACCTTGCTGTTTCTGGAGGTGAAGTTGGTATAGATGTATCAAACAACTCCAATTTCAAACTGCAAAATGCAGCTGTGAACTATTCAAGCACCGGTTTAAACCTTGATTCTACTACCAGCGCATCGGTATCAGACAGTAGTTTCTATGGCAATTTTGTAGGGATTAGCGGTTCAGATACCAATTTTACAAATATCAAAAATAACTCACTCTATAATAATTTCATCGCGATGGATTTTGACGGTGATACCAACCTGACTATCAAAGACAATTATTTCGAAAGCAATTTCACAGGTATTGGTCTTAATAATGTAGTTGGTGCACCTATAACCGGCAACGAAATGTATTATACCACATACGGTATTTATGCTACCGGCGGCAAATCGCTAGTGATCAACGATAACAATATGTACTACGTTGATTACGGTATCACAGGTATTGATTCCCTGGGAATTTCAATAAACCGCAATTATCTATATGGCGGCTTCGGCGGCGGTGAATGTGACTGTGAAGAAGTTTCACTTACAGCCTTCTCCAAATTTGGCGGCGGCTATGGTATTGGCTCTTATGGTATACATGTGACCGGTGGCCTTAACAGCGCTATCACCCGCAACACTGTTGATAATTTTTATACCGGTATCGGCGTTGAAAACAGCACCAATAACACTGTTACTCGCAATACTGTACAAAACATAGTTGATGATGGCATTTACTTAAACAGCAACGCCAACACTTATGCTTTTGGCAATAGCGTAAATAATGCAACTACAGGCATACATGCAGTTGGCAATAGCAATACCGATATCGAATCTAACGAAGTAAGCGATACCGATACTGGGGTTCTGGTAGAAAATAATGGCCAGACCTATATCTTATCTAATAACCTTCATGATAATAACTATGGTTCAAAGGTATATAACACCAATAATATAATACATACCAACAACACCTATACCGATAACGGAACCGGTGCATCTTTCTTCAATAGCAATAACGCTATCCTGACAGGTGATATATTCACCGGAAATAATCTTGGCATCAATCTTGATAACAGTCAGGATACCAAGATCTATGAAGCAACCGTAACCTCTTCGGCTGGCCAGAATGGTATCCTGATCGCTAACGGTTCCGGCGGCACATTAGTGCGCGGCCTGAACATCACCGGCGGTGATGTAGGTATCACACTGGATGGCAAAGGCAGCTCAATGCAGTTTGAAAGCGATACCAGCGTATTTACCGGACAAGGTAAGTATTTCGTCCTGCAGAACAACGCAATGTTCAATGGCGGCTCTACTGCACAGGCTGATTCACTTGATGCAAGCCAGCAAACCTTTGACGGCACCCGCGCTAGCGACTTCACTGAAGCGCAGCTTGCAGCTGCTGAATTCATAACCACTGACGTTGAAGATGGTATCCCAACCATTGGTAACGTATTCTACAAAGTGTTCCCAAGCACATTTGCGCTTGCTGGCACTGACAGCCTGCTACAGTTCCAGGAATTCCCATTCACACCTGGCCTGTTCTCTTACGCTGGCCGTACAATAACCAATGACCCAAGCGTAACACCTCCTGCGTTTGACGTTCCTAGCCTGAACCTGAGCTTGTTAAGCCCGGGAACTCCAGGAACCACTACAACCTTCAACCCAAGCCAGCTTGGAAGCTTAGCTCCTGCGGCTGGTGGAAACAACCCTCAGGCTCTTGGTTCACTTGAACCATCTGCTGGCGGTAATAATAACGGCGCGGCATTTGCTTCCCTTGAACCATCTGCCGGTGGTGTTGCTAACCAGAATTGCGGAAATAATTTCCTCGGTTCAGGCTTCAGCAATAAATTTGACAATGCAAGCTGCTCTGTTCAACAGCAGTAATAATGTCAAAGAAGCCAAGTAACAGCAAGTCAGGTGGAAACCCTCCATCTGGCTTGCCGCTTTTATACAGCAAGCCGCAGATGCTTGACAGTAAGCGGCACGCGCAATCCTGCATAATCACAAAAGATAATTTCAGCTTTGCTAAAAAAACCAATTCCCTGCCTATAAATACTATAGAATTCATTGAGGCCGCCAAAACCTACCCGATAGTTTTTACGGGTGATGAAAACCCGCTTCCAGTTGCAATGGTCGGGATGGAAAAATATAATTATTTTGTGAAACCTGATAATACATGGCAGGAAAATACATATATACCAGGTTATGTGCGGCAATATCCTTTTATATTATTTGAAAACCCAAAGGCAGAAAAATTTTTCCTTTGTGTCGATGAAGAAGCGCCGCATTTCAGCAATGAAGCAGCTAAGGGTGCAAATGCTCTTTTCGGCAAAGATGGAAAAGCAAGCAAATTTACTGATAATGCCCTTAAATTCTGCACAACATTTTACCAGCACCATCTAATCACACGTAATTTCTGCGCTGACCTGAAAGCCAATAAACTGCTGCAACCATACCAATCGGAAGTTACGTTGGCATCGGGCAGAAAGGCACAGATAGCAGGTTTCCAGATGATAGATGAAAAAGCACTCAATGCGCTACCAAATAAGACATATCTCTTATTCCGCGAAAAAGGCTGGATACCATTTATATACCTTGCGCTGGCTTCTACTTCCAATTGGAAAAATCTAATCGCTTTCGAGGCAAAAGCTACAGGCAGCATCACGAGGTAATGCTACTTTTCTTATATCCATATTAAGGGCATCCATAATCAGCAGGCTTCCCGATAGCGAGTGCCCGATACCAAGCAGCTCCTTGATAATCTCCAGCGCCTGCATACTACCCATTATGCCCGCAAGCGGCCCTGCTATGCCCTCCTGGGCGCATGATATTTCGCGCTCTGGCATCTGGGGCACAAAGCAACGGTAACATGGATGCGGATCGCCAAGATAAGGCTTGAAAGAGGAAAGCTGTGCCGAAAATCCGCTTATAGCTGCCGAAACCAGCGTTTTTTTAGCATACATACATGCTGCGCTTACCGCAAAACGAGTTTCAAAATTATCGCAGCCATCGGCCACGATATCGAACCTGTTTATAAAATCCCCGGCATTTTGCCCGGTTATTCTTTCTTCAAAAATCTCGACCTTGCAGCCGGGATTAATTTCATATACACGATCACGCGCCGCCTGCCCCTTGCTCCTTCCGATATCGGCAGTTTCAAATAAAATCTGCCGCTGGAGGTTGGACATCTCCACCCGGTCCGGCTCTATGATACCTATATGGCCTATGCCAGCAGCCGCAAGATAGGCTATTGCCGCACTGCCCAAACCACCAGCACCGATAACCAATACTTTGGAAGCAAGCAGATTCTCCTGCCCTTGCCTGCCAATTTCAGGCAGCACAATATGACGGGCATAGCGGCGTTCCTGCTCCGTATTTAAAGGCATCCTACTCCGCAAACAGGTCGGTAGAAAGATAGCGCTCAGCAGAGGAAGCTGCGATTACAACTATTAGCTTTCCTTTCATTTCCGGACGAGCGCCAACTTCGAGTGCTGCAGCAATGGTAGCACCCGATGAAATTCCTACAGGAATTCCTTCAAGCTTTGCGGTTTTACGCGCAGTAGCAAAAGCAGTTTCGTTGCCTATGGTTATGATCTCATCAATCGCATCCTTATCCAGAACATCTGGCACAAAGCCTGCGCCTAACCCCTGAATTTTATGCGGCCCCGGCTTGCCGCCTGAAAGTATCGCGCTATCTTCAGGTTCAACTGCTATAATTTTTACACCGGGCTTGCGTTTCTTAAGAACCTGTGCAACTCCGGTAATTGTTCCGCCAGTTCCAATTCCGGTTATGAACACATCGACCTTGCCATCAGTATCTGCCCAAACTTCTTCTGCGGTTGTAAGCCGGTGTATTTCAGGATTAGCCGGGTTTTTGAACTGCTGTACCATTATAGCATTCTTGTTTTCGGCTACGATTGCTTCAGCGCGTTCAATAGCGCCGCGCATACCTTTTGCCGCCGGGGTAAGCTCAAGTTCGGCACCTAAATGCTTAAGTATCTTGCGGCGCTCCAATGACATGCTTTCAGGCATAGTAAGTATCAGCCGGTATCCTTTAGCAGCGCATACGAATGCAAGGGCGATACCGGTATTGCCGGAAGTCGATTCTACTAAAATAGTATCTTTGTTTATTTTTCCGCTGGCTTCACCTGCTTCCACCATCGAAAGCGCGATACGGTCTTTCACAGAGGAAAGAGGATTATAAAATTCAGCTTTCACAACTATGTCAGCAACCACTCCGGCTTCTTTTGCAAGGCGGTGCAATCTTATAAGCGGCGTGTTCCCCACGGTTTCTATGATATTGTCATATATATGGCCGCGTCCCGGTTTATCTAGCTTGGCTTTCATGTTTTCGCTCCTTGATTTGTTAAATTGTGAAATCTGATTTTTCTTCCGCTGTTTTACGGATATGCTTTTGTTCAGCCTGTTCGCATAATTCAGCCAGGCTTGTTTCTTTCATGTAATTCATCATGGCACCATCTAAACTGCGCCATAGCGGTTGCACAATAAGTTCGCCTATTTGCGTCGGTTTATAGCCATTATGGTCATCTTCTTTTTCCACTCCGAGTGTGGTATAAATATCTGCAATAGTTATGCGCCTGCGCTCGCGGGCAAGTACATAGCCTCCATGCGGCCCACGCACACCGCGAAGCAATCCACCGCGCACAAGCTTTTGCATAAGCTGCTCAAGATAACGCGGCGGCAATCCCTGACGCTGAGCTATATCACGGCTGGAGATCGCGCCATGTCCTGCATTATAAGCTATAGTAACCATAGCTTCGACAACGTAAAATAATTTGCGTGATGGGGAGATCATGCCAGTTTTTTTACCCCCGTTGATCCAAAGCCGCCTATGCTCCTTGCCGTATCATCAAGGCTTTGTACTTCCTGCCAGTTTACCTGCGCGACAGGTGCTATTACCAGCTGAGCTATACGCATTCCGCGTGTTATTACAAAATCTTCCTGGCCTAGATTAATAAGCAGTATTTTTATTTCCCCCCGGTAATCAGCGTCAATGGTTCCGGGGGTATTAAGCAGGGTAATCCCGTTCTTCAGCGCAAGGCCGGAGCGCGGGCGTATCTGCGCTTCAAAACCAGCCGGAAGAGCCAGTGCAATACCAGCTGGAATTAAAATACGTGCAAATGGCGCAAGAGATATATCAGCGTCTATAGCAGCCATCAGGTCCGCGCCTGCGGCATGCTCTGTTGCATATGCCGGAAGCGGCAGATCTTCGCCATGCGCGAGTTTTATAATTTTTACATCAGTCATGATTTTTTCTTCTTATCAACAATTTGCAAGGAAATTTTTTCTACCAGTTTCTGAGCAACTGATTGCTTGCTTATCCTTCCCCAGTTTTCGTTTTTATTGGCGCTTACAAATAATATTTCATTCATATCTGAATCAAAAACTTTACCGCCGGAAACATCATTTGCGAGTATCCAGTCGCATTTTTTACGCGCAAGTTTTTCCCTGGCGTTATTTTCCAGATTTTCCGTTTCGGCTGCGAAACCAATTACCAATTGCGGGCGCTTTTTATGGGTAGAAATAGTTTTAAGTATATCAGGATTTTCTGTAAGTTTTAAAATAGGGGCGGCAGCACCCGGCTTTTTCTTTATCTTGCTTTTAGAAGTATCTTGCGGGCGGAAATCAGAAACCGCTGCGGTAAAAACCGCAATATCTACAGGTAATGATTTTTCACAAGCTTCCAGCATTTCCTGTGCGCTGGAGATTTTTACAATTTTTACATTAGAAGGTACAGGCAGCGAGGCCCCGCTTACCAAAATGACATCAGCCCCCGCAAGCGCCAATGCCTCTGCTATAGCATAACCCTGTTTACCTGATGATTTATTACTTATGAAACGTACCGGATCTATCTCCTCTATAGTTGCCCCTGCAGTTACAAGGGCTTTTTTTCCGGCTAGCGGCAGGTTTTTATTTCCAAGCCTTGAGATAATCATGGCCGCTATGATATCCACTTCAGCCATACGCCCCTGCCCTATTTCGCCGCAGGCCAGCATGCCCGAACCGGGCTCAATGATTTCCGCGCCATCGTCTTTTATCTGCTGCAAATTGCGTTTAGTTGCCGGGTTGTTCCACATATAACTATTCATAGCCGGGGCAACCAGAAGCGGCTTATTATTTGCAAGCAAAGTAGCGCTTGCCAGATCGTTTGCCAGACCGTTTGCCATTTTAGCGATTATATCCGCTGACGCAGGGGCAACCACCACCATATCCGCCTCACGTGAAAGGCGGATATGCCCCATTTCCGTTTCGTCTTTCAGCGACCATAGATCGTTATAAACGTTATTCTCTGTAAGGGCAGAAACCGATAGCGGGGTTACGAAGCGTTCACCGGATTTTGTAAGTACGCAGCGCACCATAATACCTTGTTCGCGCAGGCGCCTTATAAGCTCTAATGACTTATAGGCGGCTATACTGCCTGTTATAATAAGCAAAACAGATTTCTGCATGGGGATATGTAATTTATTATAATTTACGGATATTTTATGTAACTAGCATATTACAGCTAATTAAGCAAGGGTTTCCGCCTTGTTTTTAAGTTTATTTTTTAATTTATACAGCAAATCCAATGCTTCCCGCGGAGAAAGATTATCCGGTGAAATATCATCCATCTCCTGTATAAGCTCGGAAAGATGCTGCGGTATTTGCTTGGGCTGCTCATAAGAAAAAAGCGGAAGACTATCAGCAAGGCGCGGGGTATTTCGCTGTTCTTTCTCCAATTGGTGCAAAATATCTGCGGCACGCGTAAGAACTGTCGCAGGAAGCCCGGCCAGGCGCGCTACATGAATACCGTAAGAACGGTCAGCAGCACCTGATGCAACCTCATGCAGGAATATAAGCTCGCCCTTCCACTCCTTAACCTTCATATTATGGCAAGAAAGCGAGTTAAGGCTTGAAGTAAGCTCTGTAAGTTCATGGTAATGGGTAGCAAAAAGCCCCCTGCATTTAATTGAATTATGCAAATGCTCAACAACCGCCCATGCGATAGACAAGCCGTCAAAGGTTGCCGTTCCGCGGCCTATCTCATCGAGTATAACCAATGAACGGCTGGTTGCCTGATGAAGTATGGTTGCAGTTTCAACCATCTCCACCATGAAGGTGGAATGGCCGCGTGCAAGGTCATCAGCGGCACCGACACGGCTGAAAAGCCGGTCAACAACACCTATTTTGACGGATTCGGCAGGGACAAAAGATCCGGCCTGCGCTAGTATTGCAATAAGGGCATTTTGTCTAAGGAATGTACTTTTACCGGCCATATTGGGCCCTGTAAGCAGCCATAGGCGCTGGGCATCTTCAAGATTGCAGCTATTACCAATGAAGCTTATATTGCCATCTTTAAGGCTTGCCTCCACAACAGGATGCCTGCCACCTTTTATATCAAAAGCCAGGCTATTTTCCAACTGGGGCCGTATATAATTATTGCTTATTGCTAGATGGGCAAGGGAAGTACTTACATCAATTTGAGCCAATTCCCGTGCTGTTGCAACAATCCTGGCATTACATTCCAAAATCATATCAAGCAGTTTTGCAAAAATCTCCTGCTCTAATTTAAGAGCATTTGCAGCAGCCTCGCTTATTTTACGCTCCAGACCAGAAAGCTCTACAGTGCTATAACGCAAATTATTAGCCAAGGTCTGGCGATGGATAAAATCATTGGTAATTTTGTTTTGATGCGCCTGGGTAATTTCTACAAAATACCCAAGCATATTATTGAAGCGTATTTTTAATGTGGAAATACCAGTCATTTCAATATAGCTCTGCTGAAGGGCAAGTATCAGTTTCTGGCTTTCATCACGCAGGTTACGAAGTTCATCAAGCGCCGCAGAATAACCATGCTTCACAAAATTGCCATCACGCGCAAGCAGCGGGCAATCAAGCTTTAAAATGCTTTTGATATTTTCACATAATGTTTCATGCCCACCTAGAACCGGCAGCATTTCATACATATTTTCCGGGATTTCCCTGCTGATTGTTTCAAGGGCCACACGCACTGATTGAGCCGCACCAAGCCCTGCCGCAATAACCAGAGCATCACGCGGGCCACCGCGGTTTAAACACAGGCGTGAAAGCGCCCTCTCTATATCCGGGCATTCTTTTAAATAAGCACGTACAGTATTACGCAGATCGGATTTTTCCGTAAATAGCTGCACATTATCCAAACGCTCATTTATTTTTTTTATATCCGTAAGGGGTGCGGAAAGCTGGATACAAAGCAGCCGTGCACCCGCCGAGGTTATTGTTTCATCAACGACAGAAAATAAACTGCCTTTACGTTTTCCAACCAAAGTTTGCATAATTTCAAGATTGCGCTGGCTGGCCGCATCAATAAGCAAGTGCCCACCTGTTATTTCCCTTCTTGGGGCATCAAGCCGCGGCAGCTTTTCTTTCTGGGTAAGCTTTATATAATCAAGCAAGGCACCACATGCAGAAAATTCCTGCGATGAGAACTCGCCAAAAATCTCTAAGCTTGCCAGGTTATAAGTTTCTTTGAGTATCCTCTCGCCGCGCCTTGAATCAAAAAGATTATCGGCAAGGGGCGCAAATATAGGCCTGAAATCCTTTATTTCATCAGCTGAGGTGAGACTCTCAGATATTAGCAATTCACGGGCATTAATGCGTGAAAGCTGCATTGAAACAGTCTGTTTATTGGCAGAAGCAACATTGAATTCACCTGTGGAAATATCCAACCATGCTATTACATAATCATTCACCGAAGATTTAACCAGAGCTGCCAGATAATTCGCCTGGCGAGCATCAAGCAAACTCTCTTCGGTGATAGTACCGGGGGTTACTATACGCACGACATCGCGCTGGATTATAGCTTTATAGCCGCGTTTTTTTGCCTCGGATGGTTCTTCTAACTGTTCGCAAATTGCAATACGGACGCCAGCACGTATCAGCTTTTCCAGATAATATTCATGGGAATGCACAGGTACGCCGCACATTGGTATATCTTCGCCATTATGCTTGCCACGTTTAGTAAGTGCTATATCCAGGATTTTAGCTGCCTGCACAGCATCTTCAAAAAACAGCTCATAAAAATCGCCCATCCGGTAAAAAAGCATGCAATCAGCATGACGCGCCTTGATCGCAAGAAACTGCTGCATGGTTGGGGTTACCCCTTCCTGTGCATCAGCCGGTACAATTTTTTCTGCAAGCGCCACTGGACTCATAACCGCAGATTAGCAGTTAAAATGCCAGACTCAAGCCGATTTATGCAGCACGTATCTTGCTTAAGAACGCATCCACCTGTGTATTAAGGCCTTCGGCGTGTTTGGAAAGCTCCTGTGAAGCATTAAACATCTGCTCCGCAGCATTTCCTGACTGAGATGCAGAACTACTAACATCATTAAGGTTTTGTGATATAGTTTGGGTGCCTGATGCTGCGCTTTGCATGCTTTTTGCGATCTCATTAGTAGTTGCCGACTGCTCCTCAACTGCTGATGCCACACTGGAAGCCGCCTCAGAAATTGAGCCAACCGATAATTTTATCTCGTTAAGCGCGCTAACAATAGCATGAGAAGCTTCGCGCATTTCTTCAACTACAACTTTTATTTCAACAACAGATTTATCAGTCTGGCCAGCAAGGTTCTTAACTTCATTGGCAACAACAGCAAAACCTTTTCCTGCTTCCCCTGCTCTCGCTGATTCAATTGTAGCATTAAGGGCTAGTAAATTTATCTGCCCGGAAATTTCTGAAATCATTTCCATGGCATTGCTTACCTTATCAGATGATTGCGTTAGTGCATTGGCAAGGGCATCTGCATTAGATGTTTTTTCGCCTGATTGGGTAACAAGGCTGGTAGTTTTATGGAACTGGCTGGATATTTCCCTTACAGATGAGGAAAGCTCCTCTGTTGCCGCAGCCACAGCCTGGACATTCGACATTGTAACGGATGCGGCGCTTGTTGCATCGCTCGTTTTGGCTGTACTGCCTTTAATAGCGACCATCATATTCTGTGCAGTCTGCGACAATTCGGTAGACGCCGCAGCTACAATATTTACTATTCCCTTTACACTCTGCTCAAAATCATTGGCCAGCTTTTCCTGCATTTCCTTTTTATCCTGCTCGACTTCTGCCTTTTCATAATCCGCATAAGCAAGCTTGGATTGAATTGCTTTCAGAGTTACCAGTATATTCCCCAGTTCGTCTTCAGTTGCTTCTATTTCTGTATTTAAATTGCCGCCCAGGATCGAAGTAAGCCGCGATCCAAGATATGATAATTTATTGCTGAAAAATTTATGAAGATAGCGTGATGATAAAAACGCAAACCCTACGCCAAATAAAATTACGCCTAGATCTAACCAAAATCCTATTTTAAAATTATCCTGGCCAATCTTATATTCCTGCCCGGCTACAGAAAGCTGCAAATCAATCAGCTCAGCGTTGGTATTAGATGCCTTTTTAAATAATAGCATTAGTTTAGGAAGGAAGCCGGCAAGCTCGCTGGTTTTTCCATCTTTGGCCAAAGCAATGGCTGGAATCAGCCCATTATCAAGGAAATCTTTTCGTTCAACAGCATATTTTTTGGCTAAGATTTCTTCTTCAGGCGTAAGATAGGTTGCCATGTAAGCAGCCCAGCTTTCTGTGATTTTGTAGATATTTTTATCTATCTGTTCAAGCAACACAGAACTATCTTGCGAATTCCCTGTTGCCATAATTGATATGCTTAGCATGTTCTGGTCCATCAGGGAATTTATACCAGAAAGCTGCCCAGCTGGGACGGTACGGTCCTCATATACCGTACGCAGGGAATTCGTCATTTGATTGCTCAGGAATAAGCCCATCCCACCAATTAAAAGCATCATAAAGCATAATGCAGCAGCAACTGAAGAGATCTTCACTCCAAGCAATTCAAATTTCCTAGATAGCCGCGCAGCAAAAGAATTGCTTAATACACGCCCATGTTTTATAGAGAGGCCCTTGGCATTATTTTCTCTGAATTTCTTGTAAATGCCATCTATTTCAGAAACCACTTTCCTTTCCGGCTTTGTACGGATCGATATATATCCTGTGAATTTCCCATCCTCAATCGAGGGTGCGGCATTTGCATAAACCCAGTAGTAATCACCATTTTTGCAGCGGTTTTTTACATAGCCGCCCCAAGGTATGCCTGCTTTCAAGTCGGTCCATAAATCTTCAAAAGCTTCGACAGGCATATCGGGATGGCGTACAATATTATGGGGCTGACCTATCAGCTCTTCTTTGGTAAATCCCGAAATTTCAATAAATGCCTTATTTACAAAAGTCAGCCTCCCTTTTGCATCCGTACGGGAAACAATCAGCGTATCATCATTTAACAATATTTCTTTGCTGGTAATAGGTTGGTTTATACGCATACATTGCCTCCTGATTTTTTTGTTAGCTACTTGCCACATACCATAGGTAGCATAATAATAAAAAAATTCTAACAAAAAAATTGAAAAATTACAGTACCATATTAAAACAGTCGGGATTTTTGCAAAAAATATTCCGCTGTTTAATGCTGATCAGTCGAGAACTTCAGCATAAGGGTTTTTATTCTTTTTTATTTTTATTCTTATAGGGACAGAAGGAAGCTTGAAAGATTCACGCAGGCTATTGGTCAGATAGCGTATATAGCTGTCTGGTATTTCGCTGGTATTGGAAAACAAAATAAAGCTCGGCGGACGCGCTGATTTCTGTGTCATATAACGTATTTTAATACGGCGCGAGCGCACCAGCGGCGGCGCGTGAATTTCCAAAGCCGATTCCAGCCAGCGGTTAAGTGCCCCGGTTCCTATTTCTTTGTTCCAAAGCTCGTATAAATGAAAGCAGGTTTTAAGCAGCTTGGGAATCTGGAAACCGGTTTCGGCAGAAATAGGAACCACCTCTACACCCTTTAATTGCGGCAGGGTTTTTTCCAATATTTCATTTATCGCCTTCAGGTAAGCTGGCTTATCGGAAACAGTGTCCCATTTATTTATGGCAACCACCATTGCACGGCCTTCCTGCTCCACCAAAGATGCTATGGTATTTTCCTGCTTTTCCATAGGAGCCTGCGCGTCAATTACCAATATCACCACATGCGCGTATTGCACAGCGCGAAGCGTATCAGCAACGGCAAGCTTTTCAACTTTTTGCACTACATTGCTTTTGCGGCGCATACCGGCTGTGTCCACTAGTTTTATGGTCCTGCCGCCAAACTCAAAATCTACAGCAATTGCATCACGGGTTATGCCAGCTTCGGGCCCGGTAAGAACCCTGTCCTCATCCAGAATTTTATTTACCAAAGTTGATTTTCCAACATTAGGACGGCCAACAATCGCAATCTGCATTGGCGTATTTATATCTTCGCCTGATATGTTTTCTTCGCCATCCTCTTCGACTTTTTTGGCAAAAGGCGCAAGCGCATCATAAAGCTCAGAAAGCCCTTCGCCATGAGCCGCAGAAATCGCAACCGGCTCACCAAAACCTAGGCTATAGCTTTCAGAAATTGTAGAGCTCGCCCTTCCGCCCTCAGCCTTATTTACAACCAGTATGATCCTGGTTTTTTTTCTACGCACCAGTTGGGCAAAATGCTTATCAATAGGAGTTATTCCGGCACGCCCGTCTATTACCAGCAATGCAACATCTGCTTCATCAATAGCCTTTTCGGTTTGCGCTGTCATGCGCGCAGCCAAACTACCTTCTGGCGCATCTTCCAGCCCGGCGGTATCAATAATCGTGAAATCCATTCCGCCAAGGCTTGCAGCACCTTCGCGCCGGTCACGGGTTACCCCTGGCATATCATCAACCAGGGCATGCTGCTTTCCGGTGAGGCGGTTAAATAATGTCGATTTACCGACATTGGGCCGCCCTGCGACCACAACTGTAAAACTCATACCGCTACTGGAATGAATACAAGGTTGCGTCCTGGCTTACCAGATACAGCCTGCCACCAGCAACCACCGGTTTGGTTATGATATTGCCAGGGATGGATTTTGTTTCCATTATCTTACCGCTTACCGCCGCAACAGAAACCAGCTTGCCGTTAGAACTTACCAGCAATAACCTGCCGCTAACAAGCACCGGCCCACGCCAGGTTATCGGCTTGGTTTTTTCCTTCGCATTTTCATAGCTATCAAGCTGCGAAACCCAACGGATCTTGCCTGTGGTTTTCACAAAATCCACAAGCACATTATCGGTGGTAAGCAGGAATAAATCATCACCTGCAAGCCATGGCGTATTAAGGGATGCAACCTGCTGCTGCCAGACGCGCTGGCCCAAAGCCATATTGATCGCAGTTGTAAGGCCATTATTGCCGCAGGCAAAAGCAATGCCATTATCTACAACCGGAGTTCCGCCGATACCGGAAAATAATCCAGATGCCTGCGTGTGTTTGCTTTGCATTAGGCTGTCGCTCCACAGCTCTTTCCCATCTGCAATGGACAGCGCGAATAGTTCACCGGAAGAATATGGAATTAATACATCATCGCCGGCGATGGTAGGTGATACGCTGTTCATTACTGCCGCCGTTTCATCAATACCGCGGTGGTCCCATAATATATCACCAGTCCTTGATGACAGGCCATAAGTCTGGTTATCAATGGTCATAATTACCAGTTTTGTGCCAGAAACAGCTGGTGCCCCACGAAGCGGCGAAGTAAAATCCCTGCTCCATATTTTCGCGCCGTTTTCAACGCTTACAGCAGCCACCTGCCCCTGCCCGGTTGTTGCATACAGCACCGCGCCATCCACTGCGAGGCCGCCGCCTATAACTTCATGCTCGTCCTTATCAGCCACCACTTTGGATTTCCAGCGCACCTTGCTTATATCAGCAGCATCATGAGCTGAGATCACGCCCGCGGCATCCATTACAAAAACCACGCCACCAGAAATAACAGGATTAGGGACCAAGCTGTGCGAAAAATCATTACCACTTCCTGCTTTCGCAGAATTTTTATTATCGAATTTTCCACCTGATAAATTTGCAGTTGCTGCAGTAAACATACCATTACCCTGTGTCCAGTTAGCATTGGCAGTTTCGGCAGGCAGAACCGGGGGGCTGTTTTTAAGTGCATCGTCTATTTTAAGCTTGCTTTCAACTGGAAGCGCCACCTTACGCTCGCCGGGAAGCTTAGCTTTTTCCTCTGTTGACCCGCCCATCCATGACGGCATATGGCTGCATGCACTAAGCATGGTGGACATAATAAATAACAAGGCGATACGCTTATTCATTTGGCACCTTCTTTTCTGCTGGTTTAACTGCTAATTTCTCCGGCGCAACCATGCGTAAAATCTCCCTGGCACGGTTAGCAAGGGAAGCTGGCGTTTTTTCATCATTGCCAAGTGAAGCCAGTATATCAGCAGCTTCTGATTTTTTACCGCTATCTAATAAACGCCATGCCTTCTGCTCGGCAAGAGTATGGTAAAATGGGGATGTCTTTGATAATTCCAGGGCTTCACTATCGCCAAGGGTTTTAAGATTTGCAAGCGCGCCAAAACCTGATTCATTGTCATTTTTTGCAAGTGCCGCATAAGTTTTTTTTGCACCGTCATCATCACCAGCCTGATATTGCGCCATTGCTTTTTGCAGCATTGCAAGCGCGTAATAAGATGATTTATCATCATCGGTAAGGCTTGAAAAAATTGTAACAGCCCCCTTATAATCACCTTTATTCATATGCTCGGAACCACTTAACAACTGCGAAGTTTTTGCCTCCGCCTGGCGCTGGCTGTGATCATCCCAAGCTACATATACAGCAGTAAGAACAATAATAGAAACGCTTCCCCAGATTGCAAAACGGCCAAAGCTCTTCCAGAGATTTTCCAGGCGTTCGCGTTTTACTTCTTCTTCAATTTCCCTGAATAATTCGCTCATAATTTCCTTTCTTATTAAAAAGTCCCTCGCTGCGCTCGGTGTAGTTTTTAATATTTTTATTCCCACTCAATAGTGCCCGGCGGCTTACTGGTTATATCATAAACTACGCGGTTGATACCTTTTACTTCGTTAGTAATGCGGTTTGATACGCGGCTTAAAAATTCATGACTGAAATAATAATAATCCGCTGTCATTCCATCAGTAGAAGTAACTGCGCGCAGGGCGCATACATAATCATAACTGCGCGCATCACCCATTACCCCAACAGTTCTTATTGGAAGCAGCACTGCGAAGGCCTGCCATATATCATTATATAAACCCGACTTGCGTATCTCGTCGATATACACCGCATCGGCCCTTCTCAATAATTCTATTTTTTCCTGGCTTAATTCACCGGGAATACGAATCGCAAGACCGGGCCCCGGAAACGGATGGCGGCCCACCATATCAGCAGGCATTCCCAGTTCGCGGCCCAGCACACGCACCTCATCTTTAAATAATTCGCGCAGCGGTTCGACCAGTTCCATTTTCATATGGGCAGGCAGCCCACCGACATTATGGTGCGATTTAATAGTAACGCTTGGCCCGCCAGTAAATGATACCGATTCTATCACATCAGGATACAATGTACCTTGTGCCAGGAAATCAGCGCCGCCAGCATTTTTTGCTTCCATCTCGAAAACTTCAATGAAGGTATTTCCGATTATCTTGCGTTTATGTTCAGGGTCTTTAACGCCATTCAAGCGGTTTAAAAACAACATGCTGGCATCGACATGGATAAGCGGGATATGGAAATGATCCTTGAACAGCTTTTCCACCTGTTCCGGCTCTCCTTCACGCAAGAGCCCGTTATTGATAAAGATGCAGATAAGCTGCTCGCCTATTGCTTCATGAAGCAGGGCGGCAACTACCGAAGAATCCACTCCGCCGGATACTGCACACAGGACTTTTTTATTACCGACCTGATTACGGACCCTTTCAATAGCACTATGGCGGAAGGCAGACATTGTCCAGTCACCCTTGCAGCCTGCAATATTGCGTACGAAATTCTTAAGAAGCTTAGCCCCGTCTTTAGTATGCACTACTTCCGGGTGGAACTGCACCGCGTAATAATTTTGGGATTCATTAGCAATTGCAGCAAAAGGTGCGGAAGCTGTTGTAGCAACTGCTTTGAAACCGGGCGGAAGGGCAACCACGCGGTCTCCATGGCTCATCCACACCTCTTGTTTCGAGCCCTTTTCCCAAATGCCGGAAAAAAGAGCGCAATTTTCAGCAATATCAATTACAGCACGGCCAAACTCACGATGTGCGCTTGGCTCCACTTTTCCACCAAGCTGCTGGCAAAGAAGCTGCTCCCCGTAACAAATGCCCAGTATGGGTACATGCAGGTTAAAAATACGCTCGCTTACTTTCGGCGAATAATCCTCATGCACGGAAGCAGGCCCGCCTGATAAAATAATTCCCTTAGGTGCAAACGATGCTATTTCTTCGGGCGGAATATTAAACGGGCGGATCTCACAATATACTCCGCATTCACGAACACGCCTGGCGATCAACTGTGTAACCTGAGAACCAAAATCCAATATTAAAATACGATCAGTCATTTAAAAAAATTTCTACTTTATGTTTAATTTTATTGTTTATTACTTTTTCATCACCAGTTTTTATTGAAGCTTCCCTTATGCCAATTTTTGTAAGCTGATCCTTCACCAAACTTACGCGCTTATGCGATAAGCCTGTATCAATTTCTTTTGAAGAAGATTTATCTATAATAGCAACTTCATAATCTTTAATACCTGCCAGCTTTTCCAACATTTCTTTTAAAACAGAATTTGAAGCCGGGGTTATTTTAACTGTCCCTGTTTCAAAGAAAATAACAAAAGAAGTGGTATTTGCCGCCAAAGACTGGATGGGTTTTTTATTTATGCTTTTTTTTCTTATATTTCTATCTATTTTTTTACAACTATCGATAATGATTTTTTTGCTGGGCTTCTTCGCAGCAGGCTTATGCACTGGTTTTTTTATTATTTTCTGATGGCTTACAGAAGACGATGCCTCCTGTGCGGGTTTTTCAGCAAAATCATCCGCGCAACCAGTAAGCAAAACAAAGGCCAGCAAGCTTATGGCAGCCGGTCTAATCATTAGCTGGAACCGCCAATAAATGGCGGGATGAAGTAACAAGAATATCAACCCCGTCGCTGCTTTGCTCATCATCATTGCTCAAATGCACAGCATCTGCCGATGATTTTTCAGTATCAGGCTTACCAAATATTATTTTTTTCTTGGGGATACGAGCTTTTACCAGCTCAGCACGGGTATTTTTCAGGCGCCTGTCGGCAAGGTACTTGCTTTTAATATCTTTAATATCCATGCCCGCAATAAGCTTGATAATATAATCTTTCTTGCCCTTCAGCTGCTGCGCTATTTCACCTATAATATCAATTTCATCATCTCCCAGCTCGGCACTTCCTGGCACAAATTCAATACGGTTGCTACTTGCCTCGCCAAATTCAATACTATCAGCCACCATCAGCACTTCCTTATAAGAAGTGGAAAATTCACTGGCGCAAGAATCCTTTATATCCATTTTTGCATGAGTTTCCTGACCATTCCAGCAATCAAACAATAATTGCGCCCTGGCAGCTTTTTGCGGGGCTATATTTTTTACGTCATCATTAAGCAGACCAACAAGATCCTGACGCGCTTTTGCCAGTTTTTTTGCATCTGGAGAGGAATTATTGACCATATCAGGACCTATTTTTTCGCCCTTGGAGGCCTTGACCCCTTTTCCTGCGTAATAATCGGCAGACTGGCTACGGCCCTGCTCTATTTCAGACTCGCTATAAGCAAGGTATTCAGAAGCCAATGAGCTTTGGAAATCAATGGCGTCAGGATTTATTTCTTTTAATTGCTGCAAATTGGACGTACATCCCGCAAGCAGGATCACTGGGGCCAAGCGCATTAGCAATGGAAAAACATGAAAACGCATATGCAGAGTATAAAGTTAATTATGCCTAATTAACGCATAACATAGCGATTTTATTGAATTTGTATAGTCTATTATTAGTAATTTTAATTTACTATTGCATTAGGTAGAATTTGCCCCTATATAGCCACCAAGTTTAAATTCCAAGGAGTACAGCAATGGCTAAACAACGCACTTTCTCGATAATCAAACCTGACGCTACCGAGCGCAACCTTACCGGGAAGATCAATGCAAAGTTTGAAGAAAACGGCTTACGCATAGTTGCACAGAAGCGCCTGCGTATGTCACGCCTTCAGGCCCGCGAGTTTTATATCGTCCATAAAGAACGTCCATTCTATGACGAACTGGTTGAGTATATGGTTTCTGGCCCGGTAGTGGTGCAGGTTCTAGAAGGCGAAAACGCCGTGCTTAAAAACCGTGAGATCATGGGCGCAACCGATCCTGCAAAAGCGAATGCAGGCACTATCCGCAAGGAATTTGGCGAAGGAATTGAACGCAATTCTGTTCATGGCTCCGACAGTGAAGAAAATGCAGCGATAGAAATCAGCTTCTTCTTTAGCGGCACTGAGATCGTAGGGTAATTAGTTTTTAACTTTTTTCTTTCCGCTTCCGGCTACTCCGGTTTTCTTTTCGGAATTCTCAAGCTTATCAATAATATTGCGAAGGCGGGCGGCTTCCTCGAATTCAAGGTCTGCGGCGGCTTCGAGCATTTTTACGCGCAGTTTACTGATATATTTGTCCTTATCCTTGCCGTCATCCTTCACATCATATTTTTTAAGGGTGGTTGCAACCGTATAATGGTCATGCTCGTAAACCGATTCGATTATTTCTCCTATTTTTTTGCTAACTGAAGCAGGTGTTATCCCATTAGCTTCATTATAAGCCATCTGCACCTTGCGGCGGCGCTCGGTTTCATCAAGCGCTATCTTCATAGAATTGGTGATTTTATCAGCGTATAGGATCACCAGGCTATCTACATTGCGTGCTGCCCTGCCTATCGTCTGTATAAGCGAGGTTGCCGAACGCAGGAAACCTTCCTTGTCGGCATCGAGTATTGCTACCAGCCCGCATTCGGGTATATCAAGCCCTTCGCGCAGCAGATTCACGCCTATAAGCACATCGAACTTGCCAAGACGAAGATCTCGTATAATCTCAATGCGCTCCAGGGTTTCCACGTCTGAATGAAGGTAACGCACGCCTATTCCCGCTTCATTCATGTAATCAGTAAGCTCTTCAGCCATGCGCTTGGTAAGGGTAGTCACCAGCACACGCTGCTGTTTTTTAATCCTTATGTGGCATTCGGCCAGAAGATCATCAACCTGCGAAGCAACAGGACGTATATCGCATGGCGGGTCGATAAGCCCTGTAGGGCGGATAATCTGCTCTATGAATGCCCCGCCGGTTGCCTCCATCTCCCATTTTCCTGGCGTTGCAGAAACGAATATAGATTCCGGACGGCGCGTATCCCATTCCTCAAAAGTCAAGGGACGGTTATCCAGCGCCGAAGGAAGCCGGAAACCATACTCAATCAGCGTGTTTTTGCGTGCACGGTCACCGCTGGACATGCCGCCTATCTGAGGCACTGTAACATGGCTTTCATCAACAAAAAGCAATGCGTTTTCAGGCAGGTACTGGAACAGTGTAGGAGGCGGCTCGCCGGGGCCAGTACCGGCAAGGTAGCGCGAATAATTCTCAATTCCGCGGCAAGCGCCCGTTTCCATAAGCATTTCCAGATCATAAGTAGTCCGCTGCTCAAGACGCTGGGCTTCCAATAGTTTCCCGGCGCTATAAAAATGCTCAAGCCGTGTTTTAAGCTCGCTTTTTATCTGGATAATCGCCTTATCTATAGTTGGGCGCGGTGTTACATAATGGCTGTTGGCATAAATAACTATTTCATCAAGCTTTACTTTTACTTCACCAGTCAGCGGGTCGAACTCATTGATTATTTCTATTTCATCGCCAAAGAAGGAAATACGCCATGCAGTATCCTCGTAATGCGCCGGAAACAGATCTATAGTATCACCGCGAACACGGAAAGCGCCGCGGGCAAAATCCATATCGTTGCGCTTATATTGCAGCTCGACCAGCGCTTTTATCAATTCACGCTGCGTCCGTGTTTCGCCACGCCTTATTGTGAGCGTCATCTGCGAATACATCTCAGCAGAACCAATTCCGTATATGCAAGAAACCGACGCCACTACTATTACATCACTGCGCTCCAGCATGGCGCGGGTGGCAGAATGTCGCATACGATCTATCTGCTCGTTAATTGAAGAATCTTTTTCAATAAAAGTGTCGCTCTTTGGAACATAGGCTTCCGGCTGGTAATAATCATAGTAAGATACGAAATACTCAACCGCATTATTTGGGAAAAAACTTTTCATTTCCGAATAAAGCTGGGCGGCGAGTGTTTTGTTATGCGCCATTATAAGCGCTGGGCGCTGGGTTTGCTGTATCACATGCGCCATTGTGAAGGTTTTTCCAGAACCAGTAACACCAAGCAGAACCTGCTCACGCTCATGGTTAGCAAGCCCGGAAACCAGCCCGGCAATAGCCACCGGCTGGTCACCTGCCGGTTTAAAATCAGAAACTAGCTGGAAATTTGCCATAATTATAAACTGGTATTACGCCTGGAATTAAAATTCCATATTAAACGCAGCGCTGGCCTTGTTTATTTCTCATTACCAAATATGCCGCCCTGCTCATTCAATTTTATAACTGCCGGCCCAAGTATTATCATAAATAATGCCGGCAGGATAAATAGAATCAAAGGCAGCGTAATCAAGGCGGGCAGGCGCGCAGCGCGTTCCTCGGCTTTAAGCATACGGTCAGTGCGCTGTTCTTCAGCGATCATACGCATGGTGTCAACCAGACTGGTTCCGAACCTTTCGGCTTGAATTAGCGAAGAAACAAGCGTGCGGACAGCACCGGTAGCTGCGCGGTCACCAAAATTCTGCAACGCCTGTACGCGGTCACTCATCATGGTCATCTCAAAACGGGTGCGCTCGAATTCAGCAGCAACGATAGGATGCGAATCTTTCATTTCCTTGCATACGCGGGCAAATGCCGCATCAATACCAAGTCCGGATTCAACGCATATAAGTATCATATCCAGAGCATCCGGGAAAGTTTTGGTGAGCTCCTGTATCCTTTTTTGTTCGCTATTCTTTAGAAACAGGCCGCTGCCGAAAGAGCCAATAACTACCAAAAGAAGTGAGGTTATAAATAGTGCCAGGTGTTCCTTGTAGCTTTCGCGGTTAACAAAAAACAAATGGAATAAAATATAAACACCTATAACCAATACAATCGGCTGGATAACACGCTTGAAGAAAATAAAATAAATAAGCGCTTTCTGGCTGTTATAGCCAGCTTTTGCAAGCTGGATGCTGCTGCTGCGCTGATGCTGCAAATTAACGCCAAACAATGTCAGAACTTGCTTAAGTATGATAGCAGCAACAGTTAGCCCATGTCCTTCCTGCTCTGGAAGAACCTCAGCAACCTGCTCTGCCCGTGCTTTATTACGGTCCTTGCTGAATAAGCTAACCACCGCCATATAAGCGGTAAATACCCCTACCGCTATCAATGCGTAGCTTAAATAATTCGAATAATCCATCTTATATCTCCATATTAACCATATTGCGGATGATCCATACGCCAACCCCTATCGTTAAAAGTGTAGCGGCTATAATCATATGGCCAAGCGACGTAACAAATAAAGGAACAAGGTAATCAGGATCAACGATATGGATGGCAAGGGCCACAAGCAAAGGAAGTGCGCCTAATACCCATCCGGTAAACCTGCCTTCCGAAGTAATGGCGAAAATCTTCTTGGTCATCATTTTACGCTTGCGTATGAGTGCAGAAAGGTTGCCCAGTACTTCTGCAAGGCTGCCGCCAACTTCCTGCTGCAAGGTAAGAACTACGACGAAAAAATTTATATCCGGCGTGTGCATCCTTTTCCCAAGGCGCACCAGCGCATCAACCAGGGTGCTTCCATGCACAACCTCAGTGGACATTTTTTTAAACTCTTCACTGGTTGGCGCCTGCATGCTTTCTGCAACCATGTTCACCGCAGCATTAAGCGGAAACCCGGATTTCACGCTGCGGACAATAATATCAAGCGCATCGGGGAACTGATCGATGAATTTGCGGATACGCCCCTGCCTGTTGCTTTCGATGATACGCCATGCGGCAAGGTATGTTCCCGCTATCGCGCAAAGCAATATTACGATTCCATTATTTGTTATATGTATAAGCGGAAGAAGCAGCATAATGGCAAAGAATACGCCGACACATGTCACAAAGAAGCGGTCAACAGCGCCAGCCATACCAGCACGCACCAGATATTTATGGGAGAATTTACCAAGCGGCATTGAGTAATATATGCGCGCAAGAACCCCGGTGGATTGCATGCGGTCACTCCTGAGGTCAGCTTCCAGCTCACTGCCATCGCTTTCATCTTCCCCTGATTGCTCGAGGTCCTTTAACTGCTTGCGGGTAAAATTTGTGGAATCATCAGTAAAGCTTTTAGGAAGCAGCAAAACGCCGATAACATATACCAGCACACCAACAAAAAAAGCTATAACTATCGGAAACGAACTCATATTTTATCCATACCTAACATTTTTATATTATCCTAGCTATTATCAGTTAACCCAAGGCTAGCCAACATTTCTTTTTCAAAACCAAAATACGATGCCTGCGGCAGGAAAGAAGGTTTAACCCCGGTACTGTAAAATTCACCGGTAAGTATACCATCTTCACCCAAAGGGCCAGATTTAAAGCCAAACAGGAGCTGGGTCGCTATTTCGCTGCCTTCCATACCAATCACCTCTTCAATATGGGTAATCCGGCGCTTTCCATCCCTTTGCCGCGCCACCTGCACTATCAGGTGCAAAGCGCTTGCTATCTGGCTTTTAAGTGATCCCGAAGACATATTGACCTTCGACATTCCAACCAGATTCTCTATTCGGCTCAAGGCATCACGCGGAGTATTGGCATGAATGGTAGCCATTGAACCGTCATGGCCTGTATTCATTGCTGACAATACATCAATTACCTCATCACTTCGTATTTCCCCGATTATTATACGGTCAGGGCGCATACGAAGAGCATTTTTAACCAGCTGGCGCGCCGTAATCTCACCTGCCCCCTGCATATTTGGCGGGCGGGTCTCCATACGCAATACATGCGGTTGCTGAAGTTGCAGCTCGGCAGTATCTTCTACGGTAATTACACGTTCTGTATGCTCGATACTTCCCGATAAAGCATTAAGCAAAGTTGTTTTACCGCTACCAGTACCGCCAGATATTAATACATTTAAACGAATATGTCCACAAATTGACAAAAAATCCACCATTTGTTTATTCATTGAGCCAAAATCAACATATTCCTTAAGCGCTATCTTCTGGCGACGGAATTTTCGTATGGAAACCAGCGAGCCATCCAGGGCAAGCGGCGGAATTATAGCATTAAAACGCGAGCCATCTGGCATCCTGGCATCCACCATAGGGCTAGATTCGTCAACACGCCTTCCAACAATTGAAACAATTTTTTGAATAACATTCAGTAAATGCTTTTCACTGGTAAAAGTTATATCAGTTAAGGCGATTTTTCCGTTTTTTTCAACAAATACGCGCTTACTTCCGTTAATCATGATATCGGAAACATCAGGATCGGCCATTAAAACTTCCAAAGGACCAAATCCCAGCAAATCATCAATTGCCTGCTCTACAAGAAGGCTAACCTGAGCTGTAGTAAGGGGTATGGATATTTCATCGCGGATAATTTGCGAGGCTATGTCCCCAACGCGCGCCCTTTTCATATCATCGGTCATCTGCTCTAAAAGGCCGAATTCTATGCGGTCGAGGATTTTTTCAGTAAGATAAGATTTCGCTAAAAGATACTCATCATTTTCCAAGCTTTTGTCTTTGAAAAATAATTCTATTTTATACCAGTCAGAGTCCTGGGGCTTAGAGGAAAATATGCCGCTGTCATTAAAGCGGTTCTTAAGGGTGACTTTCTCTATATTACGGAATTGCTTGGTATCAACAAGTTCTGTTCCTTCTGATATTTTTTTACCAAACATATTTTATCCGCTCTTTTTTCCTAAAAAGGTAAGCAAGTTGATACGTCCACCACTCATTTGCGAGTTACCAGACCTTTTTCCATCCGCACCTTTGCGCGCCAATATGCTTTGGGTAAACTGGCGTATCTGCTGCTGCAGAAGTATATTCTGGCCTATTTCAAAAAGAGTTTTCCCTTTTGATTCAGCGCTGACTACAGATTTAATATCATTGCTTAAGAAAGCCTCAATCTTATTATGGGTTATGCGCTCAAAATCCTGGACCGTGATAGCTTCTTTAAATTTCGCGCCGCTACGGTTGATGATAAGCGAAATTGAGTTTTCAGAAATACCTATAGCCTGCCAGATAGCAAGCAGCCTTGAAGAATGTGTAAGTGAGCGCAGCCATAACTGGGCTACAATCACCACATGGTCTGAATAAGTGACCGATGCCGATGTCCAGCCTGTCCAGATATGCGGTATATCAAGTATTACATAACTGAACTTGGTCCTAAGCAGGCTTATCAGGTCACGGATTAATTCCGGGCGTATCATTGGAAGCTGACGAAGTTCATGCGGCGAACCAATTATACTTAGATTCTTTCCATACCTGACCAGCATTTTTTCTACCAACAGGTCATCAACTCCACGTTCTGGGAAATCGAATAATTCGCGTATGCCAAAAGGCGCATTAAGATCCAGGCTTTTAGCTATCAGGCCGAACTGGTAATCCATGTCGATCAACAGTGTTGGCTGGTCAAATTCCTCAGCAAGACAATAGGCAAGATTTACAGCCATAGTACTTGCGCCATCGCCAGAAGCTGCGCTCATGCAGGAAATAACTGTGCCTTTTTTTGCTGCCGGTGCTGAATGTGCGCTTTCATGGCCACTTTGCAGCAGCACATTACGCAGGTCACTAACCTTAGCAGGCCTTGCACAATATTCGGAAACACCGCGGGCACGAAGCTCACGGTAAAAATTTATATCATTTACAGAGCCAATTACAACTACACGGACCTTGGGTTCACAATGCAGTGAAAGCTCATCCAGGTCAGCAAATACTTCTGAGCTTTTATCAGCAATATCAATTATCAGGTAATCCGGGGAAACAGCGCGTGAATTAAGAGCAGCTATAGCATCGCTAATACCACCAACTACTATTTGCGCGTCAGGATAACCGAGCCCGCTTGCCAATGTGCTAAGGTTCAATCTCTCTTCTGGATCATAACATATAATTAAAAGAGGACTGAAGGCACTCATGGATTATCCCTTTAAGAATTGATACGCAGGTATAATTCCTGGAAAATTAGTAGCAAGCATTATCGATTATTTTCTATCCGTACTCCAATCAACCGATTTATTATCGCGTGGGGTATAGTTCTTTAAGTAAGCGCGATAAGACTGGCTCATTTTTTCACCATCAGGATAATCAAGCAATGCCGGATTGGTAAATTGGTGCTTGTCGCTTACCATCTGAAGCATATTGCTAGATACCGCACAACCGAAAGAAGGATGGTTAAAGCTGCGGTTCCCTTCCATATTGTCTATGAAATGCGGGTTGCAATCACGAGCAACTACTCTTTCATAAGTCAATACAACGCGGTTGCTTTGCTCAGCTGTCAAGTGGATAGGAACTGAATTGCGCTCAAATATTTCTTTTGCCTGTGTGCAGCGGGGGCTTTTAAATGAGCATTTAAGCTGCGCGCTGGATGGACGATCTTCAGCCACCATTTCTGCAAGCTTGGTCAAAGCATTCTTTGGCTTCAAGCTCAAGGTAACGGTTTCAGAAGAATGGTCGATAAAACGCTCTGGGTCGCCACGGTTCACATAAACCTCATTTGGAGTCCTGTCACAGGCAGCAACTGATAAAAGGCAAACTAATAAGCTGTATTTTTTTAATGACTGTTTCATAATTAATCCACCATAAAGCCGGTTGGCCCCTCTAATTGAGGAACTTTTGCAGAATGTTCATCAGTTGTAATTGCACCTAATGCCCCGTAGAAGAACATTTCCATCTGGCTGGCAGGACGGAAATCATCAGAAGGAGTTTTAACTTCTGAAGCTTTTAACGGATCAACAATATAAGGCGTTACTGTTATTACCAGTTCTGATTCATTGCGCTGGAATTCGGTACTCCTGAAAAGCGCACCTAAAACCGGAAGTTCTTTAAGTCCTGGGAGCTGATCGATGCTGGCTTTGGTATTATCCTTTATCAAGCCCGCGATCATAAAGCTTTCGCCTGGAGCAAGCTCAACAGTTGTCCTTGCGCGGCGGGTCGTAATGCTAGGAATTACGAAACCGCTCATAACCACAGAGTTAGCAGTAGAAATTTCTGAAACTTCTGGCTGCACTAACATACGGATGCGGTTTTCTGATAATACATCAGGTGTAAATTTCACAGAAACCCCGAAAGGCTTATATTCGACAGTAGCAGTAGCTGCTGTTCCAACGGTTCCAACCGATGGGGTAACAACCGGAATTTCACCACCCGCCAAAAAGTCGGCCTGCTCGCCAGAAACAGCAACAAGGTTAGGTTCAGCAAGCGTTTTGATCAAGCCATCACGCTCAAGGGCATTGATAACCGCGCCAACACGATGATTGCTGTTGCTAGACCAGGTAAAGCCCGATGTACCACGGAATGTATCAGAAGCGGCCAAGGTATTATTTGCAGTAGCACCTACCGCTAAACCAGAGATTGCGCTACCCAAGGCACCATTAAAGCTAACATTGCCCCCACCAAGCACAAAAGACGGGTCAACACCTAAACGCTTAAGGGCATCACGGTTAACTTCAGATACACGAACACGAAGCATAACCTGCTGGCCAGAAACCAGTTTAAGCATATTAAGAATCTTAGGGTAAGGATCAGCATCCTGACCACCAACCGCCAACTTTGCCGCAGAATTAGCCGAAGAATTGCCAAGATATTCCTGGGTTATTTTCAAAGCACGCTCAATTGCATTATTATTACGCACCTGCCCGGTCAAAGCTACACTGGTGTTTATCATTTCAACACCAATAGTTTCATCTGGTATAAGGTTTTTAAGCGCCCTGCGGATAGCAGGAAGGTCATAACCAACACTTACATCGAGGGTTTTTACAAGCTTACCGGAATCGTCAAAAATACGTATATTAGTTGAACCAACATTTTTACCGATAAATGTGAGGTTTTTAGAATTATTGACGTGAACATCAGCAATATCAGGATTAGCTATAACTATTTCTTTTACTGCATCCGGCATTTCCACCAGGGAAGAGCGGTTCACAGGCAAAAAAAGACCAGAATTCGCAGATGCCGAAGGCATATATGCTGCAAAAGATGCCAATGCACATGTGCACAGGCACATATATTTCATTCTGAAGCGATTTTTAAAAAATACCATGTCAATCCTACTTAATCTGATTATTAATTCTATTATCTACGGGTACGTTAGTACGAACACCAGAATTCACAGGCGCCGCAGGTGCAGAAGCCGCAGGTGCAACATCGCTGCCAGTGCCCTCATTACGTATATCGCTGCTCAAAGCACTTGATTCTGTTATCTTACCGCCAGCACTTCCCGGCCCGCGAATTATCATAAGGTCTGTAGAATGGGAAAGATCGCCAAGGCTGGAAGGATTTGGAGCACTACCAGTATCATCATGAATAGAGCGCAGCGAGAACGAAAGAGTACCATTTTTCTCAGCAAGACGAATCAACTGCGCCATAGCATCAGTAACTTCAAGCGTAAGGCTGCTTGGTGCAACCGGAGCAGGCTTGGAAGGATCACCCTCACGCAAATTTACAGCAAGGACACGAATATTAGAGCCAAGAACCTCGGTAACTTCCGGACGACCCGCAGCACGCGCCGCCGATACATTGCCAGAATTATTGACGGAGGAATCATGAGTATACAAAATATCAACCCGGTCACCTGGGAATATAAAGCCGGCTATACCAGTAACCATATCGGTAGCAACACTTATGGCCCGCATACCGACAGGAAGGCCAGCAGCAAGGAATCCAGGGTCATTAGGATTAGCAAGCTTGCTTTTCATGAAAGGTTCGTGGGCATTAATTGATGAACGGGCAACGGTTCCAATAATATCCTGACCGCCTTTATCGCCAAGCACGAAATTATCCATAACCAGATTTTCAGGCCAAGGCTGCTTGTCAATCATAGAGCTGGTAATTATAGTGCCAACAGGGATATTATTCCTTGCCATCAGCACATCTATAGTTTTAACATTAATTTCCTTTGATGGGGCTTCACCCTGACCAACAACAGCAGGCGTTGAAGAATCGGTTATACGGAATGCCACTACAGAAGCAACAAGCGCAAGAACCGCAATGATACTGAAAAATATAAATTTCATCTAAATCTTTGCCTCTAAGTAGTATCTTAATGTATTAAGATTTATAAATAACGTTAATCATTAGAAACACATCTCTTCGTAACTGTAAATAAGAATTTTCATTATTTATGCTGTTTTCTTTGCTCTTGTGGCTTTTTTACGCTCATTTGAATCAAGCGCTATTTTACGCAAACGCAAGGATTTTGGGGTAACTTCCACTAACTCATCGTATTCTATATAAGAAATCATCTGCTCCAGCGTCATTTTAAGGGGCGGGACCAGCCTTATTGCTTCATCTTTGCTGGTAGTACGAATATTTGTTAACTGTTTATTTTTAATTAAATTTATTTCAAGGTCATTATCGCGGCTATGCTCACCCACTATCATACCTTCATAAATTTTTGCACCCGGGTCGATAAACATTATACCCCTATCCTGTAAATTCCAGATAGCATATGGCACTGCCTCGCCATTCTCCATAGAGATCAATGCCCCATTGCGGCGGCCCGCTATATCACCCTTATAAGGTGCATAGGAATGGAAAAGACGGTTCATCATGCCAGTCCCCCTTGTATCAGTTAAGAATTCTCCCTGATAGCCTATTAACCCGCGTGATGGGACAAGGAAAATGATCCGGGTTTTTCCGCCACCAGATGGGCGCATATCAGTCATCTCACCTTTACGCAGGGAAATTTTTTCAACAACCACGCCAGTATGCTCTTCATCAACATCGATAACCACTTCTTCTATTGGCTCCATTTTAACGCCAGATTCATCATCGCGGAACAAAACCCGAGGGCGCGACACTGAAAGCTCAAATCCTTCACGGCGCATGGTCTCGATCAAAACACCAAGCTGCAATTCCCCGCGTCCCGCCACTTCAAATGCGTCTTTGGCATCGGTTTCCTTTACACGGATCGCAACGTTTCCTTCGGCTTCACGCAGCAGGCGTTCGCGTATCATACGGCTGGTAACCTTGGTTCCTTCCTGCCCGGCAAGAGGAGAATCATTTACCGATAAAGTTATAGCCATTGTCGGCGGATCAATCGGTGTTGAGGGAACCGGGCTGGAAAGCGTCAAATCGCCTATAGTATCAGCAACCGAGGTATTCGCCAAACCAGCTATTGCAACTATGTCGCCAGCCTGCGCTTCTTCAACCGGCACCCGTTTGATCCCATCAAATGACAGAAGCTTGGTAAGGCGGCCTTGCTCAAGGATATTGCCATTGATGTCCATAGACCTGATAGGCATCCCGACTTTGGCGGTACCGCTATATATACGGCCAGTAAGGATACGGCCAAGGAATGAATCATATTCCAAGATGGAAACAAGCATTGCAAAATCAGCATCAGCATCCACGTCAGGGGCCGGGACATGGTTAGCGATACAATTAAACAGAGGATCCAAATCCTTGCGCTCAGCAGTTAGGCTTTCTGCAGCCCAGCCGTCACGCCCCGAAGCATAAAAAGTCGGGAAGTCTAGCTGCTCTTCGGAAGCATCGAGCGCCGCAAAAAGATCGAACACTTCATTTACAACCTGTTCCGGGCGTGCATCGCCACGGTCAACTTTATTGATAACCACAACTGGCTTTAAGCCAAGTTTTAAGGCTTTAGTGAGTACGAATTTAGTTTGCGGCAGCGCTCCTTCAGCAGCATCCACAAGCAATATAACTCCATCCACCATAGAAAGAACACGCTCAACTTCTCCACCAAAATCAGCATGCCCAGGGGTATCAATGATATTTATCCGCAAGTTTCCGCGCACTACCGAAGTGCATTTCGCAAGGATGGTGATACCACGCTCTTTTTCAAGGTCGTTAGAATCCATAACGCGTTCAGCCACCGACTGGTTGACACGGAAGCTGCCGCTTTGACGCAGCATCTGGTCAATAAGTGTTGTTTTGCCATGATCCACGTGGGCAATAATGGCAACGTTACGGATATCTTTCATGAATTCATTTCCTTAAAAAAATATAGCCAGCCTAGGCGCTGCCAGACTGACCTTATTATATATAATATATATTAAAAAATTACTCTGAGGTGCGTTCGAAAAAACAGCCGGCCTAAATTACTATTATTGCGGCCATTCCTCGTACGCACATTCTCAGGATAAAAGCTTTAAAAACTAAAGCAGCTTTAAATTAACCGCAGAGGTTTTGCCCTTGCTGTTTTCCAGATCATACTGAATCTTCTGGTTGTCATCAAGAGTATGAAGACCAGCTGCCTGAAGAGCGGAAATATGAACAAAAACATCACTTCCACCATCATCTGGTTTAATAAAACCATAAGATTTATTAGGATTAAACCATTTAACAACACCTGTAGCCATAAAACTATTATCCTTAAACTAACTAATAACACCCATTCATAAATTAAAAATGGGTTTTGCAAAACTGCGGCACCACCATGGCATCGCCAAGCGCGTCTATTAACCTAATTCATGCTTTCATGCAAGTGCGATTATGGCAGCCAGAAACAAATAACTAATTATCACTTATAATTCAAAGCCTAATGCACTAATAGGTGAATTGCTCTTTAATAATGCGTTCAGCTAGGTTATATTCCGGATCAAAGAGCAAGGTTACGCCAGATTTACGCTGCTCGCTTATAATAACCTCCCCTACATCTTTTATTTCAGTGAAATCAGCAACCGCGGCAACCGGGCGCTTTTTGGCTTCCAGAATACTGAAAATGATACTCGAATCATGGGCAAGCAGCGCCCCGCCCCAACGCCTTGGGCGGAATGGTACCAGCGGTGTAAGCGCTATCACATTAGAGCCAAGCGGGATTATAGGGCCGCCGGCGGAGAAATTATAGGCAGTGCTTCCTGCAGGAGTAGATATCATAACGCCATCGCAAATAAGCTCGTTAAGGCGCACCACATGGTCGATAGCAACCCGTATCTTTGCTGCCTGCCTGCCCTGCCTGAACAAGGAAACTTCATTGAATGCCAAGGCCTGCACAATCTTTCCATTTAAGCAGCGCGCATACATATGCAGCGGATACAGGATGGTACTGCGCGCATGCTTTATACGGTATTCAAGATTTTCCAAAACTGCCTCGTTCATCAAAAAACCCACAGTCCCGCAATTAATGCCATAAAAAGGCAATTTCATTTTCATGTAGGCATGTAAGGTTTGCAACATAAAGCCATCGCCTCCAAGGACGACGATAGCTTCGGCCCCTGTGCGCCTTTTGCTGATTTCCACCACTTCATAATTTTTCTTTATTTCCCTAAAAGCAGCCTGGGCTTTAGGTGAGTTATCGGCAACGCATGCGATTTTGATTTTTTTCATAGATTACCACCACGCTAAATATTATTGCACTGCCTATTATTGCGCTACACGGCGCACTAATGCAATAATATAAGATAGGTTTTCTACAGGGGTTTCTTCAGAATACTGCGAAATACGCTCAACAATGCGGTTGGAATACTGCGAAGACGTATTGCTTTCACCTTCATTATCCAGCTCGCGCACTATCCTGAGCAATAGCTTTACAGCCGGGAACATAGCATCAGGCAGGCCGGATTTGTTGTAGATAGCCCTAAAGCCTAACTCACCACGGTCTGCTATTAGTTTGCGCGCATTTTCAACCTGGATATTGGAAAGCAAAGCAAGGGAAGACTCAAAAAAATCAAAATTTCCCTGGCATAGAGCACTCAGTATCATAGACGGGCTAAGCCTGTCAGCATCACGCAGGTGGTTTATAAGCGCCCCGACATCATCATGCGAATGGGCATTTCGTACAAGGTTCAAGGTTTCCGATTCCCGGTTTTTCTCAATTTCCTTCTGGATGGATTCGTCGGGAAGTTTATATTTTTTCTTTAGCGATTCGCCGATATTAGCCGATACAACATTTACAAGCTTTTCAACCGAGCTGATAGGCAGGCGCGGACGGTTGGTAATAGCTTCCATCAATACAGGATTGTCCTTATGGGTCTCAATTATCTTAGTGAATATGTTCTCCGATATTGCCGCACCCTTGTTATTAAGCAGCGACCCAAGAACTTCCTCATTGCCCCTATGGGCCAACGTATCGGAAACAACTTCAGAGAGGGTTTCGCGTTTTGAAATAGCAAGGAATCTTTCGTTTTCCTTAGTGGCGTACATAATATCGAGCAGGTCCGTATCACTTAGAACCTGCGAATATTCAAGCATAGGAAGTGCGACTTCATTTATGTCATTCACCATGGACATTACTATGTCCTTCGGTATAAGCGCACTTTCTTTTAAATTCTGGGCAAGGGATGTGCGTACCTTGATTTCAGTATCGCGGACTAACAGGCGAAATATCTGCTCCGCAATTTTACGCTCTTCTTCATTCAATAATATCTTGCTGTACGATGCTGCGATCCGGCCAGTTATGTCAGCCCTTGTTTCGGAGGTTTTATCATCAAGAAGGCCCCGGACCTCATCTTCGGTAAGTATAATTGGTATATTAACAGTGCCAGAAAAATTCCCGGATAGATTCATAACGCTAGTGCACCGAAAAAGGGGTATTGCTACCGGATATTTTGCCATCAATTATAGAGAGCAGATAACTCATGCCATCTATGGAGCGATGATAACCACCAACATATATATATTCAATAAGCTTTTTGCGGAAATCATGCGGTTTTTTATAGCCATATTGAGTGAGTATATTAGAGATGCCCAGAACCTTCTCAACAGAATCGGCAAAGCCTTCAGGCATATTAGCGGCCTTATACAAAGCACGGAAACCTTCTGGCCCGCCAAGCATAAGTATGCGCGCATTAGTGCGCGGTATATCTGCCATACAAGCAAGGCTGGCTTCGAACAGATTTAAAAAACCCATACATAGCGCACGTATAGCCAGCGAATAGGTAAGCCTCCCGGTAGCCCTTAACTGCTCAACCAGATCCTCCACCCTCTCGTCAGAATCAGGGTGGGCAATATCCGAAACAGGCATAATGCCAAGCAGTTCCCATTCCCTTGTATCAATGATTGCTTTCTGCAAGGCAGCCGGAATAATTTTATATTCACGGGCAATATGGTTTTTAAGCTCCTCAGATACTACGGAAAATATTTTTTCTGCGATAGTAAGCGGCAGGTTGCCCCTTTTGGCTAAAACTTCCAGCAAGGAAGTATTGGAAGAGATCATAGACCAGCTTTTTTCAAGGTCGCCTTCATTTATTTTAGCGCCCTTATTATTAAACAGGTCCTTAAGCACAATTTCCTGCCTTGTATCAATCAAAGCACCTGACACGCGCTCGGAAACATTATCGCGGCTGGCTATAGCGCATAAATTCAATACATCCTTGGTGCTTTCCACTATCGACACAAGGTCATTATCGGTAAGCACCAAAGAATAACGCAATACGCGCTCGGCCACATCAGTTTCGTCAGAGGCAAGCTTAAAAATAACGTCATGCGGGGCATCAGGGTTATTGCAAAGATGTTCGGCAAGGGTAGTACGTACTGATTTTTCAGCATCTTTTAACAAAAGACGGAAAATATCCGCAGCAATTGCCGATTCATTAAAATTAAAACTCCCGGAATTGAAAGCAATGACGACCTTCGATGCCAACGTATCAAGTGCTACGCCCGAAGGATTTTTTATTAACTGGTGTACGTCCATAGCTGTCAACTGCATCTTAGTAACCAAAGTTTAAAGGCAGGAATTTCTCCAGTTGAAGATAGCTAAAAATTTTCGCTATTGCAATAGAGAAGCTCCCCTATTTATTCCATAATTACATATTGAAATTATCAAATATTTTTTATATTTAACCTCATATAGATTATAAATATCACTTATACATAATTGCTAAATATATTTATTAACTAATATCAACAATTATTATTAACTGTTGTTATCTTCATATCTACATTAAAGCACATAATTAGTAAATTTTTAGTTAAAATTTTATTAAATTGTGAATTTACCTAACATTAACTGCTTTCTGCTAATACTAAGCGCTTACTAATCTAGCAATCTTCCCTTCCCATAGGATTAAGCTTATGAGTAAAATATATAAAAATGCCAGCACTGCCCTTGAGGGATTGCTATTTGACGGAATGACCATAATGTCAGGCGGCTTTGGTTTATGCGGAATTCCTGAACATTGCATACGCGCTCTTGCGGATTCAGGTGTAAAAAACCTTACATGGATCGCTAATAATTGCGGGGTTGATGATTTCGGCAGTGGTATTTTGCTGCATACCCACCAGATAAAAAAAATGGTTTCATCTTATGTAGGGGAAAACAAAACCTTCGAAAAGCAATTCCTCTCTGGTGAACTGGAAGTAGAATTCAATCCGCAAGGAACACTTGCCGAACGCATACGCGCCGGCGGCGCTGGAATTCCTGCCTTCTATACTAAAACAGGCGTGGGCACGGTTATAGCCGAAGGAAAAGAAACCAAGGAATTTGATGGCCAGGCCTATGTGATGGAAAAAGCTTTAAAGGCTGACCTTGCTATAGTTAAGGCATGGAAAGGCGATTTTGAAGGGAATTTAATATACCGGAAAACAGCGCGTAACTTTAACCCTATGATGGCAAGCGCAGGAAAAATTACAATTGCAGAAGTTGAAGAACTGGTTGAACCGGGTGAGCTGGAAATTGAAATGATTCATACTCCGGGAATTTTTGTACAGCGGATATTCAAAGGCACAAATTTCGAAAAGCGAATTGAATTCGCGACTACAAGGGAGGCATAGCCAATGGTTTGGAACAAGGAAGATATGTGCAGGCGCGCTGCCCGTGAACTCAAAGATGGCTTTTATGTTAATCTTGGCATTGGGATACCAACCCTTGTTGCCAATTACATTCCTACAAATATCAAAATAACCCTGCAAAGCGAAAACGGTATGCTGGGCATGGGTCCTTTCCCTCTTAAAAGCGAAATTGATGCCGACCTGATAAATGCCGGCAAGCAAACAATAACGCAACTGCCACACAGCAGCTATTTTGATTCCGCCACTTCGTTTGGCATGATACGGGGCGGGCATATCGATGTTGCTATACTGGGTGCATTACAAGTCTCGCAGGAAGGTGACCTTGCTAACTGGATGGTTCCTGGGAAAATGGTAAAAGGTATGGGCGGCGCTATGGACCTGGTTGCCGGGGTAAAGAAAGTCATCATTATAATGGAGCATAATTCCAAAGACGGCGGGGTAAAGCTGGTTAAGAAATGCACATTGCCTCTTACCGGGAAAAGAGTTGTGCATCAGGTTATATCAGAACTTGGTGAATTTGTTATAGACAAGGACGGACTTAAGCTTATCGCAATGGCACCGGGTGTTTCACTGGATGAGATAAAAGCTAAAACAGAGGCGGAATTTATAAGCGCTTTAAATTAGCACTACCGTGCCCTTGTAGTAGTCATCTTTTTTAAATTAGTAGTAATATCATCTATAGGCTTATCCGTAAACTTGCTTACAGTATCCCTGCCTCTACTGGTAGCACGCCTTAAGTAATTTGAAGCACTCCCGTCAAAGCCAAACCCTAAAGGTGCCACAGCCTGCGATTTAGACATCGCACGGGTAATTTGCGGCGTCATTTTGATAAGCTGGAGGAAAGTGTAACCTATTACTATTATCTCTAAAAAATTATAAACAAGAAATTCAATTAATATTGGGCTATGCAAAGCGACGTTAGGCTCAACAAGCTCTATTTTCGGGCCCAAAGATGGGTCATCCCATGTCTTATCCCTGAGTGCTGCCAAATCTTTCGCACTTCCCCCTCCAACGCAACCTATGCCAGGGCCACTAGTATTAAGTATGCTAACAATAACATCAACTTGTGGTATTATCCCTGCAAAATCGGCAGCGGTAAAACCACTGGGGGGTGGAGCCGCCTTTGTGAAAGGGCAGAACATAAGCATATCGGTTTTAGTCAATACAGAAGCCTTATCTTTTGTATTATTAGGTATTATAGTCATAACATTGCTAAGCTGCCCGGCAAATCCCACGAAATCTGAACAAACCATCAGCCATAAAGAGAAAACAGAAAAAATAATCAACGGCTGAAGCGAATAAGAAACCAAAAAATTCAGCCAATTATCAAATAATATCTTGGTAGAATCAAAAAGCATAAAACTAAGGAAAATAGGCGAGATAGCCACCAGAAAAGCAATTGCGGTAATTGATAACATGAATGTTACCAGCGAACGGATAAAAAGCATCACGGTTGTTGTGATCAATGACCAGGCCAGAAAGAAAATCGGCCAAGCTATCAATAAAAGCGCAAAAAGCAGGGCTATAAAAACTGCTTCATTAGCGAAAAGTCCGGCTATACTTGACGTGCCAGTATTTACCCCGGTAATTACAGCGTCTAACTTATCATCAACCCCTTTAAAAATCCCGGCAATAGTTTCCCCCTCGTTAAAGGCAGTCGGGCATATTAATGTTTTACATTGAATGGCATTTACTGCCCAGCTTACTGTCTGTATTATAAGCCCGAAGAAAAAGCCCAGTATAAGCCCAACCCCCATAGCGCCTTGCGTGGTGAAAAGGCATATAAAGCCAATTTTTATAAGCGCGGCAATACCTGCACCTGAATTTGTCTTTTGCATCCCCATCATAAGCCTTGCGCCATATATTGCTATAAAAATAACAATAGAAGCAGTTATGATGTCCATCATCCCTATTTGCAGGGCGCAGTAGAATTTGGTGAATATCTCATTTATTATAGTAAAATAATTACACGCTATACCGCTGAATAAATTTTTTACTGTAATCTTTCCGCAAGTGGCCTGGTCACTGATTTGCTGGGCATCGAAAAGGCTGCCATTGGTAACTGCCCCAGTATTCACATCGCAGGTAACCATAGTGAAAGCCGCATATACAGTTTGCGTAGGATATACGGCAAGCAATAGCGCAATAGCCAGAAAATTCAGAGCTTTGCGTATAAGCCTCATATTTAGTAATCCTTTGGCAAGCCAGCAAAACGTCCGCGTGCAGAAATAATGGCCTTTACATCGTTTGAGAAAATAGCCAGTACGTCTTCTGCTTCTTTCAAAAAGACATTAAGTGCTATGCTTTCACCGTTCTGTTTAAGCAGGAAATCACCTTTCTGCCTCTGCATGGTTGAGAGCATGAAAGCATCTTTTTCATTCAGCCCCAACCCTTTCGATTGATAAGGTACGGGCATTTCATCTGGTATATAAATCTGGGTGGCAGCTTGTGACATTATTGTTGACAGCGTTGCGGTTTCGCCGCAGTTAGATACTTGGCTGGTAGTAAAGATCACCATTACATTTTTCTGCTTGAGCATTTCCAGCAGGCTTTCGAGCCTTGGTGCAAAAAAACCATTTTCCAACAGGTCCCAGGCCTCATTAATAACAATGATCGTTGGTTTGTTATCAATGGTGTCGATAACCCTGTGCATCAGGTAAGAAAACAAAGGCAGCATATATGCAGGCTTTGCAAGCGACGATGTCATATCGAAGCCTATCATATCCACACCCATATCAAGCGAGTCCTGTGCGAAATCAAAGAGCTTGGCATATACACCCTGCCCTACCCAGCGCTCCAGCGATTCTGCAAGCACCGCATCCTTCTGAGTTACCAGTGCCACCATATTGGGTAAATTACGCTCAGATGCAGGCATTGAATAAACTTGCTCTACAGCAGCACGCAATATTCCGCGCGCCTTATCATCAAGCACAACATCAGGAGAAATAAGTAAGCCGCACCAAGCAGCAAGGAAAGACATGTTATAGGCAGAAGCTTCCAGGGAAAATGGGTTCAGCGCAAGGCGAGGTGACCTATCAACCGCCAGATCAGTATTCACCTTTTCCAGCTGGTTCATGGTAAAATATTTTCCGCCCATTTTGTTTAATAACAGGCGGGCTGAATGGTTCTTGTCAAAAACGAATAGGCGGGTGCCAAATTTACGCGTTTGGGTAAGAAGGAAATATTCAAGCACTTTTCCCATGCGGTCTTCAAAAGAGTTGAAATCAAAGAATACGGTATGTCCATTATCCTGGACATGAAAATTAAAAAAATAAGGGGATCCAACATTGGTTGGTAAAATTGAAATATAATTGCCCCAATGATTGCCTGAAGCGCTGCCTGTATGGTAGCGGTTAAAACGGCAAAAACCTGCAACAAGCTCAGTAGGCAATACAGCGCGGCGGCGTAGAAACTCAAAATTCCCCGGAAGTTGCGCCCAGAAACATTCTTCCATAAATATCTCTTCGCGGACAGTTATCAAACCAAGCTTGGCGAATGAATCAAGAAACCTGCCAACCTCGCCATCAAGTTTCTTCAAATCATTTACAATTATCATGACGCTTGTCTGGTGTTCTCCAAAATCAACTCGTTTTCCGCGGTCATATCCCAGTGCCTGGTTAATACCGAAACTATCATTGGCTTTTATATCACCGCTCATGCCAAACAAAGCTTTCTGCTCTTTGGTATGTTTAAGAGCTTTATCAGTAGGTATGAAAGAAAAGCTCTGGCTAACAATAAGTTCGATTGGAGCCTGCAATACACAATCAACAGCATCAATTGGCATATCAATATATTGTTTAACGCTAAGCATGGCGGCAAAGCGGCGGTCACCGATCTCCTTGCTGCGGGCTTCTATTGCATTAAAACCGAAGGTCAACACGGATGTCTGCAAGGCAACACTTAAATCCAGGTCGGGCAAAGGGAATGATTCAGATCGTAAGTTTATTAACTTGCCGATAAATTCCATTATTTCGGAATAAAATATAGGCTGGCGCACTGCTTTGCCTGCTGTTGGCATAGCCCTTTCAGCAAGTGTCAGCCTTCTTGCATTGCACTGGCTTTTTATCCCCTCAAGAACAGACAGGACAAAATTATCTAGAAATTCATAAGAGGCATCAAGATATCTATTGCAAAAGCGGCTATTGGCTTTAGGAAATGCGAATGATTTTATTTTTTTTACGTCTAAAAGAGGGATGGCCTGACCTTCATACAATATAGTAATGTATACATCATTCCTGAATAAATCATTCCAGCCATGCTCTTTTTTCCATTGTGCATTTACATAGTCGGCAAATTCATCGGGTAAGTTCGCATTGCCAGAAGAATCTTCAGGAAACGCAGAAACCATAGGGCTGCGTTTACGGACAGTATGCAGCCAGAAGGAAATTTTTTCAGTTACATCATTCTGTATTATTACCTGCCGTATAGTGGCACAAAGAGAAGCATGGATACCATCAAGGTTTTCGCATGAGCCGCCGCGGAAATTACCTTCCACCTTGATAACCTGCATCAGCTCGCCATTTTTAGTTATAATGGTATGCGGGTTATAATGGCTATGGTACGGTATGAATTCAAACTTGTCTTCCAAAGCTGAATTATTACTCGATGGTTTTTTCTTGTTTGTAGCCGATGCTTTACCTGATGATGCCATGCTTATTCCAATGCGAAACCACAGAATATTTACATTTAATGTTTAATTTTAAATTAACGCATGCAGCCAGCAAGCGACAAGCCTGTGGTCAACAATGAAAATGGCGAAGCTATGCCAGCCCCGACTGTAGTCAATATAGATGCTGCATTCACAGTCAGGCTTATCATTAAGTATGGGGCACCCACCATGATACCTATACCTGTACAGATGGTAAGAGCCTGTGCCCAGGTAGCCTTTCCAAGCAGTGCCGAAATACCTAGCGATACAATAGCAAGCGTCGCGATAGCACGGCCTACGTCCAGGAAGATCATTGATGCCACGCTGCAAAGAACGTCAGCAACCGGTGTTGCAGAAGCCTGGCTGTAAAATAGCAAATACATAGCCATAGCAACCAGCAGCAATAAAGCATGGCGCTTAACTTCGTTTAAGTCATATGCTGCTGCTATAATTCCCTGTTTTTTCATATTCATTACTCCATATGGCGCGTTATTATTTATTGTATAAATTAAATATTTTTTACTTCTAGAAGCATTTGTTTGGTTTATGCTAAGATAACCCTAACATAAATATGTGACAGTTTTTTGACAGTTTTCATTTTTATTATAATTTGCTGTAATATGGGCAGATTCCTTATAGATCAAGCATAACCGCCAATACTTAACAAAGTTTAAATAAAAACGGCTTTATTGTCCAGTATTGCTTTAAAAGCCGCAAAAAAGCCGGGCAAATAATATTTGCAATAAAATTGCCTGTGGGGTAAACGCAGATAAAGCAACTAACATAACCCCATAAAAGGAAAAAACCAATGAACGCAATAGAGCAAAAAATATCATCAATGGGTATCACATTGCCCGCATCGGTTATGCCAGCCGCCAATTATGTGCCTTACACAATATCTGGTAATTTAGTGTTTGTTTCTGGTACCTTACCTATGAAAGACGGCAAACCGCAGGATATTGGCAAGTTAGGCAAGGAATTTACCGTAGAGCAAGGACAAGCAACCGCCCGCCTTTGCGGTATAAATATACTTGCCCATTTGAAAGCGGCCTGCGGAGGAGATTTAAGCCGCGTAGTAAAATGCGTAAGAATGGGTATTTTCGTAGGCTCCGCCGCCGGGTTCACCGACCAGCCTAAAGTTGCCAACGGTGTATCAGACATGATGGTAGAAATCTTTGGAGATGCCGGAAAACATGCGCGTTTTGCGGTTGGCGTAAGCGAACTTCCTTTTGGCTGTGCTGTAGAAGTTGACGCGACTTTCGAGATTAAATAATACCTTCAACCGGTGAGCTTGGGCTGGCATTTACCCGTTTTTCCATCCTGCCGGCAATAAAAGCCTGCCTGCCTGATTCTACCGCGCTTCGCATGGCTTTTGCCATAAGCACTGGTTTTTTTGCCGAAGATAATGCGGTATTAAGCAGCACACCAGCGCAACCCAGCTCCATCGCTATGCAGGCATCGGAAGCTGTGCCGATACCCGCATCCACTAATACGGGCACATCCAGCTGCTCTGCTATCTTGCTAATATTAAGCGGGCTTAAAATACCAAGCCCTGAACCAATTGGCGCGGCCAGCGGCATTACCGCGCTACACCCCGCATCCTCAAGCCTTTTGGCAACCGCAAGGTCATCAGTGGTGTAAGCCATTACGAAAAACCCTTCTTTTACCAGTATTCGTGCTGCTTTTATGGTTTCTTCAGTATCGGGATATAGGTTATCCTTATCACCTATAACTTCCAGTTTAACCAGGTCCCACCCCCCCAATTCCCGCGCCAGCCGCAAGGTCCTGACCGCTTCATCAGCGGTGTAACAACCTGCACTATTGGGAAGGTAAGTATATTTAGAAGGCGGAAGGGCCTGCATCAAACCGCCACCACCATTTTGTGATAAATCCACACGGCGAAGAGCAACAGTAATTATTTCTGCACCGCTGGCTTCTATAACTTCTTTAGTTTGCGCTATGTCCGTATATTTACCGGTTCCAACCAGCAGGCGCGAAGAAAAACTGCGCCCGGCAATGATAAAAGGATCTCTGCCAGCCTGCATCATCCCCCTCCGATAAAAGTTACTATCTCTATCTGGTCGCCTTCGTTTAATTGTGCCTTACCATAAAGCGAGCGCGGAACGATCTCACGGTTCAGCTCTACAGCCACTTGAGTTTGAGACAGATCAAGGGTTTGCGCCAGCTTTTCAATAGTAGCCCCCTGCTCAACCTTGTAGGATTTTCCGTTAAGTGTGATTTGCATTGCTTCCAGCGATAGTTTATAAATAAACAAAATTAAAGGAACTTAATATGCCCGCTCGTATCTTAATCGTCAATGGCCCCAATTTAAACATGCTAGGTTCACGCGAGCCAGAGATTTACGGCAAAGAAACACTAGCAGATATTGAAGCAAAATGCAAAGAACACGCAGCACAGCTTGGACTGGAGATGGATTTCATGCAGTCAAATGTCGAAGGGGAACTGGTAACTGCCATCCAGCGAGCGGCAAAAGACCATCAGGGATTACTGATAAACGCGGGAGCCTACACCCATACCTCTATTGCTATAATGGATGCTTTGCTCCTGCTCAAAATTCCAGTTATCGAAGTACATCTTTCCAATATTTTCAAGCGCGAAGCATTCCGGCATGAATCTTTCATTTCTAAAGCTGCTAAAGGAGTTATATGCGGGTTTGGCAGTGGCAGCTATATTCTGGCACTGGATGGCGTTGCAGCACTAATTAAAAGCAAGGAATAGCCATGTGGCGCATCGGGCATCGCGGCGCAGGCGGCAACCTGCCGGAAAATACGCTTATATCTATGCGCCGTGCGCTGGAATTAAACCTTGATGGGTTTGAATTCGACATACAATTAAGTAAGGATAATATCCCGGTTGTTATCCATGATGATACGCTTGAGCGCACCACTAACGGGAAAGGACTGGTCAGCAGCTTTACACTTGCCGAGCTGCAAAAGCTTGATGCCGGGAATGGCGAAAAAATCCCATCGCTAATAGATGTTATAAAACTTATTGATAATAAATGCCGCTTGTTCATTGAGCTTAAAGCAGAACATTCCGAAAGGCCAGTTGCAGAAATAATCACCCATGCGGTAAAAACCCTTGGCTGGGATTACGAACATTTCTACGTCTGCTCCTTCAACCATAACCAGATAAAATTCATAAAAGACCTTATCCCACAGGTAAAAACCTGCGCCCTGCTGGTTGGAATCCCAGTAAGCCTTGCACAGATTGCAATTGAAGCTGGCGCCTGGTCGCTTAACCCTGCCATTGACCATGTAACCAAAGAATTTATAGATGACGCCCACAAGCGCGGCCTTAAGGTTCTTGCGTGGACAGCAGACTCTAGGGAGCAGATCGATAGGGCAAGGGAACTAGGTGTGGATGGGCTTTTCAGTAACTTCCCCGATAGGCTATAAATCATAATGCCATATTCAGATAGTGAAACAACATGGGAGCTTCTCCTTGCTGCATATACGCAAGGTTATTTTCCAATGGCAGCCAGCAGTGAAAGCAAGACACTGGAATGGTTTTACCCGGAAATGCGCGGGATTCTACCCATTGATGATTTTCATATACCAAGGAGCCTTGCGAAATACATGCGTAAGTCCCCTTTTGCAATTACAACTGACAGGGCTTTTGAACAGGTGATAAAAAGTTGCGCCGCTACTGCCCAGGGAAGGGAAAGCACCTGGATAAATGATGCTATCATAAAGCTATATTGCGAGCTGCACACACGCGGCTTTGCCCATAGCGTGGAATGTTGGCAACAGGCCGGGAATGGCGAAGTGATACTTGCCGGCGGCCTTTATGGGGTTTCTATAGGCCGCGCATTTTTCGGTGAAAGCATGTTTTCAAGAAGCAGTAACGCTAGCAAGGTTGCGCTGGTACATCTGGTGGAATTGCTCGGAAAAGCAGGCTACGAATTGCTTGATGCACAATTCACCAACGAGCATTTAACCCAATTCGGTATACAGGAAATTTCCCGTGAAGATTATTTAGTAAAGCTTGAACAAGCTTTAGCCAGCCAACCGGAAAATTGCTTTGGGTAAATTAAGCGGCCTGCAGGCTGTTTAAGAATTTACTGATTTCCTTATTCAGGTTATTCGCCTGCATACTAAGCAGCTTGGAAGATTCCAATACATCCTTGGTGGCATGGTCAGCATTATTGGTTGCCGATTTAACATCGCCTATATTAGTGGATATAGAATTTACACCATTAGATGCAACTACCATGTTTTTGGATATTTCATTGGTCACCGCACTTTGTTCTTCGACAGCAGCAGCAATTGTTGCCGAATATTCATTCACATTATTTACTACATGCTTAATTGAGCTTATTATGCTCACCATTTCTTTGGCAATACCCTGAACATTACCAATCTGCCTTGCAATATCATCAGTAGCCTTTGAGGTTTGGGTAGCAAGATTCTTAACTTCAGAAGCTACTACCGCAAAACCTTTACCAGCTTCACCTGCACGGGCCGATTCAATAGTTGCATTAAGAGCCAGCAGGTTAATCTGTGAAGCTATATTCCCGATAAAATCACTGACATTACCGATCTCTGTTGCTGCATTTGCCAGGTTATCCGCGAATTGTTCGCCCTTCATAACCTCCTGCATTGCCTCCCCTGCACCACTGGAAGATTTACTAACCTGAACTGCAATTTCCTTAATGGAAGCAGATAGTTCCTCAGCTGCAGAAGCAACGGTCTGTACATTGGATGATGTTTCCATTGCAATTGATGCAACGTCGGATGCTTTCACATCAGCATCACCAACCGTCTTGGCCATACCGAGTGAAGTGGTCTGCAATTCCGAAGCGGCTCCTGACACAGCTTCAACTGCAGCAGCTGCGACTTTTTCAAATCCGCGTATAGCCTGGTCCATTTTTTCAGAACGGCGTTGTTTTATAGCCTGCTCCATCTGCTCATTCTGGGACAGGGCATCGCTTTTGCGTTTATTTTCAACAAATACCATCATCGAGCTGGCCATTTCACCAATTTCAGTTTTAGAAACTGGTGGCAAAGTAATGTCGGTGTTGCCCACTGCAAGTTCTGACATGGCATTTATAATGCTGCGGATAGGTGATATAAGAGATTTTATGCTTATAATGGTAAACAATACAGAAACTATGGTGGCTACTGCTACTACAATAAGCAATATGCTCATGTTATTTTGAGCGCTAGATATTGATTCCTCAACATTGTTTTGTATCTTTACCGCATAATCGGAATTAGCTTGTGTAGCAGCAACAGCTTTTTCCTTAAAGACCCTTGCTTCCTCTTCCTGCTTTTTAAGTACTGAATCCAGAGTGGTATCCACTTCCAAAGAAGCTTTCCTGGCGTCTGCCAGCAATGCATTGCCCTTAACTCGGTTGCCATCGACAAAAGCATCTACTGCTTTAAGTGATATGCTATGAAAACTGGATGCTTGCGCTTCTATTTTTTTTGCTTCTTCAGGTGCGAACTCTGAAAGCTTTTTTAATGCAGCTGATAATTCTGTTTTTTCGGCATCAGCATTTTTTTCTGATTCATTAAGCCAGCTGGCGGAGAGGTCAGTAATCCAATAACGCAACATATTAAAATGACGCAAAACTGAACGTGTAGCCGCAACGCGATCATTGGCAGCCTGCTGCTTATCTAGTGTATCTTTTACCTCAACACCTTTATTTTTCACTTCAGTGATATTTTTCTGCGTGCCTAGCACAACATCATAAATCTTATAAGTTATGAAAGAGCTATATAAGTTAGTTGCAAGCAGCGCGAACAATAAGAATCCGGCAAGCATCAATAATTTGGCACGAATAGTAAGGTTATCAAGCATGCCTGCTTTTTTTTCTGATTCGCATACGTTTTCCATGACCATACATGATCTCCTGATTATTGATTATTTTAAATAACAATGCATAGTGGCCATCCCAATTTGCACTGCCTAATGCTAAAGTGCCAGCCCTAAGGCTGGCACTTATATTTTATTTAAATATTGTAACGCTGACTGCGCCGCCCAGATCATCAAGGTTGGCACCTTCCTTCTTACCTCCTGAAATATCAGTCTCACCTTTTGGTCCGCCATGGCAGCTCAAACAAGATTGCTTATAATATTCCGGCTGGATAAAACGAAAAGCATTTTTACCGTCAACTGTAGTGGCTTCTGAAAAAGCTTTGCCTTTTTCATAACCAGCTTTTTTGAAGGTTTCTTCAATTGCTTTGCTTTCCCAGTCATCAGGACGGTTCTTGCGGTTACGCACCAGCTCCTTAGGAGCAGTGAGTTTAATAACCGCTTTGCCAGACAGTTTTTCTGAGGCCTTAGTTGCAACCTGACCGGCAAAAACCGCAGGAAGGAAGCCTTTAAAGCCTTTTCCCTTTTCATTAATAACAGGCTGCGCGTCTTTCATAACGTCACCAATAGCTTCAAGGATGGCTTTCTGGTAAGGATCATTAGCATCAACATCCTTGCCCATTTTTTCCTTATATTTTTCCTTGGCCTTGGCGACTACAACATCGCCGGTCAATCCCTTATCACCAAGATCAGCATTATTAATCTGATCCTGGTTATCAGAGATAACAGCACGCCCGGAAGAGAATAGAGCCGCCATTTCCTTTGCGGTATCCTCTTCACCGGCATAAGCCGCCGAAAAACAAAACAACCCACTAATACATATTGAGGCAGTATATAAATATATTTTCTTCATACTTGCTCCTTTGTTTGATTATATTATGTGCTAATATTTTATCTGCACAGTAGCCATAACCTTGGTAGTATCAGTGAAAAGTTTATCAGCATTATAGTCGGCAAATTTCAAGCCAAGTGTATAATGATTATAAAAGGTCTGCTGGATCTGAGCGTTCCATTCAGTACCATAATGCACATTGGTATGGTTTGACTCATAATCATGATAAGCAACGAGTATGTCGGTACCTTTTACAAGAGGGTCACCAAATGGCACTTTATAGCCAAGGGACACATAGCGGTCTTCCAAACCATTTGCAGGTGTGGTGGTGAATTTATCAGCCCAGCCATTGAAAGCATGCAATGTTGCAAGCGGGGTTTGGAAAGCGTGTGATGAGATACCATCGCCTTCCAACACTTCGTAGCCGCCTTTAGCTGTAAAGCCATTCCAGGTTAAGCCCGGCTCTGCCAAGTAGTAGTTGGCGCTGTAATTAGCGGTGTTATCAGCATAATCTGACTGGTTAGCAATTTCCGCAGCATAGATAAGCCCAAAGTCATTTCCCAGGCCCAACTTACCGGTTAAACGCGCACCATAAGTCATTGATGATGAAGAACGTGCATCATCAAAATCGAGCATATAGTCATATGCTGTTATCTTAAGCGCCGGGTCAAACTCATATGATGCATTGATCAAATGTGAATCACTGTCATACGCGCCATTGGTAGCATAAGGCCCTGTTACGCGGTTCACTTTATTAACATATGCATAATAGATGCTTGCATGATCAATAAACTGGGTTGAAATGCTGGCAGCATCAAGGGTCTGGTCATTCTGGCGCCAATCACTGGAACCGATGAAACGCTGGTTATCAAGATTTACAACCTGACGGCCAATGGTGATATTGGTTTTTGGCAGACCTTGATAGCTGATGTATAACTGGTTCAAGGCTGTATCTTCTGGGTCGGTAACACCAGGGAACTGGGTTTTTCCATTAGTGCTGCTGTTATAATGGTCAACACCAAGAGCCATTATATTTTCACCCTCAACAGCAACCTGGAAACCCTGCCATAATCCGGTTTTATAACCGATCCTGGTACGCAATGTAGAAGCATACGCGTCTTCAGCAAACCCATCCTGATCTACCATTTCATAACGGTAGCGTGCATTGATCCACGGAGTTCCATGGAGAATAGCATAACCAAGGCTGCCCGGCTTCACATCAGGAAAATTATCAGTACTGAATTTATCAAGACCTTCCGCAAGCTCTGATTTTTGCTCTGGTTTAACAGCAGGGGCGGCAGCTAAAGCAGCAGCAGGCGCAGCGGCGGCGGCAGTAGCGGCAGCTTTTTTGGATTTTTTAGTAGCCGCTTCAGCATCGCTTGCAAAAAAACCTACCATGGCAGGAATAATGACGAGTGCGCTAGTTGCAAGAAGTATCTGTTTTTTAGATTTCATGTTACTCTCTCCGTAGTAAGTGTTATGTTGTAAACTTAGTTTCTAAAAATTGAAAATATGCAATTTCAATATCTGGTATATCTTATCCGCTTATGTTTACCAGATTAATCTTAGTTAAACTTTTCTGTTCATCCATAAATTGATAATATTAAAAACAGCTATGCAAATAATGTGCAAAAATGAAAAAGCCCTAGCAAACACTTGCTGGATTATGCTAAAAAATTGGAAGAAAAAATTTGACGGTAGGAAAATTTTTTACTGGCAAAAAAGTCACAGTCTGAAAAAAAATGCTGCGGAAAAAATATCCTAGCAATTAGGTAAGATTATTTTCATAATTTAAAATTATAAAATAACTTTCTGTCCTTTTTTGCGCTCGCTATCCGACTTGAGCTGGCCGCAAGCTGCAAAAATATCCTGCCCCCTTGTTGCCCGCACAGGCGAGGAAAACCCTGCATTATTGACGATCTCAGCAAATGCGCGGATACGATTTTTCGATGAACATTCATAAGGTGCCCCAGGCCAAGGATTAAATGGTATGAGGTTTACTTTAGCATGAATGCCATCTAGCAATTTTACCAACTCGCGTGCGTCGGCATCGCTGTCGTTTACACCTTTGAGCATGACATATTCAAAGGTTATGCGCCGCGCATTATTCGCCGCCGGATATTCGCGGCAGGCTTTCAATAATTGCGCGATAGGATATTTTTTATTTATAGGAACAATTACATCACGCAACTCATCGCGCACTGCGTGCAATGAAATTGCAAGGTTAACGCCCAACTCTTTTCCGCAACGCTCAATCATGGGTACTACGCCGGAAGTGGAAAGGGTTATGCGCCGCTTGGAAATTGCGATTCCCTCGCCATCCATTATTACCTGCAAAGCTTTTGCCACGTTATCATAATTATATAGCGGCTCACCCATACCCATCATCACTATATTGGTAAACAGGCAATCCTCTCTCCTTTTATTCCATTCTTCCAGCCCGTCGCGGGCAATAAGTACCTGCCCTATAATATCAGCAGCGGTTAAATTGCGTACCAGCGGCATAGTGCCCGTATGACAAAAAGTGCAGGTAAGTGTACAGCCTACCTGCGAGGAAACACACAATGCCCCGCGGTCAGTTTCAGGAATGAATACTGTTTCTACCTTGTTAGCGTCCGGCATTTCCAGAAGCCATTTGCGTGTACCGTCAACAGAGGTAAGTGCACGCGAAATTTTAGGCCGAGCCAAGGAGAAGTACTCAGCAAGCAAAGCATGCTGGTTTTTTGCAATACTGGTCATCTGTGTAAAATCGGTGACACCTTTGACATATATCCAATGCCATATCTGCTTGGCACGGAATGCCTCAAAACCGACCTCTTTCAGTTTTGCTGTCAGCTCATCGCGCGTAAGGCCTATAATCTCTGTTTTTTCCATCCTATAACCTAATAAATAGCCTGTAAGCAGAGCACAATACTACAAAAGGCTGCTGCAATACGCCAATAAAAACAATGCTTTATATTAAAAATAGTTGTAACACAACTGTAACTTTAGTTTTAGCATAATTACAATATTATACTAATAATTATTAATTATCACATTTATCTAAGTATTGGAGAATAATATGGGTATTGGAGAATAATATGGAAAATTCCGGTAAAAATTGGCAAAATAGAAGTAAAGGCAAGCATGGATTAAGCGATCAAAAATCAAATACTGAAGCAAGCGCACCTGAAGTTCTCAAAAAATTGCAAGATTTTGCAAAAGACAATCTACGAAATATGCTGGGTGATATTGGAACAGCCAATACATCAGCGATAATAGAGGCATCAGAGGATACAATAAAAAATATTGCCAAGGATATTGTTCTTGGAACACACCCTGGCTTAAAGCCAGGCAGCATAAAAATCGATACCTATCAAATTGCTGTAATATTGATGCAAAAAGGCAAATTAGAGTTTGACCAGGCAGCGGACTATGCCGAAGATTTAATTAGCCAAATGCAAGAAACTGTTAAATCCTATGGCTTAAATTCTAATAAAAAGAGTTATACAAAGAGCTAAATTATTTTGGGTATTTATTAATTACAACCTGTAGCCCCCTTCAAAGGCCTTTATAATTTCCAGATCGAAACTATCGCGGATTTTTTTACGCAGGCGGTATATATGCGTCTCCAGGGTGTGCGTGTCCAGCGCAGAATCAATGCTCCATACTTCTTTCAATAATAATTCCCGTGAAATTCCAGGATTCCCAGCCTGTGCTATTATATATAGAAGCTGGCTTTCCTTATCGGTAAGGATTGCTTCAACATCACTTGTTTTATGTCTAACCAGTTTGTTTTTCAATGAAAGTTGCAAGCCATTACCTATATCCGCCAGCTCATTACCTGCTAATGCGCCATCTGAAAGCCTGCCTTCAATTTCTGTAAGCAATCGATTGACTCGTATAGGTAAATTCACTGTTATTGCTGGCATGCCAGAAGACTCAAGCGCCTTGTCACTTATAATTAAGGCAGCGCCACAATCTGGCAAGCTTTCTTTTGACTGCAGCTCTGTGCAGGACAAACCCAACTCCCGCGTGACAAGAGCGCAAAACGGCTCTATAAAGTCGCGATTATCGCTTAATATATATATAGTCTGCTGTTTATCCATATAAGAAATATAAATGATTGCTAAAAACAAAGATAGTAAAGATGGTGCTGGAAAGGCAACTTCCCTGCAAAAAGCAATAGCACTGCTTAGAGGGCAGGATGGGATTGTTATTAAACAAAAAACCGGTAAAAATATAGCAATATACCCAGCAGAATTCTTAAAAAATAACCAAAGCAGATATAAGCTTAGCAGATCTGCCATTTTGATAAATATTGCAAAAAGGGCGGGGCTGCTACCTGCTCTTGCGATCATCCCGGAAGGAAAGGCGACTGAAGGATGGCCGGTTTTTTTGGAAACAAAGCTGGAAAGCGAAATTAATGAATCCGGCGGGATAATCTTTGAAACAGCACGCGCAAAACTACCTTTAGAAGGCGCAGAAGATTCAATAATAATAAGCTTTCGCGCCCAGGGATTTGATGAGACACATCTTGCCCTCATTGTCGGTAAACCTAAAAAAAATGAAAATCCCCTGGTACGCGTCCATTCTTCCTGCATAACCGGTGACCTGCTGGGAAGCCTGCGCTGTGATTGCGGTTCCCAACTTAAGCTTGCACTTGATGCCATCAAAAAGTCCGGTTATGGGGTTCTTTTATATATGAACCAGGAAGGGCGCGGCATCGGAATTAACAACAAGCTGCGCGCCTATAAACTACAGGAACAGGGCATAGATACTTTCGCGGCAAACCATGCGCTTGGCTTTTTTGACGATGAGAGGGATTTTGCCGCCGCCAGCTCAATACTTAAATATCTGGGCATTAAAGAAATCAACTTGCTTTCTAATAATCCGCGCAAGGTTTCCGAGTTGAAAAAACACGGCATTACTATTGTAAAGCGCCTGCCATTGGTGGCAAAAACCAGCAAGCATAACCGCGCTTATATAGAAGCGAAGGTTAAAAAGGCCGGGCATTTAATGAAAAAGGATAAAGCGTAATTATCGCTTATCAAGAATATTAAGCAAATCCTTAGAAGTTTCCTGACTCTTTGCCTTATTAGCTATTTCCCAGGCGCAGCTATCTTTTTTCCAGGTCCCGACATTCGCATCAAGGTTTACTTCCTTCCATTTCTGGTGACCATTTTCCCTGAGAGCCTGAATATCACCACGGATCAGATCGGCAAATTTTGCGATCTGATCACAGCGTTTAGCATTTTCTGGTTGTGAAAAATCACGGCTTATCAAAACAGCCTGCACTGAAATAGTAGGAACAGTTTCCTTCACAAAACTATAATCACTCGGAGTGATCTCGGCAGGCTTATATTCTTCAAGCATCTTTGGGCCGTTCATTGGTAGAAAATGCACTTTTTCAAGCATTGCGGCATATTTCTGGTTTTCAGGCAGGCTTAAATCTTCGAGATTCTTAAACAGCCGCACCGGTTTGCCGCCAACAAAAATAACTGCATCAATATCACCTTTGAGAACTTCAACAACACCTTGCGCCGATGGAATTTTCTGGCTTTCAGCGGGGGTGACATTCATCATTGAGAAGAGATTGATAGCTGTAAGCATATTGCCACTACCTTCTTCGCCAATTGCCACTTTTTTACCCTGCAGATCTTTGAAATCATTTATTTCTTTACGTGCAAGAACATGTATCTCTTCATTATAGAAAGGGAAAACCATACGCAGGTTATTCGCCATTTTTATGGAATCGGGATTTTTAGAGCGACCTAAAAAACCAAGAACATCGGATTGCACTATACCAAGGGTAACATTAGGGTCACTGTTTATAATTTTTATATTGTCAATCGAACCTTCCGATGGCTTTACAGCGACATCAATTCCCGACCTCTTGGCAGATTCAAACAAATCACGGCCAAAAATATAATAAGTCCCAGTTTTAAGGCCCGTTACAATAGTAATAGGGGCAACAGACTGGCGTGCATAGGCAAAAACTGAGGTTGCAGATATAGCTATGAATAAAGCCAGAGAAAATAATACGGGCAAATATTTTCGTAAATTTAATAACATAAAGACTCTTCACATCTGGTTAGTTTTCAAGCTTTACCTAGCATGAAAAGTTAACGAGTGTCAAATAAATTTTTAATTTATATTAATATTTGCTAAGTATAGCAAGTAAATCATTGCCTACTTTCTGTTCGGGATCAATACTTGCCTTGGCCCGCATTTTTTCAGTGGCCGGATTTATTTTAATCATGCTGCCCACTATGATCCCCTCACTATCCCTGAAATAAAGCTGTGATTCATCCTGCCTTACGGTAGTATCTCCAGAAGCATTAACCAGGTCAAAAAGATGGGTATCATCCGGGGTTGGGGTTTTCTGCAAACCCAAGTTATAATGATAAACTCCAAATATCACAGCAATTACAATAAGAAACAAAGCCGCCTGCCTTATAATGGCCAGGTCAACCATATGTAATTTCTTTGAATTTCCGGCAGGGGGAAGGGGAAGCCGGTTTATCTTCGGCCTCGGCGCAAAATCCTGCATAATAGCTTCCCTATTCATAACAAGCAAAGTATAGATACAATTTATTTTAAATACAATGTAACTATGTATTAAATTTATCATAAATTCTAGATAAAAGCTATGTAAACTGTGATGGGACTTAATTCTGAAATATTAATTCAACTGCTTGGAATAGCACGGCAGGAAGGCGCAAAAAATGCGGATGCGCTGCTTATCAAAAACACTAATATCAGTATTTCGCAGCGCATGGGGAACCGAGAAGGTATAGAAAGGTCTGAGAATTCAGCAATCGGGCTTAGGGTATTCGTTGAAAAAGGTAATAATGAAATAGGGCAAGCCATTGTTTCTTCAACAGATATAAGCAAAGATTCTATGATTGAATTCACCCAGAGGGCAATTGCTATGGCCAGGCTTGCGCCCGCAGATAATGATAGCACCCTCGCCCCGGCTGCTCTTTACCCTAAATCAATACCCAAGCTTGACCTGCTTGATAAGGCAGAACCAACACCTGAGTGGCTCATGGAGCAATGTGCCATAGCCGAAGATGCAGCACGCGGGGTTACTGGTATAACCAATTCTGAAGGAGCCGATGCAGGATATAGCCGTGCATTGGTCGGGCTTGCGATAATGGAAAATGGCAATATAGGGTTTTGTGAGAATTATGAGGGCAGCAGTTTTTCTATCTCCGTTTCAGTGCTTGCAGGGAACGGCACCAGTATGGAAAGGGATTATGATTTTACCAGCGCACGCCATAAAAACGACCTGAGATCCGCCCATGAAATAGGTATTGGCGCAGCAAACCGAGCGCTTGCAAGAATAAATCCCCATAAGGTGAACACCTGCCGGGTTCCAGTAGTTTTTGATCCCCGGGTAAGCAAATCTTTGCTTTCCATACTTACTTCCGCAATTTCTGGCAGCTCTATCGCACGTGGCTCATCATTCCTTAAAGATTCAATAGGCATCGATATATTCCCTAACAATATATCTATAATAGATGATCCACATATTGTTCGTGGATTAGCATCCAAGCCTTTCGATATGGAAGCAGTTGCCAATAAAAAAATGACATTGGTGGAAAATGGCGTGCTTAAAACATGGCTTCTTGATATGCGTAGCGCCAACAAACTTAAATTAAAAACTACAGGTCATGCCTCACGCGGGCTTGCTTCCCCACCTTCGCCTTCTTCTACAAATGTGTATATGGATAATGGCATATTATCTCCAAAGGAATTAATAGCCGATATTAAAAGCGGTCTGTACCTAACCGAAACTTTCGGCATGGGAATAAATATCATAACCGGTGATTACAGCCAGGGAGCTGCCGGGTTCTGGATAGAAAATGGTGAAATAGCCTATCCCGTTTCAGAAATAACAATAGCCGGGCATTTAAAGGAAATGTTCAAGGGAATTACGCCTGCTAATGATCTTTCTTTCCGCTATTCAACCAATGCCCCGACAGTGCGCGTTGAGAATATGACCGTTGCAGGAGTGTAGGGAAATAATAAATTATGACCACGATCAGCAACATACAACATAGTAACAAGGAAATTATCCGGCGGTTGCTGCGCGAGCATATAAAACCTTACAGGAAAAACCTTGTTATCGCTGGGATTTGTATGGTGGTAGTGGCTAGCTGCACCGCCCTTAATGCACTGATGATAAGGCCGGTGCTGGACGAGATATTTATAGAAAAAGACCGTGACATGCTGCTTGTAATTCCATTTGCGGTTTTTTTTATAACTTTTATTGGCGCTGCTGCTAATTATATAAATATACTATCCATGCGTTTTATCGGGCAGCGCATAATAGCCGATATGCAGAAACGCTTATTTAAGCACCTGATGAAAAGTGACATAAGCCTATTCCATAGCCAATCTTCCGGAAGGCTTGTATCACGCTTCACTAACGATATAAACCTCCTGCGTAATGCCTTTTCCAATGTACTTACCACACTTATCAAGGAATCGCTCAGCATGGTGTTTCTTTTAGGAGTTATGGTATACCAGAACTGGGAGCTAACATTGCTTGCGCTTATCGCATTCCCTACCGCTATCTACCCGGTTATCCGGTTAGGGAAACGCATGCGGCGTATCTCTGATAAAACCCAAAATGAATTGGGTAATTTTACAACAACACTTGATGAAATTTTCAGCGGTGTTCGTACAGTGAAATCATATAACCGGGAAAGTTTTGAAATAAATCGTGCCGGTGGAATCATAGAATCCCTATTCAAACTTTATTACAAAACATCGCGCACACAATCAGCAACAACACCAATGATGGAAATGCTAAGCGGTATTTCGATTGCGCTTGTTATCTGGTATGGAGGATCACAGGTTATGGATGGTGTTATAAGCACTGGGGCGTTCACCTCTTTTATAGCTTCATTCCTGATGGCTTATAAGCCAGTTCGTGCCATGTCTGGCTTAAATGGAGTTTTACAGGAAGGAATTGCTGCTGCCAGCCGCCTATTTAACATGCTTGACTCACCTCCTAAAATTAAAGACGCAGCAGATGCCAAGCAACTACTCCTAACCAATGGCAATATAAGTTTTAAAAATGTTGTATTTAATTACACGCCGCAATCCAGGGGAATTGATGGGATAAATATCGAGGTTCCGGCAGGAAAAACTGCTGCCCTGGTTGGGCTTTCCGGAGGTGGAAAATCGACAATTATAAACCTGCTGCTGCGTTTTTATGATGTTGATTCAGGAAATATCACAATTGACGGGCAGGATATCAGGGAAGTTACCATGCATAGCCTGCGCGAAGCTATGGCATTCGTACCGCAGGAATCAATGCTGTTTGATGATAGTATAAAAGCCAACATAGCTTATGGGCGTGAGGGGGCAAGCGATGCTGAAATATTCGCTGCTGCAAAAAGCGCGGCAGCTGATGATTTTATCCGTGCCATGCCGCAAGGTTATGACACTATGATAGGTGCCCATGGCGTACGACTTTCCGGCGGCCAGCGCCAACGCATTGCGGTTGCCCGCGCCATGCTAAAAAACGCGCCGATATTACTGCTCGACGAAGCTACATCATCACTTGATAATGAATCTGAACGCAATATCCAGAATTCACTGCAGGAGCTTATGAAAGGTCGCACAACACTGGTTATCGCGCACCGCTTAAGTACAATCGTAAATGCCGATATAATTTATGTAATCGAAGGTGGAAAAGTGATCGAAAGCGGTAACCACGCAAGCCTTATGCAGCAGCGCGGGAAATATTATAAACTTTACGCCGATAATTTAGAAAACCCATAAAATGTCCCTATCCAAGCGCCTGCTGAAATCTGCATTTACCCAATCGGTGCTAAGCTATTTGCTGGCCTCTTATATAAGGCTGGTCATGCTTACCAATCGCAAGGAATTTCATATTCACCCGGCAGCAGCTGGGCTTATGCGCGGCGAAGGCAATGCCATATTCGCCTTCTGGCATGGACGGATGATGCTGCTTCCCGCCATAAACCCGCCACGTAAAATGCACGTTCTTATTTCCGAGCACCGTGATGGTAAATTGATCTCACAGGTTATAGGGCATTTCGATCAGGATACAATTGTAGGATCAACCAGCAAAGGCGGTACTGATGCAGTACGAAATATAGTTCGCCTGCTAAAAAAAGGTGATAATGTTAGCATAACCCCTGATGGACCACGCGGGCCCAACCAGCAAGCCACAATTGGAATTGCAACAGTTGCAAGGCTTGCACGCAAGCCGGTAATGCCGGTTACATTTTCTGCAAGCAAGCATAAGCGCATGCGTAGCTGGGATAGGTTCATGGTGGCAAAACCATTTGGAAGAATTGTATTTTGTATAGGCGAGCCGATTATGGTAGAAGAAGCTGATGAAGCTGCAAGGGCTGCTATTGAAACAGCCATGAATGATCTGGTGGAAAAGGCGGATGCGTTATAAAACATATAAAATAATTACCTCTGCCCTTTCTGGTCCTATCGGCCTATGGCTGCGTTTCCGTCGCCTGCGGGGACGCGAAAGCGAAAAGCGTTTTGCTGAGCGATTTGGACATTCAAATATCCCCAGGCCTAAAGGGACATTATTATGGATACATGCCGCAAGTGTTGGAGAAGCTAACTCTGTTTTACCATTGATCGATGTTTTGCAGGCGCGGTTTCGGGATATAAATATCCTTATAACTACCGGTACGCTTACTTCGGCAAAGCTTATGGAAAAACGTAATCTTAAAAATGTCCTTCACCAGTTTGTACCTGTTGATACTCCTGAGGCTACTAACCGTTTCCTGCGCCATTGGCGGCCTGATATCGGCTTCTGGGTAGAGTCAGAATTATGGCCTAACCTGGTTATAAATGCCCGCGCACGCGGATGTTTTATGATAATTGTAAACGGGCGTATGTCGGTTAAATCTTATGACAAGTGGCAGAAATTCGGCCTGCTTATGATATACCAGATGCTTAATTGCTTCGAAGTAGTTTTCGCGCAGAATGAAGCCGACGCGCAGCGCTTCCGTGGATTGGGCGCGCAAGATGTACGTTGCCTTGGCAATTTAAAACATGATGCCTTGCCGCTTTCTTGCAACGAAGCCGACCTGTTTTCTTTGCAGCAGGCGATAGGATTGCGCCCTATGTGGCTTGCCGCAAGTACACATGCAGGCGAGGAAGAAATATTAGCCAGGGCGCATACCTTACTTACAAAAACCCATCCAGATTTACTTACAGTAATTGTTCCAAGGCATCCAATGCGGGGGGCTGAAATAGCAAAGCAACTTTCAGGTTATGGTAAAGTAGGTTTGCGTTCAAATGGGGATAAAGTAACGGCAGCAACTAATATCTATATAGCTGATACATTAGGCGAGCTTGGATTGTTTTACAGGCTTTCAGAAATCGTATTCATGGGCGGCTCGCTTATAGAGCATGGGGGACAGAACCCGCTGGAACCAGCAAGGCTTCGCTGCTGCATAATAACCGGCCCAAATACCAATAATTTTGCAGAAATATACAATGAAATGGAAAAATTATCAATTTGCTTCCGTGCCAAAAACGCTGATGAACTCGCCGCTACAATTGATAAGCTTATGGGCAATTCTGATCTGCTTACCAGCGCACAGGTTCGCGGCAAGGAATGGCTGCGTGGAAAGACAGGCGCAAGCGCCAGGATAGTTAATGCTATAGCCCCTATTTTCACTATTAAAAATGATACGGCGGAAAGATCATGAAAGCACCGAGTTTTTGGGGTTCTAAAAATCTTGTTTCAACTTGCCTGCTGCCAGCCTCTGTTATTTATTTACTGGGAAGGAAAATTCATTGCTCAATTATTAAGCCTGTTAAACTTTCCGTACCAGTTATCTGTGTTGGCAACCTGACTGTTGGAGGTGCCGGAAAAACCCCGGTGGCTTTGCATATTGGTGAGATACTTAAAAAGAAAAATATCAAAGCATATTTTATCAGCCGTGGTTATGGCGGCAAGGAACCTGGACCTCTTTTGGTCAATTGCGAAAAACATTCAGCAAAAGATGTAGGCGATGAACCGCTTTTGCTTGCACAAATACTTCCAACAATAATTTCTAAAAACCGCTTATCCGCCGCCAAACTTGCCATTGAGCAGGGAGCAGAAGCTATCATTATGGATGATGGTTTCCAGAATCCATGCTTGGTTCAAGACCTGTCGCTTATAGTGGTGGACAGGCGCTTAAGTTTTGGCAATGAACGTACGCTTCCGGCAGGGCCGCTTCGCGAAAAAGTATCACAGGGGCTTAAACGCGCAAATGCTGTGGTAATAATAAACCCAGCTAATTTTATGCCTACTGCACTTCCCAAGATCCCTTTCTTGCTTGCAAGATCCAAACCTAAAGATTCCATGCTGGCGCTTAAAGGAAAAAAAATAATCGCTTTTTGTGGTATCGCGGCCCCACAGAAATTTTATTATATGTTAAGCAATGCGGGTGCGGAGATAATTGAAAAAATCTCTTTTCCCGACCATTATTACTATAAGAAAAAAGATCTAGAATCTTTGCATGTAAAAGCGCTGGAACAAAATGCAACTTTAGTTACAACAAGCAAAGATGCCGCACGTCTAACTAAGGATTTCAGCCAGAATATAAAGGATATAGCTGTTGCAGAAATGAACCTGGTGTTTGACAATGAAAAAAAACTGGAAGAATTAATCGAAACGGCACTGAATGCTAAAAAAATCTAAATATTATATAGAGGCGGGCGCATTATACCTGCTATTTACCGCCTTCAGATTATTGCCTCTGGACTTTGCTTCCGCAATGGGAGGATGGATGGCACGCGCTATCGGCCCATATCTTTCCGCGCATAAAACTGCAAAAGAAAATCTTATGAGGGTTTTCCCCAAGCTCAAAAAAAATGAAGTTAACAGAATAATCTATAAAATGTGGGACAATCTAGGTCGTGTTGCTGCCGAGCTTGCCCATATCCAAAGCGATGAAATAGTAAAACGCATCGACATAAAAGGCGCAGAAAATTTTACTGCCCAAGGAAGCCCTGGTTTTATGTTTTCGGGGCATATAGGTAACTGGGAATTATTATCATGCATTGCCCAGAAAAGCGGAAGGCCAGTTACCGGAATATATCGCGGGGCGAATAACCCTATAGTTGATAATATGATAGAAAAAATCAGGGCACCGCGCTATTTTGCGATGATACCGAAAGGCAGGCAGGGTGCGGTTAAAATCGCCCGCGCCATTAAAAACAACGATGTTATCGCTATGTTAGTCGACCAGAAAATGAATGATGGTATTTCGGTGCCGTTCTTTGGTTTTCCTGCAATGACAGCTCCGGCAATTGCCGAGCTTGCCCTGCGCTACGATATGCCTATCATTCCTGCCTATGCCATTCGCAAAAAAGGCGCGCATTTTGAAAGTATAATTTTTCCGCCTCTTGAGTACGAAAAAACCGGCGATAAGGAAAAAGACGTACAAAATATAATGATTGCCATAAATAAGATGCTTGAAGACTGGATACGCAAGTATCCAGAACAATGGTTCTGGGTGCATAAGCGCTGGCCGAAGAAATAAGGCTTCAGGCTTCAGGCTTTAGGGAAACCAATGTTTCTCCATCGGAGAAAATAATTGCCAGCTCATTATGGTTTTTAGCTTCTAAGACAGTGGTTACGAGCTTTCCATCCGCACTTTTCACAAGCGCAAAACCGCGTGCCAAAATTTTCTTGTAATTCACGCTCTCAAGCAGGCTTGCAAGATTGGCAAATTTTTCCGTACGCGCTTCTATATTGCGTGCAACTCCGACTTGCAGGCGCGATTGCAGCTCTAAAAGCCTCTCCTGTTTTTTAGCTATTTCAAGCTGTAATGATTGCGGCTTTAAATGGCCTGCGAGCATAATAAGCTGCTGCTCCTTACGTGAAAGGAAAGCGGGTAAAATTCCTTGCAGTCTTTCGCCCCAGTCATCAAGCCGCTGGCTGGCTGTTTGCAGCAATTGTACTGGCTTTGGCAACCCTCTGGACATTCCTTGCAGCTGCTCGCTACGCTGTGTAACAAGCCTTAAAATAGCCGCATCATGGCGCAGCCCTAATTGCTTAACCGCAAGCAGCAATTCGGACAGAACGGGAATAGCAATTTCCGCTGCCGCTGTTGGGGTTGGCGCACGCATGTCAGACGCGTGGTCGATAAGAGTGGTATCGGTTTCATGCCCCACTGCGGAAATAAGAGGGATGCGCGATGCAGCAGCGGCACGCACCACGATCTCTTCATTGAATGCCCATAAATCCTCTATCGAACCACCGCCGCGAGCGACTATAAGTAAATCTGGTTTAGGGATTCGAGTATCGAGATCAGGTGAATTAAAGAAAGTAATGGCATTTGCTATCTGCTCGGCTGCCCCCTCGCCCTGAACAGCAACTGGGAAAACCAGCACATGCACTGGATAGCGTTCGGAAATGCGGTGTAATATATCGCGTATCACCGCGCCGGTTGGTGAAGTTATTACGCCCACCACCTGCGGCATGAAGGGTAGTTTCTTTTTACGCGAAGCGGCAAACAGCCCTTCCTCTTCCAAAGCCTTGCGGCGTTTTTCCAGAAGTGCCATAAGTGCGCCTGCCCCGGCTGGCTGCATGGAATCGACAACGATCTGGTATGATGATTTGCCAGGATAAGTAGTAAGTTTTCCGGTTGCCACAACCTCCAGCCCGTCTTCAGGTTTGAAAGTGAATTTCCCTACCGACCCTTTCCAGCACACCGCATCAATACATGCAGAATCATCCTTCAGGCGGAAATATACATGGCCGGAACTGGCGACTTTCCAGCCCGAAATCTCGCCGCGCAGTGTCACACGGCCAAAACGGTCCTCCACCATGCGCTTGATAGACTGCGCCACCTCACTGATGGAATAGATTATCTGGTTATGGTTGAAGTCCGGGAAATTTTCCATTTATATATATCCCAGATGTTCGAGGAGTATTTTTGCTCCTATACCTATCAGGCAGAAGCCGCCGCCTATTTCAGCGATTTTCCCGGCTTTCTTACCTATATAGTGGCCAGTCATTATACCTATTGTAGACATCACAAAGGTTGCGCCTCCGATCATAAGCGCCATGGTGATGATATTTACATCAATAAGCGCAAGGCTTACGCCGACTGCCAAAGCGTCAATACTCGTGCCTATGGCTGTTAGCACAAGTATGCCCAGTTTATGCGATTCTTTTTTTTCTTCGTGCTGCCCATAGATTCCCTCATATATCATTTTCCCGCCGACAATCGCGAGGATGGTAAAGGCAACCCAATGGTCAACCGCCTGAATGAAACTGCTGGCAGCAAGCCCTATTGCCCATCCTATTACTGGAGTTACAGCTTCGATGCCGCCAAATATAGCACCAATACGCAAAGACTGGATAATCCTCGGCTTTCTTAGGGCAACTCCTTTGCCCACAGAGGCCGCAAACGCGTCTGCCGACATGGAAAAGGCTAATATTGTATTGGAAATGACTGCCATAGGCTGTATATAACAGGCAAATTCATATAAAGGTAGATAAAATGAACAAAGTTCTGGTAATTGGCGGCGGTGGGCGTGAACACGCGCTGTGCTGGCGGCTCAAGCAGTCGCCCAGCGTTTCTGCTATATTCTGCGCCCCCGGTAATGCCGGGATCGCTGCTGACGCAACCTGTTTGAATTTAAATGGCACAGATGCTGTGGTGGATTTTTGCAAGTCAGAAAATATCGCATTGGTCGTTATCGGCCCTGAACAGCCGCTGGTAGATGGACTGACTGACCGTCTCAAGCTCGAAAATATCCCGGTATTTGGCCCCAGCAAGGCAGCAGCGCAGCTTGAAGCGTCCAAAGGTTTCATGAAAGATTTATGCAGGAAATACAGTATCCCAACTGCTGCTTATGGTTTTTTCTCCGATAAAAAAGAAGCGCTGGCTTTTCTGGATAGCCGCAATTTCCAGAAGATAGTGGTAAAAGCGGACGGGCTGGCCGCAGGCAAAGGGGTTATTATCGCTGAAAGCAAAAAAGAGGCTGTGCTGGCGGTTGAAGATATGTTTTCTGGTGAATTTGGCTCTGCCGGTTCGCAGGTGGTTATCGAGGAATTTTTAGAAGGGCGCGAGGCAAGTTTTTTTGCGGTCTGCGATGGTAAAAAAGCAGTAGAATTCGCTTTCGCACAGGACCATAAACGCGTCTATGATGGTGATAAAGGCCCTAATACCGGCGGTATGGGAACTTACAGCCCGGCTCCCCTGGTTACTGACGCAATCCGTAAGGAGGTCATGGAAAAAATCATAAATCCCACCATGACGGCAATGGAAAAAGAAGGCTGTTCATTTTCAGGAGTATTATTCGCTGGCCTGATGCTTACCAAAGATGGCGCAAAACTGCTTGAATATAATGTGCGTTTCGGCGACCCGGAAACCCAGTCAATGATGATGCGTTTTGATGGCGATCTTTTCGAATTGCTGCTTTCCTGCGCCAATGGCAAAGTTGATGAGAAATTTATTTCACTTTCGAAACAATCTGCTGTTTGCGTGGTGATATGCGCCAAGGGCTATCCGGGTACTTATGAAAAAGGCAGCGTGATAAGCGGTCTTAAAAAAGCTGCCTCATTACCCGGTGTTAAAATATTCCATGCCGGAACTGCGGAAAAAGACGGCAATATAATAAGCGTTGGCGGGCGGGTTCTGGGCGTTACGGCGTTGGGCCACACAATAAAAGAGGCGCAGGAACTAGCCTATAAAGCTGTTGACCTCATCGAATGGCCACAAGGCTTCTGCCGCCGCGACATAGCGTGGCAGGCGGTTTAAATTAAAAATCCGCCTGGATGATAAGCCCACATAGGATTTTGGTATTTCGCATATTAAACCTTGCCGGGGTGGTGCTGGTATCAACGCAATAATCAGCAGTTGCCCCTCCCGTGCCCTGGCTTTGGAAGCTCCAGAATGTAGTGTCGTACCATACACCGGAATATTGCCATGCGTTTATAGTTCCGCTGATAAACACACGGTCCTTTCCAAGGTTATCAGGGTTAAGGCCGCCATAGGTATTGGTTGTGGTTATGGAGGACCCGCTTAATTTATTATATATATAATTGGCATCAATTGGCGAGAAATTCAGTGACCATAATACGTTGCCACCTAAGTGCGTCATCCTTGCGCCGGAGCGGAAATAATGCTTGCCGTTCCAAGCCACTAGAACTATTCCAGAACCATCATTTTTAGCTGCTGGCAATGGCATACCAGCGCCTACGCCGTCTGCGACCATCAAAGTATTATTATATTCGGGTATAAAATGCGACATACGCAAATGATCCCAATAATGCTGCCCTTCTTCCCCATTACAGCAGTCTAACTGCACAACAGTAGTAACATCTGTTGCGGTAATTTTTGAATCAAAAAGGTTATTGCTTGGCCAGCCCTGCAGACCGGAAACATAACCATTGCCATCGCCATCATCTTGCAGCCCTATCTTGGTGGCAATTGCACAGTCACCGGGCAGGCATCCATATTTGAGCTTAAAGGCATTGGTTGCCGTGTTATATTTTTCCAATTGGGAAATATAAGACCGGTTTGCCGCTGCAACAATCAAATCCTTCCCAACCAAAATGCCGCCTATAATCAGTCCTATAATTACCAGAACTATGGAGAGTTCGATGAGCGTGAAGCCTGAATGTCGGCGAGGATTCATATAATGCCTAAGCAATTGAAAAAAATAATTATAGCTGGTACAGCTTAATTATTTATTAATGCTTACAAATACCCGGCTTCCGAGGGTTTCCTAATCATTCCTGCCGTATTTTTTTATAAGCGGCAATTGCAGCAGGGAAAATACCATGGTCAGGGTCAGCATGCCGAATACTTTGAAATTAACCCAGAAATCAGTGGGGAAATTACGCCAGATAAATTCATTAAGTCCCGCAAGGAAAAGGAAAAAAAGCCCCCAGCGCAGTGATAAAACCTCCCAGCCCTTATCGCTAAGCACAAGTGCGCTTCCAAGGGCATATTTCAATAAAGGCCTTTTGAAATAAAGGCCACCCAGTAATATGGATGCAAATATAATATTAACCATAGTAGGCTTCATTTTTATAAATTCCTCATTATGGAAAATTATGGTAAGCATCCCAAAAATAGCGATCACTATGCCTGAAATTAACGGCATTGGAGATATTTTCTTTTCCAAACAATATGTTATACTAAGGGATAAAAAAGTTGCCAGCATGATTGCAACAGTCGCGGCGTAAACCCCGGCAAATTTATAAGCAAGGAAAAATACCGCTAAAGGCCCTATATCAAGGGCTATTTTAAATTTATGGTCCATATATTTGCCTTTTATTAACCACTATTGCCTATAAATAATATTATGTTACACTGCTAGTCTAGCTTATTTAGATATAGTATAAATTTAGGAATAGCCAGTTTGGAAATATCGGTTTTAATTGTTGAAGATGAAATCGCCATCGTTACCTTACTTCGCTACAATCTAGAGCGCGAGGGATTCCGGGTATTTTCCACCGGGGATGGCGAAGAGGCCATCGGTATGGTCAAGGATTACAAACCAGATATTATAGTGCTGGATTGGATGCTTCCTTCCATGTCAGGAATTGATATCTGCAAGCAATTACGCTGGAACCAGGATACTAAAGGTATCCCAATTATAATGCTTTCGGCGCGCGGTGAGGAAAGTGACCGCATCAAAGGGCTTGATGCCGGTGCTGACGATTATCTCGTTAAACCTTTTTCGCCTGCCGAACTTATTGCCCGCATCCGTGCCGTGTTCCGCCGTTTCCGCCCTGCACTTTCTGAAAAGATACTTTCTTTCGCAGGGATCAAAATGGATGTGGCCGGGCATAAGGTCACGCGCAATGATATGGAAGTACATTTAAGCCCTACCGAGTTTTCCCTGCTACGTTACCTGCTTGAGCACCCGGCGCGGGTATTTTCACGCGAGCAGTTGCTGGATGCAGTATGGGGACATGATATTTATGTAGAGCTACGCACTGTGGATGTGCATGTACGCCGCCTGCGTAAAGGGCTTGATTATGACGGCAAGCAGCCTGACCTCATCCGTACGGTGCGCTCTGCGGGTTACGCTCTGGAAGAAAACGCAGTTGATGACCCGGAAGCAGCAGCAGAAAATATAGACAAATAGCTATTTTAAATTTTTCAAAAGCTCTTCCCTATCCAATTCATAATTACTTTTTTCCCATAATATTTCCATCTGCTTAAGCTTTTGCCCAAGCTCCTTGCCTTGTGCTATTCCTTTTTCAAGTAAATCCGAGCCTGTAACCGGCATGATTGGTATTTGCCAGCCTGCTGCCAGTTCAAGCATAGATGCATAGTTTATATCTTCTGCAAGTGCGGTTTTAAGCATAACCAGAGAAGTAAAAATTTCTTTGCCTAATGTACGGATCAGATGTTTCTGCCCTGCTATGGAAATAGAGGGGTATATATCATCAATATGACTTATAAGAAGCTCTAATAATTTTTTAAATTCGTTAGACAGCTTCCAACGGACTGATAGTATTTTTAGTGCATCAGCTGCAGGAATTCCTGCACAAAGCAGCAAATAAGCAAGGCGCAACTGCGCGCTTTTCAATTGTGTAATCTGTTCCTTTAAATTAATAGAAAACCCAAAAACATGGGGGATAATTTTTATATCCTGCATAAGCGCAATGGCAGAAAATGGCGCTTGCGCCGTAAGCAGTTTAAGCATTTCATGCTGGATGCGTTCACCAGAAAGACTATTGATTTGAGGGGCGGCTTCCTTGCAGGCAGCAAGTGACACAGCCTCAAGATGTTGTTTTCCATAATAGGCATAAAAACGGAAAAGACGTAAAATCCGCAAATAATCTTCAGCTATACGCTCTTTAGCATCACCTATGAAGCGCACACTGCCAGATTTTACATCTTCTATGCCGCCCGTATAATCAAATAGTTCGCCATCTGGTGCCAAGTAAAGGGCATTCATGGTAAAGTCGCGGCGCATGGCATCCTCATGCCAGTCACTGGTAAATTCTACCTCAGCGTGACGGCCATCGCAGGAAATATCACGGCGCAGGGTTGTTATTTCAAAACTCCTATCATCTACCAGAGCGGTTACAGTGCCATGTTTAATGCCAGTTGGAATGCAGCGTATTTTGGATTTTTCCAGCAATTCCTGTACTTGGGAAGGTAAAAGACTGGTTGCAGCGTCAATGTCCACTACTTCTATACCGAGCAATGAATCCCTGACTGCGCCGCCTACAAAACGAAGTTTTCTGCCATCATTTCCAAAGGCCTCCAGCAATTTTTGCGTTGGAAGCCAGTTTAACCATTCTGGTGATAATTTCATGGCCTGACCTGACCACCGACAATTTTCCCACCTTCCATGTGCGGTGGTATATAACTGCCTTTATTATTATCTTCAGTAGCCGAAAAACCAAGCGCCAGAAAGCACAAAGCCGCTATCCCCAGGCTCGCCATAAGCAGCATGAATATAGGCCCATCACGAAAACGCGGCATAGGGCTGCCATTCTTGCGTGCGCGCCTTACGGCAAGCCAGTGCCATAGCGAATATAGTAGTAAAGGCAACAATACCGGGTAAAAACGAAATAAAAATAGCGCCATAGTGCAATCCTGTTTATAAGGGCAGGCGTATTAATACACGAAGCCCGCCCGAAGGTGAAGCATCAAGAATTATAGAACCGCCATGCGCCAAAACAATATCGCGGGCAATTGTAAGACCCAGCCCTACTCCACCGGTTTTATTATTACGCGATGGCTCAAGGCGGTTAAAAGGCTTGAATACTTCTTCGCGTTTTTCCTGCGGTATGCCCGGACCATCATCGTCGATAAATATTTCAGCATAGCTTCCTGATGCCTGCATGGTTATACGGCAGCTTTTTCCATAACGCAGTGCGTTATCGATCAGGTTGTGCAACATCCTGCGGCATGGGCTTATACGAAGCTCAATTTCCATATCATCTTTAAGGGAAATAGTTACATCCTGTTTCATGCGTGTATAATCGCTGACCACATCTTCCAGTAATTCGCCAAGCCTGATACGTACCGTATCCTCACGGCTTTCATTACGGGCAAAATCCAGATATTCCTGCACCATATGCTGCATCTGCTGGACATCATCATTAAGCTCTATAAGAGCGTCGCGCATATCATCGCGGTTAATAACATCAGCAGGAAGCATGGCAAGCTGGAGCTTCATGCGCGTAAGTGGTGTACGCAGGTCATGCGAAATCCCTGCCAGCATATCGGTACGGGTGCGTATCTGGCGGCGTATACGCTCGCGCATTACAATAAATGCCCGCGCCGCCTTGCGTACTTCTGTTGCACCATGGGGACGGAAATTCGGCGTATCCACCCCGCGCCCGAAATTATCAGCAGCAATGGCAAGACGGGTTATGGGCCGTATCTGATTACGCAAGAATATAATCGCAATTACCAGGAACAATACGGATGCGCCAAGCATCCATGCCATGAAAATTGTAGTGGTACTGCTGTCTAAGCGCTTCGTGCTGGCAACTATCCTGAATGCCTGCTTGGGAAGGAGGATGCGGATCTCTATATAAGCCCCGTCCTTGATTTTGGCGATAGTAAAAGGCTCGGAAATCTTGCTGTGCAGTAATTCCTGGAATTCAGGAAAATCAGAAGAAGTTTTTTTGGGGTTAAAGGATTCGGGCGGCTCAAAATAAACCCCAATACCTGTTGCCTGTTCAAATTCGCTTACCACAGCCGGTTTTTTCTTATCAGAAACATCTTTAAGCTGGTTTATCAGGAATCCCACCTCTCCGGCAAGGGAGCCGGACATGTGACGCATTACATTATCCCAGTGCCGGTCAAAAAAGATATATGCGGTTACCATTTGAATAAGCAGAGTCGGCAAAACCAGTATCAGCAGGGAGCGTAAAAAAAGGCTTTTAGGCAAATATGCTTTTTTCATAATATACCCGTGGCCTGCGCGTATAGAACATAGCCTGCCCCACGTATTGTCTGTATATAAAGCGGCTTGCTGTCATTTTCTTCGATCTTCTTACGAAGCCTTACCATCTGCACATCTATGCTGCGTTCATTGCCACTGCTGGGCATAAGCCTGGAAAGCTCTTCGCGTGAAACCGGGCTTCCTGCCTGCTGTGCCAGGAATTTAAGCAGCATGGCCTCATTGGAGGTAAGGTAAACAAGCTCGCCGTCGCGTTTCAATTGCGAATTAGAAAGATCAAAACTGAAAGCTCCAAATTTTACTATTTGTGCTTTTTCTTCCTGTGTAGTAACCCGGCGAAGTATAGCGCGGATTCGTAAAACCAGCTCTTTTGGTTCAAAAGGTTTGGTAAGGTAATCTTCTGCACCCAGCTCCAGGCCACTTATCCTGTCTTCCGATTCACCCATTGCCGACAGCATAAGTACCGGTGTATTACTTCCTTTAAGCGAAGCAAGCAGTTCAAGGCCAGTTTCACCCGGCATCATTACATCAAGTATCAGAAGGTCAAAAATAAAAGCGGTCAGTTTCCCGCGCGCTTCCTTGGCACTGGCTGCAGCCGTTACCAAAAAACCCTGTTCATTTAAATACTTACTGAGAAGGGCGCGCAAGCGGTCATCATCGTCCACAACCAGTATATGCGGTTTATCATGAGCCATTTATTTTCGTTTCCGTTTCAGCAGAATATAATAAGCGCCACTACCTCCATGCTTTGCTTTCGCTTCGTCATAAGCCAGTACGTGCCCGCTTATGTCTGGCGAATCCAGCCATTTAGGAAATGCCTGCTGCAATATACCGCTTCCCTTCCCGGTAATCACCAATAAACGGCGGCTATCTGCCTTAAGATGCTTTTGGAAGAAAGAAATAAATGCGCTATGGGCTTTTAGCTGGGTCATGCCATGAAGGTCCAGAGTTGCATCAATTGGAGATTCACCTCTTTTAAACCGAGTAGCAGTATTTTTATCAATTCCCGAATAATCGCCTTTAGATTTAGTTTTTGGGGGTTGATTTTTTGGCTGTGTTTTTTCCACGGGAGGTTTTGCTATTTTGGTTTTTTCCGGTTTTATTATTTCTTCCTCAACCATGCCTATTACCAGCGGGGTATCATTCCTGGTTACATATTTCCATAAAAGCTTTTCTTCTTCAGTTAAGCTGCGTTTGCGAACCATATCATTGTTCTCATGGCAATTGGGAAACAATTTCTTTGGGAACAAGCAGGCTGTAAACACCGTAATTTTTCATATATCCGGCGAGATATTCAGCCTCATCGCCAGCACCGAAAAATATATCGGCCCGAACAGGCGAGCGTATAGCCCCACCTGTATCCTGCGCTACCATCAAGCGATTAAATGGAGTTGCCCCAAACTGGCCGGGCAGCTCAGTTTCCATATAAACGGGAAGTCCGTATGGTATATATTTGCTATCGATAGCTATAGAGCGCCTTGGTGTAAGGGGCGCCCCTATTGCACCCACCACAACAGGCTTGTCTATAACCTTGAAAAATACATAAGACGGATTGCGCTGCATTAGTGCTATCGCCTGTGCAGGATGCTCATACAACCATTGGCGGATAGTGAAAAAATTTATTCCATCCTTGGGCAAATAACCTTCATCGCCCATTATTTTTCCCAAGGACACATAGGGGTGGCCATTCTGGTCAGCATAACCTATACGTAGTTCGCGGCCATTTTTCAGGCGCACCCGCCCGCTTCCTTGTATCTGCATGAAAAACAGCATTACCGGATCATCAACCCAGACTATTTCCAGGCGGCGGTTATTAAGTTTTCCACGCTCGATTTCCTCACGCGTATAATATGGTTTCTGGTTTTTAAGCTCTGCTGGGGCTGCGTATAGTGGATATTTAAAATCCCCACCCTTATGCAAGGAGCCATACAGTACCGGCTCATAATAACCTGTAAATAATCCCTTTTCCTTTCCATTATTTGCGATGCGGTATGGAACAAAGCGGCGCTCGAAAAATTCCCGCGCCTGCAGTTTATTATTTACAATATAGGCATCATTACATAATGAATTCCATAATATGGAAGTTATATTTATATCGCTGCCACTGGTTGTTGGGCGGGATTTTTGTGATAATATCTGGCAGGAATTTTTAAAAACTTCCAGCGCTGCCATATGATCTTCCCGCGGCCAATCCTTAAGATCTTCAAATTTAAGTGTGCGCGCTTCAAAATGGTCCTGTGGACCGAAAGAACAGCCCGTAATTGCGAGCGTTAAACAAACAGCAAATATGAATCCACGCGTAAACATCAGGTTTCTATTATCTTCCAGTTTGGATTTTTTGATGTGACATCGCGCTCAAAAACCCACTCATCATTTACATGATGTACATCAGATGGATCGCCGCCAACAATATCACCATTTTTTGAGCGCTCTATAGTCACCTGTTCACTTTCAAAAGATACAGCAAGCTGGGCCATATTACGGTCTAATTTTGCCCGTGTTATTTCCAGGGGCTTTACTGAAAGCAGTGTGGTTTCCTGATGGTTTTCCTGTTTGGCACGATCATCTATATCGCTTGCGAACTGGTTATAAATTTCTGTTGAAAGCAAGTTGGAAAGTGTCTGTTTATCTCCTTTTACAAAAGCATCGAATACCATTTCAAATGCCATTTTTGCTCCTTCCATAAAAGTGCTGGCACTGAATAATGGATCTTTGGACTTAATTTCATTGATGCCCTGAAGAACATCTCCATTGCTTAAGTTAGAGGCATAAGGGTCTATGTCAGGCCGGGGACGAGCCTTGATTGTTTTTTCACTTAACTGGATTATGGGTTCCCTGTTTTGCTCAGCGTTAGGGCGCGGCTGGAAAAAATCCGGCCTGTCGTTCTCATTACGCTGCCCAAGCACACTGCGAAGCCTTAGCAGGATGAACCCGGCGATGAGCGCTAATATTATTATATCCGCATAAGGAAATTCTTCAGTCATATATTGCAACTCATTTCTTGAATTAAGATTTTTATGGAAATCACATTATGTATATGTTCTATTGCGCGACAGAGCAAATAAATATAAGACAATTTAAAGGAAAAATCTATGGTTGAGAATAAAACGCCTGCCGAAAAAGCACAGGCACCCAGCTTTGTTATCAAAGGCCAGTATGTAAAAGATATTTCATTTGAAAGCCCTAATGCCCCGCAAAGCCTTATGGCCAGCAATTATGCACCGAAAATAGAAGTGAATGTCGAATTAAAAGCACAAAAGCTGCAAGAAAATATTTATGAAACCACTCTTCATATAACCGCCCGCGCCACTAACGAGGAAACTGCACTTTTCCTTGCAGATTTAGCATATGCCGGAATCTTTGAGATAGCCAATGTTCCGCAGGAACATATCGAACCGCTTATAATGATTGATTGCCCATTTGTTTTATTCCCTTTTGCAAGGCGGGTTATCTCGGACCTTACCAGGGATGGAGGGTTTCCTCCATTAATGCTTGATCCCATTGATTTTCATACATTATATATGCAAAACAAGGCCAGGGCCTAATATAAATGCCGGGTTTATAAATATAAACAGCGCATATGGAATAAAACCACACCTGTGGCAATCTGGCATCAGTTTAGCAAAAATATACATGATATTGGCGGCTTTTTGCATAATTTACCTGACAATCAATTGTTTAGTAAGCTATTAAGCGTAGATTATGTCTGTGTATGGTGTAGGAAATATGCGTTGCGTTCGGGGTATTGTTTGAATTATCTTCCGAATTCAAATTCTTGCTTCGTGAAATACAACTAGATATTGAAATGCTGAATTTAGATAACTGGAATTATAACTTTTAAATATAGAAGGAACTGCTCATGATTACCCTTAAAAAAGCTTGCATGCTTGCTACCGTTAGCCTCATGCTCTCACCAGCTAGCGTGTTCGCTGCTGAAGTAGTTAAAGACGTTGTAAAAGATACCAATAAAAATATCGTGCACAGCACCAACGGCAACTGCGTTATCACCAAATGGGATGCAGTAAGCGATGAATGCACAGGCAAAAAACTTGCAACCATTGATAAAGAACTCCTCAATGTTTATTTCGATTTCAACAAATCGACCCTGAACGCTAAGGAAAAAACCAAGCTTGATACCGTTTCAAAGCTTATCAAAGAATCAAAAGAAGTTGAAACTGTTGATATCGCTGGTTATGCTGATAGCATTGGCAAAAACGGCTATAATAAAAAGCTTTCTGCTAAACGTGCTGAAACCGTTAAAAATTACCTGGCTAAAAAAGGCCTCAAAACCCGTAAGCTCAGCGTTGAATCTTTCGGTGAAGCTAAACCAGTTACCAATTGCGATCCTAACCTAGCTAAAGCAGACCTCATCAACTGCCTGGCTGAAGACCGTCGCGTTGAAATCAGGTTGGTAATGAAGAAATAATTTCTTCATACCTTGTTGAAATTAAAGGGCCCCTATAAAGGGGCCCTTTTTTTATCATGTGCTTTATAATTAATTAGCTTCTTCAAGCCAGATAGGTGATTTAAGCCGCGCAAGCATAGCCTTGTGTGCTTCTTCTTCCTGCTCAATTACGGGAAATACCCTTGCCTCCCTACAGCTTCTGGTGACGGATATTGTATTATCAGCAACGGCCTGCTGGCTTGCCGTATCCAATAAAAGCATGGACTGCCTGCCGCCGCACAGGTCAAGGTATACTTCAGCCAGCAATTCAGCATCAAGCAGAGCGCCATGCTTGGTGCGGCCTGAAAGGTCTATATTGAAGCGTTTACAAAGCGCGTCCAAGCTTGCCGGGCTTCCGGGAAATTTCTTGCGTGCCATCATTACAGTATCAATGGAACGTTCCATGGATATTGCTGAAAACCCATGTTTTTCCAATTCGAAATTGATAAATTTCATATCGAATGCCGCGTTATGGATAACCAGAGTTGAGTCCGCTATGAATTCTAAAAATTCATCGACTTTCTGGGAAAAAACCGGATGCCCTGATAAAAATTCAGCCGATAAGCCGTGAACGCGGAAAGCTTCTGGCGGCATATCGCGCTCAGGATTTAAATAAGTATGGAAAGATGCGCCGGTACGCAAGCCGCCAATAAGCTCCACGCACCCTATTTCTACAATGCGGTGCCCTGTAAATGGGTCAAGACCTGTAGTTTCTGTATCTAGTACAATTTCACGCTTCATAAATTCTGCACTAACTGCTTTACCATTTTAAAACTATAAGCTTTTCCAAGCCCAGTGGGAATTACAAAATCAGCGCGGTTGCGCTTTTCAAGGTCCTGCATCTGGCTTGCTATTATCCGCTCAAATTTTTCGGCTGTCATTCCCTTGCGCCCCATTACCCTTTGCCTTTGCAATAAGGCTGGTGCTGAAACAACTACTGTATAATCCACGCGATTCTCGCCAGCAGTTTCAAATAGCAATGGTATATCAAGGACTACCATTTTTGTTCCCATTCTATGGGCTTTTGCAATAAAAGCACCCTCCATTTCCTGCACTAGCGGATGCAGTATATTTTCAAGCAGTTTTAACTTTTCTTTATCGGTAAATACAATTTGTCCAAGTATCTTGCGGTCAACTATTCCTGATTTTACTGCATCAGGGAAATGGCTTTGAACACTCGAAACAGCAGCGCCACCCTGCCCCAAAAGTTTGTGGACGCAGGCATCGGCGCTGCAGGTCTTAGCACCAAGTATGGCAAACTGCTTGGCAATCGTGCTTTTGCCCATGCCGATCCCGCCTGTAAGACCGATGATTATCATTGCACCATTCCGCTTAAAACATGGTTGCGTAATTCTACGTCCACCTCCGGCCTGATCCCAAACCAAGCCTCAAAAGCAGGAACAGCCTGATGGAGTAACATGCCCAGCCCATCCACAGTTGGATTACCTTGAGCCTGCGCTTTTTCAAGCAAAGGCGTTATTAGCGGGGAATAAACTATATCAGTGACCAAAGCAGCTTTAGGGAGTAGTGATAAATCTATTTCCAGTTTTTCTTTTCCGGTCATTCCAAGGCTGGTTGTATTTACCAGAAGATCCACACCATGCAATATTTCGCTGCGTTTTTCCCAATCAACAACCGATGACGGATGACGGATGACGGATGACAAGGATTCGGCCCTCGAAATGGTACGATTAGTTATAATAACATCTTTAAATCCTGCTTCATTAAGGGCAAAACAAACAGCCTTTGCCGCTCCGCCCGCTCCCAGAACCACCGCTTTTTTCTTATCGGCAATAAATGGTTTTATATTTTCCGCAAATCCATAAGCGTCGGTATTTATCCCGCATAATTTTCCATTTTCATTTATTATAGTATTTACAGCACCTATTTTCCGCGCTGCATCAGCTACAATATCAAGCAAATCCATAACAATTTCTTTATGGGGAATGGTCAGATTAACACCACGGAAATTTTCATCAGCGCGCATATTTTTAATAAATTCCGGGAGGCCGCCCGGTTCTACCGGATATGCTTTATATTCCCCATTTATATTATATTTTTTCAGCCAGAAATTATGCAGGCGCGGCGACAGGCTATGCGATACCGGCCAGCCTACTACACCTGCTTTTATTATATTGCTCAACTCGCACCTTCCAGTTTTTCCTGATGCTTTTTCAGATATTGCACAATTGTTGCTGCCGTCTCTTCCACCGAACGCTTGGTAACATCTATAACTGGCCAGCGGTTCTTAGAAAAAAGCTTCCGCGACTGGGCAATCTCCTGCTGCATATATTCCATATCAATGTAATTGGTTTCACCTTCCTGGCTAAGCGATTGCAATCTGGTTTTGCGTATTTGCTGCAGGCGTTCAGGATTAATGGTAAGACCAATTATAAGTGGTTTTTTAAGTTGCTCTAAACCTTGCGGTAAAGGACAATCCAAAACAAGCGGGATATTTGCGGCTTTATAACCCTTATAGGCCAGATACATGCAGGTCGGAGATTTAGAAGTACGCGATACACCAAGAATAATTATATCTGCTTCACTCATTTCCCAGTGAGCCTGCCCATCATCATGCGCCAATGCGTAATTTATCGCATCCATGCGCGTAAAGTATTCTTCATTCAATTCATACTGCTTTCCTGCCTGGGCGTGACTTTCCAGACCAAGATAACTGGATAATTCATTAACCACACTGGAAAGCACCTCAATGCAGGGAAGCCTGAGTTTATTACATTCTATTTTAAGCATATCACGCAGGTTATGATCTGCCAGCGTGTACATGACAACGCCTTGGTTCTTCCTTATTTCTTCTAATACTTTTTCGACCTGTGCTTTACTGCGAACCAAGGTCCAGCTGAACTCCTCTGCATCTACATCATCAAATTGCACAAGGGCGGCGCGGGCAACGCTTCCTACTGTTTCGCCTGTTGAATCTGACACCAGATGGAGATTAAATTTTTTCATTCTTATATAACTCTGTGGATAATTTATGTGTTTTTTATGTTCTAATATGTGCGTGCTATTTTATCCCGATTTTAATCTATCATACCACTGTTTTTATACACAGGTGAATAACACACTAATAACACTTATAAAAAGTTGTATAAAAATAGTTATCCACAGAATTTTATAAATTTATTACTCCAATTATTTAATAATATTGAATAACTTAATATAATTATCAGTTATTTATGCAGAAAAATTGCTAATAATGTATTTTGTGGATAGTAATGTACATGGAAAATAATCCCCGTAAAAGCTTTGATAACTACTACTACCACTAAAAAGAATAATCTTTATGATTAATAATAGTAATATTTTTTTATCGAGTTTGAATAATGTCCATTCAGGAAGAATACCTTTTTGGTTCATGCGGCAAGCTGGCAGATATTTACCAGAGTACCGTGAGGTAAGAAAAAATTTCAGGAATTTTTTGGAGTTTTGTTATACACCGGAAGCAGCATGTGAAGTTACATTGCAGCCAATTGCACGTTATGGAATGAGTGCAGCAATTATATTTTCTGATATACTTGTTATACCTGATGCACTTGGCGCGAAGGTAGATTTTATTGAAGGAACCGGGCCAGTTTTAGAACCTGTTTTGGATATTTCAAAACTTAGCAGGAATAATTTTTCAGAAAAATTAAACCCGGTTTATGAAGCAATAAAACTTACCAGGAAATCACTTCATGATGATACATCACTTATTGGATTTTGTGGACTTCCATGGACTCTTGCATGTTATATGGTCGAAGGAAAAGGAAGCAGGGATTTTGCATCGGTAAGACGAGCTGCATTTACAAAAAAACAATTTTTTTTGAAATTAATTGATCTGCTCACAGAAGCAGTAATTGACCACTCCATCGCGCAAATAGAAGCTGGAGCACAAGCCATACAGTTATTTGATTCCTGGGCCGGGGTTTTAAGCGAACAGGAATTTTTTGATTATTCAATCATACCGAGTAAAAAGATAACCAGTGCAATCAAAGAAAAATATCCTAATATTCCAATTATTGGTTTTCCCCGTATGGGAGGCAGTAAAATAATTGATTATGCTAGGGAATCTGGAGCTGATTGTGTTAGCTTTGACGGGTCTATTTCACTTGATTATGCAAAAAATGAATTGCAAAAATATGTTGTAGTGCAAGGGAACCTTGATCCAATATTGCTGGCAGAAGATAAAAAAGAAGCCGGTTTGCAGGCAAAAAAAATTATTGGAACATTGGGTGATAAACCATTTGTCTTTAATCTTGCACATGGTATTTTACCGCATACCCCGCCGGAAAATGTGGCGTTTATTTGCGATATAATTAAAAACTATTCCTGATTATACAATGACTAAAAAGACGGCTGTAATATTATTCAATCTAGGTGGGCCTGATGAAACAAAAGCGATAAAACCGTTTTTGTTTAACCTGTTTTATGACACAGCGATAATGGACCTGAAAAATCCGTGGAGGTGGCTGCTTGCAAAATTTATTTCAAGCAGGAGGTCTGTCAAGGCGCAAGCAATGTATAATAAAATTGGCGGTAAATCCCCGATATTAGAGCTTACTAATATTCAGGCAAAAGCCCTTGAAGATAAGCTTTCCTTAAATAAGGATTCGGAATATAAAGTATTTGTATCAATGCGTTACTGGCACCCTATGAGTGATACAGTTGTAAAGAATGTACGTAATTATTCACCGGACCATATTATCCTTCTTCCGCTTTACCCGCAATATTCGACAACTACTACTGCCTCGTCTTTTGCTAACTGGGAAGCTTCTGCGGCAAGCATAGATATGAATATACCAACCACTAAAATATGCTGCTACCCTGCTGATTTGGGATTTATTACGGCGCATGCTAAATTGATAAAAGAGGCATACTGGAAAGCTTCAGAAAGTGGTAAACCAAGGGTGCTTTTTTCAGCGCATGGACTTCCTGAAAAAATAATTGAAAAGGGTGATCCATATTGCTGGCAGATCGAAAAAACTGTTGCAGTTATCATACAGATTTTAGCAATTGAAGGCTTCGACCACAGTATTTGCTATCAAAGCCGAGTAGGTGCCTTAAAATGGACATCACCTTCTACAGAGCATGAAATAAAACGGGCAGGAACTGAAAAAATACCTGTTCTGGTTGTCCCTATATCGTTTGTATCGGAGCATTCAGAAACCTTGTATGAGCTTGATATAAAATACCGCGAGCTGGCAGAAAAAAGCGGTGTTACCGGGTATGTGCGCGTTCCTGCGCTTGGTACTGAGCCAATGTTTATTGAGGCACTTGCAGATTTATGCTTAAAAACTAAGGCTGATGATAAGCTTTGTTCTTTTAATAAAGATCGCTTCTGCCCGAAAATGCAAAGCCAATGTCCATATTCTCTGGAAGGGAAAAAAGCGGCATGAGTGGAGATTTATACCCATGGATGAAATCATTGCATATAATTGCGGTTATTGCCTGGATGTGTGGAATGCTGTATCTGCCGCGCCTGTTCGTATATCATACGCAGGTTAAGGTTGGCAGTGAGGCTTCTGAATTATTTAAAATAATGGAGCGCAGGCTTTTGCGCCTTATTATAAACCCAGCCATGATTGTTACATGGGGTGCTGGCTTATGGCTTCTTTTTTACACACATGCCCTTGATCCTGCCAATGGTAAATGGATGCATTATAAATTAGTGCTGGTGATCCTTATGCAGCTGGCGCATGCAGCAATGGCACGTGCCCGCAGAAATTTTGCCAATGACAGGAATACCAAACCTGAAAAATTTTACCGGATTTTGAATGAAGTTCCAACAGCACTGCTTATTGGAATAGTTATACTTGTTGTGGTGCGTCCAATTTAATAAAATCAAAACAATGGCAAACCCAAAAAAACAAAAAGCGTATAATTTTGGGTTAGGCGCTGAAAAATTAGCCGCATTATTTTTAATACTAAAAGGATACCGGATTATTTCCCGCCGTTACCGAAATCCCAGGGGCGAAATAGATATAATTGCTAAAAAGGGAAAAACTCTGGTGATAGTAGAGGTAAAGGCGCGTAAGGATTTTTCCAGCTGTGCTTATAGTATTACCCCATGGAAGCAAAAAAAGATTTTATTGGCTACCGAGTGGTTGATTGGGGGCGGTAAAATTGCTGGACTTAATATAACTAGTGAACATAATATACGTTTTGATGCTATATTGGTTATACCCAAACGGCTGCCTAAACATATTAAAGATGCGTGGAGAGTGTAAATGCGTGCAATTAAACTTAGTGTCTACATATTAGGTGCAATAAGCGTTTCAGGATGCGTTCCCCTTGTACTTGGGGGAGCCACAGAAACAGCTGTGGTAGCAGCGCAGGAGCGCTCGGTTGGCAATGCTATAGATGACGCCGGGATAGTCATTAAAATTAAAAATCTTTATGCCCACCAGGATTATAAAGACCTGCTTGCAAATGTTGAGATAAAGGTTGTTGAAGGCCGTGTGCTTTTAACTGGCAATGTTGATAAACCTGATTCACAGATCGAAGCAGTAAAACTTGCATGGCAGGTTTACGGCGTGAAAGAGGTTATGAATGAGGTGCAGATAAATGATAAATCCGGCTTTTGGAATTATGCCAAAGACGTCTGGATAAGCACACAGGTACGCACCCGCCTGTTGTTTGGCAAAGATATACATAATATAAATTATTCGGTGATTACCGTAAACCAGGTTGTTTACCTGATGGGCATTGCCCAGAACCAGGAAGAGCTTAATCGCGCAACGAATGTGGCAAGTTCTACCAATTATGTGCAGCGTGTGGTCAGTTATGTGCGCTTAAAAGATGATCCGCGCCGGGGATATCTGCCGAATTAGGGAATTATGAAGCTTCGCGTTGCCATACAGATGGATGCTATTGAAACCATCAACCCACTTAGCGATTCCACTTTGCTGTTGGGGATAGAAGCAGTAAGGCGTGGCTATGAGATTTTCTATTATACGCCTGATAAACTAACCTATTCAGATGGAGAGATCCGAGCGCGGGTGCATCCAGCAAAATTTTTTGACGATCCTAAACATTATTACGAGTTAGGGGAAAGTTTTTCTCTGGATCTAAGAACAATGGATGTAGTGCTTTTGCGGCAAGACCCGCCATTTAATATGGAATATGTAACCACAACATATCTATTAGAGCAGTTACAGCCAAAAACCCTTGTGGTTAATGATCCGGTAAGCGTACGCAATAATCCTGAAAAAATATTTCCTACCTTACTTAAGGGATTCATGCCCCCTACCCTTATCAGTGCTGATGAGAAGGAAATAGCAGATTTTTATGCAAGGCATAAGGATATTATTTTGAAACCCCTTCATGGGTATGGAGGACGTTCAGTGCTGCATTTAAAAGCAGGTGATGATAATTTCAAAGCACTTATGGAAATGCAGTTTGCAAATAGCAAAGAACCGATAATGGCACAGATATTCCTGCCTGAAGTTAAAGATAAGGATATGCGGATCATACTGATTGATGGTGAAATAGGCGGTGCGGTTGGGCGTATTCCTGAAACCGGTAATATACGCGCTAATATGCGCGTGGGCGGGAAAGGTGTTAAGGTAGAGATCAGTAAAAAACAGCTTCAGATATGTGAAGCGCTGCGCCAGCCACTTAAAGATAGGGGAATTATTTTTGCGGGGCTGGATGTTATAGGCGACTGGCTTACCGAAATCAATATTACCTCACCAACTACATTGCGTATTGCAAACCAGTTAAATGGTAGCAAACTTGAAAGCAATATATGGGATGCTATTGAGAGCAAGTTATAAAAATTATTTTTCCCCAAATGCTATAAAAGCTGGGTTTTCGAAACCTTCCTTGCCGTATAAAAATTCTTTTCCGTCTGCAGTTTCCACGCGTCCGCCTGCTGCTTCCACTATCGCATGCCCGGCGGCGGTATCCCACTCCATCGTGCGTCCAAAGCGCGGGTAAATATCGGCACTGCCTTCAGCTACCATGCAGAATTTTACCGAACTTGAGCCGCTGATAAGTTCTTTTACGTTTAAGGACTGTAAATAGCCATTGGTTTTCTGCGATGGATGCGAGCGGCTGCGTACTACTGTCAGCCCATCTTGCGGGGCTTTGCGGGTTTTGATTACTTCCGGCTTTTTATCCCCGGTTTGCTTATAAGCATTACCACCTACCTGCCCGAAATATAATATATCCTGCGGCGGACAATATATCACTCCAAGCACCGGTTTGTTATTCTCAATAAGCCCGATATTTACTGTAAATTCCGGCTCCCCGCGCACGAAACTGCGCGTTCCATCAAGCGGATCTACGAGGAAAAAGCGCTTATGGCTATTGCTTCCCAGAGTTTCATCTTCCTCCGCTATAACCGGAATATGAGGGGCAAGTTTTGCAAGCGCTTTGGTTATATATTTATTGGCTGCAATATCGGCTTGTGTCACAGGGCTGTTATCGGATTTTTGCGATGAAGTATAACCATTTGAAAAATAATTCATAATCAGCCTACCTGCCCCTTTGGAAATTTCGCAAGCAGAGACTAGATATTCACTGTAATTAATGCTATTCATAAGGCTATATCTTTACCTAATTCCACAACTTATTCACGCTTTC
>CAUJHR010000022.1 GCA_963205195.1 Pseudomonadota bacterium | reverse complement strand
GACTACCTGCACCCTTGGTTCTTCCATTTCTTTTTCATTCTCATTGCGAGTTGAAAGTGCGCGCCCAGCATCTGCCATGCGCTTGAAAAAACCACGCGCAGAACTGGCTGCACCGCGCAGGGGATCTGCAACTTCGCGGCGGTATGAAGCAGCCTGTGGGTTTGGCCGCATTGCAGGCTGGTGCTGGAACATACGGTTATCCTGCGGTTGCGCTAGAACTGGTTGCTGTGCCTGCGCTACAAACGGGGCCGGGGCAATTGGCTGCTCGCGGAGTACAGAACTTACATCAACAGCCGGTGCAGAATAAGACTGCGGTTGAGGCTGCATTTGTGGTTGTATCTGTGACTGGCTATATTCGCTTATTTCTGGCTGCAGACGCACGGCCCCACCTGCCCTCTGCTCAACAAATTGCGGACGAACAGCTTGTGAAGGCGCTGTAAAATCCTGAGCTATTTCCCTTACTGGTTCAACGGAAACTGCCGCCGCAACAGGGGCTACACGCGGCGCCATTTTAATTGGCTCTTTCGTTACGTTTGCGAAACTATAAGGCTTGCGCCCTTCTGACAACATGCTTGCTTTCGTATTAACCGGGCTTTGCGATTGCGCGTCAATCCCGGTTGCAACAACTGACACACGCATTTTCCCTTCCATTGCATCATTGAAAGTAGAGCCGAATATTATATTTGCATCAGCATCAACTTCCTCGCGGATGCGGTTCAGCGCTTCGTCAACTTCAAACAAAGTCATATCATTGCCGCCGGTGACATTTACCAGTAATGCGCGTGCGCCTTTCAAAGATACGTCATCAAGCAGCGGATTGGAGATTGCCGATTCAGCAGCTTCAATAGCGCGGCGTTCACCGGAAGATTCACCGGTTCCCATCATCGCTTTACCCATTTCACGCATAACTGTGCGTATATCTGAGAAATCGAGGTTGATAAGACCCGGTTTGACCATAAGATCAGTAACACCCCGCACACCCGAATGGAGGACTTCGTCAGCCATCTTGAATGCATCAGCAAAAGTAGTACGCTCATTCGCAATTCTAAATAAATTCTGGTTTGGTATAACGATGAGAGTATCAACATAATCCTGCAGATCTTTAAGGCCTTCTTCGGCAAGGCACATACGGTGCTTGCCTTCAAACTGGAAGGGCTTTGTGACAACAGCAACAGTCAGAACTCCCTGCTCCTTTGCTATGCGCGCAACAACAGAAGCCGCCCCAGTACCCGTGCCGCCGCCCATTCCAGCAGTTATAAAAACCATGTTGCTGCCTTCTATATAGGCAGCGATTTCTTCTTTGGCTTCTTCAGCTGCTTCACGCCCGACATTAGGGTTGGCGCCTGCGCCAAGCCCCTTAGTGATCCCAGCGCCAAGCTGGATCGTGCGTTCGGTAAGTGAATGGTCCAACGCTTGCGCGTCAGTATTTGCCACCACAAAATTTACACCCTCAAGATTCGAAGCGATCATGTTATTGACCGCATTGCCCCCAGCACCGCCAACACCTATAACTGTGATGGTCGGGCGCAGATGCTCAATTTTTGTTGGAATCTGAAGGTTTATGGTCATGGTTGCGCTCCCAGAAATATTTTACCTGTGCCTATATTGAACAATTTTTTAGTATTTACCACTATATTTTGTGGTTAACGCAAAAAATTCCATTTAATTCCCTGCAATAATAAAAATTTTTCTTCAAAAAAGCCAGAGCTAAATCTACATATACGGCATAAAAAAAAGCCGGGGCATTTCTGCCGCCGGCCTTAATATAAATATAGCTTAATCAATTAAGAATCTTTTTTGTCTTTCTTTTCGGCTTTTTTAGCATCGCCTGAAGCATTGCCGGTAGTTGCAACTGAAAAGCTTGCGAAACGGTTTTGGAATTTTTCCATCTGACCAGTTTTACGCAAGTTAACGCCGCCTACCCATGCCGGGTGTGTCAGCGGGTCAACGTCAAGCTGAAGCACATCTCCTTCTTTCCCCCAAGTAGAGAAAGTGTCGTACTTGCTTCCATCAGTCATAACAACTGTAATTTTATGATATTCCGGGTGAATGTCCTGTTTCATAGCGCCTGTCCTAATATATAATGTATTTTTGGAGGGTGACTTCTAACCCAGACCCGCTTGTATTGCAAGCAAAATAGTGTTTTTTTAATAGAAAATTCTATTTTTTGTAGAAAAAAGATTGAAAAGCAATTCGCTAGACACTAATCACTATGCTGTCCTTATCAAATTTTTCGATTTAAGGGGGGATAGCTCAGCGGTTAGAGCAGGGCGCTCATAACGCCTTGGTCGGGGGTTCAAATCCCTCTCCCCCCACCACCTTACGCCCTACGGGGATTAGGCCCAGCAAGCCCAGGCTATATATTATTGTATACTTAATATGAAAAACTTAAATCCGGCCATCTGTTATCTAAAGCATCATTTCGGCACTATAAGTGCGTTTGTGGTTATATTAGCCGCAACATATGCTATCGAGCTATGGCTGGGCCGCTCATTATTTGGCCCCGATGGAAAATTCGGCTGGTGGGAAGGCAGCATCTGGAGCAGTGAGAATTCCCAGCGCCTGGCTGATCCTTATTCTTTTTCCCATATCGGGCATGGCATATTATTTTACGGTGTATTATGGTGCATAGCACGGAAAACCTCGGTTAAATTCAGGCTGATTATAGCCATGACTATAGAATCCGTATGGGAAATTATGGAAAACTCCCCATTTATTATAGAACGTTACCGCGCCGTTACCATTTCACTTGGATATGTAGGTGACAGTATAATAAATTCTTTAAGTGATGTTATATTAGCAACCCTTGGATTTTTGCTCGCATACAGATTTAACCCATTGCTTTCATTATTTATTATCATAATTATGGAAATTGGGTGCGCCTTATTGATACGTGATAACCTTACATTAAATATTATAATGCTCATCCATCCAATAGATGCGATAAAGGATTGGCAGATGGCAGTAGCCCCGCAAAGATAATAATATTCAAAGTAATAAATTGTTGCGTATATCAGGTAAAATAGTATTGCTTATATATTACATTAAGATAATCGCAGTTTGGCGGCCAATAATAAATACAAGAAATTAAATATGCTGCCGGAAGACGAAGCAACTCCCCTTGATACCCCTGATACTGGACTAATGTCCTTTGTTCTGCTGTTGCGCTTTCTAGGTATTGCGGTTGACTCTGGACAATTGCAACACCAGCTTGGTGGCGGGCGCATGGACATAACAGAAATGCTGCGCTTTTCTAAACAGTTCAAGCTAAAAGCCAGGAATATCCACAGCAACTGGGAGCGCTTGTGCAAAACATCCCTTCCTTGCATTGCCCAACGGCGCAATGGCCATTTTTTTATTATTGGTAAAATTACTGAAGATAAAATTTTAATACAAGACCCGCTTGCAAGAAAGCCAGAACTAATAACACGCGAGCAATTGGAAAACGAATGGGATGGGCAGATTATATTAGTAGTTCGCCGCGCAGGAGTTGGCGAACTAATGCGGCAGTTCGATGTAAGCTGGTTTTTACAGGCGATGGTAAAATATCGCAGGCTTCTTGGTGAAATTTTGCTCGCATCATTTTTCCTTCAGCTTTTTGCACTCATTACCCCGTTATTTTTCCAGGTAGTAATTGATAAAGTCCTTGTGCATAGGGGCATGTCCACACTTAACGTGCTTATTATAGGGCTGCTTGCAGTTTCAATATTTGAAAGCCTGCTTACTGCGCTACGTACATATGTTTTTTCTCATACCACCAACCGTATTGATGTCGAGCTTGGGGCACGGCTGTTCAAGCAGCTGGTAGCGCTCCCTATATCCTATTTTGAAGCGCGGCGCGTGGGTGATAGCGTTGCCCGCGTGCGCGAACTGGAAAATATCCGAAATTTCATTACCAGCTCAGCGCTGACATTGGTTATTGATTTATTTTTTACTTTTGTTTTCATTGCTGTAATGGCTTACTACTCATTATTCTTAACCGCCTTAGTATTATTTTCCTTTCCATTTTATATTGCAATATCAGCAGGCGTTACTCCCCTATTTCGTGCCCGTCTGGATGAAAAATTCAACCGCGGCGCAGAAAACCAATCATTCCTTGTTGAGAGTATAGGGGGAATTGAAACCTTAAAGGCAATGGCGGTAGAACCGCAGATGCAAAGGCGCTGGGAAGAACAGCTTGCTGGCTATGTACAGTCAAGTTTCCGGGTAACAAATATCGGAAATTGGGCAAGCCAGGGAGTGCAGCTTATCAGCAAGCTGGTAACCGCAGCAGTTTTATTCTTTGGCGCAAGGGCAGTTATAGATGGCTATTTAACCGTTGGCGAACTTGTTGCATTCAATATGCTGGCATCGCGCGTGGCGCAACCTGTTTTACGTTTAGCGCAGCTATGGCAGGATTTCCACCAGGCCAGGCTTTCCGTTGCACGTCTGGGCGATATTTTAAATACTATTCCCGAGCCTGCTTTCACACCGGGGCGCACCGCTCTTCCGGCAATCAATGGCAATATTTCACTTGAGCACATTTCATTCCGCTACCGGATTGATGGCCCAGAGATATTACACGATATAAATATAAATATTACTGCCGGGCAAGTGGTTGGGATTGTCGGCCCATCCGGTTCCGGAAAATCGACACTTACCAAGCTGGTGCAGCGTTTATACCTTCCCGAAAGCGGCAGGGTTCTGGTAGATGGCGTTGACCTTGCAATGGTCGATGTAGCTTGGCTGCGTCGGCAGGTTGGGGTGGTGCTTCAGGAGAATGTGCTTTTCAACCGTTCAATCCGCGATAATATAGCGCTCATAAATCCCGGTATGGAAACCGAGTATGTAATTGAAGCCGCAAAACTTGCCGGAGCGCATGATTTCATACTTGAACTCCCCGAAGGTTACGACACTATAGTAGGCGAGCGCGGCGCGAATCTGTCCGGCGGCCAGCGCCAGCGCATTGCTATCGCCCGGGCGCTGATAAGCAATCCGCGCATCCTGATTTTTGATGAGGCAACCAGCGCACTTGATTATGAAAGCGAACGCATCATACAGGAAAATATGCGCCAGATCGTGCAGGGAAGGACGGTGCTTATTATCGCCCACCGGCTTTCTGCCGTGCGTGATTGCCATCGTATCATTACCATTGAAAAAGGCCGTATTGTAGAAGATGGATCACATGATGAGTTAGTGCGTACCAATGGCCGTTACGCCTCCCTACTTCGTATGCAGGGGGGTTAGCAGTGGCCGCGAAAATAAAAAATATTTTGATGAATTTAAAAGATTTGATCTTGCAAAGGCTATATGCTTTCTCGCACTATATCCGTAGGCATAAATATGCAAAGCGTATACTGGATTATACACAGCCGCGCCTGCAATGGCTGTCTTTACATTTCACGATGTGGATCAAATCTTTTAACCAGAACGACCCTGAGATTGAGTTTTATCCTGCTGCTTTGGAAATTCTGGAAACTCCTCCTTCACCGCTGGGCAGGGCAATATCAGCTGTTATTATATCTTTCTTCCTGCTGGCGCTTGCGTGGGCTTGTATTGGCACGGTGGATATTATCGCAACCGCACAGGGCAAGATCATACCAACCGGGCGCACCAAGATCATCCAGCCGCTTGAATCAGGCGTAGTTCGTTCCATTCATGTGCATGACGGGCAGGAAGTAAAGGCTGGTGATATACTTATTGAGATAGATTCAACGATCAATGAATCGGAGCGTGACAGGCTACATAGCGAATATATGACTGCCGCACTTGATACTGCTCGCCTAAAAGCAGCACTCAGCATGGATAATGATGTGGAAAGCAAATTCACACCTCCAGAAGATGCTAGCGAGTCACAGATTGCCACGCAAAAATCACTTCTTACCCACCAGCTTGAAGAAATTCATGCAAAACTTACAGGAATTGACCGTCAGATAGCGCAGAACGAAGGTAATCTCGCTGCCGTTTCAGCAACCATAAATAAGCTCACTGAATCCATACCTATGCTTGAAGAACGCACTAAAATGCATAAGACCTTGTCCGATAAAGGCTATGGCTCAAAGCTTGATACATTAACTGCACAGCAGGACCTTGTTGAGCATGTGCAGGAACTTAATGTACAAAAAGGCAGGCTTGCAGAAGCCACTGGCGCATTAGAATCTCTAAAGGAACAGCGTAAGCAGGCGCAGGCCGAATACCAGCATAACAACCTCGATAAACTTGCCGATTCCGAGCAGAGGGCAGCAAGCCTTAAAGAGCAATGGTTGCAAGCCTCGCAGAAATTCCGCCTGCAAACCCTTAAATCACCGGTTGATGGTACTGTACAGCAGCTTGCCGTACATACTGAAGGGGGTGTGGTAACATCCGCTGAGGCACTTATGGCGATAGTCCCCGCCGACAGCCATATTGAGATCGAGGCAATGGTTTCCAACCGTGATATAGGTTTCGTGCATGAAGGGCAGGAAGTGGAAGTCAAAGTCGACACATTTAATTTCACCCGTTATGGTTTGCTGCATGGGCATGTGATCTCAGTTTCGCAAGACGCCATAGCACGCAGCAAGCCCGATGATAAATCCAGCAGGTCAGTAGGCGCGGAAAATGACAGCAGCGAACTGCAAGGGCAGGAATTGGTCTATGCCGCACGCATCTCGCTTGAAGAAACCAGCATGGATATTGACGGGCGGATGGTAGGTCTTACTCCTGGGATGGCTGTTACTGCGGAAATTAAAACCGGCTCCCGCCATATAATAAGTTTCCTGCTTTCACCGCTTCACAGGCATATGCAGCAATCCATGCGCGAGCAATAATAGCCGTCTTTAGCTATTTGAAATTGATACATATGGAAATATTATGCGTTTTATAATTTATTTTCCATATGACAGGTTTAAAAGCACACAAAAAACGCTACTGGCTTATTGGTATCATATCGCTACTTATTTTGGTGCTTATAGCTGCACGCCTGTACCTTAATATATGGCTTCCGCGCTATGTAAATAACGCACTTGGGAATATAAAAGGATATGAGGGTTCGATTGAGGATATAGATATTGCCCTTTACCGCGGAGCATATAAAATACATAACCTGAAAATCTATAAAAAAACCGGTAATATCCCCACCCCTTTTGTTGACATAGATACTATCGATCTATCAATACAATGGCGTGCACTTCTGCATGGCCGGATAGTTTCCAACGCCGACCTGACTAAACCAGTAATTAATTTTGCCGTAGGCAAATCAGGGGAAATTACGCAATACGGCGGTGGTGTGGATTGGTCAAAACCCATCAAAGATTTAATGCCGATAGATATAAACCTGGTGACTTTTAAGGATGGCAAACTCACTTATCAGGATTTTTCTGCCAATCCGAAAGTTAACGTATATATAAATAATATGTCAGGGGAAATCCGCAATTTACGCAATGTCGTCGATAAGGATAAACAGCTCCCATCCACCCTGATTATAAGAGGTAATTCAATTGGCGGCGGCAATCTGGACATGACCGGAAAAATGAATATTCTGCGCCCCATCCCCGACATGGATATCGAAACCAGGCTTGAGCACGTAAACCTTCCTGCGCTCAGCAATTACAGCAATGCTTACGCAGCAATCGACATTAAAAAAGGCAATTTGAATGTCTATTCAGAATTTATTGTTAAAAACAACAAAGTGTCGGGTTATGTAAAGCCGATAGCTACTGACATTTCACTTATTGATCTGCGTAAAACCAGCAATCCAATAAAACTTGCGTGGGAAACACTGGTTTCTGTTGTTGTAGAAATTTTCACCAACCATAGCAAAGACCAGTTCGCCACTAAAATCCCTCTGGAAGGAGATTTGGATAATGTAGACACTGATAGCTGGGCGACTATTGCCGGGATAATTGAAAATGCTTTTATCAATGCCTTTAAGAACGGGCTGGATCGAGATGTGGATTTTAGTAAGCCAGAAAATAAAGGCAATTAGCTATCCTCCGTTGTAGCCACCGATAATAGGAAGTATCTCCCCGGTTATATAACTCGAACAATGAGAAGAGGCTAAAAATACATAAGCTGGGGCAATTTCTTCCGGCTGCGCTGGTCGCTTCATAGGTGTCTTTTCACCAAAATGTGCAATATCATTTGCTTCCTTATCAGCCGGATTTAATGGCGTCCAGACTGGCCCCGGTGCTACAGCATTAACACGGATTCCCTTGGGTATCAAATGTGTTGCCAGCGAGCGTGTAAAGGCGTGGATGCCCCCCTTAGTCATGGAGTAATCTAGCAGGTCCTTATTGCCTAGCAGCCCGGTAACCGAACCGGTATTTACTATAGCGCTTCCCGGCTTCATATACCCAGCCGCCGCCTGCGCCATGAAAAAATAACCGTATAGGTTGGTTTTTAATGTTTTATCAAAATGCTCCTCGGTCAAATCCTCAAAACGCGAAATATGCTCCTGAAAAGCGGCATTATTTACCAATATATCAAGTTTACCCAGCTTATCCGCAGCCATTTTCACAGAATCTATACAAAAATTGCGGTTTGTTACGTCACCGGAAATGACTATACATTTACGCCCTTCCTCCTCCACCATATTCTTTGTTCTATCCGCATCTTCATGCTCATTAAGATACACAATGGCAATATCTGCGCCTTCGCGCGCGAACAGGATAGCAACTGCCCGGCCAATTCCCGAATCCCCACCGGTTATGATTGCCACTTTATCCTTCAATTTCTCCGAACCTTTGTAATAAGGAGCATCACACATCGGAGCTAATTCAAGGTCACATTCATTCCCCGGTTTTTTGAGATGTTGCTTTACCAGCGGCGGCTCCGGATATTTGCGCGCCCCTGCCTGCATAGCTTTTTTCACTTCTTCTTTAGGTGAAATTTTATCAGCTTTTTCCACCTGTTTCTGGATTTCCCTCTGCTCTTCAGCGGTATCTTCTGCTTCTTTCTTAAAATTCAATTTGCTTGCCATGATGTTACCCTCCTGTTCCCATTATAATAGGATAAATATAGGTAAAATCGCCAGCCCAAGTGATTTCCAATAAATAAAAATTCCATCAAAACGGAGGTTTTTGATATTTCGTTCGTATCAATATCATATAATAGCAACAATCCGGGATTCTTATGAATAAACTTAATCTAATAATTATAACTCTTTCTGCCCAGTTTGCCATTGCTGGCATAGCTCAGGCGCAAACTTATGTCACAACCACTCAGTTCGTTGAACCAGCACCATATTGCCGCGAATACACCCAAACCCTTAAGATAGCCAACACAGTGCAAAAAGCGTATGGCACAGCTTGCCGCCAGCCTGATGGTTCATGGCAGCTTATGCCTGCAACCCAGCAGATAGGGGCGCAACCGCCAGCACAGATAACTTACATAGTAAGGGATGAACGCCTATATTACGTACCGCCGCCATTTATTGATGTGCAGATACGCGGTGGTCATGGGCATCGTGGCCGCTATCACCACTAAATAATTACTGCTTGATTTCTGCGCTTTCATTGGATTTCTCTTCGCACTTGCGAACTCGCCACGACGAGCCTGATTTGCGGAATATATCTGCAAGTGTAGCTCGTTCATCCGGGCTGAATTTACCTGCAATATCGGCAACTGCATTTGCAGTATTATACATTATCTTTCCTCGTAACTCATGTAATTTTGTGATTTGCTTTATGTAAGATTCGCGGTCAAAATCAGGGGCTTTTAATATAGCTGCGGATTTTTTGCGTATATCATCAAACTGCTCATGCAGTTCTGCATTATCCTGTTCGGCATGCGCCACAGCATCCTTATATATTTTCTGTTTATCGGCTGGTAGCTTAGCCACCATTTCCTGATATGGGGTTTTACCGCCACGCAGGAAAGATTTTCCCATATGCCCCAGTATAAGCCCGGCAAAAAGCAGGTTAAGCAAGATTGAAACAACCAGCATGGCTTTTATTGATTTTTTCATAATGAAGCCCCGTCATCACTAAATATAGAAGATAAAGCAAGAGTATTTTCATTTTGTATATTGCCGGCATCATCAAAAATAACTCCGATTCCAAACCCCAGCAGCAATATAACTGCAAAAGCATAGGCGGGTTGTGGAAGCATGAACTCTCCAAACATTGTACGTATTTGCATAAATATGCTGATTGGGACATTGCGCGGCGTATGGGCAGCAATATTGATTATACGCTCGGCAAAAAAAGCAGATGGCTGCTCGAGCTTCCGTGCATGTAGTTTTTCTTCAAATTCTGACATAAATCCCTCCATCAACCCATGAGTTTTTCCCGAAGCGTAAGCTTAGCGCGCATAATAAGCGATTGCAGCGCCTTCAAGTGTACACCCATTATTTGGGCTGCTTCCTGGTTGCTAAGACCTTCGTAAAAACACAAATTCAATGCAACCCTCTGGCGCTCAGGCAAAGCTGCAATATGATTTTCTATCAATATTTCATTTTCGCGCTCAATCATTCTTTCTTCCTGTGTTATATTATCATCAGCAATAAGCACTTCATCAATCATCTGAAGTGGCCGCTTTTTTTTCTTACGGTCCAGGCAGAGATTGACCACAACGCGGTAAAACCATGTGGTAAAAGCACTGTTCCTGCTCGGGTTCCAGCTTTCAGCGTTTTCCCATAATTTCAAAAATGCATCCTGCACTATGTCCTCAGCCTCCCCACGCTCCGCAGTAAAGCGATAAGCAATCCGGTAAAAACGCAAACTATGCCTGCGTACCAATATGGCGAAGGCTTCATGTTCACCTTTTTTTATACGTGCAAGCAGCTGCGCGTCATCCACGTCAGCTTCCTTATCCTTAATTAAATTCAAGGCCTCCTGCATTAACCAAAAACTCCTCGGTAAAAAGGGACAGGGAAAGAATAATCCTTCCCTGCCCAGACTACAAGGAAGTAACTATTTACCGCCTGCCTGCGCCGGTTTTTCCGCATCTTTATGCCATCTATGCCCGCGCTTATGCATGGAATCTGCAAGCAATTTACGCTCATCCTGCGAAAGACCTGCAACAGCATTTGCAAAGGCTTCACGCATGTTTGCGTGCATTTTATCCTTAGTTGCCTGAAGCTCGCTGCTCTTTGCAATATAGGCTGCCTTATCAAATGTCGGAGCGATCATGATTGCATTTAATTCATCACGTTGTTTTTTCATCTGCTCTTTCATGCCGTCATTGTTTTTACGCGCCTGCGCCATAGAATCACGGAAAGCAGTAGCCTTTGCCTCCGGTAGTTTAGCGATAGTTTCCTTGAAAGATTTTGAACCATAATCGCTTTTTGCATCGTCATTAGCATAAACAATGCCTGTTGAAACAATTGAAATTATCAAGGCCATAGGTAGTAATTTCTTCATATTTGATCTCCATAAGTTAGGGTTTTTATTCACTCGCCTAAGTAATACGAATGTAATTTCTAAAGTATTCGCTAAGCCTTGAATTTATTTCCAGCCGCCGCCTAAACTCTTATAAACCGCTATCATATCCTTAGAAACCTGCGCCCTGGACTTAACCTGCTGGCTCTGCGAATTATAAAGTGTTCGCTCAGCATCCAGAACTTCAATAAATGATGACAAGCCTTCTTTATAACGCGAGCGGGCTATATCCGCTGTTTTACGGTTAGCACTTACCGTCTTATCAACGGCGCTTAAATATTCCTGCTGTTTTTTATATGCGGCAACGGATTTACTTACATCTGAAAGAGCAGATATTACGGCTTTCTGGTAAACCGCCAGCGCCTCTTGCTGCTTCGCATCAGCAAGGTCCATATTGGAAGAAAGCTTCCCGTAATTCAGGATCGGCGATAATATATTTCCTCCCATACTCCATGATTTACTATCGCGCTCCAGCAAATGTTGTGCATCAACATTCAAAAATCCTACAAAGGCAGACAGTGAAATATCGGGAAAGAATTGCGCGGCTGCAACTCCCTGCCTTGCAGTAGTTGCTGCAAGATTTCTTTCTGCCACGCGTATATCAGGCCGTTCGGCGATAACTTTTGCAGGGGTAGAAAGCAACAGCGAATCAGTAACCGCCGGTATCGGTTTTTCTTCCTCCAGCATCTTATAAGCTGTGCCCGGCTGATGCCCCAATAATACATCCATGCTATATTCTGATTGCGCCAGAAGGTTCTGGTAATAAGGCAATTGTGTCTTGGTTTGTTCAAGCTGCGCCCGCGCCTGCATGAGATATAACTGGGCACTGTTTCCCGCCCGGTAATTTTCATTCACAATACTCACCGTGTGTTTTTCAGCATCTATGGTTTCTTGCGTGATTTTAAGCTGCTGCTGGTAAGAGCGTATATCCATATAGGTACTGGCAATTTCAGCAAGCATGGAAACCCGCACAGCATCACGCGTGGCAATGGCTGATTCTAGCTCAGCATTTGCGGCTTCCAAAGCCCTTCTGCTTTTGCCAAAAAGGTCAAGCTCCCAGCTGGCATCAAACCCGGCCTGGAAAGTATTGAAAGGCTTATCCATTCCCGGAAACGGCGCGCCGCCGAAAGCAAAGCGATTACCCTGCCGCATATCACCTGCGACCATATTAACCTGTGGTATCAAAGCGGAACTGGTGATGCCGCGCATAGCGCGAGCCTGTGCAATTCTCGCCTGAGTAATTTTCAGGTCAAAATTATCTACACTCGCCTTTTCTATAAGCTGCCCAAGTACGGGGTCATTAAAATTTTTCCACCAGATTTGCTCTATCTCTGCCTTGTCATCAGTTATAGGCAGTTCTTTTTCCTTAGGCGCAAACCAGCTTTGCGGCAGATTGATATCTGGCTTTAAATAATCACTGCCAACAGTGCAGCCGCTAAGAATACAGGAGATTAAAAGCATATTAAAATTTTTCATAATTTTTTCCTAATGAACCGCAGCATCAGCCGGCAATTTGCGCGGGTTATTGCGTGGCATTATCAGCGCTATCAATGCCAGTATCAAAGTTATTATCGCCATTACCATATACGCATCACGGTAAGCCATTATTGTTGCTTGGTGCAGTAACACCCCATATATTTTTCCCATAGCTGCCTGTGCGCTTTGCGCCATATCCATACCATGTGAAAAGAATGCGTTTGTATAGCGGGCTAAAGTTGCGCGGAAAACCGGATCTTCCTGCGTCAGGTTAGCCGATAGATAGGCCTGGTTAATCTGCTGGTGGCGGGCGATATAGCTTATCATAATAGCAATGCCGATACTGCCTCCCACATTGCGCGAAAGCGCATATATAGCTGAAGCTTTACTGCTTTTTTCTTTGGCTATATGCATGAAGGCCAGCGTGCTTATTGGGATGAACAGGAATGGAAGCCCGATAACCTGCAAAATACGCATGAACACAAAAAGATTGTAGCTGGTCTGCGGGGTGATATGCATGGTATACCACTGACCAATCGTTAGCATGAACATGCCAAAGGCAATAAGGTAGCGTGCCTGAACTTTATTCACCAGCCTGCCGACAATCGGCATAATGAAAATTACAGCAAAACCGCCCGGCGACAGCACCAGCCCGGCAAGCGTCGCATCATAACCATATTGTGACTGTACAAGCATAGGCAACAATGTGCTGGAACCATACAGGCAAAAACCCATAAAAAATATCATGATGCAAGAAAGGCTAAAACTAGGTTTAGCAAGTAATCGCAAATCAATTACAGGGTCTTCCTGCCGCAGAAGCCAGATAACGGCGGCTACCAAACAAATGGCTGCAATAATTGCGAACAGCACAATAAAATTGCTTGCGAACCAGTCTTCCTGCTGGCCTTTATCAAGCATTATCTGCAAGGCTCCCAAGCCAAATACGATTAAACTTAGGCCTATATAATCAATTGAACCAACGCCCTGTGCGTTCGCATGTGGCGGATCTTTCACCATCTGCCCCACCAACCAGAAAGCCATGATCCCAACCGGGACATTCATAAAAAAAATCCAGCGCCAGCTGAAATTATCAGTAATGAATCCGCCTAATGTCGGCCCCAGAATTGGTGCAACTATCATGGTAATCCCCATCAAGCCAAAAGCCGCCCCGCGTTTTTCCGGCGGGAAAGCATCAATGATGATCGCTTGCTGTGTCGGTTGCAATCCGCCTCCGGCAATTCCCTGCATAAGGCGAAAAATTATCAGCATCGGAAGAGAGGTTGCCATCCCGCACAGGAAAGAAGCAGCCGTAAAAGCAGCTATGCACATCATAAAAAAACGTTTGCGCCCCATCACTTGTGAAAGCCAGCCTGAAAGCGGCAGGACAATCCCATTAGCAACAAGGTAAGATGTTAAAACCCATGTACTTTCATCCTGGGTTGCGCCCAAAGTCCCTGCTATGTGCGAAAGTGATACATTGGTTATAGTAGTATCCAGAACCTCCATGAAAGCAGCAAGACTCACCACCATAGCAACAAGGTAAGGGTTATAGGTCTTTTCTGCGCTATCACTCACGCTTATTCTCCGCACTCCCGGTATGCACCACAGGAGTAACAGACATTCCAAGCCCCAGATGGATATTTTCAGGCGGGCTATCAAATACGATCTTTACAGGGACGCGCTGGATGATTTTCACATAATTTCCGGTTGCATTTTCTGGCGGAAATGCAGAAAAATATGCACCAGTTCCTGATTGTATGCTGTCAACGGTGCCGGTAATTTTTTTATCAGGAAAAGCATCCACCTCTATATCTACGGCATCACCTCTTTTGATTCTCTTAAGCTGGGTTTCCTTGAAATTAGCAACTACCCATAACTCAGTTCCTACCAACGACGCTAGCTGCTGTCCCGGCTGTATGTAATTACCACGCTCAACGCCGCGTTTAGTAATATAACCATCCATCGGTGCAATTATTTTAGTATCAGCAAGGTCTTTTTCCGACTGCGCCAGGTCAGCCTGCGCCTCCATTACATGAGCCTGCAGCTGCTCGATCACCGCTTGCGACTTCTGGGCTTCCGAGGAAGCCTGCTCCAGTTGCTCCTGGCTGCGTGCCTGCGTACTCAGGCGCTTCATGCGGTTTAGATCGCTTTGGTCTTTTTTGAAGGCTGCATCAGCCGATACAACCTGAGCTTGTGCCGCTGCCAGAGCTGCCTTGCTTTTGTCACGGCGTATAATGTAATCAGCCGGGTCGATTTCCAGCAAAATATCGCCTGCTTTCACCTGCTGGTTATCACTTATATTTAGGGTTTTCACATAGCCCGAAACCTTAGAACTTATCACCACATTGCGCCCGTCAATCGCAGCATCATCAGTGCTTTGCTCATTACGGTGAATGAACAGATAAATCGCCGTTATCACAATACATGCGCTTATGAAAGCTATAATCAGCTTTAGCTTGTTTTTATGTTTTTCCATATTTATTTCTTTTTCTTATAGGATGGAGAGTAAGCGGAGAGGAAAAAATCAACTGTTGTTCGTACATGCTCTTTCAGCTCTGTTTCACTAGGCATCGGCATCCTGAGCAAAATTACCTGCATCAGCATCTCGCCTTTCAGCAAACTGAAAAACTGGTTTGAGGCTTTAGAAGCATCAGGGATTATCAACTTTTTCTGGTCGTTCCAGGCTTGCAATAATTTTGCGAATTCAGAACGCACCCTCTTAGGGCCGGTTTCATAAAATATCTGTACGACTTTAGGATGGCGCACCGCTTCCGCCTGCATTATGCAGTGCAACCTTATGGAATCTGGGCGAAATACAAGGGAAGTAAAATCAATCCCCAGTTTTAAAAGCGATTTTTCAACCGGCTGATTTGCAAGAACCATAAAACTTTCCGGGGCAGCCAATTTATCACAGCGCAGTCGGATTACTTCCTTGAACAACTCATCTTTATTCGCAAAATGGCTGTAGATGGTTAGCTTGGAAACATCTGCATTCTTTGCAACCGCCTCCATGCTGGTAAGCGAATAGCCATTCTTCATGAATAAATTATTAGCAGCACGCACGATATTATCGCGCTTACCCGCGTCCTTTGGGCGGCCTACGAGATTTTTATCTGATTTTTTAGGAGTCTTTGAATTCATAAACTGTACCGTATAGTATAATATCTATTTAATATACTACCCGGTTCAATAATTGCAAGACAAAATACCGCCTTGAAATATCTATATATTATTTTTTATCTATAGGCTCTTCGCCCTTGCCGCGGCTGTAATCAAATATGGCTATGCCTTCACTATTGTGCGGCCTTTCCAGAACCTTCTTATGTTCCAGCGTTTTTAAAGTATCATTATACCCCGATTGCCAGTGCGCTTCCATACTCAGGCGGGAAAATTCAAAATCCTTGGAATAGCCCTCATAGTTTTTATTATGATAAATAAGATGCACAATATTATAAACCTTGGTATCCGCCGCCTCGCTTAAAAGTTTGGCTTCAGGGGATCTTTTCAGATCATCAGGCAGCTTCTCTATAAGTTTGGCTATATTATGGTAAAGTTTGCGCTGTTGCTTAAAGCGAGAAGTGTTGGCACGCGTACGGCTGGAAAACTGCACATCTTTCTGGCGGGTAAGCACATCAGCCATATTCTGCGGGAACTCACCATCAGCGCTCCACAGGTCCACTTGGAAAACAAGGCTGTCTTCATATGATTTATCTTCCACCACCCATTGTAATGGCGTGTTCGAAATAAGACCGCCATCCCAGTAATATTCGCCTTCTATCTCAACAGCCGGAAATCCGGGAGGCAATGCGCCGCTGGCCATTATATGCTCAGGGGTTATTTTCATTAGTTTATTGTCAAAATCGGTGAAGTTACCGGTCTTAACATTAACCGCCCCGACATTAAGGCGTATATCATCATTATTAAGCCTGTCGAAATCTATCATCTGTTCTAGCGTGGATTTGAAGCCTGACAGGTCATAAAAACTTGTAGCTGGCATCGAGCCATTTGGCTCAAGCCACGGGATCAGTGGCCTCGGCTTAAAAAATCCCGGTATTCCACTAATAAGCGTATGCGCTGCGCTCATAAAATTAATGGCTTGGCGTTGTATATCATTGCGTGTGGCAAAACATTTTACAGCAGTTGGGAATAGTGCAAATTCATCAATAGTTATGAACTCCCAGAATTCACGGAGTTTCTTTAAGCGGTTTTGCGGCGCATTTCCGGCTATTATTGCCGCATTTATTGCACCAATTGAGATACCGGCAACCCAATCCGGCTCAAGCCCGGCTTCCGATAATGCCTGATAAACTCCTGCCTGATAAGCGCCCAGCGCACCACCGCCTTGCAATAAAAGTGCTACGCATTCAAAAGGAATATCGCGTGCAGATGGCGCTCGTTTATGCGTGGCCCCCATATTCACTATATTCTCCATAGTTTGGGTGGAAACAATGGCTTATATCAATACCAACAAAATAAAAAAACCATATGTTTATCTTTATAAATTTTAGTTAATGAGAAAGAAATATCTTATCAAGATTATTAGGTATATCTCTTGGAATGGTATTAAACACTAACCACTGGAGATCCTATGAAAATATCCGCCTTAACATTCCTTGCCGTTTTAGGCCTTGCAATTCCTGCTTACGCGCAGGTACCTGCCGAGATCAAACAGGATAACGCTGAAATCCGCCAGGATAACCGCGATATACGCCAAGACAGGCGCGATATCCGTCAGGATAATCGTGAGATCGTTGGCGACAGGAAAGAATTGCACGAAGACCGTATGGAACGCAACTCTGCTGTAAAGGCAGGCGATGCCGCAGGCGCAGCGCAGGAACAGCGTGAAATCAATCAGGATAAAAGGGAATTAAATCATGACAGGATGGAAAAACATCATGATAAAAAAGAATTGCATCATGACCGTGTAGAGAAACACCTCGATAAAAAAGAACGCCGCCATGACCTTAGGAAATTAAAAACACAATAATACGGTTAATTATTGAATATGGCCGGGAGGATTCTGTCCGGCCATTTTTTATTTTTGCGGTGTAACCCGCCAGATCACATTGCCCACATCATCCGCCACAAGCAGCGCACCTTGCTTATCAACCGCAACTCCTACCGGCCTGCCATGCGCCTTACCTTCATCATTTAAAAATCCAGTCAGGATATTTTCTGGCATACCATCTGGCACACCATTTTTAAACGGCACAAAAATCACTCTATAACCACTGGGAGGTTTGCGGTTCCAAGAGCCATGCTGACCAATAAAAGCGCCTCCGCGGAAATGATCTGGAAATAGATTACCGTTGTAAAACGCAAGCCCAAGTGATGCCGTATGCGATCCCAGCGCATAGTCTGGCTTTATAGCTTTTTCTACCATATCAGGATTTTGCGGTTTTACCCTGCTATCTATATGCTGTCCGTAATAGCTATATGGCCAGCCATAAAAAGCTCCTTCTTTTACTGATGTCATATAATCAGGTACCAAATTATCTCCAAGCTCATCACGCTCATTGACCGAGGTCCAAAGCATGCCGCTTTGTGGCTGCCATGCCATACCTACAGGATTACGCAGCCCGGATGCAAATAGGCGGGAATCTCCGGTTTTGGTATCTATTTCCAGTATTGCTGCACGTGATGTTTCATTCTCTATACCATTCTCGCCCGCATTGCTATTCGAACCAATACTTGCGTAAATATGCTTTCCATCCTGGCTTGCTATGATATTCTTTGTCCAGTGGTGATTGATATTTCCTGCTGGCAACTCAGCAAGTATCACGCCCATCTTATCTATTTTAGTATCGCCATCGTGATATGGAAATTTCAGTATCGCATCAGTATTGGCAATATATAAATCATCTCCTATAAGCGCCATGCCAAAAGGCGAATTAAGTCCTTCCATGAATACAGTTTTTGTTTCCGCAACCCCGTCATTATCACTATCGCGCAGCAATATTATAAGGTTCGGGCTGCTACCACCTGCCCCCGCATCTTTCATGATTAACTTGGTAAAGAATCCTTTTATGCCTCCGTTATCATCCGGCTTAGGGGGCGCATTAGTTTCCGCAACGAGCACGTCACCATTGGGCAACACAAAAATCCAACGCGGGTGGTTTAAATTTTTTGCAAAAGCATTAACTGTGAAACCATTTGCCGCTATTGGCTTTTCATCATCTTTCCAACCAATTACTGATGCTACTTTTACTGTGGGCAGAATTGATGACTCAGGTTCCGGCAGCACAGGGCTAGTTCCAAAACCGCCTTCCGAAGAATATTCCTGAGCCTGAGCGTTTGCACACAGAATAAAAAATAATCCGGCAATAGAAATAAATTTATTCATTTATAACCCTGAAAAATTTACGAGACCGCGCCCCTAGGGATTCGAACGCGGCCTCATAATTTCAAATATATAACTATAGGTTATACTTTATTTTTATCAGAAAGACGTCCGAAAGCATCACGAGCGGCTTCACGTGCCTGATCCCATTCAAGCTGTGAATTACCCTTAGATATATTCCAGTTGTTTTTTATTGAAGGCTCAAGGCTTTCAAAACTCTGCTCTGGGCTTTTTGCATAGCCTTCTATCCCAGCCCGATATGCTGGACGGAAGCTTTCGAAATCAAAATTATCAGTTGCATAAGGACGCGACTTATAATTATTTTCCCAATACTGTTCTTCAACTGTTGGGTTTACATCACGGGCAATAGCTTCACCAGCAGTACCGCCTATGGCACCGCCAAGCGCAGCCCCGGCAACAGCGCCTACTGGCCCGGCTACTCCGCCCATTGCAGCACCAGCCGCCATCCCTGCCGCTATACCGCCAACGACACCGCCGACTGTCATACCAAGAGCGCCGCCTAATTCATGGGCATGCTCAGGGTCACGTACATTAGGATCATCTGGGTTTACGTTATTAACTTTGTTATATTCAGTAACTTTAAATTTCTGTGCCTGTTTCATAACATACTCCTTTTTTACTTGCTGTCAGGAGCTTAATAATTCCGCACTTACCGTAAGTATTCCACTATCATTGAACATGGATAAATAAGGTTTTCATAAATGATAGATTATGTATCTTTGAATTGAGCTTTCCAGCTGGCGATATTTTCTTCGGGCAACACTATTTTTAATGGCGCATTTCCATATATCCAGCCCGTAATTCCATTTATGTCATCGCGTTTTACGGTAGGCAGGCCCGTGTCTTTTGCTATTTCTGCAGCACGGTTATCAATTTCAATTACAAGGGCTCTTTTTTTATGCTGTATTGCCCTTATACCACCATGCAGGCGAGTACCTATAAAATCAGCATCAATGTTAGAAAGCGCATTGTCATAAGCCATTAAGCTAGGTTCTAATATTTCTATATCTTTACCTAAGTCCATAGATTTCAAATATTGCTCATCGCCATCCATCTGGCCCCAGAAATATATTTTCTCATAATTATCAATTATTGTTTTCATCCATTTTTTATCAGCCTCAAAATCTTTTCTGTAAAATGTAATTGTCGTAATTGCATTTTTAGCTTTTCCGGCAGGAATTTTTTCGCAATGCTTAGGCGTCAATTCCCACATTGTTGGACAGGCCGTATTTATTACATTATTAATTCCAATAGATTTAAGCCGCTTCTCTGTATAGCTGTCACGTACTGAATGTATGTAATTTTTAGATAGTAGCTGGCGAAGGAAAATAGCTGTCAGGAAATCGGTGGAGCGTTGGTAATATTGCCACCCTACACCCATAAGTATTGGGCTTGGTATCAGGAATGTATCAAGTAAATTGATTTTCCATTGCGGAAACAACATCCAATTGGCACACAGTAAATTTGTGCCTCCTACAAAACCACGCTTGCATTCCCTAATTTCATCGCGATTTTTTTTATTTAAGAAATTATGGGTAGGTATATTTATAAAACTATCCTGCGGAAACATTTCCCGAAGATGCTTTATAACTGCATCCATAATGATCAAATCGCCTAAATTATCGGAATCAATGCTGGTATCAAATAACGCTATTTTTTCCATTATGGCCTAGAATAGCACAATATACTTACCAAATGCTTACTAATTTATCACAACACACCATTCCGGCCACCATTCATAAGCCCATGATTTTTCTATAAATATTGAGCAAACCCTGTGTATGGGCAGCCTTTATTGGCGGGGATGACCAAAATAGGGAATAAGCCTCTGCCCCCGCCTTTGCTATAGCTTCATCGTCTTTAGTGATACCCAGACAACGCGCAAGATCAGAAACATCTCCAGAGCGCATATGCCAACCTGTTTTTCCATCTAAAACTCTCTCGGAAGCCGCACAAACATCGCTTACTATTGCAGCGACACCGCGGGCGGCTGCTTCAGCAACTACCAGGCCATAAGTTTCATACCATAGGCTTGGAAAAACCAATGCCCTTGCTTGTGATAGTTCTTCTATAACTTGTGCAGGCGAGACCCATCCGGTTACTTTGCAAAAATCATAGGATTCAGCAAGTGGCCGTAAAGGTCCATCCCCTACCAATGTCAGTGAAACACCTGCTTGCTTTGCAGCTTCGAGCAATATTTCTATTCCCTTTTCAGCATCCAGCCTGCCGACAGCAACAACGGATTTATTGGCACTTACGTTAACAGGATTGTCTTTTGGTATATCAATAGGGTTTTCCAATGGATGGAAATTAGAATCCATAGGAAGATATGGCCGCAACAAAACAGCAGATTGTTTCGATAGCGTAATATAATCCTTTACTCCCTTTGGCAAATCTCCGAACTTTTTTTGGATGAATGTTCTCACCACCCTATATAGCTTATGGAGATAATGCCGCTTGTCACATTGCGTTTTGATACAGTCAAAAGACATAGCGCGCTTAGGGCAAGGCTTGCATTTTACATAATCAAACAATGCCCCGTTCGGGCAGGCGACAAAAAAATCATGCAGTGTGCAAACCACTTTAAAGCCAAGCTTATTTGCCATACGCACCGGGCTGGTAGTAAGTGCTTTGGTATAGCCATGCAAATGTATTATTGTGTTTTTCCTGTCCATATTTTTAAGCAGGGACCTCATCTTGGCACATGCTTTAAAATTCCATAAGCCCTGAAGCATGACAAAAGGATTTTTTCCAGCATTTATCAGCTCAGTTTGCCCCAGGCATATAACTTTCAGTTTTGCATTTTGCAATTCAGGACAAATTGGCCCGCAAGCACCAATAAAAATTACATTCATACCAATTGAAGCTAGGCCGCAAGCTTCATCGATAGCAACTTTACTTGCCCCGCCATTAATATGGCAATAATCATTTAATAATATAATAGTTGGATTTTTCATACGGTCTGAATATTTTTAGTGGGTGAATAGCGTTCAGACAATTTCTTGCCATAGGTAACCATCGGTATTTCAATTATTTTCTCTACATAGAATGCAAATATATAAACCAGCACCACAAGCATACACAAAAACCCGATATTATCTTGAAAAACGCCAAGCAGCAAAGCAAGCTGAATTAAAGGTGCATGAATAAGATACACACCATATGACATATCAAGCTTCATTTTTATAACTGGCAGGCGTAATACGCAAATAAACACAAGGCTTCCTACCAAAATTGGATATATAGGCGTTAATGGATAAGTGTAGCGGAGAGAGCAAGCCACAAATAGCAGCGCCGCAGTTAAAAAAGCTACTGGCTTAGGCAGCATGAATTTATTGCGGTATATATAAAATGCGATGCCGATTATAAAAAACCGCAATTGCCCCGGAAGTTGTTTTGCCAAAGTTTCATGGCCATAATTTATTGCAGTAATTGCAAAAATTGTTGAAGCTATATAAATCAACGGAATAGTTATTACACCTATACGTTTTATAAAATACCATATAACAGGAACTATAAGGTAAAACATCACTTCTATTTTAAGTGTCCAAAGGCTGGGGTTTATAGCAATATTATTTTGACCAGCCAGAACACCGCCAATATCAGGAGATATAAAATTAAGGAAGACAAGGTTGCTGGCAATATATTTAATGACATCATAATATTTTATATCGCTGCCAATAATTAATGCCATAGCAAACGCCTGCATAATTACGATTACAAAATAAAGTGGGTAAATCCTGAAAAAACGCTTAATATAGAAACCTTTTACCTTTGGTGAATTATCAAAACTACCATATACCAGGAAGCCGCTTACCACGAAAAAAGCATCAACAGCAAAATCAGCATATCCATAGATGCCGTGAGCTTTGGATAAGCCCGGCAGAACTTTAAAATGCCCGAACACTACCAAGGTAGCAAGTATCAGCCTTATAATTGTAAAATTATTATCGCGCATCGCTTAACGCCGCTGCTGATGATTTATTTTTGGCAATCCATACTGCAGCGGCACCTAAAAATAACGTGACCATCTGATCTTCAAGCATAGAAAGTGCAACCCCGTAAAAAGATATAAACATTACAATACTTAGTGCGTAAATAGTAGCTGGCGCTCCCTTATTCGAAACACGCATTGATACCCACCATAGCCATCCTATATAAATAAAACTAAGCACACCGAAAAAGGCATACATGAACACAAACATATTATCAGCTGCATTAGCTTCATATTGGTCATAGAACCTCTGGGCACCGCTGATACCGCCAAGACCGATGCCAAAAGGGAAAAGCTCCCTGCTTTCTATAAGCTTCCAGGCCTTCGGCCACATCTCTTCTACCCTCATATAAAATGTATTAAGACTAAACATACCTTCTGTACTGGGCATTATAAAATGCGGCAATATAATAGGCAGGGTAACCGCTAAGATAAGCCCAAAGCTTATACCTATTTTAAGAGCAGCCGCCTTGTGTCTATAAGCAGCGATCAGTAACAAGCCTACTAATGCAAATGCAATTATCGAAGCTTTCTGGGTTGACCAGTATACCGTAAGCATTGTCATTACCATAATGCCCATACGCGCAGCAAAGGAGCTTGCATTCAACATTAACATGAACGCAAGCATAGGAACTATTATCGCCACATTAATTGATGAGCGCATAAAACCGGCAGCCCTCTTATCTGCACCTGATATCTCCCAGTTATGGCTTATATCTACCTGCACATCGCCTATAGTGGTTGCCAGGCCTGTCCAGGGATATTCAATGAAGTATTTATCAAGGAATACTCCTGCAATTGTTATAATCCACAAAATAAAAACAGCTTTAACAACCTTATGAGGCGGGTTGATTATATAAGGCGACAGGACGGCACCAGCTAAGCCTGAAAAAAATAATTTTATGCAATAAAATATGATAAAGCTATTTCTTAAATTTACGAAACTTACAAAGCCATGAACAAAAATTATAATGGCGAATATCAAGAAGGGCTTATATGATATTTTATAATCAGATTGCTTAATTAATATTAGCAATATTATTAATGAAACCAATACAAGGTCGCGTATGAAAATAAGGTAATCAGCACCTATTATATTAAATCCATATCGAATCGGCCCTTCAAACAAATAAAAGGCAAAATAAATTGCCAATCCGCAATAAATCAGGATTTTCATATATTTATCAATATGTTAATTGTTAAAGCCTAAATCTGGCCAGCAAAATATAAGGCTTGTTAGCACAAAATACTCCGCTTGCCAAGCTATTGTTTGCACACATATATTCCGCTTTTCCAAGATATTAGGCTAAATTTTAGTTGCACGAAGATAAAAATATTAGTACCAGAACAGCTATATATAAAAATATGGAAAGCCAATCACTTGAAAAATTTTAGCTCAATTTCGCTCTTTTTATTATGCACCGCAACCCTGACTGTTGCAGGCTGTTCAACTGCGGACAATCTACCGCCTGCCGCTAAAGAAACAGCGGTTTTGAACATAAAGGACGCACCTCCGCCTGATCCTTATTTGCTGCAGGTAGGCGATACCCTTGATATTAAGGTTCGCCTCAACCCTGAGCTCAATGAAACCGTTATCGTTCCGCCAGATGGAATGATCTCAACTACTATGGCTGAAGATATTATGGCATATGGCCATACTGTTAAAGAAATACGGGAGTCCCTCACCCAGCAATATAAAAAGGAATTGAACGACCCGCGCCTTTCTTTGATAATGCGCTCATTCGCACCTAACCGTGTTTATGTTTCCGGGGAAGTTGTTAATCCTGGCGAATTCGTAACAGCAGGTCCGAACCTTACCCTTATGCAGGCAATATCCCGCGCTGGTGGTCTGAAAAACTCAGCCGGTATCAAGGACATAATTATTATACGCCATAAAAATGGGTCTGCGCCTGTAGCTTATTCAACCGATTATGCTGATGCTGAATCTGGCAAAGACCCTTCAAGCGACGTAAGATTAGCAGCTTATGATGTGGTTTTCGTACCGCGCAGCAATATCGGGGATGCTTATCTATACTTCCAGCAGTACGTACAGCAATTCCTGCCTGCCGCATTTGGGCTTTCTTATCAGATCAATCCACAAAACAACTTTAACAGATAATGGAAGATTCACTTGGCATACGCGACCTGATCGCAGCATTTTTCCGCCAGTTTAAGGTATTTTTCCTTATAGTTTTGGCAACAGTATCCGTTGGCCTTTTGGTAATAATTTTTTCTACTCCTATGTACCAGGCCACTGGAAGTGTTCTGGTGAAATTTGGCTCTGATGCCGATGCAAGGGTAAACAACCCAAATGATAATACACCGGTCACACAGGCAGACCGCCGTGAAATCATGCAATCCAACCTTGATATCCTGCAAAGCCATGATTTGCTGAAAGCTGTGATCACCAAGATAGGAATTGAACGTATTTACCCTGGGCTTACAGAAATTGTAGGAACAAAAGACTCTCCAATGGAAGTTGCGATTTTCAAAATGCAAAACAAGCATTTAATAATAAAATCCAGCCCCCAGAGCAATGTTATTGATATTAAGGCCTTAAATACAAGTCCTGAAATTGCGGCTGAAATCGTAAGCAACCTGCAAAGTATTTTTATCCAGCGCCAACTTGAAATATTCAATAAGCCGCAAACCAATTTCCTTATGCAGCAGGTTAAAGAATCGCAGGATAAGCTCACTAAGTCACAAAATGAATTGCGCGCTTTCAAATCAGGGGCTGGCCTTTCTTCTATAGAAGAAGAATTGAATGAATTGCTCAAACAGAAGAGTTCAGCTGTTACAGTTGCTTTCCAGGCTGTAGATGATGCACAGGGCAAGCTTGAAGAGTTACGCGACAAAGAAACGGAAATGCTTACCACTTACCGTCCCGACAGCCCTCCTATGGTCGCTATACGCAAATCAATCGCCGAAGCAGCCCGCCAGTTGCAGGAGCGTCAGGAAAACCTTACTGCTTCTAAAAGCGGCACGTTGTCAGACCAAAATGCGCGTATAAACAAGCGCATAGCTAAGCTAGAGGAACAGCGCAACCATTATAATGATTTGGTCCGCCAGGTCGAAGTTAATGAAACCAATTATAAAAATTATCTTGCCCGCAGTGAAGAAGCACGTATCAACGAAACTTTGGGCGAGAAAAAAATTACCAGTATTTCTATAGTTGATGCTCCAACTATCCCTATGAAACCGGCAACACCACGCAAATTTCTAACTGTAGTAATTTCCCTTCTTGCCGGAATAATATTAGGTGGCCTTGTTGCACTTGCCCGTGAAATCTTTGATGAAAGTTTCCGCACCCCAAAACAACTTGCCAAAGTTATGCAGTTGCCGGTTCTTACCAGTTTTCCAAGCCGAGAAGGGCTTATGCAGCTATATAATAATATTGAACATCTACTTGCCAATATACCTCAGCCTATTATCCAGTTTGTCAGTAGCTATGATGGCGAAGGAGCCGATGATATAGCACAGGATCTGGCAGAATTGGCTACCCAACAGGGCAAGAATGTTTTGCTGGTTAATACCGAGAAGTTGCAGCGTAATTTTGGCCAGGCGCATTTCGAATTTTCTAACCGTTATAACAATAGCTGGACGATTATCCCAAGCTCAGGCCTCCTTCGCAATGAAGTTGGCCAGTCACTTGCAAAACTTGCCAGCGGCAGTGTGCTTGTTGTGGAAGCCGAGCATACCCGTGCACCTGTTGCAAGGGAAGTAAAGCGCATGATCGAATCGCTGGGCGGTAAGGTAGTTGGGGCCGTTATGGTTAAACGGCGCTTATATATTCCTATGTGGATATATAACAGACTATATAAAGTTCAGCGCTAAATTTATATAGATTCTTGATATAAATCCCTTTAAGCACAAATTCCAAAAATTAACGGAAATTCTGGATGCACGTTTTAATAGCCAATAATATTTACCCGCCAATTATGGCAGGTGGAGCAGAATTAATAGTGGCGATGCTTGCGGAAAAATTAGTTGAGCGCGGTAACCGCGTAACAGTTGTTTCTACTTGCTCGCCCAATGATGAACCATATCCTGTAGAAATCAGGAATGGGGTTGAGGTAATACGTTTTTTCCCTAAAAACCTTTATTGGCATTGGGAACGCGGTGACCGCAAGGGTTATGAAAAAGCACTATGGCATTTACGCGATGCATGGAATGGCGATGCCGGGGCAAGGTTTAAAAAAATCCTGACTGAGCATAGGCCAGATATACTGCATACCCATCTGATAGATGGTATGTCTGCAGTATTGTGGCGCAAGGCAAAACAGGCAGGCGTTCCGGTAATCCACACAGCGCACGATTACCATCTGCTCTGCCCCCGTGCACTGATGCTGACAAAATCACTGAAAATATGCACAAATCCGCAGCTGGGATGCCGTATATACAAAACGTGGCATATACGGACTACCCGTGATATCGACATGTTCTGCAGCCCGTCACAATTCCTTATAAATAAACATATAGAATCCGGACTCGCCGCCAAATCCACGGCAGTTATGCGAAACGGCATTATACTCCCGGAAAAAATCGAAAAAAAGCACGATGAAGCACAGACAAAAAAATTTATATTCGCCGCCCGCCTTACCATCGAAAAAGGCTGCGAGGTATTGTTAGAGGCATTAAAACTATTACCACCTGATTTAAATTTTGAGTTCCAGATAGCAGGAAAAGGAGATTACGCTGAAAAATTTGAAACCCTGGCAGCAAATGATAAGCGTATAAAATACCTGGGCTATATAAGCGGCGCGCAAAAAGATAAAATATTCAAGGATTCAGATTGGCTGCTTATCCCATCATTATGGTATGAGAATGCGCCGGTGGTAATAGTGGAAGCGGCAGCTTATGGTATGGGTGTGATCGGCAGCAATATTGGCGCGATACCAGAGTTTGTCCAGCATGAAAAAACCGGGCTTTTATTTGAACCAGGGAATGCAAGGTCGCTTGCCGATGCTATCATAAGGGCAGTAGGTGATAAATCCATTCTGGTAAACCTACCTGACCATACCAGGGTATTTTTAGATAACTCAAGCGTGGATAATATGGTAGACGGATATTTGAAACATTACGAAACTATAAGGAAACAGGCATGAAAAAATCGATCTTAGTGGTAGGCGGTGCAGGCTATATCGGTTCACATGTCTGCAAAACACTGGATGCCTCTGGCTACCAGCCGGTAACGCTTGATAACCTGTGCACGGGATACCGCGATTTTGTAAAATTCGGGCCGCTAGTGGAAGCCCATGTTTCCGATAACGAGGCAGTAGCAGCAACGGTTGCCAAATATAATATCGAAGCGGTAATAGATCTTGCAGGATCAATAGAAGTTGCGGAATCGGTAGCCAACCCTCTAAAATATTACGAAAATAATTTCGCATGCAAACTAGGTTTCCTGCAAACCTTAAGCAAAGCGGGCGTAAAAGCATTTGTCTTTTCTTCAACCGCAGCAGTATACGGCGAACCAGAAACTGTACCAATCCCTGAGTCGCATGTTAAGAATCCTAAAAATCCATATGGCTGGTCAAAGCGCTTATTCGAGCAGTTACTGGCCGATTTTCACTTTGCGGGTGGGCCTGCTTGGATGGCGCTACGCTATTTCAACGCTGCCGGGGCATCTTTCGACGGCGATATCGGTGAAAGCCACGAGCCAGAATCACACCTTATCCCACGCGCCTGCTTTGCAGCAATGGGAAAAACTCCACCACTTGATGTTTATGGCAATGATTACCCAACACCTGACGGCACCGCGATACGCGATTACGTACATGTGATGGATCTGGCCAGCGCACATATTTTAGCTTTTGAGGCATTGCTGGCAGGCAAACCGCCAGCCGCCTACAATTTAGGCAATGGCATAGGAAATTCCATTCAAGATATACTGGCCAGCTTCACTAAACTCGGCCACCCGGTTCCACATAATTTCAAACCCCGCCGTGCTGGGGACCCTGCGCGCCTTGTTGCTGATAATACAGCGGCTTGTAAGGAATTGGGCTTCAAACCCCGCTATGGCGATATAGATAGTATAATAAGCTCGGCCTATAGCTGGCATGAGAAAAATTTGAGATAAATGCAAAATGATTCGCCCTTGCTTTTGCTTAGGCTGGTAATTTATAATCGCATATAACTATATGGTATGGGTATGACCGTTAAGAGCAGCATCAGGCTTTCAGTTTTTTCAATTTGTTCCGCACTTGTAATGATGCAGCCTTTTCCTGCTTTCAGTGCAAGTGCTGTGGGCACCGAAACTGTCCTGGGCATGTTTGGAGTGAACCTGCATATGGATAATTGCTGCCATGGGAATTACGCCAATATCGACAATGTGATAGAAGAAATAAATTATATAGGCGCACGCCGCCTCCGTGACTGGCCAACGCGTGATGATATTATTGATAAATGGAGGCCTATACATGAGAAAACCGGCGCCACCTTCCACGCATCAATACCTATGGCCTCGCCTAAGAACCAACGCATATCGCTTGACCGTATCGAGCGCTGGTTAAAAGCTCATCCAGGGCTTATCGACGTAATTGAAGGTGGAAATGAGGAGGATGCACCATATTCTGTATCGCAGGGCGCTTCCCTTGCCGACACAGCAATATTGCAGTCACAAGTATACAAGGTAGGAAAGAACGCGGGCGTAAAAGTCGCACAATTAAGCGTTGGGGCTGGCTGGGTTGCTCCGCTGTGGGAAGGCAATTATAAAAAATTTGGAAGCCCGCCAGCCGATTACGGCAACGCCCATACTTATATGAATCCCGGCGAACCGCCAGCAGCTACACTTAAGCGCATAGGCGAACTTGCATCATACTCTGTAAGTAAAAATTCACCGATAGATACAACAGAATTTGGTTTCTATCAGACCAAAAAACAAGATGACGCCACAACAAGCGCATTCATGCACATTGCCCCTTTCAGTGCTTATCTTCTGGGTCATAGCGGTTTATCCGTATATGCACTGCATGACGATATGACGAATATTACAGGCTTTTATAAGAAAGATGGCAGCAAAAGGGATTTTGCTGATTATTGGCATTATACAACATCATTGCTTTCAGACCCCAAGGGCAAAAAACTTCTCCCTAAGAATATTGATATTACCTATAGCAACCAGAAGGCAGCAGGAAGATCGCCGTTAGGTATCAAAAATGTGCTTATGTATAAATCCGATGGCTCTGTGTGGATAGCCACTTATGATGAAGAAAGGCCAGGTGCGCCCGACGGCGCGCAGACCATAAATTTTGATAGGTCATATGCCGTGGTTAATATATATGACGGGCGCAATGGGAAATTATTGAAAACACTTAAAAATATTAGCACACTCAATCTACCGCTTCCGGTAAACCATGTATTTCTGGTGCAGCTTGTTGCGAAGCCATAAGCTAAGCATTTCAATATCCTAAAAAACAAGACTGAAATTAAGTTAAAATTAAGCTTTTTTCAAGGCAAAAGCAATGTTTTATTCACCGTTGCTTAAGCTATTTATGCTTTAATAATCATATACCCCATAATCAAATCACACAGGTATATTATGCATAAAGAAACCAAGGCTTACTTATCTTTGCCTATGATGCCTATAGAAAATTTCAGCGATATGCAAAGCCGCTACCAGATGCTCCCGCTTGCCAATCGCGCTTCAGCAGTAATAACCGATGCCCAGCCTGCTATAAGCGCTGCCCAGAGGATTATAAATAACCTCGCAGCGCAGCCCAAGCTTGAACAGGCTATTATAAATTTACGCAATAATTCAATTCTTACATCGCGTATCCGCGCTTCTGAAGCCAAAAGCATACTTATGGACACTTCTATAGATTTTATGCAGATGGCAAGCGGCAAGATCACAGCTTGGAGTAAGACATTGCAACTCATTGCCTCCGGCAAAACCAAAGCAACTCTTATGAAAGACAATATTCCCGAACATTTTTCCATGGCAGGGGTAAGCTCCTACCTGCCTCTTATCAAGCTGGTTATTATAGAGCTTTCCAAGATTGATAAAGACAATAACGATAGTTATGAAGCCATGCTTTCGGAAATCCGCCGCGCCACAACTATTCTAAGCGATTGCGAATGCGCTTCTGAGCTTAACAGCGTGGTTTTACACTAAAACGCTTACTATCCTTGCTATACAAGTATTTTTTGCTAAATATATTGTATAGATAAGGATACACCATGAGCAATACCCGTCATATTTCTGTAAATAATGTAACTTTCGGCAATGACCTGCCGTTCGTATTGATAGCTGGTCCCTGCCAGGTAGAAACCCGCGACCACGCCTTATTCATGGCGCAGCAACTTATAGAAATCGCTGCAAAATTTTCTATCCCTTTCATTTATAAATCATCATACGACAAGGCCAACCGTACAAGCATTGGCGGCAAACGCGGGCTGGGGCTGGTTAAAACGCTCCCTATATTCGATGAGATACGCCGCGATCTGGGAGTGCCGGTACTTACCGATGTACATACCGAGGAGCAATGCGAAGTAGTAGCACCTTATGTTGATATATTACAGATTCCTGCTTTCCTTTGCCGCCAGACTGACATGCTGCTTGCCGCCGCTAAAACCGGCAAAGCCATCAATATTAAAAAAGGCCAGTTCCTGGCCCCGTGGGACATGAAGAATGTGGTCGATAAAATGGATTATGCCGGAAACACAAACGTCATACTCACTGAGCGCGGCGCAAGTTTTGGCTATAACACACTGGTCACTGATATGCGCGCCCTGCCAATTATGGCCGAAACCGGATGCCCGGTAGTGATCGACGCAACCCATAGTGTGCAGCAGCCCGGCGGTCAGGGCAAGGCTTCAGGCGGCGAGCGCCGTTTTGTGCCAACAATTGCCAAGGCCGCGGTTGCGGTTGGTGTCGCCGGGGTATTCATGGAAACGCACCAAGATCCCGATAATGCACCTTCTGATGGCCCTAACATGGTAAAGCTTGAGGATATGGAGCTGCTGCTTAAGCAACTAAAAGAATTCGATAAGATAGCTAAATCTCTTTAAGTTGCTGCAATCTCTGTATTGCCAAATACATAATTACAAACAAAACTAATTGTGCAAAGGCCTGGCTTATTGCGTAAACGAGTATAGCCTCCCATGCGTCAAAGGCCAATATATAGCTGGCGGCAAAACCTCCGCTTATCAATATAAACCTTCCAAATTCCCAGGCCGCGGTCAGTCCTTGCTTTTCCATTATCTGTAATGTGTGCATTACTGGCACAATAGTCATTTGCGGCAGGTAACAAATGCTTAAAATATGGATGTATATAACTGCCCCCGACCATTCACTGCCAAAGACAACAGGGATGAAATAAAATGCCGTTGTATTAATAAGCAAAAGCCACATGGCAACTATTACGAATTGCCCGCCCGTTACCTGTAAAAAACGCCTCCGCATTGCCTTTGGGTCAGCAGTCTGCGTTTTAGCCGCCTCCCCTAAATAAACCTGCAATATTGATGTGCTTATAAGTAACAGCGGCCTGCCTATTATCCTGTCTGTTAGAAATACGAATCCAGCTATGGTAGTGGAATAAAACGCTGGTATCATAATAAGCAGCATACTGTTAGTACCCAGCATATTGATCATGGCAGACCATGTTGAGATAAGTGGGAAACGTGCAAAACGCCGCGCCATTTTTACCATTCCACTACACGTTATCTTGCTAAGTACATCGCCTGGCTTTATAACCAGCCGCACTAGCATATTAAAAATACCTGCCGACTGCCCGCAAATATAACCTATCATCAGTCCCCAACCGCCAGCGCCTGACAAACCTAAGGCGATCTGGCTTACCGGCCCTACGATCCCTTGGTATATTTTGGTTCTTGCCACAATCGCAAATACTCCTTCAAGCGTCGCATAACCAAGCATTATCTGGTATGCACCGACACACATGAACCCTACAGGCAATAAAAAGCGGTATGGCATAAGCGAACCCAGCGCATAAGCCAGCCATTCCTGCGGAAGCAAAGCCAATAAACTGTATAAGATAACGGAAAGGCTTATAAGCGAGGCAAAACAAACTGCCATCAGGTTGGCTGCATCTTCTTTATTGCGTGCAAGCGGGAGCGCCATTTCATAACGAAGCGAAGCAATAACCGCCGATATTCCGATCAACGCTATAAAAAAACCCTGTACCCCGAAAAGTTCGGGCGAATAAATACGGGTAAGTACAGGTGAAAGCAACAAAGAGCAGGCCTGCCCCAGCGCCGTTCCCGTAAACATTATAAGTACATTGCGCCCAAAGCTGCCATTTGCAAATTTACTGCGTATCTTCATAAGCACGCTAGCTGTGCCCGGCATATTTTTCCCGCACACCCGGCAATGTCCGCCAGATGTAAAATGCTACAAAACCATTAGCTATTGCCATTACCAAAAACACCTGCGGTATGGTGAAACCAAAAGAAAGCAATGCAAGAACTATAAGTGCAGAAGCAACCATGAAGATCGCATTCATCACATTATTAGCGGCTATTATGCGGGCGCGGTGCAAAGGGCTGCTGGAATGTTGCATGATGGCATAAAGCGGAACTATATAAAGGCCGGAGCAGATAGCTATAAGAAATAGGTCGAACAAAATACGCAGGCGGTGGAACGAAGAAATAAATTCAGAGATTCCCATAAGCGCATCCGAAACTGGGGAAATATTGGCAATGGTTGCGAAATAAAGATCAGCGCCAAATACAGTGATTCCAAGCATTGATATAGGCACATATGTACTTTTAATTTCACCTTTCAAAAGCTTATTGCAAAGGAAAGAGCCAACACCAACACCAACCGAAAATATGGTAAGGAACATAGTCACGATGTCAGGTTCCGCACGAAGTATATCCTTGGCATAAGCAGGAAATTGCGAAAGGTAGGTAGCCCCCACCAGCCAGAACCACGAGATTCCAAGTATTGATAAAAATACCCTTTTATTTTCCCGTGCAAAACCAACTATACGCCAGGTTTCTTTCCAGATATTTTTACTTATTGCAAGCTCCGGCTCTGGAGCTGGCGATTCTGGAATATAGCGGCTGGAAATATATCCGGTCAGCGCAACAGCCAATAAAAGCCCTGATACCAGCTCTACCCCTATCGGCTGCAATATCAATATTCCAAGTATGGTTCCTATAAGGATCGCAAGAAATGTTCCGGCTTCTATATAAGCATTGCCGAGAAGTAATTCATCATTGTTCAAATGCTGGGGAAGGAGAGCAAATTTTATAGGCCCGAAAAAAGTCGAATGAACCCCCATCATGAATAGCACAAACAACAAGAACCATATATTGCCGCTATAAAACCCAATAGTTGCAAAAACCATGATAAAGATTTCCGCCAGTTTTATAATGCGGGTTATTTTTTCGCGGCTGAATTTATCAGAAACCTGCCCGGCAGTAGCAGAAAATAAGAAAAACGGCAGCATGAAAAGCCCGCCAGCTATTGTAACAAGCTGCTGAGTATCCATGCCCTGCTTGGAGGCCAGCTTATATGTAACCAGCATCACCAGTGCATTTTTTAGCAGGTTATCATTGAACGCTCCCATGAACTGGGTAACAAAAAGCGGGAAAAAACGTTTTGTGCGGAAAAATGCCATAGGACAACTTTACAATTAAAATTATATTATCAATTCATATATTAATATATGGATTAAACAATGGAACAAATAAACGCAGTTAAAGATATAATAGAGGAAGAGCCGGAAACAGCAGTTACTAGCGAGTTCGCGCAGGCTTTTGACCTGCTGGAAGATACACGCCAGAATATTTTCCTGACTGGCAAGGCGGGCACTGGGAAATCCACATTCCTTAAATATTTCCGTGAGAATACCAAAAAACAAATAGTGGTAGTCGCGCCCACTGGCGTTGCCGCACTCAATGTTCAGGGACAGACCATCCACTCGCTGTTCCGCTTCGCCCCGCGTTTTATTGACCAATCTACTATTAAATATGACCGCCGCAAAATATTTAAGGAAATGGAACTTCTTGTAATTGATGAAATCTCCATGGTACGCGCCGATATATTCGACGGCATCGACAGATTCCTGCAGCTTGCCCGCAAGAATAAGGAACCATTCGGCGGAGTACAAATTTGCGTCATTGGCGACCTGTTACAGCTTCCTCCAATTATTTCCAACGAAGAAAAAGAATTTTTCGCACAATATTATGATTCGCCATTTTTCTTTGCAGCACGGGGCTATAAAAACGCTGATTTCAAAACCATACAATTCTCAACTATCCACCGCCAGAACGATGCCGAGTTCATCCATATATTAAATTCCATTCGCTCAGGGAATTGCGATAAAGCCTCTCTTGCGATACTTGAGAGTCGTGTAAATCCCAAGGTTACTCCTGCACAGGGAACATTGGTGCTTACCACAACTAATGCGTTAGCCGAAAATATAAATAATAGCAAATTAGCGCAGCTTACCACCGCAGCTCACCAGTTCGAAGGAAACCTTAAAGGGGAATTCGGCCTGAACGGAGCAAGGCTCCCTTCGCCCCAACAGCTTGAGCTTAAAGTAGGAGCGCAGGTAATGTTCGTAAAGAATGATAGCGATGGCCGCTGGGTAAACGGCACCATAGGAATTGTGGAAGCGCTTGGAAGTGAAGATATAAAAGTTCGCGTTGGCGATACAACCCACAAGGTCGAGGAAGAAAAATGGACAAGCCTTGGCTATGAATTCAGCGAGATTGAAGGAAAAATAGTTGAAAAAACTTTAGGCAGCTATACGCAGTTCCCACTTATGCTGGCATGGGCAGTAACCATTCATAAAAGCCAGGGGAAAACACTTGAACGGGTTATTATCGACTTAGGAAACGGGGCCTTTGCCGCAGGGCAGTTATATGTCGCGCTTTCGCGCTGCAAAACCTTATCAGGCATTGCCCTTAAACAGCCAGTTACAAAGCGTGATATAGTTTGCGACGAAAATGTCATTGAATTCATGCAACAATTCAGCACCACATCCTGATCTATAGCACTATAAGGAAAAACAATCGTCACAAAAGCTTCACATACAAGCCATGCAAACTATGCTACCTTATTGCCAATCTAACAGAAGAATCAGGGGACATTTATGGATGATAAACAGACAGAAGCTGAAAAACTGGTTATAGATGATAAAAAACGCGCAGAGGCGCATGAGTTAGCAGTTATGGCGGCTAAAGGTGATTCTCAGCTATTGGATATGGTGAAGTCAGCCTCGTCTGAAAAACTACTTTCAACTGAATATGGAAAAAGCTTTTTAGCGCGTGCCATCGAAAGCCATCACCTTAACGAAACGGCAAGCGCTATTATTGATAAGCCTGAAATTAACAGCAAACATTTATTTAAGCCCGATCAGAACGGGAAAACTTATTTAGATATAGCGATTGAAGCAGGAAATTTAGAGGCTGCCAGCAAAATAGTAAAAAAAGCCTCTCAAGATGATCTGGCAAAATGGCTGGACAATCCAAAACGTGCATCACTTGATCCACAGGTAAGAAAAGCACCTGATAATGATTTTCGCGATTCGGCTCATGGTGCATCGGTTGATTTCGCTGTTTTGGAAGCCAGCATAAATAAGAAATTGTCTGCGAAGGAAAAAGAAACTGTAGCCAAAACAGATACCGCAAAGCTGCCAAATGGCGGTACGCAAATACATTCCCCTGAACAGTATGCACCTAGGCATCCCGGCCTTACCCATTAATTTGCAGTTTACGACTCTAAAATCCATTAACCCATGCAAGCTTGCTTTAAGCGCGATCCTGCGCTAGACAGAAACAATGGCATTTGCACAAAACCTGAATTTGCGGCGGCTTAAATCGCCCAGCATCATCCCCGGATTCGGCATTACGCTGGGCTTCACTCTGGCATATCTGGCGATAATTGTTATCATCCCGCTTTCTGGGCTGTTTTTTAAAGCAGCGACAGTTTCATGGGCTGAGTTCTGGAATAGTATTTCTTCACAGCGCGTCCTCCATTCCTACAAAATAAGCTTTGGCATCTCACTTCTTGCCGCACTTATAAATACATTTTTCGGCCTGATACTGGCATGGGTACTGGCACGCTATAAATTCTTCGGCAAACGCATAATAGATGCAATGGTCGATCTCCCTTTCGCCCTGCCCACGGCAGTTGCGGGTATTGCCCTTGCCGCATTGTATGCGCCCGGGGGCTGGATAGGTCAGTTCTTTGAACCTCTGGGGATAAAAATAGCTTTTACCCCGCTTGGCATACTCATAGCACTGGTATTTGTGGGGCTTCCCTTTGTAGTACGCACGGTAGAACCGGTTTTACAGGATTTAGAAAAAGAGCTGGAAGAAGCTGCGGCAAGCTTGGGCGCAAACCGCCTGCAAACATTCTGGCAGATAATACTACCCAGCATCCTGCCAGCTTTGCTTACGGGCTTTGCCATGTCTTTCGCACGCGGGCTTGGCGAATATGGCTCGGTCATATTCATTGCCGGAAATATACCTAAAGTTTCCGAGATCGTCCCCCTTCTCATTGTAATAAAACTTGAGCAATATGATTACGCTGGAGCAACCGCCATAGCCTCGGTCATGCTTATCGCCTCTTTCATTTTACTGTTTATTATAAACTGGCTGCAAAAATGGGCGGCCAGCGCAACGGCGGTAAGATGATATGAAGCATCCCATCCCAATTTCTGAGCCTTTATGGGTACGAGCTTTGCTTCTTGCAACTGCAATAGCATTTATGGCGGTACTGGTTTTGCTGCCTATTACCGTTGTATTCACTGAGGCATTCAGGAAAGGTATCCCGGCTTATTTAGCTGCCCTTTCCGACCCTAATGCCATGTCTGCAATTAAGCTTACCGTACTGGTGGCTTGCATTGCAGTACCTCTTAACCTTATTTTTGGTGTTGTAGCATCCTGGGCCATTACTAAATTTGATTTTGTCGGCAAGCATCTGCTTATAACTTTTATCGACCTTCCTTTTTCCGTAGCCCCGGTAATTTCTGGTCTTATTTATGTGCTGCTTTTTGGGGCCAATAGCTGGCTGGGCGAGTGGCTATCTGAAAATAACATTCAGATAGTTTTCGCTGTTCCCGGCTTGGTTATAGCCACTATATTCGTAACATTCCCTTTCGTCGCCCGTGAATTGATACCACTAATGTCCGAGCAGGGCACACAAGAGGAAGAAGCCGCCATCATGCTAGGCGCGGGCGGGCTTCGCACATTTTTTTCTGTAACATTGCCAAATATCAAATGGGGGCTTCTTTATGGGGTGCTTCTGTGCAACGCACGCGCTATGGGTGAATTTGGAGCAGTTGCCGTTGTATCAGGGCATATAAAAGGCTACACCAACACCGTACCTCTCCATGTTGAAATTTTATATAATGAATATAATTTTGTGGCGGCATTCGCGGTAGCTTCAATCCTTTCGCTGCTGGCACTTTTTACCTTGTTATTAAAAACTACAATCGAATATAAATTCAGGAAAATGGAAAAAGCTTAGGATCGGGGAATGAATGGGCATTGAAGTTAAAAATATCCAGAAGAATTTTGGCGATTTCGTTGCACTTGGCGATGTCAATCTGAGCGTGCCTGACGGCGAGCTTGTAGCACTTCTTGGCCCTTCCGGTTCAGGAAAAACTACATTGCTGCGTATCATAGCCGGTCTGGAGTTCGCCGATTCCGGAAGCGTATATATTGACGGCGTGGAAACCGGAAGTATGCACGTTAAAGAACGCCGCGTTGGTTTCGTTTTCCAGCATTACGCATTATTTAAGCATATGACAGTATTTGAAAATGTAGCTTTTGGATTGCGCGTTCGCCCTCGTGAAAGCCGCCCTACCCCATTCCAGATCCGCAGAAGGGTAATGGAGCTTTTATCATTGGTACATCTGGATAAATTTTATGACCGCTACCCTTCCCAGCTTTCAGGTGGGCAGCGCCAGCGCGTAGCACTTGCCCGCTCGCTTGCAGTTGAGCCGAAACTATTGTTGCTGGACGAACCGTTTGGTGCGCTCGATGCAAAGGTACGCAAGGAGTTGCGCCGCTGGCTTCGCAGGTTGCATGACGATATACATATAACAAGTATATTCGTAACCCATGACCAGGAAGAGGCAATGGAAGTTTCTGACCGTGTTGTTGTCATGAACCAAGGAAAAATAGAACAAATGGGAACCCCCGAAGAAGTGTACCACCAGCCAACAAATGGCTTTGTTTATGATTTCCTTGGTAATTATAATGAATTCGCAGGCTGGAAAGATGAAAACGGCAAAGTCCATCTTGCCGAAGATGATGTATGGGAAGAACCAGCTGCAACCAATCCTTCCGCTTCTTCTGGCGAACCGGCCAAAGCCGGGCATTGGCTTTCACGCTATCCAGAGCTGGTAGGCATGATAAAAAAGGTTATCCCAACCCTCAAACTTCCAACTGATATCGCAGCTAACGCCCCGCAATCTCCAGCACAAGCCACCCGACAGACATTGCGTGCGCGCCTTGCTAAACGCGGGACCCCGGTTCGTATCTTTGCCCGCCCTCATGAAATGTTCGTGGCAAAAACCCCAGAAGGAGAACATGAGTATATTCCGGCAGAAGTTATCCATATGAACCCAGCCGGATCACTTGCCAAGATCGAGATGCAGCGCAAAAATGGCGGTATATTGCAGGTAGAGGTTCCTAAAACAATTATCGACCAGCTCTCTATCGCCAAAGGCGATACTTTGCTGGTGCGGCCAAAGGATGTACGGGTTTTTGAATAGGTCTAAAATTCACCCTTAATATATAGCTGGCAACTGGTCTCTTCAGCAGTTATATCATATATAGCAGGGTTTGAATTATAAGGATAAGTGCTGCCAGCCCTGGAATTAGTACAGCCTCCTGTAGTAAGGGAATGGTTCCACATTGGGCCATAACGTTCTATTGGAACCTGCACATTTCCAGTGAAAGGCTGCCCATCATCAATTTTACTATCAATATTATAAGCATCGGCTGCTTTGAATGACTGCAGGTTTTCACCGCATAAACCCATACCTGGCCCATTGCCCCACCAGGCGCGTGGATTTCCCATAGCAAAAAAGTTTGAGATCATAGGGGTTACTGGCAATGTGTAAGGAGAGGCCCACCAATCCTCTTCAGAATAATGAACGCTATAACAACCGCCTTCAATACTGGATTTTGGCACATTTTCACCTGGAGCTAAGGGCCGTACATAGTTAACTTCTCCGGTATATCTGCTTTCTATAACACCGGCTAAATATAGCTGCTGCCAGAATAAAGTTGTCTCATCATATCTCCAATAATTAGGGCCTGATGATGTATTATAATTTACTTTACCATCACCATTCCCATTACAGGTTTTATCCCCTAAATATTCAACACCATCGGAACCAGAGCAATTGCCATATGCACCAAAGAACTTGGTGGCATTGGTACAATCGCCAGCTATGCAATCATATTTAGCTTTAAAGGTTTGAGCTGCAGCATTATAGCGCTCAACATCAGTAATCACAGCCCTGAGCTTCGCAGATTCAATAAGCTGCCTGCCAATTATAATACCAGCGATGATAAAACCGATAATAATTAATACAACCGCAAGCTCAACGAGGGCAAACCCGCTGCGTTTATTATGTACGTATATTGGGGTATTAGTTTTTTTTATCATTATTAATTATATATCATAAGGATAACTGAATATTTAATACTACTACAAAAAAGTTAATAAATAATAAAATTTATACTGCCACCTGCTCTCTGTTATTGTGTATTTGCGGGTTTTGATATATATAACCTGGCATTATACCTAAACTTACTAATGCAAGATATGAATCTTCATAAAAAGAACATACCTAATTACCTGACCTATTTCCGTATAGCCATAATCCCGGCTCTTATATTGGTATTTTTGCTGGCAGATATGTTTGGGAACTGGGGATACTATATATCCGCTTTCCTTTTTGCATTGGCAGGAGTTACTGATTGGCTCGATGGATACGCAGCGCGTATATGGCAGGCGCAATCCAATATTGGCCGCTTTTTAGACCCTATTGCCGATAAGCTTCTGGTTGCAACCTGTTTGTTACTTATGGTTTGGACAAAGCAGGCCGACCTGCTTCCGGCAATTGCCATAGTATGCAGGGAGATACTTGTTTCCGGCCTACGCGAATATCTGGCGGAGATACGTATAAGTGTGCCGGTTTCCAAGCTCGCAAAATTCAAAACCGCAGCCCAAATGCTGGCTATATTCCTTTTATTGCTTGGAGGTGGTAACCAGGAAGGGTTTTGTAGTATTATTGGTCATATTTTACTGTGGGTTGCAGCAATATTAACACTTATAACCGGCTACGCTTATATGAAAATAGGCATGAAACATATGGCAGAATAATGCCATTCTCTGTTGGGGCTGAAGAAAATAAGCCTAAATAGTTAATTAAGCATAAATTTAGTAGTCATGGTTGCAATTTTTTGCTATAATAGCACTGCTTTTATACCCCTTTTCCCATAAAAGGGTATGGCTGGCTGAGAGTATTTTGGTCACGAATTGCAAATTACATTTACAGGCAGATAAAATATTATGGATGAAGATCTCGTACAAATTAAAGAATTAGAAACATTACGCGCACAACACCGCGACCTGGATCACCAGATAAACGAGGGAAACCTTGATGAATTCACCCTCCGCCGCTTCAAACAGACCAAGCTTGCCCTGCGCGATAAAATCACCATGCTTGAACGGTTTGTTTATCCCGACATAATCGCATAGGTACTTTATCTCCCAAATCATAGAAGTTAAAATAGAGTCGCTCGGCGGACTGGGCGATGGAATTGGCAACCATTCCGGCAAACCTGTATTTGTGCCTAAATCGGTGACAGGTGATTTATTGCGCGTACGCATCAATCATGAAACCAGCGATGCTATACGTGCTGAAATAATTGATATAATTGAAGCGGGTGCGAATCGTATAAGTGCCCCATGCCCGCATTTTTCCGCTTGCGGTGGCTGCACTATGCAACAGATGGAAGACTCCCAATATCGCAGGTTCAAAACCCGCATTGTCAGCAATTCGCTCAAGCAGGCCGGGTTTGAAATTCCAGAATTCAACACACATTTCCTTCTTCCCGCCTCCCGCCGCCGTACTGAATTCAAACTGCTCAAGGAAAATGGCAAATGGTCGCTGGCTTACTTGGGTAACCGCAGCCATGTTAAAGTCGCAATTTCTAATTGCCTTATTTTAGCCCCGCAATTGCAGAAAATCCTGCCCTTACTGCAGGATTTGCTGGGAGCGCTGCCTTTCGTACGCGATATAGAATCAGTAAGTTTAACCTCCGCCGATAGCGGTATTGAGCTGATACTATCTTTATCCAGGACCGCCAAACCGCCTGCCCAGAATATAATGGAGTCCGAGCTGAAACATATAGCAGATGCGCTTAAACTTACCCGCATAAGCATAGCAGATAGCCGGGCTGTACCTCTGGCAACCATAGAAAACAGCTACCTGGCCATGCGACTTGGCGCTATCGAAATTAACCTGCCGCATGACGCCTTCTTGCAAGCTACCAGCGAAGGGCAAAGACTGCTGACCGAATTTGCGCTAGCAGGAACCGCAGGCAAAAAACGCATCCTCGATCTATTCTGCGGAATAGGTACTTATAGCATCGCACTGGCAGAAAATACTACTGTTCACGCTGCCGACGACCATTTGATCATGGTATCCAACCTGCGCCATGCCGCTCGCAGTAATAATATGCGCCTGACCGCCGAAAAACGCAATTTATTTACTAAACCCTTCAGTGCGGATGAATTAAAAGGCTACGATGCGGTGGTTATAAACCCGCCGCGCTCCGGCGCCAAAGCCCAGTGTGAACAGCTAGCCGCTTCAGATATAAAAAGCGTAATTATGGTTTCTTGCAATCCCGCAACCTTCGCACGTGATGCCCGCATCCTAAAAAATGCTGGATTTACGCTCAAAGATACATTAGCTATCGACCAGTTTGTTTGGAGTCCCCACTTAGAAATAGCCGCAAGTTTTGTAAGATGACCGACCTGTCCTTAATCCGCAACTTCTCGATTATTGCCCATATTGATCATGGGAAATCTACGCTCGCTGACCGCCTCATTGAGTTTTGCGGAGGGCTGGAAAGCCGTGAAATGTCGGCACAGGTGCTTGATTCCATGGAAATTGAGAAAGAGCGCGGTATTACCATAAAAGCCCAGACCGTGCGCCTTAAATACAAGGCCAAAGACGGCAAGACCTATATGCTCAACCTTATGGACACGCCAGGGCACGTGGATTTCGGTTATGAGGTTTCGCGCTGCCTTGCCGCATGTGAAGGGTCGCTCTTGGTGGTTGATGCTTCGCAGGGTGTAGAGGCGCAGACACTTGCTAACGTATATAAAGCCATGGATGCCGGGCATGAAATGGTTCCGGTACTTAACAAAATTGACCTGCCCGCCGCTGATATTGAGCGCGCCAAAGCCCAGATCGAGGAAGTTATCGGCATTGACGCCAGCAATTCCGTGCCGATTTCCGCCAAAAGCGGCCTTGGAATTGAGGATGTGCTGGAAGCGATAGTCACCCGCCTGCCAGCACCCGCTGGCGATGCCAGCGCACCTCTAAAGGCCATGCTGGTTGATAGCTGGTATGATACTTACCTGGGTGTGATAATCCTGGTGCGGATAAAGGACGGGACATTGTCCCGCGGCATGAAAATCCGCATGATGAGCAATGGCGGCACCCAGAATGTTGACCAGCTCGGAGTTTTCACTCCAAAAAAAGTAGCCGTCGAAAAACTCACCCCCGGCGAGGTTGGTTATATCATAACCGGCATCAAACAAGTGGCGGACTGTAATGTAGGCGACACTATAACCGAAGACCGCCGCCCGTGTGATTCCCCGCTTCCCGGCTTTAAACCATCACAATCTGTAGTGTTCTGCGGGCTATATCCTACTGATGCCAGCGAGTTTGAGCATCTTAAAGATTCTCTTGCCAAACTGCGCCTCAACGATGCCAGCTTTGAATTTGAAACTGAAAGCTCAACCGCGCTGGGTTTTGGTTTCCGCTGCGGCTTCCTTGGGATGCTCCATCTGGAAATTATACAGGAGCGCCTTGAGCGCGAGTTTGACCTCGACCTGATAACCACCGCACCCAGCGTGGTTTACAAAATTATCCTGACCAATGGCGATGAGATCGAGCTGCATAATCCCAATGATATGCCGGATGTTACCAAGATCGACCATATAAAAGAGCCTTGGATACGCGCAACCATCATGACGCCTGACGAATATCTCGGCAACGTACTGGCACTATGCACTGAAAAGCGCGGGGTGCAGGAAAATCTTACCTATGTCGGCAGCCGTGCGATGGCAGTTTACAAGCTACCGCTCAATGAGGTGGTATTCGATTTTTATGACCGCCTGAAATCCTGCTCCAAGGGTTATGCCAGCTTTGATTACGAGATAACCGATTACGCTGAATCAGACTTAGTGAAAATGAACATACTGGTAAATGGTGAGCCGGTTGATGCGCTGGCACTCATCGTTCACCGTTCACAGGCTGATTTCCGTGGCCGCCGCTTGTGTGAACGCTTAAAAGACCTGATACCAAAGCATATGTTCGCAATTCCCATTCAGGCAGCTATTGGCGGCAAAATTATTGCTCGTGAAACTATTTCTGCCATGCGTAAGGACGTTCTTGCCAAATGTTACGGCGGCGACATAACCCGCAAGCGTAAACTACTGGAAAAGCAGAAAAAGGGTAAAAAGAAGATGCGCGAGATCGGCAACGTCAATATTCCGCAGAGCGCCTTCCTCTCCGCCCTTAAAATGGGCGACGAATAGGCAAAGATTACTTTACATTAATAATTTTAAGCGATATTCTAGCTCTTGATAACAATAACCAAAAGGTAATGCGATGCCACAGCAGGATGTTAATTTCAGGGAATTATTAAGCACCAAGGATTGGGATAAATCTATAACACCATCTTTTGTAAATCAGTTATCAGACAATTCTGCGCTTATGCTGGCACATGCTTTAAAAGATTCTCCCAAAGGCAAGGAATTATTGGCAGATACCAAGATCATCGACATTTTACTGGAAAAAAACCCTGCCACAACAGCAATAATAACCCAAGCTTTACAGGAAACTGAAGCTGGTCAGGAATTGCTTAGGAAAAATAAATTTGTAACTAAGCTCTTAGAAGCTGATAAAAGCGGCGAGGTCAGGAATATCCTTAAGGAATTCACCCCGCCTCCTGCAGATAGAATTCAAACAATAATCGACTCCGGGAAAAAACTTCCTGGCAAAGTTCGCCTTACTGAAGAGAATTCAAGTTATTATCAGCGCCGCTAGCAGTATATTTATCCTAAGCCGCATCCTTGCAGGCAATTCCCTTTTCTTTAAGTAGCTGCTGTAGCTCGCCGCTTTGGTACATTTCACGCACAATGTCGCAGCCGCCGATAAATTCGCCTTTAACATAAAGCTGTGGGATGGTCGGCCAGTTAGTGAATTCCTTGATGCCTTCCCGTATTTCCGGGCTGGCAAGCACATTAACATCCTTATACGCCCCAACTCCAAGACGCTCTAAAACCTGGGCAACGGTTGCAGAAAATCCGCACTGCGGTATCTGCTTCGTGCCTTTCATATAAAGCACTATATCGTTTTCACTTAAATCTTTTTTAATTTCATCAAATACCGGGTTGGTCATATTTCATTCCTTTATTTAATCACTTTTGTTGTAACCGACAATGCGTGCAGCTTCCCGCCCATGTCGCCGCCAAGCGCACCCATAACCATTCTGTGCTGCTCAACGCGGCTCTTTCCGGCAAACGCCGCCGATTCTACCGTAATGCTGTAATGGTCGTTATCACCTGCCGTATCAACAAGATGGATGTTAGCATCAGGAAGCGCCTTCTTTACCAATAGCTCTATCTCTGCCGCCTGCATTGGCATTTTATTTTTCCTCGGTTAATGATTTTGTAATGGCTTCTGTGCCATAAACTAGTTTTATAACTAGTTAATCCACTTGCCAATAGGAAATATAAGGATACGGCATTGCTTTTTGAATTTTTCATAGTTGTCTGTGCCGGGCTGGTTTTTGGCAGTTTCATAACCTGCGCGAGCTACCGGCTGCCGCTTGAGCAGGACGTGGTAAGCAAGCCATCCTACTGCCCGAAATGTGACAAGAAACTTGGATTTAAGGATTTATTCCCCGTATTTTCATGGCTGTTTTCTGGCGGGAAATGCCGGTATTGCTCCGCGAAAATATCTATCCGTTATCCTATTATAGAAATCATAACTGCTGGTTTATTCTCGTTTATTTACCTTAAATTCTCCATCACTCCAGAATTTTTTATACTCTCTGCAACGTCTGTTATGCTGATGATAATGATAGTGGCCGACCTTGAGCATTTCATAATCCCCGATTGCGTGCATGTGATATTGCTGCCTCTGGCTTTTGCTTACCGCTATATAAATGGCGCGCTAAATCCTGACATACTCTGGGGTTTCGGGCTGATGACGGGGCTGGCAATGCTACTGCATTACGGCTACAGCAAAATGCGCGGACGAACCATGCTTGGCTATGGCGATGTTAAATTTTTTGCTGTGGCTGGAGTGTGGCTTAATTTAGAAGCAATACCCGGATTTTTATTACTTTCTGGAATATTAGGTGTATTGCTGGGCCTTGCCTGGCGCGCACTTGGAAAAGGCCCGGTTTTCCCCTTCGGTCCAGCGCTTGCCATTGCCTTGTTTTTAGGAGTTATATATCCTCAGTCAATTAATATACTGTATTATATAAAATAATAACCAATATTAACATTGGATATTTGTAATATATAAAATTATACAAATAATTATTGAAATAATGCTATACTACATATAAATTCACAATCCCCATATAATCAGGATAAAAAATATGACTGAAATAGTCAAAAAGCTTTCAGGTACCGAAACTATAAAACTCGAAAGCCATAATCTAAAAGGCAGGATTTCCGAAGAGCTTGACGACAGTTCCAGCGAACAGGTGAGTGACGAAACTTATGAGCTTCTGAAATTCCACGGCAGCTATTTTGGTTATGACCGTGACAGCGCAACGCAGCGCAAAAAAGCCGGGCTGGATAAAGAATATGAATTCATGGTGCGGCTTAAATGCCCCGGTGGAAGGCTGACCGCCGCGCAATATATCGCACTTGATGTGCTTGCTGAAAAATACGCCAATGGCACGCTTCGCATAACTACCCGCGAAACATTCCAGTTCCACTGCATAAAAAAAGTGGGGATGAAGCCGCTTATCCGCGACATCAACCATTTGATGCTTTCAACTCTTGGCGGCTGCGGCGATATAACCCGCAACATCATAATGTGCCCCGCACCCATAAAAGATAATATCCACGCAAAACTGGAAGCCGATTGCTTTTTGCTTGCCTCGCACTGCGCGCCAAAAACCAACAGCTATTATGAGGTCTGGAACAACGGCGAAAAAGTGCATGAATATAAATTCAATCCCACTCCTAACACTTCAGATGTCGCCGAACCGTTATACGGCAACACATACATGCCGCGCAAATTCAAGATCGCCCTCGCCGACCCCAAAGATAACTGCATGGATGTCCTCTCCAATGACCTTGCAATTTTGTCGCTATTTGATGGGCAGGAACATGTGGGTTATAACTTCGCGCTCGGCGGCGGATTAGGGCTTAAGCATAACAGCCCGAAAACATATGCTCGCCTTGCAACCCCCGTAATTTATGTGCCCAAGGAGCTGCTGATACCGGCAACCGAGGCTGTGATAAAACTGCAGCGCGACCATGGTGACCGCACAGACCGCCAGCATGCTCGCCTTAAATATGTCATCGCCGAAAAAGGTGAAGCCTGGGCTAAGCATGAGCTGGAAAAATATATAGGCCGCGAAATGGAATTGCCAAAACCCATGAATAAATTCGCTGTCGAAGACCATATGGGCTGGCATGACCAGCTGGATGGCAAGTGGTTTCTGGGCATACCTATTTCCAGCGGGCGCATAATTGATCGCGAGAATGAGGCTATCCGCAGCGGAATCCGCGCTGTTGTTTTGGAATATGGTATGGATATAGCCCTGACTGCCGACCAGAATATAATCCTGTGCGATATTGAAGCCACAGAGAAGATCGCTATTGAAAAGATTCTGCGCGAACATGGTATAAAACTCGCAAACGATATAACCTCAGCAGACCGCCATATGATGGCCTGCGTTGCCTATCCCACCTGCGGCAAAGCACTAGCCGAAGCCGAGCGCGTGCGCGATCCATTGGTTGCAGAAATTGAAAAGGAAATGGAAAAACACGGGGTGCGTGAAGAGAAAATCTCCATCCGCATAGCCGGTTGCCCTAACGGTTGCTCACGCCCAACCATTGGCGATATAGGTATTATTGGCCGCATGCCCGACCATTACGCCCTGCATATAGGCGGTGATTTCTCAGGTACTCGCCTTAACGAAAAAATATTCGATAAAGTTCCATATGACGGCATAGCAAAAGCCCTCTCACCAATGTTCGCACTATGGAATGAAAAACGCAACGTAGGCGAAGAATTCGGTGATTTCTGCACACGATATGGCATTGCCAACGTAAAACAGGCGGCAGTTGACGCACTTAATGTGGAATGGGCTAAATAATTTTTATTTGTCATTCCCGCGAAGGCGGGAATCTTATGTTTGAGTAATTATGAAAAGTTTTTTTGTATATATAATGGCAAGCAAACCATACGGTGTTCTTTATACTGGCGTGACATCCGATTTAATAAAACGGATTTGGCAGCATAAAGAAAGTGTGGTTGATGGCTTTACCAAGGATTATCATGTAAAGAAATTGGTGTATTTTGAACAGCACGAGAATGCTGAATCAGCGATATTACGCGAAAAGCGTATTAAAAAATGGTATCGTGCTATGAAGATAGACTTAATTGAAAAACAAAACCCATTATGGGAAGATTTATATCCATCTTTATTTCCTAATCCTAGACTAGATAAGATTCCCGCCTTCGCGGGAATGACGGAGAAGGTATAGTAATGTTTCCTATTGCACTCGACCTTGCAAAAATTCCTATATTACTTATCGGTGAAGGCGAAGCCTTGGAAAAACGCCGCGCCCAGTTAATAGAATATGGAGCAACCAGGATAAACATTTGTCATGCCAGCGAAGGCTGGCATCCAGCTATAGAAGATAATAACATAGTTATGGTTGCAGGCCTTGCGCGCACGGAATCAGAAAAAATTTCCGCCGCCGCCCGCACCGCCGGAAAGCTGGTAAATGTTGAGGATATGAATGACCTATGCGACTTTTATTTCACCGCAAATGTAAAACGCGGCGACCTGCTTATAGCCGTTTCCACAGGCGGGGCATCGCCAACCCTTTCTCGCAGAATACGCGATTATATAGCAAATAAATTTGGCGAAGAGTGGAAAGAGCGCACCGAAGAAATAAAAAATTTCCGCTTAAGCTTAAAAACAAAAAATAAAACCACAGCTGAAGTTTTACAGGAAAGTGAAAAATTCCTTACTGAAAAAGGCTGGCTGCAATGAATCAAGAAAAGCTGGCCGTTCTACAAAAAAATTATAGCGCGTTGGATGCGCTTGATTTATTGCACGTGATGATTGGTTCAGAATTTAAAAACAAGATTGCCCTTATCTCTTCTTTCGGTGCTGATGCCGCTTTATTGCTCGCGCTGGTTTCTGAAATTGATAAAAACACTCCGGTATTATTTTTAGAAACAGGAAAACATTTTCCTGAAACTTTAGAATATGTAGAAACGCTAAAAAATAAGTTAGGTTTACAAAATATTCATTTCCTGACGCCCGATCCTGAATTACTAAACCGCATTGATAGTGCAGGCAAACTATGGGATTCAAATCCTGACCGCTGCTGCTGGCTGCGTAAGGTGGAACCGCTTGACCGCGCAGTTAAAAATTTAGGATTGGAAGCACTGGTAACCGGGCGCAAGCGCTACCAGAATTCCGAACGCTCCGCACTCGAAACAATTGAGCTGGATGATAAAAATATTTTCCGCATCAATCCGCTGGCTAATTGGGATAAAGAGCGCCAAAAAATCGAAGCGGCATTTCGTGACCTGCCAAAACATCCGCTCATTGACAAAGGCTACCTCTCCATCGGCTGCGCCCCCTGCACTTCCCCGGTAAAACCCGGTGAGGACGAACGCGCTGGCCGCTGGCGGCATACAGCCAAAGACGGCGAACAGAAAACAGAGTGCGGCCTTCACATACCAACCAATATAGTCACGGGTCATGAGTCATGAGTCATGAGAATAAGAAAGGATTCCGGCAATTGGAAGTATGGAAGTTATCCATGCGCCTTACCGATAAAATTTATGATTTAACGGAGAAATTTCCTATAGATCAGCGTTATGGTTTGTCGTCGCAAATGCAAAGATGCGCCGTCTCAATACCATCAAATATTGCTGAGGGCTGCGCTAGAGCAAGTAAAAAAGAATTTATCCAATTTCTTTATATCGTTCGCGGTTCTCTGGCTGAGCTTGAAACTCAAATGATACTCTCTTTCGCAAGGAAATATATTGAAAAAGAAATATACAAGGAAATCTGCTTAATTATAGAAAGCATAAATAAAATGCTGGGAAAACTAATAAAATCTCAGAAACAACCTTCAACTCATGACGCGTGACCCATGACTAATGACCAGCTAAACCACCTAGACCAACTTGAAGCCCAAAGTATTTACATCTTCCGAGAGGCCTTTCATGCAATTGATAAGATTGCGATGCTGTGGTCGTTCGGAAAGGATTCCAACGTAATGATCCACCTGGCACGTAAGGCATTTTTCGGCAACGTGCCATTCCCGCTTATACACTGCGATACTGAGCTGGAAATGCCGGAAGTGTATGCTTTCCGCGATCAATATTCCAAGGAATGGGGCGTGAATCTGCTTTCCCCAATCTGCCCGCCTATCGAGGCAACCGATATAACCCTGCCCCATGCTGCCCGTGTCGCTTCGCGCAAAACTTTAGGGCTTAAAGCAGTTATCGAGGAGCATGGCTTCGTCGGAATCATAGCTGGAATCCGCCGTGACGAGGAAGCCACCCGTGCAAAAGAGCGTGTATTCTCTCCACGCGGCGTTGAAGGAGGTTGGGACGTGAAAGAGCAGCCTCCCGAATTCTGGGACCAGTATAAAACCGAATTTGCGCCAGGAACTTCCATCCGCATCCACCCGCTCCTTCATTGGACCGAGCTTGACATCTGGCAATATATACAGCGCGAAAATATACCTATCGTGCCACTTTATTTTGCAAAAAAATACGGGCAATTTGAAGGCCGCGATTTCGGCGGTAAGATGATGCGCTTTAGAAGCCTTGGTGAAAAAGGAATAACCTGGCCGGTTGAAAGTTCGGCGGCTACGATTGAAGAAATAATCGCCGAGCTTAAGGTAACAAAAACCTCGGAACGCTCAGGAAGGCCTATGGGTGCCGATGAAGACGAAAGCAGTTTTGAGCGCCTCAGAGCAGATGGATATATGTGAACGATGTCTTGCAAGCTATGCTTGCTTAGACGAGTTCATCCCCGCGCATGCGGGGATCTGGTAAATATGGATAGAGAAAAAATATGACTAATAGCAAACAACAACTTAAAATCGTGATCGTCGGTCATGTGGATCACGGAAAATCGACTTTGGTCGGGCGTTTACTTTATGACACCAATTCACTGCCCGAAGGAAAATTCGAAGCAATTCAGGCAAGCTGCAAAAAACGCGGTATGCCTTTTGAATGGTCATTCCTAATGGACGCCTTGCAGACTGAGCGCGACCAGGGAATCACCATAGACACCACCCAGATATGGCTTAAAACTCCTAACCGTGACATTGTGATAATTGATGCGCCTGGTCATAAAGAGTTCCTCAAAAACATGATAACCGGGGCAGCACAAGCCGATGCAGCGCTAGTTCTGATCGATGCGAAAGAAGGCATCCGCGAGCAAAGCAAACGTCATGGTTATCTGCTGCATCTACTCGGCGTGCGCCAGATAGCGGTGCTGGTGAATAAAATGGATATGGTCGGCTATGATGAAAAAACCTTCCGCACAATAGAAAAAGAATACCGTGAATATCTAAAAAGCCTCGGTGTTACACCTACATGCTTCATACCTATTTCCGCACGCGATGGTGATGGAATAAAATCCATCTCCAATAATATGCAGTGGCATAAAGGCGAAACTGTAACTCAAATGCTGGAAAAATTTGACGTAGCCAGCGCCGATGAGAAATTACCCTTACGTTTTTCTATACAGGATATTTATAAATTCGATGAGCGCCGCATATTAGCCGGACGTATCGAAAGCGGCTCACTTAAAGTTGGTGATGAACTGCTTTTTTCTCCATCCAATACCCTCGCAAAAATCGCAAGTATTGAGCAGTGGCCAACAACCGATAATCCGCCGCAAACTGCACATGCCGGGCAAAGTGTGGGTATTACCCTTACCGACCAGATATTCGCCGAACGCGGCAATATTGTAAGTCATGTTGAACGCGCACCAATTCTCACCAGCCTCTTCCGCGCCCGCATCTTCTGGCTGGGGCACAAACCGCTCGAACTTGGCAAGCGCTATAAAATAAAGATCGGAACTTCCGAAATGATGGCGGAAGTAAAAACCATCGAGCATGTGATTGATGCCGATTCGCTGGAGCAGGTTCCTGCTAACCGGGTTGAGCGCAGCAACGTTGCCGAAATTATCCTGCGCGTACGCGGCCTTGCAGTGGTTGATGATTTCGCGAGTAATCCGCACATGGGTCGCTTCGTGATTTTGCAGGATTACGATATCGCAGGTGGTGGCATAATAAATATGGACGGGTTTTTCGACCAGCGGGCAGGTAAGCCGCAGAAAGTAAAATCTGATAATATTTTTGACGTAGATTTTGGCATAACTAAAGAACAACGCGCACTGGTAAACGGTCATTTAGGTGGGATATTATGGTTCTCCGGCTTATCAGGCTCCGGCAAATCAACCATTGCCAAGCTTCTGCAAAAACGCCTGTTCGATAAAGGCTACCAGGTGTTCGTTCTAGACGGCGACAATATACGCAAGGGTCTAAACCGCGACCTGGGGTTCTCGGCAACTGATCGCGCTGAAAATTTGCGCCGTGTGGCAGAAACCGCAGCACTTTTTGCTAAAGCCGGGGTAATAGTGATAAGCGCATTTATTTCGCCAACCAGTGAAAATCGGCACACAGCGCGTGCCATTGCTCCTAATTATTATCACAGCATTTATATAAAAGCTTCGCTTGAAACCTGTGAGAAACGTGATGTAAAAGGATTATACGCAAAAGCCCGCGCCGGAGAGATTCCTGAATTCACAGGGATATCCGCGCCTTTCGAAGAACCGCATAACCCTGATATTATAATAAACACTGAAGAATTAAGCGTTCAGGCTTGCGTTGAGCAATTGCTTAAATATATTGACCAGCAACTGGTCGAACCAGCGCGCAATATGGAAATTGCGGCAGCAGGTGACTATTCTGGTGTAGGGATTTAAAAATGACTGATTTCGGATACGGAATAAATTTCGGGGAATTATATCAACGCGAAGGATTGCTGAAGATAGACAGCGCTTTCATTGAGCATTTAAAATCTGGCGATGTCGCGCTGCATAACCGCCTGCTTGCAGGACGCGCCGACAAACATGCCCTTTCCGAAAAGGAACATTCACAGCTACTCATCGACCTTGCGCCGCATCTGGAAGATTTTGTCGGAGAATTATTCGGTATTAAAAAAGAGCTGCTGGAATTAGCGCAGATCCACCACCAGCTTGCTCCGCTTTATGCCTGCAAACGCCTGTTCATCCAGCGCCGTGCGGCAAAGGCACTAAGCGCTGAGGAAGCTGCGCGAGTAAGCGGCAATGCCTTGCTTGGCATGCTTCCCCTGCCCCCAGCGGAAGATGAATTTTTTGAGTTGGCATTTTCCAAGGTGGTTATGGGCTGGCTGGAAAAAGAGGAAGAGAATAAATCACTATTGGAAATTGCCGGGCGTTACGGCGCATGGGCGCTTTATAGCGAAGAAGGAAAAAAACGTCACGCGCATGGCATTTTATTCAAGCAGCCCAAAAAACTCGACCCTATTAATTTAGTTGCCGCCGAATCAGAACTGCGCGACGGGGTTCAGGTTCTGCGTTTTGCAAAATCACATTTGCGTAAACGTGAGGGTTTTGCCCTGACAGATGACGGTGGCTCTCTGATACAAACATTAGACAATGCTAATTATTGCATTTTCTGCCACAATCAGGGAAAGGATTCCTGCTCCAAGGGGCTTAAGGAAAAAACGGGCGAGGTCAAAAAGAACGCGCTCGACATAGTTCAAGCCGGTTGTCCGCTGGAAGAAAAAATCTCGGAAATGAATTTCCTGAAATCCGAAGGTGTGCCGCTGGGCGCGCTGGCTATGGTGGTGGTTGACAACCCGATGTGTGCCGGAACCGGGCACCGCATCTGCAATGATTGTATGAAATCCTGTATCTACCAAAAACAAGAGCCGGTGAATATCCCGCAGGTAGAAACCCACACTCTTCGCGATATTTTGCAACTGCCTTACGGCTTTGAGATATATTCTCTGCTTACACGCTGGAACCCGCTGAATCTTACGCGCCCGGTAGAAAAACCCGATAGCGGCTATAAAGTTCTGGTATCAGGGCTTGGGCCCGCTGGATATACACTCGCCCACCACTTAATGAATGACGGTCATACGGTAGTAGGCATTGACGGGTTAAAAATAGAGCCGCTTGACGAAAAAATTTCCGGTGTAAAATCTGATGGCTCGCGCTGCGATTTTATTCCCATCAGAGATATAAATACGCTTTATGAATCTCTTGATGAGCGCTCCCTCGCTGGCTTTGGTGGTGTCGCCGAATATGGTATCACCGTGCGCTGGGATAAGAATTACCTGAAGGTCATACGCCTTTTGCTTGAGCGCCGCAAACAATTTGCCATGTTCGGCGGTGTACGTTTCGGTTCATCTCTCACTTACGAAAATGCTTTTGGGTTGGGCTTCGACCATATCGCACTATGCATGGGAGCTGGCAAACCCACAGTGCTGGATATACCCAACGCGCTGGCACGCGGCGTCCGTGCCGCGTCGGATTTTCTGATGGCGCTACAGCTAACCGGCGCGGGCAAAAAAGATTCGATTGCTAACCTCCAGATCCGTTTGCCAATAGTTGTTATCGGCGGCGGACTGACTGCGATTGATACCGCCACCGAATCGCTGGCTTATTATCCGGTGCAGGTGGAAAAATTCCTCACCCGCTACGAGATACTAGCAGAGAAATACGGCGAAGCGGAAGCGCGCAAGAACTGGAGCGCGGAAGATGCCCAGGTAGCAGAAGAATTCATAAGCCACGCAAAAGCCATCCGCGCCGAACGCCAAAAAGCAAACCCTGATATATGGGGCTTACTCGATAGTTGGGGCGGCGTTAAACTGGTTTACCGCAAACGTCTTATTGACGCGCCTAGCTATCGCCTCAACCATGAGGAAGTGGAAAAAGCTTTCGAGGAAGGTATTTTTATCGCCGAGCAGTATGAGCCGGTAAGCATACAGGTTGATGAGTTCGGTGCCGCTAATTCTATTGCCCTTCTTTCTTGCCATTCCCGTGAAAACGGGAATCTAGATCCCCGCCTGCGCGGGGATGACAAAATCACCTTGCCGGCGCGTACTATTTTAGTTGCCGCAGGAACCAGCCCAAATACCGTCTTGCAGCGCGAAGCCCCGCTGCATTTCGAACTGGACGGCAAATATTTCCGCGCCGTTGATGAAGCAGGAAACCCGGTTAAACCGGAGCGTATTTCCAAACCCAAAGATGTGCGCGTGCTGCTTTCAATAAATAAAGACGGAAAAGCAGTGAGTTTTTTCGGCGATCTTCATCCATCCTTTGCCGGGAATGTGGTAAAAGCCATGGGCAGCGCCAAGCAGGGTTATCCGGTGGTTAGTCGCATATTGCAACAATCAGCCAGTAATAAGCAACCGAATTTCCTACAAAGAATAAATCATGAACTCCGCGCAACCGTCCATGCAGTGAACCGCCTGACACCTAATATCATCGAAGTGGTGATACACGCGCCTCTTGCCGCCCGTCAATTCCAGCCGGGACAGTTCTACCGCCTGCAGAATTATGAGGCCAATGCCCTTAAAGTTGGTCACGGGTCATTGGTCACGGGTCATGAAGAAAAATCGCCCATGACTCATGACTCGCGACTCATGACCAACCTAGCAATGGAAGGCCTTGCGCTCACCGGTGCGTGGGTGGATAAGGAAAAGGGATTGCTTGCCACCATCGTCTTAGAAATGGGCGGGTCATCCGACCTGTGCGCTCATTTAAAGCCCGGCGAGCCCGTTATACTTATGGGTCCTACCGGAGCGCCTACCGAAATACCACATGAGAAAAATATAATGCTCGTTGGGGGCGGGCTTGGTAATGCTGTTCTGTTTTCCATAGGCAAAGCCATGCGTGAAAATGGCTGCAAGGTTTTATATTTCGCGGGCTATAAAAAAGCTGTGGACAGATATAAAGTTGCCGAGATAGAAGCCGCCGCTGACACTGTCATCTGGTGCTGCGATGAACCAGTTCCTTTCACTGCCAATCGCCCGCAGGATAGGTTCTTTCACGGTAATATCGTCGAAGCCATTAAAGCTTATGGCGATGGTAAATTAGGCCAGGGCGATATTTCTCTTTCCGAGGTAGGGCATATAATCGCCATCGGCTCTGACCGCATGATGGCGGCAGTCGCGGCAGCAAGACACGGCGTACTGCACCCGCATTTAAACCCCGCCCATATCGCAATCGGCAGCATCAACTCGCCAATGCAGTGCATGATGAAGGAAATCTGCGCCCAATGCCTGCAAAAACATATTGATCCTGCAACCGGCAAGGAAACCTATGTTTATTCCTGCTTCAATCAAGACCAGCTGCTTGATAACGTGGCCTGGCAGCATTTAAATGACCGACTGAAGCAAAATAGCCTGCAGGAAAAACTCACCGCTGGCTGGATAAAACATTGTTTAACCTCCATATAGGCAATTTTATACGGGTAATTTATGGCATTTTCGCAAGAGTTTGTTGACAAAGCGCCAATAATCTGACTTTTGGTTATCTCCCATTTTATAGGGAGCGAGGCCACTTACTCGGGTGGTTTTGTTATTTTAAGTGCGGAGCGGTGGCCGAGTGGCCGAAGGCGGCGGTTTGCTAAACCGTTATACGGGTAACACCGTATCGGAGGTTCGAATCCTCTCCGCTCCGCCATTTGAAACAAAAGATGGTTTAACCATTTAGTTCGAACCTAAAGATTAGGTATACCCGTATTTATACAGCCTTTCGCTTCTTATAGCACTGGCTTTCATTCTAAATTCACTTACCAACTCTTTAGGCAGTTCATTTCCATCCTTATTTAAGTATGCACCTTTGATTTCAATTTTTTCCTCTAGTGGCGTCAACTTACTCCAATGCGCCCATTTTTCCGTTTCTTCACACCAACGTGCAACGTTCAATTTAGAGTTTACATTAAAAAGCATCCCAATCAAATTGGGATGCGCAGCAAATAATTGAACTATAATGCCACAATTTTGCTCTTCATCATAAATACGTTGCGAAATAATTCTCATATTTATTTTTTATGGGGCAGGAATAATTCGTTAAAAGCTCCAGGCTTTGAAATAACATCATTGAGGCTATATTTGGCAAGTGTATCGCAAAATGCGCGCGTTGCTTCTTCAAGTATAATTTTTAAATCACATGCAGCCACAATTTTGCAGCTATTATGCTGTTTATCAAAACATTCAACGACATTAAAATCAGGTTCCAGTATTTTTATAACCTGCCACAAGTTGATCTTGTCCGGCGCTATATTAAGGCGGATACCGCCCCCCTTTCCTTTCATGCTGGAAATATAACCAGCCTGCGAAAGCTTATGCACTACCTTAACGATATGATTAAGTGAAATATTATATTTTTCCGCAATCTCCCTAGCCGTGCAGACCCTATCTTTATTTAAAGACAAGTACATAAGTGTACGCAGCGAATAATCAGTGAACATCGTAAGGCGCATAAAAAAATCCATAAATTTTATTGACCATCATAGGCAAGGATAGTATATATTTTAAATATGTATATAAAATACATATTAAGGAACAAATGTGGAAAAGCTGCCAACTATCACGGAAGAAAGCATAAAGCTTCTTGTAGATAGGTTTTACGACAAGGTACGTTCAAACAAAGAATTAGCTCCTTTATTTGCGCGTGAAATAGGTGTGTCGCATGAAGATTGGTTGCCGCACCTGCAAAAAATGTATGATTTTTGGTCATCTATAATGCTAACCAGCGGACGTTATCATGGAAATCCTCTGAAAAAGCACAAAGACCTTACACCGTTTGACATAAAAATGTTTGACCAATGGCTCCAGTTATTTGCTGAAACTGCAAACGAGATCCATACATCTGATATAGCCGCTATCTATATAGCCAAAAGCCGGCGCATAGCAGAAAATCTTAAATTCAACATGTATTCCCTGCAAAATTGATTTAAAAACATACTAATGGTTATATTATGCTACATGAAAACACCCGTTCATTCAGTTACTATCCTGATAAAATTGATTTAAATATCCACCACCGTCCAGTTGGTTTCAGTGACCTTATTGCACTTGGCTTTGTCAAACTGCTGCGTTTTTTTGCCGACACATTTTTTGCCAAGCGCTACGGGCACCGCGCCATAGTGTTAGAAACCGTGGCGGCAGTTCCGGGAATGGTCGGCGGGATGCTCCAGCATATGAAATGCCTGCGCCGCATGTGTGATGATGGCGGCTGGATAAGAACCTTACTTGATGAAGCGGAAAATGAACGCATGCACCTTATGACATTTATTAAGATAGCAAAACCCAACTGGTTTGAACGCTTCTTGATATTAATTGTCCAAGGTATATTTTTTAATTGTTTCTTTCTGCTTTATCTTATTTCACCTAAAACTGCACATCGTGTAGTTGGCTATTTTGAGGAAGAGGCCGTTAAAAGCTATAGCGCTTATCTGTACGAAATTGATAATGGCAACCATTCCAACGTCCCTGCCCCGAAGATCGCTATTGAATATTGGCATTTGGAGCCTACTGCTACGCTGCGCGATGTGGTTATTGCCGTACGTGCCGATGAAGCAAACCACCGCGATGTAAATCACGGTTTCGCTGATGAGCTAAGATAGAAAAAATACTAATCCAAAACCCAATCAGGTCTTATCCAGTGACAAGTATATCCGTTGGGATGTTTTTGCAGATAATCCTGGTGGTAATCCTCGCCCTCATAAAATATCGCTGCTGGTTCAAGCGTTGTTGCCACTTTTCCCGGCCATTTGCCAGATTTATTCACCGCATCAATAACATCCTGTGCGATTTTTTTCTCCTCTTCGCCAGCATAAAAAATTGCAGATCGGTATTGCGTGCCTTTATCATTACCTTGCCGGTTGGGTGTGCTGGGGTCATGTATCCTGAAGAAAAATTCCAGTATGATCTTTAGGCTTGTTTTTTCAGGGTCATAATTTATTTCTACCGCTTCGGCATGGCCGCTTTTGCTGTCATGCGTATCATCATATTTAGGGTTGGGAAGATGGCCGCCTGTATAACCTACGCGGGTTCCCGTAATACCCGGAAGCTTGCGAAACAACTCCTCCATTCCCCAGAAACACCCGCCCGCTAAAACAATTTTGCTCATACAGCCCTGCCCTTCTTATCAAACAGACCGGCATATTGCCCGTAACCTTCTTCTTCCAGCTTTTCTTTGGGAATGAAGCGCAGACTGGCTGAATTTATGCAGTAGCGCAACCCTCCCTTGTCGCGGGGGCCGTCATCGAATACATGCCCCAAATGTGAATCGCCATATCTGGAGCGCACCTCTGTGCGCCGCATACCATGGCTTTCATCGAACTTCTCAAGCACATGCTCTGGCTCCACGGGTTTAGTAAAGCTTGGCCAGCCGCAACCGGAATCAAATTTATCGAAAGAAGTGAATAACGGCTCGCCTGATACTATATCAACATATAATCCCACTTCCTTGTGCTTATGAAATTCATTCATGAATGGGGGTTCAGTTCCGCTATCCTGCGTCACCTTGCGCTGGATTGCGGTAAGTTTTTCGATAGCCTCGGCATCTTTTTTATATTCTCTCATAATATCCCCCTTTATTTATCGCGGTAGAGTTCTGGAAAATATTGTTTCACATTCTGGACCCGCGGCTTGTCATACATAATTATATAAGGGCTGTAAGGGTTAAGAGCTGCATAGTTGCGGTGATATTCTTCTGCTGGGTAGAATTGCTTAAGCGGCTCCAAGGTTGTAACTATTGGCTTGGAAAATGCCTTATTATTTGTGAGCTTGCCTATCATATCCTGTGCGGCTTTTTTCTGCTCTTCATCAGAATAGAAAATTGCAGAACGGTATTGCGTACCGTGATCTGGCGTCTGGTAATTAAGCTCCGTAGGATTATGCGCCGCAAGGAAATAAATTTTAAGTATCTGCTCAAGGTTTATCTGCGCTGGGTCATAAATAACTTCTACCGCTTCCGCATGTCCAGTTTTGCCAGTGCCCACCATTTCATAATGTGCTGTGGAAGCTTCACCTCCGGCATAGCCAGGCATTACCTCTTTCACACCATTAACATGCCTGTAAACCGCTTCCATACCCCAGAAACACCCACCAGCCAGCACTATCTTTTCATCGGCGGCATAAGCCTGCGAAGTAATCGCGAATATCACACTAAATAATAATACCCTAAACATATTTTCTCCTTTTAGAGTTATTTGGTTTAAGTGTATACTAGGCAACCGAAGCGAAGTGTATAATTAATACATGAGCTGAAGGTTAACGAAGTAGGCGCTAAAGCAAAATACTCTAATTGCCGAATGTGAAAGCATAAGCTTCCAACCCAGACGCCTCCGCTGTAACTTCTAAGAGTCCAGCCTGCGCTTTTTCCTGCTCTATAAGCTCGTATAGTTTTTGCTGATCTATTATTAATTTTCCATTCTCTTTACCGTTCAGTCTTATAGAAACTGTAACCGGCTTATCTTTTGGCGCACCAAGCACAAGGAAAACTTTTTTCGCGGTAAAATTAAAGCGTAGTGCAGCCCCTTGCATATCCGAAACAATACGCTGCCCTTCTACTTTCCACTTGCCGCCCAGCGCCCATTCATCAGGCTTAAGCTCATTTGGAAAACTATAATCCCGAACCGCATCACCTGCCATCTCCTGTTTACTTGCAAATCGCGCCGCTCGCTTATACCCAAGGTAAGTTTCCGGCGTCTGATCGCTATTTGCCGTCGCCTTTTCCGGCATATTATCTGTGGTTTTGCCAAGCCCCAGCAGGTAGCGTATATTATTTTCAGTTTCGGCATAATGCCCTTCACCGAAATGGGTATAAACAACCTGTCCCTGCTTATTTATAAGGTAATGCGCTGGCCAATAGCGGTTTTTATATGCGCTCCATGTATCAAGCTTATTATCAAGAGCCACAGGATATTTAATAACATGCCGCGCAATTGCAGCAGCGACATTATCCTTATTTTTTTCAAATTCGAATTCTGGCGCCGATACGCCGATAATAACCAGCCCCTTATCCCGGTATTTTTCATCCCAGCTGGTAATATACGGCAAAGTGCGGATACAGTTTATGCAGGAATAGGTCCAGAAATCTATAAGAACAACTTTTCCGCGCAAATCTTTCATAGCAAGTGGCTCGCTATTAAGCCATGCTTCTATCCCGTCAAATTCCGGGGCAGGATAAGCTTCTGGCAAAGCATGTTCTAAAGTTTGCCCATCAGAAGGAACCGCCGCCTCTTTTTTTGCAAAAAGCGAATTGGCATCTATCCCAGAGGCAATAAAAGCAACCGCGATCAATATTATAACTCCAAAGGCTTTGCGGACCGCCTCAGCATGATTAGTAAAAAACCCTAACTTTCTTACTACCTTGCGCCCAGCCAATGAAATAATCAGCATCGGTATCCCGGCTCCTATGGCAAAAGGCAGGATGATGAACAAGCTTCCCAGATCCGTTTCCTGACGTATCACCTGCACCAGCACCGCAGCCAATATAGGGCCGGCGCATGGGGTCCATATCAGGCCGATAAGAGCGCCTATTGCTATCCCGCTTAAAAAGCCGCCTTCATTGTTTGCCGAAAACCTGCTGCCGATATTGGCAGCGCCCTGTGTAAAATTGCTGAATTTTTCCGAAAGCTTCGATGAAACCAGCACAAGCCCGAATAAAGCCAGTAATATAAGTGATACATCTTTGATTATATCAAGATCGATTCCCAGCGCATTCACCAGTTTGCGCGATGCAAATGCAAAAACAGTGAATGCCAGCACAAATCCGGTTATAATACCAAACGGTCTTTTCCTCCCGCCATCAATGGAGGCCGACAGAACCAGGGGCAGTACCGGTAAAATACACGGCGAGGCAATAAGCGCCAGCCCTTCTATAAAAGCAAGGCCAGGCTCTATAAATCCCATGCTAAACCTCTTTTGGTATGAATTTTAGTGCCACCCCGTTATTGCAATGACGAAGCCCCGTGGGTTTCGGACCATCATTAAATATATGGCCATGATGCCCGCCGCAGCGGGCGCAGTGATATTCAGTGCGCGGCATTAAAAGCTTATAATCGGTTTTTGTTTCGATATGCCCCTTTATACTATCATAAAAACTTGGCCAGCCGGTACCGCTATCAAATTTATATGCGGATGGGAAAAGCTCTAAGCCACAACCCACGCAGGCGAACATGCCTTCGCGGTGCTCGTCGTTAAGAGGGCTGGAAAATGCGCGCTCTGTTCCTTCATGCCGTAGCACATCATATTGCTGTGCCGTCAGCTCTTTTTTCCATTGCTCATCACTTTTGCTTATTTTATCAATCATGTCTGCTGCATAGGCCTTACTGATCTGCAAAACATCCTTGAATACGGCGATACTCGCCAGACCCAGCAATAATTTAGCAAATTCCCTCCTGACCATATACCCCCCTCATATAGATGTGGTATCAGATATCCAGAAAATCAACCTTGCCAGAAGAAAGGTTAAGTACCGCCCCGCGAATTTTTATTTTACGCTGTGAAAGCATCCCCTCGATCAGGCGGCTGGAATGCGAAAGCTGATCTACAGATGCCACTATATTAGCTTCCACACAGCGCGAGAATTTTTCATCTGGGTTGATGTCATGCATCTGGGTTATCGGATAAATATGCGGTTTTATCCTGCTTACTATATCATGGATATTTTCTGAGGGGATGGCATGGGAATTTTCGATGTGGTCGAGCGTTGCCCTTATCGCGCCGCATTGGGTATGCCCCATAACCAGTATAAGACTTGTTCCAAATGCACTTACTGCAAATTCGACACTCCCTATAAGTGATGGCGCTATTATATTACCGGCAACCCGGATAACAAAAAGGTCGCCTATATCCTGGTCAAATACCATTTCAACAGGAGCGCGGGAATCAGAGCAGCATAGCACGATAGCTTTTGGAACTTGTCCGTTCTGGGCAAAATCTTTTAATTTACGCAGTGATAATTTAGAGTCCTGTATCGACTCGCCTTTTAGGAATCTTTTATTACCTTCCATAAGGTCTTTAATTACCTGGTCAACTTCAAAGCTTATTTCCATATTCTATTCCTTATATCCTAGAGACTATTTAAAACTCGCTAGGTTCAGCCAAGCAGGTTAGGCTGGTTGTCAAACATAGTAGAGTTTTAAAGCAGTCTCTTATTAACACTACTATATATATATTGCAAATATGCTGTAGTTGTTTGACTGATTAGCTTTTTTACGCTAAATTCCAGCAATTATCCTTCTATTCTGTCTGGCTAAGCATGACTTTTATAAAATCATTACCTATATTTGCTTCTTTGCTGGCCATGACAGCATGCGTACCCGCGCCTACTAACCAGGCACGTATCCAGAAAAGCAGCGGGCCTTCAGAGCCAATTATAGAAAAACCGGCAGAGGATCTCTCACGCGGAGCTATACCATCTGATGCACAAACTATAAAAGTAGCCTTGCTTATACCTTTGTCGGGGGAAGCAGCCCCTATCGGCAATTCAATGTTTGATGCCGCGACACTTGCGCTTTATGATAGCTATCTTAATGTCCCGTCTGGCCAAATAAAGGCTCAGCTTATTTTAATGCCTAAGGATACCGGAATAACCACCGCCGAAACTGTAAAAACAGCGAAACAGGCCATTGACCAGGGCGCTACTTTTGTTATTGGGCCTTTATTTGGGCAATCTGTTACTGCTATTAAGCCTATACTTAATAATAAAAATGTAACCATGATAAGCTTTTCTAATAATAAAGCTGTGGCATCCGCTAATGCCTATACTTTTGGTTTCCTGCCTGAGCAGCAGGTTGAGAGGATCGCAGAATATGCTTATTTAAATAAGCTGCAACGTGTAGCACTTCTTGCACCTAATGATGCTTACGGCGAGAAAGTCCGCGATACATTATCGGAAGTATATCTTAAAAAAGGCGGGCAAGTTACTTCTGCGGAATTATATGCGCCCAGCCAGAATAATATAGATGCTGCGGTTTCACGTATAGCGGCTGCTTATAATAATTCGCCTGAGGATCACAAATTCCAGGCCATGTTTATTGCCGATAGCGGAAACCAGATAAAGAATATCCTTAAAGCTATACATAAGAATAACCTGAGCCTGAAAAAAATAAAGCTTCTGGGAACAGGCCTATGGGATGATGAGGAATTGGCAAAAATTCCCGATATGAATGGCGCATGGTTTCCAAGCTCACCTCCAGAAATATTTAATAATTTTGAAAGCCGTTTTTCTAATATTTATGGATATAAACCCGTAAGGCTTGCAGGGCTTGCATACGATGCCGTAACGATTGCCGCACAAATCGCAATGTCCGGAAATGGGATTAATACAGGGGCACTTACCGACCCTAAAGGATTTTCAACTCCTGCAGATGGTCTTGTAAGGCTTATGCCATCAGGTATTTCCGAGCGTAAACTTGCTATAATGGAAATTACCCCGCAAGGTTTCAGGGTAATTGACCATGCCCAGAAAAATTTTTCAGAGCAATAAAATTTTCTATTTTCATTAATCCTTCTTTAACTAACCCTATGCTACATCAGTATAGTTTAGTTTTATCCTTTTAACGCGATTTACAGGAAGTAAATTTTATGAGACTCTTAGCCAACCTTAAAATATCTGTAGCAATATCCTTATTAGTAGCAGGTGCATTTATTGCAATTGCCATGCTTTCCTCGCAAATTATCATTCGCGATATAAATAATATGCGCGAAGTTTCTGAGCTGTCACAGCTATCATCGCTGGCGATAAAAACGAGCTCATTATTGCATGAAAACCAGAAAGAACGTGCTTATACAGGTGTATTTGTTGGCAGCAAAGGGGAAAAATTCAAATCAGAAATGGAAACCCAGCGTGCTGTTGTCGATAAGAAAAAACAGGAAGTTCTTGATTTCGTAAAAGACATGAACCGCCAGGCTTATGGCAAAGAATTTAATGAAAAATTGGATGACATGCTTTCTGATTTATCAAAACAGGAAGGCATCCGTTCTTCTGCCAGCTCGCTTTCTATCGAACTGCCTGATGCTATCGGTTACTATACCAAGTTAAACGGAAAAATGATTGATCTGGTAGGTTATATGCCAAACCTTAGCCATGATCCGCAAATTTCTCTCGCTATCGTTTCTTTCGCAAACTTCATGAAAGGTAAAGAATATACCGGTATTGAGCGTGCAGTTGCAGGCGGCGGATTCAGCACCGGTAACTTCAGCCCGGCAATAATAAGCAAACTGCGCGAATTGATCGCGATGCAGAATGCTTATAAAACCGTATTCCTTTCATACGCTTCAGCAGAACAGAAATCTTTATTCGACAAAGTTTTAAATGACCAGTCAGCTAAAGATGTTGCCAAGATGGAAGCAATCGCACTTGATAACGACCCTGAACAGGTAAAAACAGTTCAGGCTACTGTATGGACCGATACCATTACCAAAAAGATCAATGGTATGAGGGAAGTTGAAGAATCTTTTGCTAATGCGCTTGCCAATGAAATGGAAAAAAGCGCAAAAGATGCCAAGCAGGACCAGATCGCTAACTTCACCATGCTTGGTATTATAGTTGCCCTTATCACCGTGTTCTCATATGTGATGGCACGTGCGATAATTTCCTCACTTAACAAAGTTGCAGCAGCTACTGAATCACTTGCTGATGGCAAACTTGATACCGTACTTCCTCCACGTACCAACAATGAAGTAGGTAAAATATTTGCAGCACTTGAAGTATTTAAAGAAAATGCTCTTCAGGTTGCAAAACTTAAAGTTGAGCAGGAAGCGCGTGATAAAGCGGCGGCAGAAGAAAAACGCCGTGCAATGCACCAGATGGCTGATAATTTTGAAGCCTCTGTTAAAGCTGCTGTATCACATGTAGCAAGTTCTGCTACCCAGATGCAGGCAGGTGCGGAAAGCGTAACCCATATTGCTGAAGACACCAAAAAACGCTCTGGCGTAGTAGTAGATGCTTCTACCCAGGCAGCACAGACCTCAGCACAGGTTGCAGCAGCGGCAGAAGAGCTTACCGCTTCAATTAAGGAGATCAGTGAGCAGACCCAGAAATCAAGCCAGATAGCTAACGAAGCTGCTTCTAAAGCTGAGTTCGCAAAAAGCGCGATAAACCTGCTTTCAGAAAAAGCTATGAGCGTTGCCCAGATTATCGAAGTAATTACGGGTATTGCAGGCCAGATCAACTTGCTGGCACTCAACGCTACCATCGAATCAGCCCGCGCTGGTGAAGCAGGTAAAGGCTTCGCGGTTGTGGCTTCAGAAGTTAAAAACCTTGCTAACCAGGTTGGTAAAGCTACCGGCGAGATCACCCAGCAGATTAATGAGATGCAAGGCGCTACCAAAACTTCGGTTGATTCAGTTATGGATATTCTGAACATCATCAACCAGGTATCGGTAAGCACCTCTGCGGTTGCTTCTGCGGTAGAAGAACAATCAGCAGTGACCACCGAAATCGCAAACAACGTAGCCCGCACTTCAAGCGGCACCCAGGAAATATCACAGAATATGTCCTCGGTTCAGGAAGGCGCAGAAAAAACCGGGTCTACTGCTTCTGAAGTATTGCAGTCCGCTAAGAACCTTAACCAGCAGTCTGGCGTACTTAAGCAGAAGATCGATGAATTCCTGCAAACCATCAGGGCATAATTACTCCCTATAATTCCCATTGTTTTGATGACGCTGACCTCCCCCTTAACCGGGGGAGGTTTTTTTATGCCAGCAACTCTGCTGTCAGCTTATTTAAAAGCAACCGTCCTTTTAAGGTTGTCTTCAAGGCACTTGAATCTTTTTCCAATAATCCCTGGTTTATGTAAAAATCCCGTTTCTTCAAGTTTATATATTTTTCCAGCTCATATCCGGTCTGTTCTTTGAACTCACCGTAATTGATCCCATCCAAAAGTCGAAGCCCCATCATTACCCTTTCTTCCATTTCTACATCTGGTGGCACTTCCTGCCACACCTCAACGGCATTTCCATTTTTTTCTACATTCTCCAGCCAGCGCTCCGGGCTTTTAAGGGTCTGTGTCGCGATACGTTTCTTGTCCATTGAAAGGTATGGACGAGCGGAGTGAGGACTAGCACCATTGAGGGGCTCAGCATGCGCGGCGCTTGAGCGCGATTCAATATTAATCCTCCCGTGTGCGCCCGGTCCCACACCTATATAACTATCCCCCTGCCAATAACTCAAATTATGCTGTGATTCCTGCCCAGCCAGTGCATAGTTGGAAACTTCATACGGGATTAGACCAACTGAGCGCATCTTCTCTTCTGTGAGCTTATAAAGGGCTTCGGAAAGCTCTTCATCCGGCATAGCGAACCCGCCTTTAGCATAGGCATGGTGGAAGGCGGTATTTTCTTCAATGGTAAGCTGGTAAAGCGATAAATGCCCCCCTGCCAATTGCAAAGCCTCGGATAATTCCTTATCCCAATCCTCAATTGTCTGCTTAGGACGGGCATAAATAAGGTCAAAGCTATAGCGATCAAATACTTTTCTCGCTAATTCAATAGCTGCTATCGCCTCCTTCGAACTATGTCCCCGCCCTAAAAATGTTAGCTCCTTGTCACGCAGTGACTGCACCCCAAGCGATACCCGATTCACCCCAGCGTTTTTAAAATCAGTGAATGTGCCAGCTTCCACCGAAGTGGGGTTTGCCTCTAGGGTGATTTCCACCCCCCTTTCCATTTTCCAAAGCCCCCCCGCCTTTTCAATAACAGCTTCCACCGTGGCAGGGGGCATAAGTGAGGGTGTCCCTCCACCGAAAAAAATGCTACTAATAGTAAAGCCCCCCGTATGGCCGTGCATATACTCCAATTCACTAAGCAATGCCCCCCTCCACCGCTCCTGCTCTACATTTTCGCGTACATGACTGTTAAAATCACAATATGGGCATTTTGACTTACAAAACGGCCAATGTATGTAAATTGCCAGCTTAGGGGACTCTTTAGCCATAAAATTGATATAATTTCGTTAATTATAGCCATTTGAGAAAGGAATTACCCAAAGAAGGCAAGGCGAAGTTTACAAAGAAGTAAATGAGCCGAAGCCTGACGCTGGGGAAAACTTAAATCGAATGGCTATAGCAGGGTTGTTGATGGGCAAGCATTAGTATATAATAGCGAAAAACGCTACCAACTAAATTAAAATGCAAAGTAAAACCAAAGACCAACAAGCCATCTTGTCGCTATTAACCCAGATTTACCTGGAGATAGTCGATATTGAAACACGCTTCAAGCTTATTGCCGGAAAAGGCGATATGCGCCCGCGCATTGATTATTTTCATGATGCTATCCGGGCCTTCACTTTAGAAGGGGAAAACGCCCCCCGACTGAGTGTGGAGCTGCTTTCTTATGATCTGCGCTGCCTGCGCTATATACAAAAAATGCCACTGGCCCCTTTCCGCGAAGCCAGCGATAGCCTCTCCCCCTCGCAGGATATAATAACCACAGAAGCAGACCTGATGCCGCTTGGGGGGCGCGCTGACCGTAAAACCCGCGCCCGCATAACCGAGCTTTACCAGAATTACGGTGTCATGTTCGCTGCCCTTCTAAAACCAACCGCCGAACATGATTACCATGAGCGTATTGACACGCTGAACCAGGACGTAAAAGATATACAGTCTGTAATAGTCGAATTTGAGGGCCAGGCCGACGCCAAAACTATATCGCAGCTTACCCAGCAATTAGAAGAACCGGAGCTGCGGGTGATACTGGCAACTTTTATCCAGCAGAAAAAACATAAAAACCGCGATGATATTAAAAAATTACTTGGGCATTTAAAAAACCACATAGCAAAAAAAGATTCCGCGATAAAATCCATTGAATCGGCACATATGGGCTTTGCCCTAGCCCAGCTTGGTATTTTTGAGGAATCCAAGGATATGCTCAAGGGGCTTGCCAAGGAAGGAATGAATTTAGTTGGAAAATTCGTAGAAGCATCAATCGCCGATACCCGCAAACAAATGGGAAGGCAGCAATAATAACCTAATCATGGAAACAAAATGAAAATTTTATTGATAGAAGACGATAATGAATCAGCAAAATACCTGCTCAAGGGACTACGCGAGCAGGGCCATGTAGTTGACCATTGCATTAGCGGGCGTGACGGGTTGTTCCTTGCCACCACTGAGCATTATGACGCAATGATTATTGACCGCATGCTTCCCGAAGTTGACGGCATAACTATTGTCCAGACGCTGCGTGCTTCCAATAACCAGACCCCAATTATTCTTTTAACCGCTCTTGATAAGGTGGAAGAACGTGTAAAAGGGTTGAAGGTCGGCGCTGATGATTACCTGGCCAAGCCTTATTCATTCTCGGAATTACAGGCGCGCCTAGATGCAATAACCCGCCGCAAATCAGGCGAGAAAACGACCACCACCCTCACCTGCGCCGATCTGGAGATGGATCTGCTCAGCCGCACGGTAAAACGCGGTGGCAAAGTCATCGACCTGCAGGCCCGTGAATTCTCATTGCTGGAATTTTTAATGCGTAACCACGGAACTGTTGTAACACGTACCATGCTTCTTGAACATGTCTGGGATTATAATTTCGACCCACAAACCAATGTGATCGACGTGCATATCAGCCGCCTGCGCCAAAAGATCGATAAGGGCTTCGATAAAAGCCTGATCCAGACCCTGCGCGGTTCAGGCTATAGGATTTCTGCGAATTGAAAGAAATTAAGTTAGGCGCGCTATTTATTTTTCCCTACATCATCTTCCATCCAAAATCCAGTATTACTAAAAGTCTGGTGGCGCATATTGCCAAGGTTTTCGTATGATTCAGGCTTAATTGCCAGCCTGCTTTTTCAGGCAAGTCTATACAACCAGCAGTATTTTTTGGAAGTTTTCCCGGCCCTTTTACTCTTTTGAAATTGCGGGATGTGGTGAAGAAGGAATTGCTCCACCATGTTCCTGCTGCACATCGACAAATATTTTAAAAACACACTTCCAGACCATTTTATTTTACTTTTATATTCGTCTTGTGGTTAGGAATATTCCATAAGAAACCGTAGTGGCCGGTATGACGCCAAAGCTCAGTTACGGGTAGATTACGTAACTCTTTGAGAAAGGAGTTCTCCAAGGAAGGCAAGGCGAAGTGTATGAATAATACATGAGCCGAAGCCTGACGTAGGAGAAAACTTAAATCAAAGAGTTATGAAGTCCGTAAGCTGTAGGATCCATCGTAATCATGCGTGTGCCGTCATAATCGGGCGGTTACTGCTGCTTTACGGTTATTGATAGGAGGGGTGGTTACTTCCTATCACTGAAACAAACCCGCTTTATTACTGGCGCAAGCTAATTATATCGTTGTTAAAGCTGTCTTGAAAATGCGAAAATTCCTGACCACACCCATCTAAAACTAAGCCTGAAAAAGAAAGAAACTAAATGATTAAACTGTTAGATACCATCACCTAGCCTTCTTAGAATCTCATCAAGCTGGCTGAGCGAATCGTAAGTGAGGATTATTTCCCCGCTTTGCCCGCGGTCATGTATTGCCACTTTCAGTCCAAGATTTTCTGATAGGGTTTCTTCCAGCGCGAGTATATCAGGGTCACGATTTTCCGGTGCCCGGTAGCCGCCCCCTCCTGTTGTTTTACCTGTATTTTGCGAACGTGAATTTGTGCGTTTCTGGTTGCCTTGGACTTCACGGCTTATATCTTCCGCCTGACGTACAGAAAGCCCGCGCGCCACTATTTCCTTGGCAATTTGTATCTGGTTAGGAACACCAATAAGCGTGCGTGCATGCCCCATGCTAAGAGCGCCCTTATCGAGCATTTCCTTGATCTCATCCGGCAGCGTAAGTAAACGTAATAAATTAGTTACATGGCTTCGGCTTTTTCCAACTATCCCGCCCAATTCTTCCTGAGTATAATCAAATTCTTCTATCAAGCGCTGATATCCAATTGCTTCTTCAAGCGGTAGCAGATCCTGACGCTGTACGTTTTCTACCAGGGCTAATTCCAAAGCCTGCTTATCATCAATCTCACGAATGATTACCGGAACCCTATTAAGCCCTGCAAGCTTTGCCGCGCGCCACCTGCGTTCACCGGCGATGATCTCGTAACGCGATGATAGTGATGTAGGGCGGACGATAATTGGCTGCATCACACCATTACGGCGTATTGATTCAGAAAGTTCTGCAAGCGCTTCTTCATTAAATTGTGTACGTGGCTGGTATTTACCTTGAACTAATTGTTCAACTAAAAGCGTTTCCATACCCGATGGTTTATCAGAAGTCACTTTAGTATTTGGTGTATTTTGCTGAGGGGCAGATGCACCACTATTCTGGTTATAATTTTCAGAAATAAGGGCGCTTAGTCCTCTTCCTAATCCGCGTGTTGTTGTAGTTGTCATATGCTTCTCCCGATTCTAATTTATTAGGCTGCTTCTAGTTCTTTGCTTAAGGCACGCTCACGTTTCAGTAATTCGCTGGCAAGTTTTATATAGGCTTTAGAACCAGCACAATTCATGTCATATATAAGTGCTGGCTTACCGTGTGACGGAGCTTCCGACATACGGATATTTCTTGGTATAACCGAATTATAGACCTTTTCTCCGAAATATTCACGCACATCGTTTTCAATCTGTTCAGTGAATTTATTACGGCGATCATACATTGTAAGAACTATTCCATGGATTGATAAATCCCTGTTTAAATTAGCCTTTACCAGCTCTACGGTTTTCACCAGATGGCTAAGCCCCTCCAGGGCGTAAAATTCGCATTGCAAAGGTATCAAGACCGCGTCAGCGGCAACTAAGGCATTTATGGTAAGCAATCCAAGCGATGGCGGGCAATCTATAAGTATATAATCATAATTATAAGGATTTTCTGACAAAGCTTCTTTAAGGCGAAATTCGCGTTTTGCCATAGTTACCATTTCTATTTCGGCCCCTGACAAGTCAATAGTTGCAGGTATTATATGCAGATTAGGTACAGCTGTTTTTTGTATTGCTTTTCCGACACTTGCCTCCCCTAATACTAATTCGTAGGAGGTTATTTCGCGTTTATTTTGTGATATACCAAGCCCTGTGCTGGCATTTCCTTGAGGATCAAAATCTATAATCAAAACCTTTTTATCAACCGCCGCTAAAGCTGTTGCGAGGTTAACCGTTGTGGTAGTTTTGCCAACCCCTCCCTTCTGATTCACGACAGAAAGCACACGAGGTTTTGTTGATTGTGATTTTTCCATTACAATACCTTCCTGATATTAGAAATCTTCAAGATAACACTTTGCGAATCAACAATACTGGGGTTTACATCAATATCATATCGCCAATTTAACAAAGCATCCTGATTCTCATTACTATAATTTTTTCCTTTATGGAAGAAACAAATTGTTTCATGTGAAACTGATTTTGAAATTAAATGAAATAATTTATCTAGGGGGGCTAAAGCACGTGAAACAAAAATATCTATACGATCTATTTTAAAATCTTCAATTCTCTTATTATGAATAGAAATTTTTGTATTTGTAACGCGTGACACCTCTCTTAAAAATGCTATTTTTCTAGAGTCACTCTCAATTAGATGGATATTTTCATATCCACAAATTGCCAATACCATACCCGGAAATCCGGCGCCGCTTCCCAAATCTGCAATGACTTTTTTCTTGTCATCTATATATTTTACTAATTGCAGGGAATCTAAAAAATGTCGGTTCCAAATATCTGGTATTGTGTCTGGCCCAATTAGATTTATTTTTTTTTGCCACTTTAAAAGCAGCTCATAATAGATTGATAACAATTCAAAAGTTCCACGTGAAACTGGAATATGAGAATTTAAAAAATCAAATGGCTCCTTAAGCACAATTTTTTATCTCATCATTATTATTTACACCTGTTTTTTTAATATAACCGATAAGAGTTATAATGGCAGCTGGTGTAATTCCCTGAATTCTACCCGCCGCCCCTATATTATGCGGCTTATGTTGTTTCAGTTTATTTTTAATTTCAGTAGATAGCGATGGAAATGAATCATAATTTATAGAAACTGGTATCAATAACTCTTCTTCTCGTTTAAAGACAATTATATCCTGCTCCTGTTTATCCAGATAACCATCATATAAAGCCTCTGTTTCAATCTGCTCTACAATATCTTTTGGTATCTGGGTTAGTTCTGGCCATACCCGGCAAATATCAGAAAATTTTATATGCGGATAGGTCAATAATTCAAAAGCGGAACGACGAACACCATCATGGTTCAAACTTATATTTGATAATTTTGCCTGATTGGGCGTTATATTTAATTGCTTAAGGGTTCCACGTGAAACTGAAAGCAATTCTAATTTTTTCTCAAATACCAATTTACGGGCCGAACCTACGCACCCCACATCTATACCTTTTTGCGTTAACCGCAGATCAGCATTATCTGCCCTTAAACTCAACCTATATTCTGAACGTGATGTAAACATCCGGTATGGCTCACTGGTACCATGAGTTATCAGGTCATCTATCATAACGCCTATATAAGCATCTGAACGATCAACAATAAATGGCTTTGCTCCCGAAGCAGCTAAAGCTGCGTTCAATCCCGCAACCAAGCCCTGCCCTCCCGCTTCTTCATAACCAGTAGTACCGTTGATCTGCCCTGCAAAATACAACCCTGAAACTTTTTTTGTTTCTAATGTTGGTTTAAGTTCTCTGGGATCGACAAAATCATATTCAATCGCATAGCCAGGACGGATGATAGTAACCTCCTCCAAACCTGGGATGGTTTTTATCATATTGGTTTGGACATCTTCCGGTAGCGATGTTGAGATACCGTTTGGATAAACAGTATCATCGTCTAAGCCTTCTGGTTCCAGGAAAATCTGGTGGTTTTCGCGGGCCGAAAAACGCACGACCTTATCCTCGATAGACGGACAATAACGCGGCCCGGTACTTTCTATCTGCCCCGAATACATCGGCGCCCTATGGAGATTTGCTTTTATAATTTCATGGGTTTTCGGGTTAGTATGGGTAATGAAACAGGAAATCTGCGGAACCGTTACTTTATCAGTCAGGTATGAAAACGGCGAAGGCGGATTATCGCCCTTTTGCTCTTCCAAAACGCTCCAGTTTATCGTTTTACCATCCAGCCGCGCCGGGGTTCCGGTCTTTAAGCGCCCAACATTGAAATTCAATTTTTTAAGTGTATTAGAAAGCCCGATAGACGGAACGTCCCCTACTCTGCCAGCCCGTATTTTATTTTCACCAATATGCATAAGCCCATTTAAAAATGTCCCCGTAGTTAGAACCACCCTACCCGCCTTTATAGTTTTCCCTGAGGCCAGAACAACCCCCTGCACCACTTTATCCGGGCTTATAAGCAAGTCTTCAACTGCATCTTCGATTATCTCAAGATTATCATATTCCGACAAAATTGACTGCACGGCTATCCGGTATAGCTTACGGTCAGCCTGGGCACGCGGCCCCCGAACTGCCGGGCCCTTGCTGGCATTAAGTATCCTGTAATGAATGCCAGCGCGGTCTATAGCGCGGCCCATAACCCCGTCCAGCGCATCAATTTCCTTAACAAGCGTCCCCTTAGCAATCCCCCCGATTGCCGGGTTGCAAGACATCTCTCCGATGGTTGCAAATTTATGGGTAACAAGCGCAGTATTGGCCCCTGCCCGTGCTGCCGCAGCAGCCGCTTCGGTCCCGGCATGCCCGCCGCCGATAATAATTACGTCAAAACTATTCATTAGTTATTTTCCGATACAAAACTGGCTAAATATGACGTCTAATACATCATCCACCTGAATTTTTCCAGTTATTTTACCTATAGCAAGGGCAGCACGGCGTAATTCCTCGCAGGAAAGCTCAATTTCTTTGTCTTCCATAGCAGCACTGAGCAGCAATTCCGCCTCCGTAAGCAGATTCCTGTGGCGAGCACGCGTAATAAGGCTTGAAGCGCCCCGGCCAAAGGAATCCCTCACCTTTTCTTCTATCAGCACCAGTAACTCCTCTATCCCCTGCCCGGTTTTTGCCGAAACAGCAAAGCCGGAACCATTAGCCCCAAGGTCTGATTTGGTAAATATTACGATAGTGTTTTCATCTAATAATTCCTTGGTATGAGCATCCATTTCCGGTAGCTTCGAGCCATCGAACAATGCAAGTTTTATATCAGCCTGCCCTGCCCTTACCCGTGCCCTGCTTATACCCTCCTCCTCCACCTCATCGGCTGATTGACGGAGTCCCGCAGTATCCATAAGAACCACCGGATATCCGGCAATATCCATATGCACTTCAATAACATCCCGCGTAGTCCCAGCATGCTGCGAAACTATTGCAGCATCCCGCCTAGCAAGCCGGTTAAGCAAACTGGATTTGCCTGCATTTGGAGCACCGATTATAACGATTGACAGCCCGTCACGTACGCGTTCGCCACATTTATTGTCAGATAGTGTTGCGCTTATGGATTGCCGGAGGCTTTTGATTGTTTCACGCCACTGGGTAAGCACCGATTCCGGGATTTCTTCATCAGGAAAATCAATATAAGCCTCAAGCAGCGCCAGACAGCTTATGGTTTTTGTACGGATCTCCTGATAAAAACCGCTAACTTCTCCGCTCATCTGGCGAAGCGCCTGGGATTTCTGCATACTGGTTTCAGCATTAATGAGGTCGGCAAGCCCTTCAGCCTCCAACAAATCCAATTTCCCATTTAAAAAGGCCGTACGGGTGAATTCGCCCGGTTCGGCAGCATACATACCAGCCACTCGCGAAAGCACCCCTAGAATCTCACGTATTACAGCAGGGCTGCCATGCAAATGTAATTCCGCCACATCATCGCCGGTAAAGCTATGTGGAGCCTTGAAATAAATGGCAAGTCCCTTATCGATAACTTCACCCGATATTGGATTTTTAAAAACCGAGTATTTAGCAAAATTAGGGGCAGCGCAGGGAGCGTCGGTAAGCAAAGCAAGGGCAGAGGCAGCGCCAGCACCGGAAATACGGATAATAGCAATGCCGGATTTAGCGGGCGCAGTGGCGAGGGCAAATATGGTGCGGCCAGATATTTTTTTATCAGTCATTTCAAATACGCCGCATCAATCAGGGTTTTAGTATATTCATTTTCCGGCTTTGCAAAAATATCCGCGGTAACTCCTTGCTCGACAATTTTCCCGTCTTTCATAACAATCAAATTCTGTGCAATAGCCCGTATAACACGCAGGTCATGGCTTATGAATAAATAGCTGATATGGCGGGTTTGCTGGAAATGCTTTAGCAATTCTATTATCTGAGCCTGCACAGAGAGGTCCAGCGCAGAGGTTGGTTCATCAAGCACCACAAGGCTTGGCTTAAGCACCATGGCGCGTGCTATGCTTATGCGCTGGCGCTGGCCGCCGGAAAATTCATGCGGATAACGTTCTTTAATATCAGTTGGCAGCCCCACTTCCTTTAATATCTGGTCTATATCAGATTCGCGCTCAGCCTGCGTTTTTTCCGGGTAATGAACCAGTAAGCCTTCCTCAATTATCTGGCGGATACGCATGCGCGGGTTAAGGCTGGAGTAGGGGTCCTGGAACACCAGCTGCATACAAGACCGCAGCGGTCTTATAGCTTTTGTTTGCAATCCGTTTATAGATTGCCCAAGAAAGATGATTTTTCCTTCGCTTTTAATAAGCCTGAGCAGGGCAAAACCAAGCGTTGTTTTACCAGAGCCTGACTCTCCTACTATTCCCAGCGCCGATGATTCAGTTAAATTGATTGATATGCCGTCAACCGCTTTTACGTAGGAAGAAATACGCCGAAACAATCCGGTTTTTATAGGGAAATATACTTTAAGGTCCTGGCATTCTATTACTGTCTTAGAGTCTTTGGGAACGGGCAGGGGCATGCCCTTTGGCTCGGAATCCAGTAAATGTTTTGTATAGCTGTGTTTCGGGCTTTGGAATACTTCGGCAACTATTCCCTGTTCTACAATTTCTCCATTTTTCATGACCGCCACACGGTCTGCAAGGCGGCGCACCAAGGTGAGGTCATGGGTAATGAAAATCATGGCCATTCCCATTGATTTTTGAAGTTCTTTAAGAAGCTTCAATATTTTAACCTGGATGGTAACATCAACCGCCGTTGTAGGCTCATCCGCTATAAGCAGATCAGGATTATTGGCAATGGCCATAGCTATCATTACTCTTTGACGTTCGCCCCCTGAAAGCTGGTGCGGATAGGCATCAAGGCGGCTCTTGAATTTCTGCAGGCCAACTTGCTCCAAAAGCTCCGTGATCCTCTTTTTATCTTCCTTAGCCAGCATTTCACCGATCTGCCTGCCGATAGTATGCAGAGGATTCAGCGCAGTCATCGGCTCTTGGAATATCATGCTGATTTTTCTGCCGCGCAGGTTTCTAAACTGGCTTTTGGAAATTTTTTCGTTATTAAATTCTATATTTCCTTCTATATCTGCATTTTTAGGTTGCAGACCAATACAGGAAAGTGCGGTAAGGGATTTACCGGAGCCGGATTCACCAACAACAGCCAGCATTTCCCCCTTATTCACTTCAAACGATATATTTTTTAATATCCGTGTGTTAGAGAATGAAAGCGATAGGTTTTTAACGTCTAGAAGAGTCATAGAATAGCTGATTATTCACAAAAGTTTAACATTTATCACGTTTAAAATAATTATAATCAGCATCATCTAGCATGGTTTTGCATATTTTGCATTTATTAAAAGGGCAGGAGAATATGGGTAGTGATAAAATTGAAAGAGATAGTTTCAGAGTAGTAAAGGCAGAAACAAACGAGCAACATCTAAATATAGTCAATCATAGAAATGAGCAGATACACGCAGAAAATTTTAGAAATGGTGAAATCGTAGCAATAGGTGGCCATGTTGATATACCAATAAAAAACGCAAAATTAGCAAGCCCCCCAAAAAGTTTAAGAATGAGGATATTTCAGGAAAAAACAAACCGTGACAACTCTAATGAACGCGGCTGATACTGCTAATTTTTTTGTACCTTATAAGGATCAAAAGCATCACGCACAGCCTCGCTTATAAACACAATTAAAACCAGCAATAATGCAATTGAGATAAACCCGGTAAACCCCAGCCACGGCGCTTGCGGGTTATTTTTACCCTGCAATAAAAGCTCCCCAAGCGATGGGGAGCCTACCGGCAATCCAAAGCCAAGGAAATCCAAGGTAGTAAGGGCGGTAACCGCGCCGCTCATCATAAATGGTATCATGGTCATGGCCGCAACCATGGCATTGGGCAACACATGGCGCACCATTATGCGCGGCTCGGATACACCCAGTGCACGGGCAGCTTTTACATAATCAAAATTGCGTGAGCGTAGGAATTCAGCGCGTACCACACCAGTGAGTGACATCCATTTGAACATCAGTAAAATAACCAGCAGCCACCAGAAATTAGGTGTAACTAGGCTTGCAAGAATTATAAGCAGGAAAAGCTCTGGAAGCCCGCTCCAAATCTCGATAAAGCGCTGGAACAGAAGATCAGTCCACCCACCGAAATAACCTTGCACCGCACCAGCAAAAATGCCAATGACCGCGCTCAAGGCTGTAAGTATAAGACCAAATAGAACTGATATTCTAAATCCATACATAAGTCGCGCCAGAACATCGCGTCCCTGGTCATCGGTGCCTAGGAAATTCACATGGGTTGGAGGTGAAGGGGCAGGGGCTTGCAGATCGTAGTTTATAGTGCTGTAGGAAAAGCGGATAGGCGGCCATACCGCCCAGCCATTATCTTTTATTGCCTTTGCAGTTAAAGGATCTCTATAAACAGCCTCAGTTTCAAAATCACCACCGAATAATTTATCGGGATAGGTTGCAAAAACCGGGAAATAAAACTCATTTTTATATTTCATTATTATTGGTTTATCGTTGGCGATTATTTCCGAACATAATGTTGCGGCAAATAAGGCCATAAATATCCAAAATCCATAAAATCCGCGTTTATTCTGGCGGAATAATTGAAGGCGGCGGCGTGTAAGTGATGAGAGTTTCATATTACATCGCTTAATCCCCTCTCCCTTAGAGGGAGAGGGTCAGGGTGAGGGTTTCTTACTGCAGATTGTATTGCTTGCAATACACCTTCCATATTTTTCAGCACATCATTATTCCAAAAACGCAATATATTATAGCCCTCTAATTTAAGGCAATTATCGCGGATAATATCATTTTTATTTTCCGCATGCTGGCCACCATCTAGCTCTATAATCAACATTTTATCAACACAGATAAAATCTACAATATAGTTTTTTATTGGATACTGACGACGGAATTTAAGATTTTCAAAACGACGTCCGCGTAATTGATACCAGAGCTTGTTTTCTGTATCGGTTTGAGTTTTACGAAGGTTTTTAGCTCTTCCAACTAATTTTAAATTACGGGGATGAGTTTGCACTAAACCTTACCCTCACCCCGGCCCTCTCCCTCTAAGGGAGAGGGGGAAGTAGGAATCCTATGCCCTTGCAGCCAATTCAGGCTTTTACTGGTCACATCATCCCAGAAACGCAGCAGGGCATGGTTGCCGCCCGCGTAGATCACCAGCTCATGCTCCTTATTATATTCTTTCAATTTTTCTGCCATCTTTACTGAATGGCATACATCAACACGTTCGTCTGCATCGCCGTGCAGCAGGAGAAGGGGTGTATCAATTTCATCAGCCCAGCAGATTGCAGAGCGGTTTTTATAAGCCTCAAAACGCTCGCTTTCAGGAACCATAATAAGCTTCCTGTATACATTATCTTCCATTTCCGGCCTTTCCATAGCACCCTGTCCAAGATCAGAAACCCCAGCTATGGAAATAGCAGCATTTATTGATTTATTGCGGCGAAGCGCCAGATAGGTCATCATACCGCCCCGTGAATGTCCCTGCATAAAGATATTTTTGCCGTCCCATGCCGGGTTTTGCTTAGCTGCTTCAATGAGGTTCAAAACATCATTCACATCCGCGCCGCCAAATTCCTCGCTTCCTTCACCGCCATCATTACCACGGTAATTAGAGGCATAAACTAAATAACCAGCGCGGGCAAAAGGCACAAGTGTACGTATTACTGCAAGTACAGTTAACCTTCCAAATTCGCGGTTTCCACCGCGGTTATAAATTAATATCGGATATGTTTTATCATTAATTTTAGCCGGAATTGCAGAAATCCCTGTGACTTTCAGCCCATCACTTTCATAAGCTATCCTGTTCACAGCAACATCAGCAACTTCTTGATATTCCATACATATTTTATTATAAAAAACCTCTGGCAGTGGTGCGGGAGTAACCCGTGCCTGATTTAAATCTTCAAGCCTGTGCGGAATAAATTTTTCCGAGGAAATTATCATACATCCCTCCGCTCGAAATCAATACGCGGATCAACCAGCATATAAATAATATCACCGATCAGGTTGAATATAAGCCCCATCAGGGTAAATATGAATAAAGTGCCAAACATAACCGGGTAATCGCGCCCGACAACCGCTTCATAGCCAAGTAAACCAAGGCCATTTAAGGAGAAAATTATCTCTATAAGTAATGCACTGGTAAATAATATGCTAAGCAGGGCGCTGGGAAATCCGGCAATAATTATCAGCATGGCGTTGCGGAATACATGCCCGTAAAGTACCTGGTTTTCCGATAAGCCCTTGGCACGCGCGGTCAGCACATACTGCTTGCTTATCTCTTCAAGGAAATAGTTTTTGGTAAGCATGGTGAGGCTTGCAAAGCCGCTTATCACCATAGCAGTTACCGGAAGCGCCATATGCCAGAAATAATCGCTGATTTTTCCAACTGTTGAAAGTTCTTCCCAATTATCAGAAACCAGCCCCTTAAGCGGAAACCAGCTTAAGTAATTACCGCCCGCAAATACGATTATCAGCAATATCGCAAACAAAAAGCTTGGTATGGCATAACCGATTATGATCAGCCAGCTGGTTGTTATGTCAAATTTCGAACCATCATGCACAGCCTTACGGATACCAAGCGGTATAGAGATAAGATAAACCAGTAAAGTGGTCCACAGTCCCAGCGAAATGGTCACCGGCAGGGTTTTTAGCATCAGATCGACCACCCGTTCATTGCGGAAAAAACTCTCGCCGAAATCAAAGCGCAGGTAATTTCCTATCATCTGGAAAAAACGCTCCAGCGGCGGCTTGTCAAAGCCGTACATTTTCTCGATCTGCTTGATAATTTCCGGATCCAGGCCGCGCCCGCCGCGATACATGGATTGTGTGCCAGCAGTTATATCGCCTTTGGCCGCCATGTCAGAGCCGCCGCCGGTAATCCGGTCAGTCGCATGGCCGGAAGTTATATCGGTAAGCTGTGCCACCATGCGTTCAACCGGCCCGCCCGGTGCCACCTGCACTATAGCAAAATTAAGTGCCATGATGCCGAACAAGGTCGGGATCATCATAAGCAAACGGCGAATTATGTAATTGGTCATGGAAAAAGGTAATACAAGGTTTTAGAGAATGATATTTATATACTTAATTCCCTTATTCCTCAAGCCTAAGCCTACTTGCCTTGCTTTACCCACCATGTTTGGAAGCCAAGGTTATATTTTGGGGTAGTTTTTGGCATGCCGAATTTATCCCAGTAAGCCACACGGAAAAAGCCTGAATGCCAGTTGGGGATAACAACATTTTCCCATAGCAGAACACGGTCAAGTGCGCGCCCGGCAGCAACCAGAGAATCCTTGTCCTGCGCCTTGGTAAGCGCGTCCAGTATTCCGTCTACCGCCTTATTTTTAAGGCCCGCAAGATTGTTGGCGCCCTTAACGTCGGCCTGGGAAGAATGCCACAGGGCAACCTGCTCATTGCCTGGGAAGAATATACCGCGGTTTATCCAGATAGAAACCATATCGAAATCATAATTATCGGTGCGTTTCTGGTACTGCGCGTCATCAACCATGCGTATGGAAGATGTGATGCCCAGACGTTCCATATTTTTTCGCATAGGCGCTATAACCCGCTCCATGGTAGGCTGGCGGAGCATTACTTCCAGTGATAGCTGCTCACCTTTGTCATTTACCCTTTTACCATCTTTGACTGTCCAGCCAGCCTCGCTAAGCAGCCTATCAGCCTTAAGGAGATTTTCACGCGCATTGCCGGAGCCATCAGTTACAGGGTTGGCAAATGGCTGGTTAAAAAGAGCAGGGGGCAGCATATCAGCATAAGGCTTTAGAAGTTCCAATTCCTTGCCTTGCGGAAGCCCGGTTTCTTGGAATTCGGTATTCTCAAAAAAACTTTTATTACGCTCATATGCCCCGTAAAAAATTGTCTTATTCACCCATTCATAATCAAGGGTCAGCCCTATCGCTTCGCGTACACGGCGGTCAGCAAATTTAGACAAGCGGGTATTGAAAATAAAGGCCTGCATACCCTGCGGCGTGCCATCGGGGATTTCACGCTTTATGATGCGCCCATCTTTTATTGCCGGGGCATCATAGGCCGTTGCCCAGTTACGCGCTATATATTCGCGCCGGAAATCATAGCTGCCTGCTTTCAGGGCTTCCAGTGTTACATTTTCATCGCGGTACATATCATAACGCATGCTATCGAAATTATACTGGCCTACATTAACCGCAAGCTTTGCTCCCCAGTAATCGGTAACGCGCTTGTAAATAATATCTTTTCCCTGCTCAACTGTTTCCACCTTGTAAGGGCCACTGCCCAGCGGCGATTCCAGTGTGGTTCTTTCAAAATCGACCTTGGAATAATAAGCTTTGGAAATTACCGGCACCGAAGCAACTATCAGCGGAAGCTCTTTGTTTTTAGTGTCATTAAAAGTAAATTTAACCTTATTTTCCGCACTTTTTTCTACTTTAACAATCGGCGCGAACATTATTTTATAGGTCGGATCACCTTTTTCCTTTAGTGCTGCAAAAGTAAACACCACATCATCAGGCGTTATAGGCGAACCGTCATGGAAACGCGCCTCTTTCCTTATGGTAAATTCGGCTGCTGAATTATCATCAGCAACATCTACACTGCTTGCTATAAGTCCATACATGGTTTGCGGCTCATCCATTGAAGCCACCATAAGTGAATCAAATATAGTGGTAATACCCGGGGCCTTTACGCCTTTTAAAATAAAGGGGTTTAAATTATCAAATGTCCCGGTTTCGGCAAGTTTAACAGAACCACCTTTGGGGGCATCCGGGTTTACGTAATCAAAATGGGTAAAACCGGGCTTGTATTTACATTCACCGTAAAGCGACAGGCAATGCGACGGCGCGGCAACTGCCGCTGATGACAGATGACAGATGACAGATGACATAGCAAAAACCTTGATGATCCTGGTCATCCGTAATCTGTTATTCGTCATCATATTAAGCCCCACCCCACGGGCCTTTTGCAGGCTCCTGAGCTACGGATAATTTTTTATTCTTAATAGAATCAAATACAGTAAGCGCCTGAGCAACCATAGAACCGGCATCGCCGGGGTTAGCTGGCATAAGCACAGTAGTGCTGGTTTTGGCAAGCTGGTTGAACGCTGTCACATACTGCTCAGCGATTTTGAAGGAAACCGCCTCCGATCCCCCCGCCTGGCCAATGGCTGAAGCGATCAGTGCAATGCCTTTAGCATTAGCTTCAGCGACAGCAAGAATGGCTTCCGCTTCACCCTTTGCACGATTCACCTGTTCGATCTGCGCTGCTTCCGACTGTAGAACTATTTCCTGCTTCCTGCCTTCAGCAACATTGATCTGTGATTGGCGCTTACCTTCAGATTCCAAAATGGTCGCACGTTTCTGGCGATCTGCAGCCATTTGAAGTTCCATGGCTTTAAGCACAGAATTTGGCGGGGTAATATTCTTGATCTCATAGCGCATGCACTGTATGCCCCAGCTTTGCGCCGCCTGGTTGATGGCGCTTACTATATTGGCGTTCAGGGTTTCGCGCTCTTCAAAGGTTTTATCCAAGGTGAGCTTGCCTATCTCAGAACGCATAGTGGTCTGCGCCAGAAGCTGAACCGCATAAATAGGGTCAGATACGCCATAAGAAGCAGCGACTGGATCGATAATGCGAACATATAGAACACCATCAAGGGCCAGCGTAACGTTATCACGGGTGATACCTGCCTGCTCAGGCACATCTACCGCCATTTCCTTGAGTGAATGTTTATAGGCAACACGCTGGATGAAAGGGATTATTATATTAAGCCCCGGCTCCAGCTTGCGGTCAAATTTACCAAGATTTTCAACTATCCACGCCTGCTGCTGCGGCACAGTTTTAGCCCCATTGAAGATAATGATAAGCACAATTACGCCAAGGGCAATGAAAAATTCCATGTTAAAACCTTTCTAGGTTATTTAGGAGTTACTATTAGGGTATTTCCGGTAATTTCTTTAATAACAACCTGTCTGCCCGGCTCCAGTTGTTCAACAGTTGTACGGTCATCAAATTTTGCTTTCATTATTGCGCCTGACCATATCACTTCGCCACCATGGGTTTTATTAAGCCCTTTTTCCGAAACCACCGCCGTTTCACCAATCATATTATGGTATGGAACCCTATTTTTTCCCATCCTGAATTTCTGCATAGGCTTCCACAAAACCAAGGTCCATAGCCCTGTAGCTATTACAAAAACAAGCGCCTGCAGCAATTGGTTTGCTGGTTCTATAAATGAAAAATTAAGCAGCATGCCAACAGTAAGCGCGCCGCAGCCAGCAAACAAAAGGCCTACTCCGGGAATAGCCATTTCCGCTATAAAGAAAACTATCCCCGCTGCCAGCCAATAGATCATTATTTCATTTTCCAAAACAATTACCTCTGGGGTTAATTTTTAGGAATAACTACAAGAACACCGTTTTTAACTTCGCGCACTATAACTTTAGCTCCGCCATCAATTATGGTTTCTTCGCTTTCAGGTGAAATTTTTGCCTTAAAAGCCTCGCCATCAACTATTACTTCGCCGCCGCCAATGCTGTTAATGCCATCTTTTCCAGTAACAACTATCCTGCCCAGTATTTGCTCATAAAATTCTTTGCTGCGACCTAGCGTATCTTTCTGTTCAACATCCCTAAGCATGAATTTCCAGGCATATATACCTACAAAAAAGCAGAATATCTGTGCCATGATAAAATAGTGATAGTAAGGAATGATAAGGTCGTCAGGCAGCCTGAGTATTCCTACCATCAGGAAAAAGCCCATAGTAAAAGCCGAATATGCCGCATACATCAAGTTATAGCGCTTAACAAAATTATTAGCAGCTATAAAAAGTCCGCCAACCGCTAGCCAAGCAATAATAGTAAGCATATGTTCTCCTTAAATCACTATTTAAGCGTACTCAGGTAAGCTATAAGGTTAGCACGGTCCTGCGGATTGGAAATACCGGCAAAAGACATTTTATTGCCCGGGACATCTTTCTTTGGATTAGCAAGGAAATCAGACAGGCCCTGCGCGTCCAGCTTTCTGTCTTTAACCGCCATAATAGCTGCTGAATAGGTATAGTCATCCTTATGCCCAAAATGACTGCCAACCAGCCCCCATTGGTTAGGGCCTACACCATTTTTGCCGCCTTTATCAAAAGTATGGCAGGATGTACATTTTTTAATCAGGCCCTCGCCTGCTTTGACATCAGCTTTTGCCATGAAAGGCGCAATATCCACTGGCTTATCATCAGCAACGGGAGCGCCACCGGCAGGAGCAGCATCAGCCACTTCTATTGAAAAACCACGCTTTTCCTCTTTGCCATGCTCACCTTCGCCCTTAGCATACAAACCTTCGCTTATTATACCCGAGGTCATTGCTATTATACCGGCCAATAATACAGAGGCAGCTACCTTATTAAATTCCAACCCATTAGCAGACATCTTAAATTTCCCCAAAAAATTACTTAAATATTAGGTTTGCTTATAATATAGCAATGCTATCTATTCAATAAAGAATTTACAAAAGAAATTGATATGAATCCAATAATTATAATTCCCGCGCGCATGGCATCTGCGCGCTTGCCGGATAAGCCAATGGCTTTGATTGGCGGGCTCCCCATGGTCGTGCAGGTTATGAAGCGGGCGCGGTCCTCAGGCGTTGGGCGGGTAGTTGTCGCCTGCGACGGCAAACAGATAGCGGATGCGGTTATGGAAGCGGGCGGGGAAGCTGTAATTACATCTCCCGATCTTCCTTCAGGTTCCGACAGGATATTTTCAGCACTCACACAAATAGACCCTGGTAAAAAGCATGACATCATAATAAATGTCCAGGGCGATATGCCATGCATTGATCCGGAAATAATCCAGCATGTATTTTCAGTTTTAAGAAATGAAGAAATTGATATAGCAACCCTAGCAGCAAAAATTACCGAGGAATCAGAGAAAACCGATCCTGCAGTTGTAAAAGTGGCAATTGCCAAAAACGGGCTGGCACTTTATTTTTCCCGTGCAGCCATACCGCATGGCGAAGGAGCCTTATATCACCATATCGGTATTTATGCTTACAGGCGTGCGGCATTGGAGAAATTTGTGTCACTTGCACCAAGCCCTCTTGAACTGAGGGAAAAATTAGAGCAGCTTAGGGCGCTTGAGGATGGCATGAAAATTGGTGTTGCGGTTATTGATACGGTACCGCTAGGGGTAGATACAAAAGAAGGATTGGAAAAAGCGAGGAAAATATATGACAAATAATTTCAATGGCGGGTTTGCAAGTAATTTTGACGTATTGGGAATAGGCAATGCGATAGTGGATATTTTAAGTTTCGCTGATGATAAATTTCTGCAAGAAAATAAACTGGCAAAAGGCAGCATGACATTAGTAGATGAGGAGCAGGCCACCAGCCTTTATAAAAAGCTTGGGCAAACCACGGAATGTTCTGGCGGCTCGGTTGCTAATTCACTGGCAGGCATGGCATCGCTAGGTGCAAAAACAGCCTTCATCGGCAAGGTTAAAAATGACCAGCTGGGAGCTATATTCACCCACGACCTGCACGCTGCAGGTGTTTATTTCGATAGCAAGCCAGCAGAAAACGGCGCGGCAACTGCCCACTGCATGATCTGCGTAACACCCGATGCCCAACGCACTATGGTTACTTACCTTGGAGCATGCAGCCTTGTTTCCGAGTTGGATAATGACGAAGCCCTCATAGCCCGTTCCAGCATATTATATATCGAAGGATATTTATGGGATACCGAGGAAGCTAAAACTGCTATACGCTCATCAATTACACTAGCGAAACAATACGGCAAACGTGTTGCCTTCACCCTGTCTGATACTTTCTGCGTTGACCGCCATCGCGCTGAATTCCTTGAGTTGATTAAGGGGGATATCGATATCCTCTTTGCAAACGAGTCCGAGATTAAATCGCTCGCACAGACCGAGGATTTTGATAAGGCCGTCACCTTCATACGCGGAAAAGTTAAAATAGCGGCCATCACCCGCTCGGAAAAAGGCAGCCTTGCTGTAACTGAGGACACTATAGAAACCGCCCCCGCCCAGAAAATAGCCAACATAGTTGATACCACCGGAGCTGGCGACCTGTATGCCAGCGGGTTTTTATTTGGCCTGTCACGCGGCTGGAATTTACTGGAATGCGCCCAGCTTGGCAATAAATGTGCGGGCGAAATCATAACCCAGCTCGGCGCCAGAAGCCAAAAACCACTCCATGCTCTCGTGGCTTAGACTATATATTCAGCCCCGTTTGCTGGGCATTTTAGCGCTCGGCTTTGCCAGCGGCCTGCCACTTGCGCTTACCGCCTCTACACTTACAGCATGGCTTAAAGATGCAGGTGTTGATAAAACCTCCATCGGGCTTTTTGCAGCAGTCGCCACTCCTTATGCCCTTAAATTCCTTTGGGCGCCGGTAATTGACGCCTGTGGATTCCCGCTTCTTTCACCGTGGCTTGGGCGCAGGCGCGGCTGGATACTTGCAACACAGATCGCTCTGGTGATTTCCATAATTATGCTGGGACTGGCAGATCCTTCGCAAAACCCATGGAATACAGCTATTTTAGCCCTTATAGTCGCCATCTGTTCCGCCAGCCAGGATATAGTTATTGATGCTTACCGTGTGGAAATTTTAACCGCCGAGCAGCAAAAAGTTGGCGCCGGGATGGTGCAGTTCGGTTACCGCTTCGGGATGCTGGCATCAGGCGCGGGCGCATTAGCGCTGGCCGACCATATGAGCTGGCAGCAGACTTATTTTATAATGGCAGCGCTACTGGCTTTTTGCATATTACCCATATTGTTTTTACCTGAACCGGATGCAAGTAAAGAAATAGGTAAATTCTCCGCCAGGCATTTACTGCGTGATTATGTTGTTGCACCTTTTACCGATTTCATGACCCGCAGCAATTGGATATTGCTGCTGTTATTTATAATGCTGTATAAACTTGGCGATGCTTTTCTTGGCATCATGACCAACCCTTTTTTACTCGAAATAGGATTCACCAAAACCGATATTGCCGCAGTTGTGAAACTATACGGTCTGGTTGCAACTCTTATAGGGCTGTTCCTTGGCAGTATGATGTCCTTACGTTGTGGCACGGTAAAAACCCTGATGGTCTGCGGCATAGGCCATGCGCTCACCAATCTTATGTTCCTTGTGCAGGCGCGGGTAGGGGCTGATATAAATGTTTTGGCGCTGGGAATATTCATGGAAAACCTGAGCGGCGGCATGACAGCTTCGGCCTTCGTCGCCTTCATAAGCGCGCTGTGCCATACGCGCTACACCGCCACGCAATATGCCCTGCTTTCCTCGCTCGCCGCCATGGGCCGCACATGGCTCACCACCACCGCCGGATGGACAGCCGATAAATTCGGCTGGGAAATTTTCTTTATAATATCGGTACTTCTCGCCGTGCCGGGACTGGTGATTCTGTGGTGTCTTTCACGCAAAAAAACGCTGTTTCAGATTAATAATGTAAATATCCCTCGCTAAGCTGAGCTGTATGCGAAGGAAGCAACGCGCACAACGATGATGGTAGCAGCGCTACCAGACAGAAGTGAGCACGGTGCTTTCAAGCAAGACAGCCAGCTTAGTAGAAATATGCTATGGCCACTTAACTTCCGGCGGCAGTGACATTAGTATCGCCTCAGTGTTGCCTCCTGTCATAAGGCCAAAGCGTGTGCCGCGGTCATAAAGCAGGTTGAATTCCACGTAACGCCCGCGTTTTATTAGCTGCTTCTCGCGTTGCTCCTGCGTCCATTTTTCCTGAATATGGCGGCGCGCAATACTAGGATAAATTTCAGCAAAAGTTTTTCCCACTTCCTGCGTAAAAGCAAAATCATTTTCCCAGTTCCCGGTATTTATATAATCGTAAAAAATCCCGCCAATTCCACGCGGTTCATTGCGGTGTTTCAGGAAAAAATACTCATCGCACCATTTTTTGAATTTTGGATAATATTCCGGGTCAAACTTGTCACAGGCAGTTTTGAAAGCAACGTGGAAATCTGCCGTATCTGCTTCCACCGGATATACAGGCGTCAAATCCGCCCCGCCACCGAACCAGTGCTTGCTGCCATCCCCGATCACTATCATGCGTGTGTTCATATGTACCGCCGGAACCAACGGTGAACACATATGTGCAACCAAAGAAATCCCACTCGCCCAGAAACGCGGATCAACGTCAGCGCCGGGTATTTCTTTACGCATTATATCTGAAAACTCACCGTGGACAGTGGAAATATTAACTCCGACTTTTTCAAAAACCCGGCCTTTCATTATGGACATTTCACCGCCGCCGCCGCCTTCGCGCTGCCATTTTGTACGCACGAACTTTCCGGCAGATAAGCTGCTTCCTTCAAGCAAGGCTTCCAGCTTTTCAAACTCCAGGCATATCTGGTTGCGAAGTTCTTTGAACCATTCCTGCGCCTGCAACTTCTTATCTTCCATCATATCCTTACCTGCCTTAATGCTTCACCCAATACCATGCTGGCAGCCATTGCAACATTTAGGGAGCGCGCATCGCCATGCATCGGAATTTTTACTCTGGCAATGCTGGCATCTGCCACATAATCGGGAACACCAGAAGATTCACGGCCCAGAAGCAATATATCATCTTCCATAAAATTAAAATCCGTATAATTATCCTTGGCTTTAGTACTTAATAATATTATCCGCATAGCATTTATACTTTCCAAAAAACTTTTCCATGATATGTGGCGTTTTAAATCCACCTGGCCATTATAATCCATTGCCACGCGCTTCACTTGTCTATCGTCAAGTAAAAACCCGCATGGCTCAATTATATGCAGTGTCACTCCCATGCAGGCGCATAATCGGATTATACTCCCGGTATTTTGCGGTATATCAGGTTCGAACAGGGCAATATTCATATTTATCAATTGGCAAAAATCTATTTTTGTTATAAACAATTAAACTATCTAATAGTTTGAGGAAGGAAATTCCCAAGGAAGGCAAGGCGAAGTTTACAATAACAAATCCACAAGTGGGATTTGTTTTTTAAAATACAAAATCCCGTATACGGATTTTGTCGTAAATGAGCCGAAGCCTGACGTAGGGAAAACCTTAAATCAAACTATTATATTTAGCAGAATATTATCATGAGTCCACGTTTTGGTTTTATAACGGTCATAGTAATAACGCTTATAACTTTTGCCGCCGGGTTTGGCGTATGCCTGTTCAACCTTGATACAATTGGCGCATGCACGGAGCTTGCTGGTAGCCTGCTTACAAAATTCCAGCAGGTAATAAGCCATATATTCAACTGGGCAGGCGCTGTTTTACTAGGCATTAAGCACTGATACAGGAATTACATATAAATACACTGTAAAAATAGCAATCTAATAGTTGAAACTTCCTAAGGTTTTGTTATAGAAACGTCTCTAGGTATATTTTCAGAGATTGTTTTAGAGATTATTTCATGAGTCAGAATCCAAATTCTTCTTCGCCAACACACGAAACCCACGATGAACAAAACGGCACCAACCGCCGCGATTTCATGATGCTAACCGCAGGGGCACTGGCCGCAGTCGGCGGCGCAAGCGTGGCATGGCCGCTTATAGATAGCATGAACCCGGCAGCCGACGTGCTGGCATTGTCTTCCATCGAGGTGGATTTAGCCCCGGTCAAAGAGGGTCAGACCATTAAAGTCAAATGGCGCGGCGTTCCGGTATTCATCCGCCACCGCACCAAAGAGGATATTGAAGAAGCGCGCAAGGTGAATGTATCTGAACTGCGCGACCCTCAAAAAGATGAGGAACGCGTACAAAAGGGTCACGACCAATGGCTGGTCATGGTTGGTGTCTGCACGCATCTGGGCTGCATCCCCCTTGGTGGGGCTGGCGATTTCGGCGGTAGCGATAATGGCGGCTGGTTCTGCCCATGCCACGGCTCACACTACGATACCGCGGGACGTATTCGTAAAGGCCCGGCCCCAAAAAATTTAACTGTCCCACAATATACCTTCCTCAGCGATAACCGTATTAAGATTGGCTAATTATCATGGCTCAGACACCGCAAGAACAACAACCTGGAATCGTAGGCTGGATCGAATACCGCCTTCCTGTTTTCTCTTTCTTAAATAATAGCCTTGGCAATAATTACCCGGCTCCTCGCAATTTGAATTACTGGTGGAATTTTGGTTCTATTGCCGGAATATGCCTTGTATTGCAGATTATTACCGGCTTGTTTTTATCGATGCATTACACCGCCCATGTAAGCTTTGCTTTCGATAGCGTGGAAAAAATCATGCGTGATGTGAATTACGGCTGGCTGATGCGCTATTCACATGCAGTTGGCGCTTCCATGTTTTTTGTGGTGGTTTATATCCATATTTGCCGTGGCTTATATTATGGTTCCTACAAAGCCCCGCGTGAAATACTCTGGTGGCTTGGCCTGGTTATATTCTTGCTCATGATGGCTACCGCTTTCATGGGTTATGTCCTTCCATGGGGACAAATGAGCTTCTGGGGTGCTACCGTTATCACTAACCTGTTTTCTGCCATACCGGGAGTTGGTGAATCGATAGTTCATCTATTATGGGGTGGTTTTTCGGTTGATAACCCGACCCTTAACCGCTTTTACTCGCTACACTTCCTTCTTCCATTTGTTATTGTAGGCGTTGTAGTATTGCATATCTGGGCACTTCACCAGCACGGGTCTAATAATCCTCTGGGTATAGATGTTAAAGGTAAGCAGGACACTATCCCGTTCCATCCATATTATACTTATAAGGATTTCTTCGGCTTCGGCATTTTCTTCATGGTATTCTCATGGTTTGTGTTCTTTTCGCCAAATTCCCTTGGGCATCCTGACAATTATATACCTGCCAACCCGATGGTTACCCCTTCGCATATCGTGCCTGAATGGTATTTCCTGCCGTTCTATGCAATATTGCGCGCTATACCTGATAAACTTGGCGGTGTAATAGCCATGTTCTCTTCTATCCTTATCATGTTTGTGCTGCCGTGGATTGACCGTTCAAAAGTGCGTAGCGGGAACTTCCGCCCACTATTTCGCAAGATCTATTGGGTATTCATTGCAAATGCTATAGTCCTCGGTTATATGGGTTCACAGCCTGCCGAAGGAGTTTACTTGATTATCGGGCGCATTTGCACTCTTATCTACTTCGCTTATTTCCCGGTTTTATGGTTCATAAGCGGGCGTGAAAAAACTTTGCCTCTGCCTGCAAGTATCAGCGAAGCTGTACTAGCAAAAAATAGTAACAACGCGCATCACTAACCGGAAACTGGATATATGAATAAATCTGTAAAAAAATCTTTTTTAGCTGCTGTATCATTAATTGCACTTAGTATGGGCACACAGGCTTTTGCTAATAGCGAAGTTAAACTTAAAAAAATTGACTGGCAGTTTGATGGTGTATTTGGAACAGTTGATAAAGTTTCTGCCCAGCGCGGCTACCAGGTTTATAAAGAAGTATGCGCTGCCTGCCATAGCATGAACCGCATAGCTTTCAGGAATTTAACTGAACTCGGATTCTCCCCGGCAGAAGTTAAGTCGCTTGCTGCAAGCTATAAAGTGAAAGACGGCCCGAATGATTCTGGCGATATGTTTGAGCGCGATGGCCTGCCATCTGATTATTTTGTGGCTCCATTCCCTAACGAGCAGGCGGCAGGTGCTGGCTTTAATGGTAAAGCACCCCCTGATCTAAGCTTAATAATCAAAGCCCGGCACGATGGGGCTAATTATGTTTATTCATTACTTACCGGTTATGGACAGACCCCGCCTGAACATTACGCTCCTATCGAAGGAACCCATTACAACCCGTATTTCCCCGGCGGTAATATATTGATGCCGGCACCTCTTTCCGATGGACAGGTCGGATATGCTGATGGCACAAAAGCAAGTGTTGACCAGATGTCCAAAGACGTTGTTACTTTCTTGCAATGGGCAGCTGAACCAGAGATGGAATCACGCAAGGAAATGGGAATAAAAGTATTAATTTATCTAGCCATATTTACCGGGTTTATGTATGTGGCAAAACGTAATTTATGGAAAAAACTCCACTAGCCGACAAGGGAATAGTGGCCAATAATCATAGGGCAGGCGGCTCTTCTGCCTTAAACCTGCTGCATATTACATGTTGCCTTCTGCCGCTTGTTATTATCCCCGCGCAGGCTTTTGCCATAAGTGTTTCAGTCGGGCTAAACCCTACACCGGTCTTTACTAAAACCAGCGTAAAGCCAAAAGGTAAAATTGCAAGCAAGGACCCGGTTCTGCTTACTGCCAAACATGTTGATTACGATAAAGACAATTCTCTTGTAACCGCAACTGGCGAAGTCCAGATCGTGCAGGGAGAAACTATTTTACTTGCCGATAAGGTAACTTATGACCAGGGGAAGAATATTGTAACCGCCAGCGGCAATGTAAGTATACTTGAACCATCAGGCAATGTCGTATTTGCTGACAGGCTTGAGCTGCAGGATAATATGAAATCGGGAACAGTAAGCCAATTCAAAGCTAGGCTTTCTGATAATTCCCTGTTTGTAGCAAATAATGCAAAGAAACATGATGAAAATGTAACCGAGCTTCACCAGGCGGTTTATTCACCTTGTAAGGTCTGTGCCTCTAAAGAAGGTGGAGAAACCCCGCTTTGGCAATTAGAAGCGGATCATGTGGTTGTAGATACCAAGAAACAGGAAGTCACATATAACGATGCGCTCATGGAATTCTATGGCGTACCGGTTTTCTACACGCCTTATTTTTCCCATCCAACCCCAGGGGCTGATAATAAAAGCGGTTTGCTGGAACCGACCTTTAAGCAATCTACCAACTTAGGAGCTGTTTACAAGCAACCTATATATTACAGCATCGCCAAGGATAAGGACGTAACCCTTACCCCGATCTATACCACTTTGGAAGGTCCGGTTCTAGCAGGTGAATATCGCCAGCTTTTTGACAATGGCTCGTTGAATTTTACTGGAAGTATTACCAAGCCGCAAACCAGGGACGCTGGTGGTGTTACTGCAAAAGGGCAGAACTGGCGCGGGCATTTAGACGCTCTGGGAAATTTTAATTTAGATAATAATACGGATTGGGGTTTCAATATCCGCCGTACCAGCGATGATACTTATTTGCGCCGCTATGATTTCAGCGAGGATTCGCTGCTTACTTCAAAGATATATGCAGAAAAGCGCGACTTCATGTCAGAAATATCAGGCGCAAAATCACGCAGTTATGCAGGTATACAGGCCCTTAAATTTGATGGTTTGACAGCTGCAGATAATGCACGCGCAGCACCTTTGGTGCTTCCGCTTATGGATTTCAACTGGGAATCAGCACCGCAAGCTTATAACAGCCGCTTTTCCCTTGATAGCAACCTGATGTCGCTCACCCGCCAGGAAGGTGCCCAGAGCAAACGTATCTCAAATACTGCAGGCTGGAAAATACCTTACATAAGCGATGACGGGCAGGTAATAGAATTTGCAACAACAGTGCGAGCTGATATTTACTGGGTTAATGACCAGCCGCTTTCCGACGGGTTTAAATATGATGGGCAAACCGGGCGCATAATACCTCAAGCATCATTATTATGGCGTTATCCATTCATAAGCCAGTTTGAGAACGGAAACGTGCTGCTTGAACCAATTGTTATGCTATCTGCCAGCCCTAATAGTTCGAATTCCAATAAAATCCCTAATGAAGATTCACAGGTTCCTGAATTCAATACCAGCAACCTGTTCAGCCCAGACCGCTACGCTGGCTATGACCGAGTAGAAACAGGATCGCAGGTAAGTTATGGCTTGCGCGGTCAGGCGCAATTTGCCAATAGCCAATATGTTGACTGGCTGTTTGGGCAGCATTATAGCCGCAATAATATAAATAATTTCCCTTATACCAACAATAGCGACAGTGATTTTTCTGATTATGTTGGCAAGGTTGGGATATATTATGATCCATTCTCTATAACTTACCGTACAAGGCTGGATAAAGATACGCTGGCATTTAACCAAAATGAAGTAAGCGGAGGACTGAATTATTACCCCGTGACTTTAAGCACCTCGTACCTGTCGCTGAAAAATGATCCCACACTTCAGAATAAAGAGGAAATAAGCGGCAGCTTCGGGGTTAATTTAACCAAACAATGGAACTGGGGAGTGGGCGCTACCAAGGATCTTCAGCTAGGCTCTTTAAGCAGTGCTTCAACCAGCCTTACCTTCAGCAATGAATGCCTGTATGTAACAAATAGCTTTGGTAGAAATTATACGTTTGACCGTGACATTAAACCATCTACAACTTACATGTTTCGTGTTTCATTCAAAAACCTGGACTAGTCAGCATGCTTAATTCGCGCATAATTCCATCGCTTGCTTTTACGTTATTATTATCTGCGTCTATAAACCCGGCCTTGGCAAAAGAAAAGATCGCTGCTGAAAAGCCATTAGGCGATGCCCTCAATATAGCTGCAGTGGTAAATGATAAAGCTATCTCATCGTTTGATTTGAATAACCGTGTAAAGTTCGTATTGGTAACTACAAGAATTTCAGATACACCGGATACTATAGCCAAAATAAGGCCGCAGGTGCTTCGTACCCTTATAGATGAATCACTGGAACTGCAAGAGGCTGAAAGAAATAATATAAAAGTTGATGATAAGGAAATAGCGCAGGCTATTGCCACTATAGAAGCTCAGCGCGGTATGCCGGCGGGCGGAATATCCGCATTGCTTAATGCAAACCGTATACCGGAAAAAATTTTTAATAACCAGATACACGCGCAGCTCGCATGGAATAAATTACTGGCAAAAACTGTCCGTCCGCGCATAAAAATAAGCGATGAAGAGGTAAATATTGCACAGGGCCATATGGTCGCTGAACCAGAAGCTATTTCAATAAGGGAAATGGAAATTGCAATTATAAATTTGCCTATAGATAAACCACAGCGCGAGGGCGAAATAAGGAAACTCGGTGACAAATTATATAGCGAACTTAAAAAAGGCGCACCTTTTGAAGAAATCGCAAGGCAGTTTTCCGCAGGGGGAGACACAAAACCTTTCTGGATACGGCCAGAACAACTTGACCCAAGTATAGCCCAAGTATTAAGGGGGACGAAAGAAGGTGCAATAACCGCACCCATACGTTCCAATACCGGTATAAGCATAATAAAGCTGGTGCATATACGCGCTAACAAACCGGAACCTAAAAAAGATAATCATGATTATGATATTACCATGAAAGAAATACTCTTTAAATTAAAGCCTACAGCCAGCGAAAAAGAGGCCGATGTATTGCTTAAAATTGGTGAAGAAGTATCAAAGAATCCTGGTAAATGTGAAGATAAAGGTGTGAGTGGCATAAGTAACCCTGATGATTATGATATTGAAGTTAACATGCGTAATGCGGCACTTTCAGATATGCCTCCGGCCTTGCGCGCTATTAGCGAAACATTAAAAATAGGTGATATATCCATGCCTTTTGCCAGCGCTGAAGGAATTCGCCTTTATATGCTTTGCAATAAGAAAGAAATATCAGGATCCAGCTTGAGCAATGATAAAATCAAGGAAAGTATATATCGCCAGAAATTTGAGCTGGAAGTTGAAAAATATCTACGCAATTTAAGGCGTGAGGCTTTCATCGAGGTGCGTGTATAAAGGAATATTTATACACCATCCCGAACATAACGATAAAAAACAATAGTTTAATTTTTAGAGTGCCCGGCAATTAAGGATTTTGTCATAAAATGTTCGCAAATCTCTAATTTACAAATGTTAGCAATTTATATAACCTGAGCTTATCTACCTTATTGTCATTTAGAATAATGGCTGCAAGTAGGGTAGATTTTTTCATTTGATCACGACAACTTCGTGATTTTTAACAATTTAGTTTATAAGGACGTTTTTATGAAAACTCAAACTAAAAGCCTTGCTACCGCATGGCAGACCTCTCTTTTGGTAATGCTTTGTGCAGTAGTTGTTATGCTTCCAGATCTAGCTTTCGCTAGCTCTGATACCGTTGTTGGTAACATGCTTTGTACCGTTGTTACATGGTTTACCGGTAACGCTGGTAAAGGTCTTGCTACCCTCGCTATTATCGTAATCGGTATTGGTGCGTTAATGGGTAAAGTATCCTGGGGTATGGCTATCATCGTAGGCCTTGGTATCGCGCTGATCTTCGGTGCGGCTGCGATGGTTAACAGCCTTAACACTTCTGGCTCTGGTTGCACAGCACCGTAGTCTTAAGTTAATGTTAAAAAAACCTGCCAGAGGCAACTCTGGCAGGTTTTTTATTTTTGGGATTATTATTATGAAAATTTATTACTTAATAAAATTGCTATAGGTTCCTACAAGTTCGCCCTTGGCAAGCGCGTGTTTTTCAATATCGCTTATAGCTTCCCTACCTGTAGTAAACTCAGCGGCAGCAATTGAATCAACATCAAGCGCATAAACAATAAAATGATAATGGTGTAAGCGTGCATCATTGAATGGCGGGCAGGGGCCATCATATCCTAAAAATGTCTGTGCTGGTTTATCTTTTATAAAAGAGGCAAAATCATTAACCAGAGTATTTCCTAACTTTGCATCTTTGCCTTTACCTTCTTCTATCTTGTTTATATTTGCCGGGATATTTAACAAAACCCAATGGTAAAAATTCTGCCTTGGGAAATTAGCATCAATTGTTTTACCAGGCTTATTAGCATCATCAAATTTTGCAGGGACATCTGGATCAACAACTACTATAGCATAGGATTTGGTACCAGCTGGCGCTCCCGACCAGGATATTTCTGGGCTTATATTATCACTGTTTGTAGTTTTTCCTGACCCGTCCGGCATACAAAAAGCATATTTTTTGGCGATTGGCATATTATTGGAAATCCCAGTAGATGTGACCTCCATTTTAGTATCGCCAGCGTGCGCGCTATAACTTATTACTAAACAAGACGTTATCAGAAAAGCCTTGGCAGAAAAACGCTTCATATATATCTCCTTGTATGGTTGTGGTTAAAAACTATGCAATAGCAATTGAATTTCTTTCAATAAAGCCTATATAAGGCTTATGTTCCAAATCACCATTTACTGCAAATAAAAATACGGTAAAAATTATGTTTATTCAAACTGAAGCCACGCCAAATCCATTAACTTTGAAATTCATGCCCGGCGTTCCTGTATTAGAATCCGGTACTGCATTTTTTACTAACAATGAAGATGCTGCGATTTCTCCTCTGGCTGTGGAGCTTTTTAAAACCGGTGGTGTAACCGCTATATTTTTAGGCAGTGATTTCATAACCGTAACCAAGGATGAAAATAGCGGCTGGGATGAACTAAAAGCTCCGCTGCTTACTTCCATAATGGATTTTTTTGTGGCTAAAAAACCGGTTATGCTTTCTTCAAAAAAAATTAATGTCGAAGCTGGCAATGCTGATGAAAGCGAATTGGTAAAACAGATACGTGAACTTATTGATACCCGTGTACGTCCGGCAGTAGCGCAGGATGGCGGAGATATAATATTCCATAATTTTTCTGATGGCATAGTACAGCTGGAATTACATGGCTCATGCTCTGGTTGCCCAAGCTCTACAATTACTCTTAAAAACGGTATTGAAAACATGCTAAAGCACTACATACCAGAAGTGATCGCAGTTGAAGCCATTTAATTAAAGGAACAAAGAATGACCCTATCACTCTTCCCCCATAAACCTACCTTTAATTTCATGGGCAGGCGCTGGATAGGTTTTATACTATCAATTGTTTTAAGTTTCGCTTCCATAGGCTTGCTTTTTACCAAAGGGCTCAACCTCGGTATTGATTTTACCGGCGGTATCCTTATGGAGATACATACAAACCAGTCAGAAGATTTAGGTAAACTGCGCGAAGCCCTCGGGCATCAAGGATTTGGCGAAATTTCCCTGCAAAATATCGGGGATATAGCTGCTGGAAAAGATATTATGATACGTATACAGGTTTCCGCAAATGATGACCAGTCCACTACCATAAATAAAGTAAAATCCATATTGCAGCAGGAAATGCCTGCAGGCCTTGAATACCGCAAGATAGATTATGTGGGTCCAACAGTAGGGCAAGAGCTGATAGAATCAGGTATCTATGCCCTGCTTTCCGCATTTGCCTGTATAATGCTTTATGTATGGTTCCGCTTCGAGTGGCAATATGGGGTAGGCGCAATACTTGCGCTTATACATGACAGTATCCTGATAATCGGATTTTTTGCCATAACCCAGTTGGAATTCAGCTTAACCGCTATTGCCGCAATACTTACCATAGTCGGCTATTCCATAAATGATTCTGTAGTGATCTATGACCGCATCCGCGAAAATATGCGCCGCTTTAAAAAAATGTCTATTTTTGAGCTGCTAAATATAAGCATTAACGACACATTGTCGCGCACCGTGCTTACCGCTGCCACTACCTTGCTGGCATCTATCGCACTTTTGGTATTTGGCGGCGAAGTTATACGTTCATTCTCGGCAGCCATGGTATTTGGCGTAATCATCGGTACCTATTCGTCGATTTTTATTTCCGCCCCTACGCTGATTTACCTGAACCTGCGCGCAACCACCGAAACCAAGACCGAAACAAAAACTGAGCCAGCATAACTAATACGGTGCAAATGGTAAAAATCTTCCGTGACCTTTCCCAAGTTCCAAAGAGCTATAAGCATGCGGTTATTACAGTTGGTAATTTTGATGGGCTGCATCTTGGGCACCAATCCATAATTAGTCAGGCCAAAGCTAGAGCTAAGGCTAACAATTCCCCGCTTGCACTGATGACTTTTGAGCCGCATCCAAGGGAGTTTTTTTCCAAAGGAAAAGATAATAGTGGCATGCGTATCTATGATTTTCGTAGCAAAATTCAGGCAATAGATTCTTTAGGGGTAGAATGTGTATTCCTTTTGCGCTTCAATGAAAAACTTACGAGCTTGAGCGCACATGATTTTATAAAAAATATCATAGTTGATTCACTAGCTGCACAGCACATAATTACCGGTGATAATTTTTATTTCGGTAAAAACCGCCAGGGCGATAAAAACCTGATGGCACAGGAAGCAAAAAATCTTGGGTTCGGTTATACCGCACTACCTCAGATAAGCGATGATAATGGCGAATCAATTTCCTCAAGTAATATCCGAAATTACCTGAAACACGGAAATGTGAAAAAAGCTTCAGAATTACTTGGTTGTAATTACCATATAATTGGCCGGGTAAAACATGGTGAGGGAAGGGGGAAGAAGCTTGGTTTTCCAACCGCTAATATAGAACTTCATAAATTATTCCTGCCACGCTATGGTGTATATGCCGTGCAGGTAAAAATTGCTGGTGATAAAAAAATTTACAACGCCGTCGCCAACCTTGGCACCAAGCCAACCTTCGGTATAAATGCGCCTCTTCTTGAGGTTCATTTGTTAGATACTAAACAGGATTTATATGGCAAAAGGCTATGTGTTGAATTTATAGATTTTATCCGCGGGGAAAAGAAATTCGACTCCATAGATAGCCTAAGGCGGCAGATCGAATCCGATTGTGAAACAGCACAACAAATTACAGGCAATATATGAATAAAAAATACGCCCATATTATAATTTCTTTTGCCTGTGCACTAACTGCTTTCGCGCTGGATCAGGCAAGCAAATTCCTTACCCTTGGAAACCCTGATTTATCAGGGCTTAATCACATTGAGATACTGCCTTTTTTTAATCTGGTTCTTGTAATGAACAGGGGCGTCAGTTTCGGTATGTTCGCCGGGCACAACCAGCCCCTGATTATTATAATTATATCGCTATTGATATTATCTGTTTTGATTGTCTGGCTTTGGCGCAATTCTTCTCTTACAGTTGCTGTAGGTATCGGCTTCGTCATAGGTGGCGCTTTGGGAAATATTTGTGACCGCATCCGCTTTGGCGCAGTTGTCGATTTTCTTGATTTTCATGTAGCAGATCTGCACTGGCCGGCATTTAATATTGCCGATAGCTTTGTTTTCATAGGTGTTGTAGTTTTATGTATTTATAGTATGTTCTTTGAGAAAAAAAATTAACCGGGGAATCTCCTTATGAAACTTTCAGCGCGTATGATGTTTACAACCTGTGGTTTGCTCGCCCTTACAGCTTGCGGCAACGGAACAGTTAAAGAAACGCTGGGTTTAAGCCGTAAACCACCTGATGAATTTAAAGTAGTTTCCCGCCCGCCGCTTTCTGTGCCGCCGCAATTCAACCTGCGCCCGCCATCTAACAGCGCAGAATCACCGATAATAGTGCCTGCAGATAAGCAGGCAAAATCCATAATTACCGGAACCCCGGTAAAAAATGGTGATGATAACAGCTTTGATTTACGGGCAGGAAGTGCCGACACCGCGGTTATGCCTGTGGATTCTTCTCCTATTGATTCACCATCTGGAAGTAAAAGTAAAAAATCAGCATCTATTTCTGATGATTCCAGTTCCAGTGAATCGCAATTCATGAAAAATATCGGCGCAGATCGTGCCGACCCGAAAGTGCGTGAAGAATTAACGCAGCAGAAGATCGCCGCACAGGAAAAGAAGGAAGAAACAAGCTGGTGGAGCGGTTTTACCGGAACTAGCGAGAAAAAAGAAACCATGGTAGATGCCAAGGCCGAAGCTAAGCGCATACAGGATAATAAATCTGCAAACAAGCCGGTAACAGAAGGCAATACCCCTGAGATAAAAGATAAGGATCATGGAATCCTGGGCAATATCTTCGGCTGGTAGATTTTTTGTCATGCAAAAAAAAATTAATATAGCCATTGCGCTGGTAACGATTTTTTTTTCATCCCCGCTTAATGCTGAGCAAACTCCAAATATCAGCAGCTTTACTTTGGACAATGGGCTTGAGGTTATTGTTATACCCAACCACCGTGTGCCTGCAGTAAACCATACTTTATGGTTTAAAATAGGCGCCGCCGATGATCCTTCTGGAAAATCAGGCTTAGCCCATTTTCATGAACATGTTATGTTTCTTGGTACAGCTAAATATAAATCTGGCGAATATAGCAGCATAGTATCACGTAATGGCGGTGAGCAGAACGCATTTACCGGCTATGACGCAACCGCTTATTTCATAAATATTTCCAAGGAAAATCTGCCGCTCGCCATGGAGATGGAGGCAGACCGGATGAATGACCTAAGCGCTTCTGATTCTGATATTGAAAAGGAAAAGCAGGTCATTATTGAAGAGCGCCGCATGCGTATAGATAATAACCCCGACGCGCTTCTTTCCGAGCAGGTAAACGCCGCATTATTTCGCAACCATCCCTACCACTGGCCAAGTATAGGCTGGCAACATGAGATGAACGGCCTTACCAGGCAGGATGTAATAGATTTTCATAAAAAATGGTACCATCCTAACAATGCCATATTGATAATAGGCGGCGATGTGACCGCAGAAGAAGTTAGGCCGCTTGCCGAAAAATATTATGGCAAGATACCGCGGGCAGAAGTCCCGCAGCGCATCTGGAATGATGAACCGCCGCAACGGGGAGAAAGGCGGATAACCATGCACCATCCCCAGGTTACACAGCCTGAAATATCCAGAACCTATGCAACCGTAAGCCTTGGCTATGGAAAAAAAGATGAGGCGCTGCCTTTATTCATATTGGCACAGGTTTTAGGCGGCGGGAAAACCAGCAGGCTTTACCATTCACTGGTAACTGAACAAAAACTGGCTTCAGCAGTGAGCGTTGATTATAATGGCTTTTCGCGTGGCCCCGGCGAATTCTCGATAGACCTTGTCCCCGAACAGGGAATTGATCCGGCTAAACTTGAAGCAGCGGCAGATATGCAAATTGCTGATTTTTTTAAAAATGGTTTGACCGCAGAAGAACTGGAACGCGCAAAAACCCTGCTAAAAGCTGAAACCATCTATGCGCGTGACGGGCTTTCAGGAATTGCCAATATTATGGGTTGGATAAGAATGATAGGTCTGGACACTGATTATTTCAGCAACTGGCCAAAATTGATCGATAAGATTACCGCACAGCAGGTTATGGATGCAGCAAAAGATACCCTTAAGCGCGAGCAATGTGTAACCGCGCTGCTTCTCCCACCAAACGAAGCTCCAAAACCAGTTGAACCTGCTAAGAAAGGCAAAGGGAAATGAAAAAAATTGTTTTCCTGCTGGCCATTTTTATAAATTCGCAAGCCAATGCAACAACCATAAAAGAAATAAAAACCCCCGGCGGATTTAATGCGTGGCTGGTTGAAGAACATTCCCAGCCTCTGGTTTCTGTAAGCATCGCTTTCAAAAACAGCGGCACGGCTTATGATCCGGACGGGAAGGAGGGGCGCACCGCTATGGCAACCGCAATGCTTGCAGAAGGTGCGGGTGATATGAATTCAGAAAGCTTTGCCCGTGCTTTGGAATCACATGCTGTAAGGCTTTCATTTTCCGCCGACAGCGATAATTTCTATGCAAATCTTGGCACTATAAGCGAGCATAAGGATATAGCATTTTCCTATTTAGGCTTAGCGCTCCTCCATCCCCGTTTTGATGATGGTGATTTTGCGCGGATAAAACGGCAGACATTATCAGCAATAAAACAGCAATCGGAAAAGCCAGGCTATCTTTTGTCGCGTGCATGGGCGCAAAACCTGTTCGGCGCGCATCCATACAGCAAGCAGGAACTCGGAACCCTGCCATCAGTTGAGAAGCTCGGCAAGAATGACCTTAAGAATTTCACGCAGAATTATCTATCACGCACCAATATAATCATAAGTGTAGTTGGTGATATTACAGAAGCTGAGCTTTCAGCTCTGCTTGATAAAAACTTAAATACACTTCCAATTAATTATAAGCCTGATGTAAGCATCGAGGATATAAAGCTTTCACAAGATAGCAAACAGATAGTTTTAGACCAGGATATACCACAGACTATCATAAGGTTCGGCATGGAAGGGCTTAAGCGCAGCGACCCGGACTACATAGTTGCCTACGTCATGAATTACCTGCTGGGCGGCGGGACCTTAACCTCAAAACTTAACAATGAGATCCGGGAAAAACGTGGCCTTGCCTATTCAGTTTCCACCCAGCTTGAGCCAATGCAGCATGCAGAGATTTTTGAGGGCAGCCTTGCCACCCGCAATGAAAAGGCAGGGGAATCAATAGAAATTTTGAAACAAACCCTTAAACACTTCGCCGAAAATGGGACAACCGAGGCAGAACTTACTGATGCTAAACGATTTTTAACCGGGTCTTTCGTAGTAAAGCTTGATAGCAATTCAAGCATTGTTAATTTTATTACTATGATGCAATTAAAAAATCTGGGAATTGACTATATGGATAAACGTAATAATCTTATAGAAGCAGTAACCACCCGCCAGGTTAACGACATGGCGAAAAGGCTGATAAAACTTGATAAATTACAAATTATAATGATAGGCAAGCCACAATTGGCTCCGCATAAAATAACAGATGGGAAACCATGATGCTTTATCGTCAAATAATTGATAGCTGTATGCAGGAGCAAATCGGCGTACATGGCCTGAGCCCTGAAGAGGTAGCAGGAATAGCGTCTTCACTTAAGCCAGGGTTTGATAAGCTTAAAAACCGTAATATTGAAGGTGCAAACGCCTTATTCGATATCACTGCCCGCAATGATGACTTTGAATCATTGCATGCAATAGCCGAAGCAGTACGCAAACGCTTTAACCATGTTCTTGTTGTAGGCTCTGGCGGCTCTGGACTGAGCGGAGCAGCTTTGCTTGCGTTCGCGCCATGCCCTGCACCAAGTTTTGATTTCCTCGATAATATAGATCCCGATATGCTGGATGATATTTTAAACAGGATCCAGATAGAAAATACTTTCATAATAGTGATAAGCAAAAGCGGAACAACACTCGAAACACTCTGCCAGACTTATGCCATTATAGGGCGGGTAAAAAAGACCATTGGCCGTACTGCACTTCCCGCACAGATGATAATAATTACCGAACCTGAAGAATATGAAGGGCAAAATCCCCTACGTCAGCTTGCCCGCGAGTATGATGTGCGGGTGCTTGACCATGAAACCAATATAGGCGGCAGGTTTGCTATTTTGACTAATGTGGGACTGCTTCCTGCAATAATAGCAGGTATCGATATACTGGCGCTACGCCAGGGAGCCAGGGAAGTGCTGGTACAGCTTGCTGAAGCTTCCTATCCGGGCGAATTTGCACCAGCACTGGGCGCTGCAATACAATATGGCTTTTACCAGCGCACCCGCAATATAAACGTCATGCTGCCATACAGCCAGCGCCTTTCTGGACTTAACGCATGGCACCGGCAATGCTGGGCAGAAAGCTTGGGTAAGGATGGCAAAGGCACAACTCCGGCCCCTGCCATGGGCAGTACCGACCAGCACAGCCAGTTACAGCTTTATTTAAGTGGCCCCAAGGATAAAATATTCACTATGCTCACAGTTGAGCGTGAATCTACAGGCGATGTTATAGACGTGCCGGAAAACAGGCCGGAACTTGCCTATATTAATGGCAAAACCCTTGGCGATGTTGTGGCGGCACAGCAAAAAGCCACCTATGAAACTCTGGTTCATAACCGCTGCCCAACCCGTCTTATCGAGCTTACAGGGCTAAGTGAAAGGCATTTTGGCGCTCTTATAATGCATTTTACGCTGGAAATTATTTTCATGTCCTTCCTGTTCGAGGTAAACCCGTTCGACCAGCCAGCGGTTGAGGAAAGCAAGGTGCTTGCCCGTAAATATTTAGCTGGCAGCGAAAAGTGATACGCATTTTACCACCTACCCTGATTAACCGCATCGCGGCAGGCGAAGTGATAGAGCGCCCCGCATCAGTAGTTAAGGAACTGGTTGAAAACGCACTAGATGCCGGAAGCACTAATATAGACATTACATTGGAGCAGGGCGGAAAGAACCTGATTATCGTAACTGATAACGGCAAGGGAATGACACGCGATGAACTCCTGCTTGCTATCCAGCGCCATGCAACTTCAAAACTGCCGTCTGATGACCTGCTGGATATACGGTTTTTAGGGTTTCGCGGCGAGGCGCTTCCTTCGATAGGGTCAGTAAGCCGCATGCTTATCACAAGCCGCATAGAAAATAGCGCAAACGCATGGCAGGTTTCCATAGAAGGCGGCGATATAAAAGAACCCATACCAGCAACTCTTTCACAGGGCACATCAATACAGGTTCGTGATTTATTTTACGCAACGCCCGCCCGCCTCAAATTCCTTAAAACAGATCGCACCGAAGTTTCGCAGACCATTGATATGTTAAGCAGGCTGGCAATGGCTCATCCAAGCGTCTCCTTTTCCTTAAAAAGCGATGGAAAAAATATGTTTAAAGCTCCCGCCGCACAAGACCGGATGGAACGCCTCCGCGATGTAATGGGCAAGGAATTCACAGAGAACTCCCTGCAGCTTTCCCATAAGCGAGAAACCGCAAGCCTTACTGGTTTTGCCTCCCTTCCTACCTTCAACCGCGGCACTTCGAGTGAACAGTTTTTGTTTGTATGCGGGAGGCCGGTGCGCGATCGCCTTTTGCTTGGAGCAGTTAAAGGTGCATATCAGGGTGTGCTCGCACATGACCGCCACCCGGTAGTTGCATTATTCATCGACCTGCCCAGCGATGAGGTTGACGTAAATGTTCACCCCGCTAAAGCTGAAGTGCGCTTCCGTGATAGCCAGATGATAAGGGGCATGATAGTAGGGGCAATAAGAAATGCTTTGTCAGAAGCCGGATTCCGAGCATCCAATACTGTTGGCACTCAGGCACTGGAGCGCTTTGCCCAGGCTGCCAGCAACCATTCATATCAACCGCCATCTTATTATTCATATAACCCTGCCACGTCTTATGATTACAGAAAGCCGCAACAGGAATTTATAGCTTTAAGCGAACCCGCTGGTCGCTTCTTTGAGCCGCAACCAGAAATTGCCGGCCTTATGCCTGCCGACATGCTGCCTCCTTTTGCCCATAGCAGCGCGCCATATTCCGCTTCTATTACAAATACATCAGACCGGAACGAATATATAAGTTACCCATTGGGTGCTGCATTATGCCAGCTGCATAAAACATATATAATAGCCGAAACTGCTGATGGGCTGGTAATTGTCGACCAGCATGCGGCACATGAGAGGCTAGTACTTGAACAAATGAAAGCTTCGGTAGGCAATGCCCAAATAGCACGGCAAAAACTCCTTATACCAGAAATCGTACAATTAACCGAGGCAATGGCGGAAACCTTGCTTGCCCGTAAGGATGAACTTTTAGAATTGGGTTTTTCTATAGAGAGTTTCGGAAGCGAAACAATCATAGTACGTGAAACACCCGCCATGCTTGGTGAAATTGATGTGCAGGGTTTGGTACGGGAATTAGCTGATAATATAAGTGAATATGGGGAAACCCTCGCACTGCGCGAAAAGATCGAGCAGCTTTCAGGAACTATAGCCTGCCACGGCAGTGTGCGCGCAGGGCGTGTGCTTAACACTGAAGAAATGAACTCACTACTTAGGCAAATGGAAAAAACCCCGCTTTCCGGACAATGCAACCATGGGCGCCCTACCTATATAGAATTAAAGCGCAAAGATGTTGAAATGCTATTCGGGAGGCGGGGATGACTTTTTATCTTATTCTTTCGTTTTCAGTATTTTTTATATCACTTATCGGCACTAAACTAGTGATTCTTACCATCCAGAACCGTCCGGTTTCGCCAAATATCGAACTTATAACAGGTAAGCGCAAATTACCGCCTGCTGCCAATGGAGGAATTGCACTGGTGTTCTCCTGCATCATAGGCCTTTTAGGAACTGAGATAGATTACAGGGTTATACTTTCTATTTTTTTGTTAATGGGATTTTCCCTTTTAAATAATATAACAAAACTCCCGGTTTCACTAAAATTAATCATACGCCTGATAGCCGTTATAATACCAGTAAGTATATTTGATTTTCCTATTTTTTCTGGTTTTGCGACACCATTTTTTGATAAAATATTGGCCATATCATTGTGGCTTTGGATAATACATAGTTTCGAAAAGCTTGAAAAAGTCGAGGGCATGCTGCCTATCCAGATAATTTCTATTGGCCTGGGCCTAAGTGCTATCACTATTTTATCTGAAAAATTTTTCTCACCGCTTTCTATACAATCATTGATTTTCTCTACGGCAGGAGCTGGATTTTTATGGTGGAATTTTTACCCGGCGAAAGTCCTGGCTGGCGATATAGCAAGCGTGCCTTGTGGTTTTATAGCTGGGTATTTATTGCTGTTCGCAGCAAGTTCAGGTTATCCTGAAGCTGCTATCATACTTCCTGCTTATTTTTTAGCTGATAGCGCAATAACCTTTTTTAACCGCCCATTTTCTGAGAAGCTCGAAAAAAATAAAAAACCCAAGCCGCGCCCATTATTTTGTTTCCGTGCTATAATAAATAGCCGTTCGCCAGAATGGATTACACGTACAATTGCTGGCATTAATATGCTTTTAGTATTATTAGAAGCCCAGATACTTATAAGCCCACAAATGTCCTTATTCAACGTAGCTATGGCCTATGCAATGGTTTTTACTTCAATATGGTTTTTCGCACGCATGATAAATAGATCCTTATGAGCATATATAAATTTGATCGCTCATTCCGCAATTTCATAGCCACAGCGCATGATATAATCATGGCAGCGCTCAGCTTCCTTTTGGCTGTTTATATACGACTTGGTGATGAACTGATCGCAGATTCATTTCCATATCTATTTACAGGAATGATAATTTTTACCGCCGTCAGCGCTATTGTTTTTCTATATATGCGTCTGTACCGCGGATCCTGGCGTTACGCATCAATGCGGGATTTATCAACTATCGTAAAAGCGGTTACATTATCCATATTGATTTTTGCCCTGCTTATGTTCGTGTTTAACCGTCTAAGCGGCCTGCCGCGTTCAGTATTATTCATAAACTGGATGGTGCTGCTTATGTTACTTGGTGGCCCACGTTTTATTTACCGCGCACTTAAAGACCATACACTAAATTGGAATTTCACTTTAAAGGAAGTAAATAAAATCCCGGTACTGCTTATCGGTGCAGGGGATGCCGCCGAACAATTTATCCGCAACAGCCAGCGCAATTTCGATTCCCCATATGAGGTAGTTGGCCTTGTAGATGATGACCCAACGCAAAAAGGGCGTACTATCCACAGGGTAAATATTTATGGGGATACACAAATTATTCCAACAATCATCAAGAAATTATCCCGCAAAGGCCAGAAGCCGCAAAAAATTATTATTAGCGATGAAGATCTTTCCGGCCCCGGTATGCGTAACTTAGTAGATATTGCCGATGGTCTGGGAATTCCGCTGGCAAGACTTCCAAAGCTGAGTGAATTCAAGCAGGGCATAAGTGAAAAAATTAATATACGCCCTATTGCCGTTGAGGATCTGCTGGGCCGTTCACAGCATGTGCTTGACCGCAAGGCAATGCGGGAATTAGTTGAGGGTAAAAGCGTTCTTATAACCGGGGCAGGCGGTACTATAGGGGGTGAACTTACCCGCCAGATTTCTTCCTATAACCCAAGCAAATTAGTAATAGTGGAACTAAGTGAATTTAATTCCTACCAGATCGAACGTGAACTTCGTGCATCCTTTCCATTTTTGGCGCTTAACTGCGTACTGGGCGATGTGCGCGATGAATCGCATATAGAAAATATTTTTACAAAATATAAGCCTGAGCTTGTCTTCCATGCAGCAGCTGTAAAACATGTTCCGATTGCCGAATATAATATTGAAGAAACAATCCTTACCAATGTATTTGGCAGCCGAAATATCGCGGAAGCCTGCATTAAGCATAAGGCGCAGGCAATGGTTATGATCTCAACTGATAAGGCTGTAAACCCAACCAATGTTATGGGAGCAAGCAAACGGTTAGCTGAAAGCTATTGCCAGGCGCTGGGCAGGCAGGAGAAAAAAGAAGCAGACCATACTACAAAATTCATAACAGTGCGTTTTGGCAATGTACTCGGCTCAACTGGTTCTGTAGTCCCGTTATTTAATGAGCAGCTGGCACGTGGCGGCCCTATCACAGTTACTGACCCGGAAATGACCCGCTATTTCATGACCGTGCGCGAAGCAGTCGAATTGGTTTTGCAGGCATCGGTACTGGGGCGCGATATGCAAGATAAACAAGAGTATATTTTTGTGCTGGATATGGGCCAGCCAATGAAAATACTTGACCTCGCCTTACAGATGATAAAGCTTGCAGGGCTCAAGCCCTACAGTGATATAGATATTGTTTATACTGGCCTGCGCCCCGGAGAAAAATTATATGAGGAACTTTTCCATTTATCAGAAAATATAGTGGAAACTTCACATAAGGGAATTTTCCTTGCATCTCCACGCCAGATCGACTTGGAAACCCTAAAAACATCCCTATCCTCATTACATGAAATATGTAAGCAGCGCTCTTCAGAAAACGCATTGGATATACTAAAAAAACTTGTCCCTGAATTTACCGCAAGGGCATAATATGGTAAAAAATTTTATACGGAACCTTACCGGAAAAGACCGTAACCAGAAAACTGATGCCCAATTGGGTGTTATACTTGCATTTATTGCCGGTTCTATCAATGCGGGCGGGTTTCTGGCAGTTGGCTATTATACTTCACATATGACCGGTATAGTTTCTTCGATAGCTGATTTCATCGCCTTAAATAATTTTGAATTGGCATTATCGTCGCTATTGTTTTTATTTGCATTTATTGCCGGGGCAATCACCTCAAGTATAATCATAAATATTGCAAGGGCGAAGGAACCAACCAGTGAATTTGCCTTAGCTTTAATGCTGGAATCATTTTTATTGCTGGTTTTTGGCTTGAGCATGGCGAATTATACTTCGCTGACCTTATCAATTAACCTTACCATATCACTGTTATGCTTCATTATGGGTTTACAAAATGCCATAATAACAAAAATTTCTGGCGCACGAATAAGGACAACCCATGTTACAGGCATTTCAACCGATATAGGAATAGAAATAGGGCGTTATCTTTACTCATGTTTCGCAAAAAGCAATATTAATATATTCCAGGCAGAGCGACTGGCCTTGCATTTGATGCTATTATTTTCTTTCTTGATAGGAGGTATTTTTGGGGCTTTTTCCTTCAAGAATTTTGGCTTCATAACTACTTTACCATTGGCATTTATATTGGCTATTCTGGCATCAATACCTATTTTTGATGATTTTACAGGAAGGAATAAGGGATAAAATAAGTAATTATCCCAATTTTTGCTTATAAATTATTATAAACATGCTATAGCGTCTTTTTATTATTATCCTTAAGCTATTAAAAGATTAAAAAATGACCATAAAACGCGCACTTATTTCAGTTTCTGATAAAACCGGGCTACTTGATTTTGCTAAATTCCTGGATTCACAGGGGGTTTTAATACTCTCAACCGGCGGCACCGCTAAGGCATTGCGTGACGCAGGAATTAAAGTTACCGAGGTTTCCGATCATACAGGATTCCCTGAAATAATGGATGGGCGCGTTAAAACACTGCACCCGAAAATACATGGCGGTATATTGGCAGTACGCAATAATGACTCCCATAAAAAAGCTTTGGGCGAGCACGATATTGCCACGATTGATCTGGTTACGATCAATCTTTACCCGTTCGAAGAAACTGTAAAAAAAGGCGCTGATTTTGCGACATGTATTGAAAATATTGATATTGGCGGCCCAAGCATGGTGCGTAGTGCAGCAAAGAACCATGAATTTGTAACAATAATAACCAATCCTGACGATTATGAAACTGTAATGCAGGAAATGAAAGACAACAAAGGGGCAACCACCCTCAAAACCCGTAAGCTGCTGGCTGCAAAAGCATACAGTAAAACTGCCTCTTATGACGCAGCTATCAGTGCATGGTTCAATGGACAGAATGAAAACCCATTCCCGCAGAATCTTGCTATTGCAGGAAGCCTGAAACAGTCCCTGCATTATGGCGAAAACCCGCACCAGAGCGCAGCTTTTTATACCAGCGGCAACATAAAGGGCACACTAGCAGCTGCAAAGCAGGTGCAAGGAAGCGAACTCAGCTATAATAATTTAAATGATGCAAGCGCTGCCTTTGAGCTTGTCCGCGAATTTGATCAGCCTGCTGTTGTTATTGTAAAACATGCAAACCCTTGCGGCGTTGCTGTAGGAAAAAATATAGTTGAAGCTTTCACCAAGGCGCTAGCCTGTGACCCGGTTTCCGCTTATGGCGGGATTATCGCAACCAACCGCCCAATTACAGAAGAATTCTGCGAAGCACTGGGTAAATTATTTTTAGAGGTCATGATAGCGCCGGATGCTGATAAGCAGGCCTTGGAAAAACTTACCAGCCGTAAAAAACTTAAGCTCCTACTTTCAGGAGATATGGTCAAACCGGAAGTAAAAATGACGGTAAAAACAATCTCAGGTGGATTTTTGTATCAAGAAGACGACACCATAATATTAAAAGATGAGATTAAACCCGTAACTAAAATCAAAGCCGACAAAGCTCATCTTGATGACCTGGTTTTCGCCTTCACTATTGCCAAGCACGTAAAATCCAACACAATTGTGCTTGCAAAAAATGGCGCTACCATAGGAATTGGCGCTGGGCAGATGAGCCGTATAGATTCCACCCGTATAGCCTGCTGGAAAGCCAAGGAAGCAGGATTGGAAACCGCAGGGTGCGTGTTGGCATCTGATGCTTTCTTCCCTTTTGCCGATAATGTGGAAATGGCGGCACAGGCGGGAATTAAAGCTATAATCCAGCCCGGCGGCTCAATGCGCGATGCAGAAGTTATCGAAGCAGCCGATAAGCACAATATAGCAATGCTGTTTACCGCCATCCGCCATTTCAGGCATTAAATATTAATTATACAACACTTTGTTGTTTTGCTTTAAAGCACTTATATCTATGATATATATAGATTTTATAAGAATATCTATAATTTTATAGATTTGCTTTAAAGCACTAAGCCCAAGATGGCAAATAACGAGCATATCTCGTTGACATTGTTTCAGAATCATCAGATTTTATCATTCCTGCTTCTTTAGTAGAACTAATAATTTGAGAAATTGCTGATGACATAGATTCAGGTAAGCCAAAACGTTCTCTTAGGGATTGATTAGACATGCTCTTATTACTCACCCTGAGTAAACAGCAATGTTGATAACAAGCGCGAATACGATCTTTTTTACTCATATCAGAAAAATTTTGATGAGAAAACATAATAGCCGTAGTTCTCAAATCTCCAACCCTAAAATCTGGTGCAGGTAATTGATATTCCTCTGCAGCTTTAATTACTTTATCAATTCCACTACCTTTTTCTTCGCAAATGCCAAGTCGTCTCATTAAATCAGCTAACCTTTCATTCCGTGAACTATATTCATCAATAAATCTTTCTACTTTAATGGGTGGTATTCCAGGATTAGAAATTTCTATACGATCATCATACATCTCAATCATTACCGAAGTGCCAGAGGCCATAAAATCTTGATGCACTAAAGCGTTTGCAATAAGTTCTCGCAAAGCTTGCTTAGGAAACATCTTTATTTCTTCGCGTACAGTTTGCTCTACAACATGGTTTCTTGGTGCTGCAGAGTGGACAAATTCTACTAAATTTTCAAACCCAACGGCATAACCACGATTACCAATAGTATCTGCTCGTGTTTTGGCTTTATCAGCCCCATCATATATTATAAAGCGTGGGGCTTTACGCGCTAATATTGGCGAGAAAGAATCTAACTTTTTGGCTAAAAGGATACCTGCTATATTTAAAATTGCCCATCCTTGACTAGATTTAATTATTAAACCCTCACTCTCTAATTTCTCTAATACAGCATCACGATTAGTAGGATATGGTAATTTTAATAAATCAAAATATGTTTGAGTATCCAGCAAGGAAATAATTTCATCAGCGCTAGCATTTTCTTTAACCGGCAGTGAAAACCAATTAGGCTGTCCTTCAGTAAAAATACGTCTTAATACATCCGGTGTCATTGCTATTAGGCTTTCCCCAGACCGCATGAAATAAGCACCATCAACAGAAACTGCCTGTCCTTGGCATCGAGCTGGGGCTTCAAATATCAATACTCTACCCAAAGAGGTATTTATTTCGCTTACATCTACACGAATATGCAATTTTTCTACTATGCGACGTTTTATATCATTAATTTTCTCTTGAGTCAAAAACGCAGCAGTTCCTATAATTTTACGGGGCGTATTATTAGTCACTCCTAGAACTAGGCATCCACCTCCTTCATTAGCAAGAGCAGCGCAATATTGAAAAAGTTTATTAGTGTCAAACTGAGTTTTTGCTTCTTTAAATTCAAGATGCTCATTTTCCGATGTGGTATTTAACCAGTTATTTAATGTATCAATAGTAATCATATTAAAATTATTAAATTAAGAATTATGTCAAACAAACGATCTTAGATACCTTAGCGCTACCATAAGCTTGGGCAGGGTTAAGCTTTCTGCTGCCCTGCTTTCAGCTATGAAATTATCGAAACGGTCAGAAATTTCCTGACGCTCTTTCTTCCATTCTTCCAGTTGTTTCCCGCTTTGTATAACCAGACCAGCAATACGGCGTTGCTCATCATACAGGTCACCAAGCATAGCCTGTGCTGCAAGCCTGTCAAAATGCGAGTCCGTATCTAAATTACGTGTTCCTGCAAGCAAAATGTCGAATTTCAGCCTCTTGCCTATTTCTTCATATACCTTGCCGGTATTTTCCAATGGTTTTTTGGTTTCACGCGCAAGCTTGATAATATCAAATACCGAGAACATATCTTCAAGATTTATATCTTTACCAGCTCCTAATTTGCTTATTTCCGGTGCCATGTCTTTTATTATGCCTGAGATATTTAGCGGTAGCGGCTTATTACGCAGCAGCCAGAAAATAGAGCGTTCAAGGAATTTCTGCACACTGGCTATAAGTTCAGGTTGTTTGCCAGCCAGCATTTTTGCTTCAATTTCCTGCCATATCTTTGGCAGGTTAAAGAGTTCACGTACTATAACATAGGCTGCCGTCACATCGCGCATTGAAACGCTCATGTCTACCGCCATATTGAAAGTAAACCCGGTTCCGGCATGGTTTACAATATCGTTGGTCACAACGGTTGCTATTATTTCACGCTTCAAAGGATGGCTGATAATTGCCTGCAGGAATTCTTCGCGCATTGCCCCCGGGAAATAATTTTTAAGGTCATGGATAAAATATTCATCATCAGGCAGGTCTGATTCCAGAAGGCTCTTATAGCGCGCCATTTTGCTGTATGATAGCAAAACAGCAAGCTCAGGCCGGGTAAGGCCTTTACCGGCTATTTTAAGTTCACCAAGCTGTTTATCACTGGGCAGGAATTCGATTACGCGGTCAAGCAGGCCCAATTTTTCCAGTTGGTGGATAAGGCGCATATGCGTATCAAGCAACTTTACGCCCTGCGATTGTTCAATTGTAAGTGCCTGGGTCTGCAATATATTATCGCGCAATACCAGCCCCGCTACCTCATCGGTCATTGAAGCAAGCAAAGCATCGCGTTTTTCCAATGTAAGCTTATTACTGGCAAGCTCTGAACTAAACGCGATCTTTATATTCACCTCATGGTCAGAACAATCAACACCTGCTGAGTTATCTATGGCATCGGTATTTATCCGCCCTCCCGCACGCGCATATTCAATACGCCCTTTTTGGGTAAAGCCCAGATTACCTCCTTCACCAATTATTTTGCAGCGAAGTTCACGCCCATTAACACGCACTGCGTTGTTGGCGCGGTCTCCTACCTGCTCATCGGTTTCATCCTCAGCCTTTACATAGGTACCAATGCCGCCATTCCATAACAGGTCAACCGGAGCCAGCAATATAGCATGTATAAGCTCGTCAGGAGTAACACTTGCCTTGGCAATCCCAAGCGCGGTTTGCGCCTCCGCACTTAAAGCTATGGATTTGGCGCTGCGCTCATAAACCCCGCCACCCTTGGAAATAAGTTTTTTGTCATAATCCGTCCAGTTGGAACGCGGAAGGTTAAATAGCCTTTTGCGCTCTGCAAAACTGGTTTTTTCATCGGGTGCCGGATCGATAAAAATATGCAGGTGGTTAAATGCAGCAACGAGGCGGATATTTTCAGAAAGCAACATGCCATTACCAAACACGTCACCCGCCATATCTCCGATGCCCACAGCGGTGAATGGTATTTTATCTATATCAATTCCCATCTCGGCGAAATGGCGGTGTACGGAAATAAAAGCACCTTTTGCTGTGATTGCCATTTTCTTATGATCATAGCCCACTGAGCCGCCTGAAGCGAAAGCATCCCCTAACCAGAACCCATAGGCGGCGGATACTGAATTGGCAATGTCAGAAAAGCTTGCAGTGCCTTTATCTGCCGCAACCACCAGGTAAGGGTCATCACCATCGTGGCGCATTGTCTGTGCGGGCGCTACGATTTTCCCGGCAATAATATTATCGGTAATATCTAAAAGCCCGCTTAGGTAAAGCTTATAGCATGCGATACCTTCTTCTTGTAATTTTTCCCGCGCGGCTGGAGCTTGTTTAAGTACAAAGCCGCCCTTCGAGCCAACCGGGACAATTACTGAATTTTTAACCATCTGGGCTTTCATAAGCCCTAGAACCTCAGTGCGGAAATCATCAGGACGGTCAGACCAGCGAAGCCCGCCACGCGCAACCTTGCCACCGCGCAGATGTATACCTTCCACGCGCACCGAATAAACAAAAATTTCAGCAAATGGTACCGGCTTTACAAGGTCAGGAACTCTTGCTGAATCAAATTTAAGCGATAATACCGGTTTATGAGAACCGTCCTTATTGGCTTGGAAATAATTAGTACGTAATGTAGCATTTATAAGCTCAATATAGCGGCGTAGTATCTTATCATGCGCTGCGCTTGTGACTTCTGCCATCTGCTGCTCGAATGGAAAATCACTATCCCTGGTTTCTTTTTTCTGCTCTGGATCAAAACGCGCCTCAAAAAACTTCACTATATTTTTTACAATTTGCGGATAAACAGCAAAGGCCTGGCAAATTGCATTCTGACCATGAACAAAGCCAATCTGCTTTAAATATTTGGCATAGGCACGAAGAACCATAACCTGCCGCCAGTTCAACCCGGCTTTCAGTATAAGGGCATTAAATCGGTCATTTTCCATTTCCAGCCGCCATACTTTAAGCAGGGCGTTTTCCAGAAGCGGCTTTATATGCTCAAAAGCTATCGGTGCTTCACTTACATGCTGGAGGCGGAAATCACGCACCCACACCGAAACTCCTTTTTGGGGTTTTATAAGGAACGGGTGCTCCTCAATAACCCGGAAACCGGCATTTTCTAATATCGGGAGAATGTCAGAAAGCGCTATCTCCTCATTCGGGTTATAGATTTTTAAATGAAAAATCTGTGCATCTTCATTTTGATTATGGAATAATTCCAGTGATAGCCCGCCATCATGCAATGCCTCCTCTATTTTACCTATATCTATTACTGCAGTATCTGAATCATAACGGTTGATATAGCCTTGTGGAAAAGCCGCACCATAATTATGAATGAAATTTTCAGCTTTTTTCTCGCCAAGTTTTTCTGCAAGCGAATCCATAAGAAGGTCCGCCCAGCGGTAAGCACATTTGGCAATTTCTTCTTCAACCGCCTGCAATGAAACCTGCGGTATCTCATTAGGAGTTGTACGTATAATCACATTAAGGCGAGCAAGCGGCGCTTCATTGATCTGGGTGGAGAAGGACGATGAAACACCATTATAGCTACGCTCAATAATTTCCTGTATCTGGCGGCGTAATTCAGTCGAAAAACGTTCCCTTGGCACAAATATCATGAAGCTGATAAAACGCTCAAATACATCCTTGCGTGCAAATATCCTGACAGTAGGTTTTGATTCCAGCGCCAATATACCCATGCTGGTTTCAAATATATCTTCATCCGACATCTGGAAAATTTCATCACGCGGCAGGAATTCAAGTATGGTCTTAAGCGATTTTCCATCATGGCTTGCCGGGTCAAAATCCGAGCGCACCAGAACCCTTGCAACCTTCTGGCGAACCAGCGGTATAGATTCAGTGCTCTGGTAATAAACATTGGAAGTAAATAGCCCAAGGAAGCGTATCTCACCAATAACCTTGCCTGATTTATCAAAACGTTTGATACCAATATAATCCATGGGAACAGAGCGGTGAACAGGCGAGCGCCGGTTTGATTTAGTAATCTCAACTAATTGCGGAACCAGCAAAAAATGACGTATTTCTGAAGGCAGTGCTTCCAACCCGCGCACCGCCATTTCATCATCCACCCGTAAAATACCAAGCTTTGAATCAGAAATTATTGAAAGGGTTTCCTGGCCTTTTTCATCAAAGAACTGGTATTCGGCATAACCAAGGAATATAAAATTCTTATCAACCAGCCATAATAGGAAATCACGAACCTCTTCGATAGATTCGGCATTGTTCTGCTGCTTATATGATTTAAGGGAATCAGCAGCTTGTGTAGCTTTCTGAGTTATTTTTTTCCAATCTTCAACACTCGCACGCACATTTTTTAAAACCAGCTCTAAATCTTCTTTGAGCGTATCCGCAGTTATACCGTCAGGAAGCCCCGAAACTTCGAAATGGATGAAGGACTCATGCTCCTTGCCATCATTGCCCACTGCCAGCAGCGCGCCATTTTTATCACGCGATACATTAAATATCGGGTGTATGGTATCATAAATTGTAAAGCCTTGGCGTGTAAGCTCCATTGTAAGGGAGTCGACCAGGAACGGCATATCATTATTTATAAGCTCGATAACGAGATGTTTTACCTCATAACCATGTTCATTCTTATTTGGTGTAAAAATCCTTATTTTCGGCTCGTTAAGCGAACGCTTTACCATAAACTCAAAAGAGCTTTTCGCAATGGCAACAGCAGTTTCCGGTTTTAGTTTTAATAATTCCGGGGTCGGAACTTTTGCATAAAACTGTGTGATAAAATATGTAAAATCAGCAGACGCAAGGTCTTTAGGTAAAACCGCAAGAATTTTTTTAATTTGTTCGCCTTGTTGTTGCAAGTAAGGGGTAATCATGAGTAAATGTCCAATTGAAAGCGTGAATAAGTTGTGGAATTAGGTAAAGATATAGCCTTATGAATAGCATTAATTACAGTGAATATCTAGTCTCTGCTTGCGAAATTTCCAAAGGGGCAGGTAGGCTGATTATGAATTATTTTTCAAATGGTTATAC
>CAUJHR010000021.1 GCA_963205195.1 Pseudomonadota bacterium | reverse complement strand
TACGTGTGTCAATATATATAAACCCAATATTTATGGCGGGAATCATTTGGCTTTATTAACAATCTGCTTTAGCTCTTCAATATACAATAATTCTTTTCTATGTAACATTCGGTGACAATTAGAACATACCAATGCAATATCTGACATTTTTGTTACTGTTTCTCCATTAAGCTGCGAAATAGGAACTTTATGGTGTGATTCGATAAAACCTCTACCTATATCACCGTATACTTCTTCAAAATCATGATCACAAACATCACATCCTAATCTACCGGTTTCTTCTAATCGTTTTGCTTTTACCTGTCGAGATAAAGCTGCGGAACGCTCTAACTTCCGATGTAATGTAAAACGTTCTTTCCCTTCTTTAAATTCAAGATCGTCTTCTTCAGGGGCTATAAATTTTTGTTCTTTATTTTTTCTACGATCAATAATTCTATATCCCCTAGTCTCAAAATAATTTTTTGCTTCTATTGCGTTAAAATTGAATGATGAGAACTCCTGACCAGTGTTATATTTATGAGCTAAAGAAATCACATATTTAGGCGGATATGGCTTTTTATTTATTATCAAATCGTAGTGAACAGAATTCCTCGTTCTAGGCACTCCCTCACTATCAATTAAGGCAACTGCCTTTCTGAAATGTTCATCCGTTAGACCTTTTGGAATAGCCATAATATATTATGGTTAGCAATGGAGAATTAGGTGGTCAAGTAAGAAAGGAACTTTTTATTCTAATAGTTATGTCGTTATCAATGAGTCCATTGAAACAAGAAATAGAACATAGTGCCACAAGCAGGCGGCACGATCCATCATCAAGTGGAGCTGCACGGCATATAAAACAGGACATTTTCAAGGCATATTATAAAACGAGCATAAACAAAAAAGCCCAGGCGTTTCCACCGGGGCTTTTAGTAATGACCAGTAGGTCATTGAGCCATCAGCCAGCAGAGCTGCGCGCAATGTGAGCGCCAGTAGGCGCGATAGCGGGCGCATTAAAAACCCACAAACAAAAAAGGCTCTGGAAATTAATCCAGAGCCTTTTGCAATTTGTGTGTGAGCATTTAGGCGCAGATGGCGAGGCATCATGTATAATGATTCGTTTAACATACAGAGGCTTGGATAATCCAAACATGTTGAATAAACAAAATCCTTAGAAAGGAGGTAATCCAGCCGCAGGTTCCCCTACGGCTACCTTGTTACGACTTCACCCCAGTCACTGACCCTACCGTGGTAGCCTGCTTCCTTGCGGTTAGCGCAGCTGCTTAAGGTAGAACCAACTCCCATGGTGTGACGGGCGGTGTGTACAAGACCCGGGAACGTATTCACCGCGGCGTGCTGATCCGCGATTACTAGCGATTCCAATTTCATGTACTCGAGTTGCAGAGTACAATCCAAACTGAGGCGGCTTTTTGAGATTCGCTTACCCTTGCGGGTTTGCAGCCCATTGTCACCGCCATTGTAACACGTGTGTAGCCCAAGACGTAAGGGCCATGAGGACTTGACGTCATCCCCACCTTCCTCCGGCTTATCACCGGCAGTTTCCTCAGAGTTCTCAGCATTACCTGTTAGCAACAGAGGATGAGGGTTGCGCTCGTTGCGGGACTTAACCCAACATCTCACGACACGAGCTGACGACAGCCATGCAGCACCTGTGCTCCTCCCACCCGAGGTGAAGGAGATCATTTCTGTTCTCCATAGAGGGCATGTCAAGTCTTGGTAAGGTTCTTCGCGTTGCCTCGAATTAAACCACATGTTCCACCGCTTGTGCGGGTCCCCGTCAATTTCTTTGAGTTTTAATCTTGCGACCGTACTCCCCAGGCGGGGTGCTTAACGCGTTAGCTGCGCCACTGAGAGGTATCCCCCCAACGGCTAGCACCCATCGTTTACAGCGTGGACTACCAGGGTATCTAATCCTGTTTGATCCCCACGCTTTCGCGCCTCAGCGTCAGTTGTCGTCCAGATAGCCGCCTTCGCCACCGGTGTTCCTGCTAATATCTACGAATTTCACCTCTACATTAGCAATTCCGCTATCCCCTCCGACACTCTAGCAATACAGTTTCAAAGGCAGTTCTGGAGTTGAGCTCCAGGCTTTCACCTCTGACTTGTATCGCCGCCTACGCGCGCTTTACGCCCAGTGATTCCGAACAACGCTAGCACCCTTCGTATTACCGCGGCTGCTGGCACGAAGTTAGCCGGTGCTTATTCTTCAGGTACCGTCATTATCTTCCCTGACAAAAGAACTTTACAACCCTAAGGCCTTCATCGTTCACGCGGCATGGCTGGATCAGGCTTTCGCCCATTGTCCAATATTCCCAACTGCTGCCTCCCGTAGGAGTCTGGACCGTGTCTCTGTTCCAGTGTGGCTGATCATCCTCTCAGACCAGCTAGAGATCGTAGGCTTGGTAGGCCATTACCCCACCAACTACCTAATCTCACGCGGGCCGATCTTTTAGCGATAAATCTTTCCCCCGAAGGGCGTATCTGGTATTAGCCACCGTTTCCAGTGGTTATCCCAAACTAAAAGGCACGTTCCCACGCGTTACTCACCCGTGCGCCACTATGTATTGCTACATCGTTCGACTTGCATGTGTTAAGCCTGCCGCCAGCGTTCGTTCTGAGCCAGAATCAAACTCTCAAGTTTGAATTCTAGCAAATCGTTCATATGAATTTATGAACGCTTGCGCAATTTGCCTATATTTCTATAGGACTTTAATTTTCGGAAACACGCACAATATCATCCTAATCGAATGCGCCTTGGACTTATATCGATTAGTTATTGTGCATAATTTTTCATATGCGTCGCAAATGACATTGTGCTGTTAATTTCAACTACGCCGGATCTTCCGAAAAAGTCCATTGCAGTGACACAACGCCACCTGCGCTTAAATGCTCTTCACACTATCAAATTACAGATCGGGGCTTTTTGGAGCCGTCAATCAAGCAACCTCCAAATCGAAGCCGCTCAAGAAAGGATGGTCTTTATGACGAATCATTACGCCATAGTCAAGCATGAAAAACACTTTTTTTACGTTTTTTTTATATTATTCGTTTTCTCTAGGGTTTTAGCCACTTTAAGAGTGCCAATTTTTAGGTATCCGTAGCAAAATCCCGCTTAAATCAGAAAAAATTTTGACATGCGTACCATATTTTTATACTAGCCCCTAGAATCAATCATAAACAAGCTATATATTGCAGCAATGAAACTGGACTTTATAAAAATGAACGGCGCGGGAAATGACTTTGTCATTTTCGACGCAAAAAAGCAGGAAATCAGCCTGTCTGCAGAGCAAATACGGGCTATTTCAGCACGCGATAACCCAGCGACAAAGGGGTGCGACCAACTGCTAATGCTCAAAGAATCCGATAAAGCAGATGTTTTTATGCATATATATAATGCAGATGGCGGCGAGGTTGATGCCTGCGGCAATGCTACGCGCTGCATCGCCGATATGTTATATAAAGAGCTCGGCAGATTACCTGTAAGCATAGAAACCAATGCAGCAGTTTTGCAGGGTGTAAAAGAGCAGGATGATTATATTCTGGTGGATATGGGCGCGCCGAAGTTTGACTGGCAGGATATTCCGCTGGCGATACCTACAGAAGAAGCCGCAAAGAAAATAGAAAGCTTCAGCGGTTTCAAAAATCCAACATTTGTAAGCATGGGCAACCCCCACGTGGTGTTCTTTATGGATGAAATACCAAGCGATGCCGAAGTTAGAAAAATTGGTTCAAAAATTGAGAATTCTACAGAAGTTTTTCCAAAGCGAGTCAATGTCAGCTTTGCACAAATAACTGCCAATATTGATGGTAATTCCTACATAATTACTGCAAAAACATGGGAACGCGGAGCAGGACTTACTGCCGCCTGTGGCACAGGAGCCTGTGCAATACTTGCTGCGGCAAACAAACTAAACAGTGATATAGGCAGCGCAATTGTAAAATTTATGAACTCTAATGAAGTGGTTACTGTAGAGCTTCAGGAAGACAACCACATCCTGCTTGGCGGAGAGATAGAAAAAGAATTCGAAGGCACGGTGGAGATATGAGCAACCAGATCATAAATTTCGGTTGCCGGATGAATATATATGAAGGCGAAATAATCAAGCAGCAGGCGGATGAAGCCGGACTTGCAAACGCAATGATATTCAATAGCTGCGCGGTAACAGCTGAAGCCGAGAGGCAGGTGCGCCAGTCCATACGCAAAGCCCGCAAGGAAAACCCGCACGCGAAAATTATCGTGACCGGCTGCGGGGCGCAGATAAACCCAAAGCAATATGCCGACATGCCGGAAGTTGACAGCGTAATAGGAAACGAGGAAAAATTAAAAAGCCAATCATATTCATTACTGAACGCTGACAACTGGCAACTCACAACTGAGAAAATCCTCGTAAATGACATCATGTCGGTGAAAGAAACCGCATCGCATATGGTTGCATCATTTGATGGCAAGGCACGGGCTTTTGTGCAGGTGCAGAATGGATGCGACCATCGCTGCACTTTCTGTATAATACCATTTGGGCGCGGCAATAGCCGTTCTGTTCCTATGGGAGAGATAGTAGCTCAGGTTAAAAATCTTGTAGAATCCGGGTATAACGAGATTGTGCTTACAGGAGTTGATATAAGCGATTACGGCAAGGATCTGCCCGGCTCCCCTACCCTTGGCAGCATGTGCCGCCGGTTACTCAATCTTGTACCTGATCTTAAACGCTTGCGTATCTCTTCAATTGACGCCGTGGAAGTTGACTATGATCTCTATGATCTATTCGCCAATGAACAGCGCCTGATGCCGCATATACATATAAGCTTGCAGGCTGGTGATGATATGGTGCTGAAACGGATGAAGCGCAGGCATAACAGGCAGGATATTATTGATTTCTGTACAAAATTGCGTGAGCTGCGCCCAGACGTGGTTTTCGGTGCTGATATTATTGCCGGGTTCCCAACTGAAAGCGATGAGATGTTCCAAAACACTTTGGATTTAGTGAGCGAAGCAAATTTGATTTATCTGCATGTGTTTCCCTACTCTGCCCGCACCGGAACACCAGCCGCAAAGATGCCGCAGGTTGCAAAAACCATTCGCAAGGAACGCGCCGCTTTACTACGCCATGCAGGAGAAAAAAACCTCAGCAAATATTTAAAGGCGCAGATCGGCGTTACAACTGATATACTCGTAGAAAAAGAGCGCATCGGCAAAACCCCGCATTTCTCTGTGGTCGAACTGGATAAAGACTGCATACCCGGAAGCATCATAAAAGCAGCTATAAAAAATGCAGCCAATAATAAATTGCAGGCGAATGTAATATGAACTTTTTATCCAAGCTTAAATCTGGCCTGTCCAAAACTTCCGGTAAACTTTCCGGCGGGATTACTGGCATTTTTACCAAGCGCAAGCTGGATGGCGCTTCATTGGAAGAACTCGAAGAATTACTGATAGAGGCTGACCTGGGTGCACCGCTGGCGGCTGAACTCACCGCTGATTTTTCCAAGAACCGCTTTGATAAAAATATCGAAGCAAATGAAGTGCGCGAATTTTTATCATCTAAGATAGCTGACATTTTAGAACCTTACGCTATTCCACTAACCACTAGCCAATCACCGAGCGTAATTATAATGGTCGGTGTGAACGGTAACGGAAAAACAACAACCATTGGCAAGCTGGCAAGCAAATTCAAAAATGAGGGCAAAAAAGTCATGATCGCGGCAGCCGATACATTTCGTGCAGCAGCAGTTGAGCAAATGCAGGAATGGGGCAGACGTTCGAATATCGAGGTGATTACAGGTGCATTCCAGGCTGACCCGGCAAGCGTTGCTTTCAATGCATACGAGAAAGCTCGCGTAGAAAAAGCCGATATATTATTTATTGATACGGCTGGCCGCCTGCAAAATAAATCCAACCTGATGGCAGAACTGCAAAAAATTATCAAAGTCATCAAAAAAATTGATGAATCAGCCCCTCACCATATTATTCAGGTATTGGATGCCACAACCGGGCAGAACGCTATTTCACAGGTTATGGCCTTTAAAGAAATGGTGAATGTAACCGGAATTATTATAACCAAACTTGATGGCACTGCAAAAGGCGGTATTGTTGTGGCGCTGGCAAGACAAACAAAATTACCTGTCCATGCGATTGGTATAGGCGAGTCCATAGATGATTTAGATGCTTTCAAACCAGCAGATTTTGCTCGCAACCTCCTAGATTTATAATAAAATTTACTGTAATCTCCCTAATTTAGCCAAATTAACCTTTTTGTTCCATAATAACACATTGATTTGCATTAAATTTACCTTTTAAAGCCAATAAAAAAAATTCCGGTTGATTAACCATATGGTAATAAATACAATATATACTATAATATTAAGATAGAAGTCACAGGTATGGTTTAGTGGCTTTTCGGGCGGTTATAATCGCCCATATCAGGAGGATGCTATGAATATAAATTCGCTATCAGGTTTGGCCGGTCTGCAACAGCAGCAAGACCTGCAAAAATCAAACGCCAAGCTTGGTGCTGCAATTGCTGCGCTCGCAAGCGGCAACCGCCTTACATCAGCCAGCACCGATATATCTTCCCTTTCAGTTGCCAGCCAATTGCAATCAGCAGTCAGCGGCCTTAGGCAGGCATCAGGGAATATAGCTCAGGCAAGCAGCCTTGCACAGGTTGCAGGCGGAGGTATTTCACAGATACAAGACATAGCCCAGCAGCTTAAAACACTCGCACAGCAAGCAGCTTCGCCGATATTAAATGAAGATAACCGCAGGGACCTTAACGAACAATTCCAGCAGTTAGTTAAGCAGATTGACAGTGTGGCTTCCAATACAAATTTCAATGGCAAAAAATTGCTTAATGGTGATTTAAGCGGTTCTGCATCCTTATCTCTAGGCAGCCTGCTTTCATCAGAACCTACCGATTCAGCAGTACTTTCAATAGCCAACCTTTCCAGCGAAAGTTTGTTTTCTGGAAATACTCTCGATTTAAACTCACAAGATGGCGCATCCAACGCATTTTCTACACTCTCAGACGCTTTGGATAAACTGACTGCAGCAAATGCTGATGTCGGCACATTCCTGCAATCAGCAGATTATGCAGCAGCTAATATAGATACTGCGATAGCCAACCAGGAAGCAGCACGTTCCACCCTTCAAGATACTGACTTTGCCGAAGCTGCCAGCTTACAATCGCAGGCTACACTCCAGCAGAATGCCGCAATTGCAGTAGCTGCACAGGGTAACCGCCTGACCCCTGCAATACTACAGCTTATAGGATAATAATTTAATTTCAAAAATTCTCCGCTGCCTGCCAAGGAATAGATTTTGGCAATCGTCTAACATTGTGGTAAAAGTTAATCGCTGCAATCGAGACAGGAGAATATTATGAAAAAACAATTTTCGGCACTATTGCTAACAACAGCTATCTGCTTTTCTATTCCTGCCTTGGCAGAAGAAACATCACTAACAATATATAGCAAGACACAGCCGGGAGCTATTGACCCTAACCTTTATCGCCCTGTAAACGGGCAGTCTGGTTATAATGGCTTGAATGTTCCAGGGTATGCGATGGTGCGCCAGGTGCGCGATGTGGAGCTAACCGGTAAAAGCAGCGTAGTTAATTTCAGTGATGTAGCAGCTTACATAGACCCTACCACTGTGCAGTTCAAATCTATCACCGATCCTAAAACCACAAAGGTCGGAGAGCAGAATTACCAGTTCGATTTAGTCAGCCAGCAGAAGCTGCTGGAAAAATATATCGACAAAAAAATAATTGTTGAAAAAATTGCCGGGGATAAAGCAGAAAATATCGAAGGTACTTTAATGAGTATACAAGGCGGGCTTACTTTGAGGCTGGCTGATGGCTCTATAAAAGCTATAAATAATTATTCCGGTATTTCTTTTCCAGATCTTCCCGGCGGGCTGATTACCAAACCTACACTGGTATGGAATATTTTTACCGGGTCTCCCGGCAAGCATAAAAGCGAGGTAAGTTACCAGACACAGGGAATAACCTGGTGGGCGGATTACAACCTTACCTATAATGAAGGCAAGGATGCCAATAATGGCACGGTGGATTTTGGTTCATGGGTTTCCATAATTAACCAGACAGGCGCCAGCTTTAATAATGCGCGGCTTAAACTTATGGCTGGAGATGTACAGCAGGTAACGACAGGGCATGGCTATGCAAGGCCAATGCTTGCTAAAGCAATGGCAATGGATGCCGTAGCTGAAGCGGCGCCGCCAGCTTTCATGCAAAAGGAATTTTTTGAATACCATCTATACACGCTGGACACACCGGTAACGCTTCCCGATAATTCTACCAAGCAGCTTGAGCTTATTCCTGCCGCCGCGAATGTCCCTGCAGAAAAAATTATGGTTTTTGACGGCGGCCAGTCGCAATACTGGAATTATGGCGGGGTATATCTTGATCGCGGCTACGGAGTTGAGGGCGGCAATAAAAAGGTCGATGTATTTCTGAAAATTTTAAATAAGAAAGAAAATGGACTTGGCGTTCCCCTGCCCTCTGGCCGGATGCGCGTAAACCAGCGTGACAGCGCAGATGGAAGCCTTGAATTTATCGGCGAAAGCATTATCGACCATACCGCTGCGAATGAAGAATTGATGATAAAGCTCGGCAATGCCTTCGATGTGGTAGGCGAGCGCAAGCAGTTAAATTATGTACTCGACAGCAATAATAAATTCGCCGATGAAGAGATAGAGGTAAAGCTACGTAACCACAAAAAGCAGCCGGTTAAAGTTAAGGTTGTGGAAAGCATGTACCGTGCTACAGGTTGGAAGATCACAACCACCAGCGACGAGTATGTCAAAGATAACTCACACCAAGTCAGTTTCCTTGTGGATGTCGCGCCGGAGAAGGAAAAAACCATTACCTATAAGGTGCATTACACTTGGTAAGTAGTCACGGGTCATGGGAAAAATACCCATGACTCATGACCAATGACTAATTAATTTACCGAGAAAATGCTCAGAAGCGGCTTGTCGCCCACTTCAACAGTAATATCTGAATAGAAGCCGTTGAAATTGGTACGCATGGTAGCTCCATAAGCACCAAGCTGGCCAATCTCTATCCAATCGCCTTCTTTTATGTCAGCAGGAAGATGGAACGGACCTTTCATTACATCCATGCTGTCGCAGGTAGGGCCGAAAAATCCGAATTCCTGCGTATTGGCAGCGACTTCCCCAGCAGGGCGGATAGCCTTTACAGGATAAGTAAAATTAGGAACACCAGCATCGAACAGGCTACCGTAAGTACCATCATTGATATACAGCATGTTGCCCTTACGCAGTTCAACACGCACAACAACAGATCCACCTTCAGCAACCAGCGCACGCCCTGGTTCACACAACACTTCACATTCAGAAAGCATTGGCTGGCTGGCAATAGAAGCTTTTATGGATTCCATATAATCCATAAGCGGCGGTGGGGTCATGCCAGGATAGATTGACGGAAAACCGCCGCCAATATCTAGCACATCAAGACGCACATCATTCTGCTTCAGCAAATCGACAACAGTCTGTACCGCAGCGCCATAAGCATCCGGGTTCATGCACTGTGAACCAACATGGAAGCACAGCCCAAGCTTTTTGCTTGCTTTGCGAGCAGCAACGATAAGCGACGATGCCTGCTCAAGCTTCACACCGAACTTGCCTTCCATGCTGTAGGCAGCCTGGTCGCTAGCCATTGAAAGGCGGACATAGAGGTTCAGGTCATCTGCATGGTTGGTGACTTCAAGGATCTTCTGTAATTCCTCATGCGAATCCAGCGAAAAATCGCGCACTCCATAATTATAATAAGCCGCAAAAATCGCCTCGCGGTTTTTAACCGGGTGCATGAAATACATTTTTGCACCTGGTATGGTATTAGCAACCACCTTTACTTCTGCAAGAGATGCCACGTCAAAACGGCTGATCCCGGCGCGCGCGACTATACGCAGCACCTTTGGATCCGGGTTGGTTTTCACAGCGAACATAACATCGCCGGGAAAGTTGGAAACGAACCATTTGCTCATCGCAGTGATTACCGCAGGGCGCAGGCAATGCACAGGCGCAGTTGGGCGCATCTCGTTTACCATATCGGAAACAGAGGAATACACCTTGCTTTTTTGCGAAGGGAATTTGGGCGTTTCAATTTTTTTGAGGGGAATGACGTTGGAGCGTCGGGCCAATTTTAAATTGGAGTTGCGAGCTGGAGGCTCACTGGTGGTTTTGTTCATCTAACTTAATACCATATGTTCGTGGTTAAAGTACTTATGGTTCACCGAGCATTATCCCGACAAACCGCCTACTAGTGCGTTGATTTTTAACAGAATTTATCACAAAATGCCTATTAGTTGTTAACGAAGCGACTTCTATATACAGAAGTCATGGTAATAATAAAGTAAAAATTGCAAATGTATAAGTGTTTTTTTCAGTATTTTTATTAAATCTATGTAATCTGATAAAAAATACTGGTGACAAGCGCCAAAAAAGGCGCTATGGCTCTCCAGCAAAACTTAAACAGCCTCAGACACAAGGTTTTGCAACGATGACCAACATAAAAATCCCAGAAGCCCTAACTTTCGACGATGTACTGCTAAAACCCAGGGCATCCGATTTTATCCCCTCCGAAGCGGATACATCCACCAACCTTACCCAAAGCATAAAGCTGGCCATACCGCTTATGTCGGCAGCAATGGACACAGTAACCGAATCAGCGTTGGCAATTTCCATGGCGCAGCAAGGCGGAATGGGCTGTATCCACAAAAATTTAAGTATTACAGAGCAAGCCACCGAGGTCCAGACAGTAAAGAAATTTGAATCCGGCATGGTGGTTGACCCTCTGACCATAACACCCGAAGCCATACTTGCTGATGCTCTTGCACTCATGAGCAGCCAACATATATCGGGGGTTCCGGTAGTAGAAAAAGGCAGCGGGAAATTAGTTGGTATACTTACTAATCGTGATGTGCGTTTTGCTTCCGATCCCAAACAGCCTGTGCATGAGCTGATGACCAGGGAAAACCTGATAACAGTCCAGAAAAATATAAGCCGCGATGATGCGAAACGCTTACTGCATAAACACAGGATCGAAAAGCTGCTGGTAGTTGATGAAGCTTACCGTTGCATAGGGCTTATTACTGTAAAAGATATTGAAAAAGCCCGCGCCTATCCCAACGCAAGCAAGGACGAACGCGGACGGCTTCGTGTAGCTGCCGCAACCGGAACCGGTACTGACGGTTTAAAACGTGCCGAAATGCTGATTGCAGCCGGGGTTGACGTTATTATAGTAGATACCGCGCATGGGCATTCCAAAGGGGTCCTCGACAGTGTGAAGAAGATACGTGAGATACATAAAAACACCCAGATAATAGCGGGTAATATCGCAACGGCAGAAGGCGCAGAAGCACTTATCAAAGCCGGCGCAGACGCAGTAAAAGTGGGCATTGGCCCCGGATCGATCTGCACCACACGCATTGTCGCTGGGGTTGGCGTACCACAACTTTCGGCTATAATGGACGTGGTAGCCATTGCAAAAAAACATGGCGTTCCTATTATCGCCGATGGCGGCATAAAATATTCCGGCGACCTTGCCAAGGCAATAGCTGCAGGCGCAAACTGTGCTATGCTCGGCTCACTCTTTGCAGGAACTGAGGAAAGCCCCGGCGAAGTTGTATTGTATCAAGGCCGTTCATATAAAACTTACCGCGGCATGGGCAGCGTCGGCGCAATGGCTCGCGGTTCAGCTGACCGTTATTTCCAGCAGGAGATTGGCGACAAATTAAAACTGGTTCCCGAAGGTGTTGAAGGCCGCGTTCCCTTTAAAGGCCCGGTTTCCGGCGTAGTGCACCAGTTGGTTGGCGGCCTGAAAGCGGCAATGGGTTATACGGGAAGCAGAACCATTCCAGATATGCAGAAAAACTGTGAATTCGTACGTATAACTAATGCCGGCCTGCGCGAATCACACGCGCATGACATAACTATAACCCGTGAAGCGCCAAACTACCGGATGGATAGCTAATATTTGATTTATAAGTATATTTCAAAATTAACAAAACTGTCATAATGATCTCATGATTTATAAGCTATGATGATTTTTATGAAACCATCATTTAGGAAAAGCTTATGACAGAAGAAACAAAGAAACCTGATATTTCATTAAAAGCTGACTTGTATTTTCCGCTTGGAGAAGATGGAAATTTTTCAGCCAGATACAAACCAGAGCCGGAAAGAGCTCAGGTTTCTTTTAACAGAATGATGGAATATGTGGCAGCAAATCCAACCGCAGGAATATTCCTTCATCATAGCGGTGATAAGAAACTTGCCCTTGATGAAAATACCACGCTTGAAAAGATAATTGATGCGATAAAAGAAGCGCAAAAACCAAGCCCTTCAGCTGCGGACAATATTAATATTAGAAGAAGAAATAATAGAATTCATCAGATATTAACAAGATAAGCACAAAGATCTATTTAATAGGTTTCTGGTTAAATCGAAATCACTGGTTTACTAGGTTTGGTTTTTTAGTTATCGTCCGTAATTATTCAGTTACTTTATAGCGATAACCTTAACTAATGAAAAAAATATATATACTTATAGCGGTAGCGGTTCTGGTCACATTTCTTGCTATCCAGTTTCCATACGCGCTTTCTAAAACCGATGATAAAATGCAATTGCTTTATTTAGGGCTTTTACTTTCAATATGCGCCTTATCGTCAAGAAAATTGCCCTTACAACAAACATTGCGCTATAGCGTAATGTGGCTGTGCCTTATATTTGGGCTTATATTCATATATAGTTTTAAAAATGATTTATTAAATAGCCGACTAGCAGGTGAATTAATGCCCAACCGGGCACAACTGCATAATAACGGCAGCTTTTCCATACGAGCCAGCGCAGATGGGCATTTTCACATCGAGGCCAAGGTAAATGGCGTACCAATCAATTTCATGATAGATACCGGCGCGAGCGATGTTGTTTTAAGCAAGTCAGATGCGAAAAGAATCGGCATCAATACGGATGAACTTAATTATAGCCGTACATATAAAACTGCTAACGGAACAACCGGCGGCGCGCAGGTAAAACTTAAACGCCTGCAAATAGGCGGCTTTATGCTTGATAATTTCCAAGCAAGCGTAAACCAGGGCGATCTCGATAATTCATTGCTAGGGATGAGTGCTCTACGCGAGTTGGGAGGCGTCAGTATAAACGGTGATGAAATGGTGATTGGTAAACAATAAGGAATAAAGAATGACCCCCGGCGCACGCACACAAGCAGCAATCGAGCTGCTCGACCAGATATTTACCGTATGGCAATCTGAAAAACGTTTCCCAGCTGATAAACTGCTGGAGCAATATTTTAAAGCCCATCGTTATATCGGCTCGAAAGACCGCGGCGCGATTGCCGAGCTTATTTACTGGGTATTGCGCCACAAGGCGAACCTTGAGTGGTGGCTGGAAAAATATTCGCAAAGCTTAGATGGCAGGGCATTTATTCTCGCAGCAGCAATATTGCGCCATGATTATGATGCCGAATCTATCCAGAGCCTTACCAAGGACAGTAAATATTCACCAGATGCTTTAAATGAAGCCGAGCGTAAATTCGTACATACGCTTTCCAAGATGCACATTACCAACCCTGAAATGCCAGATCATGTGCGCTTTAATTATCCGCAGTGGCTGGATGAAAAACTGCGCGATAGTTTTAGCGAAAAACTTGGGGAGGCCATGACCGCAATGAACGAGCAGGCCCCAACTGATCTGCGTGTAAATACTCTTAAAACCCATCGTGAAAAACTCCTTGGACAGTTACAGGCGGAGGGCTTTGATTGCTCCCCTACCCCGCTTTCCCCAATAGGTATACGCCTTGCAAAACGCGGCCCTATCTTTACCTCAAAGTTTTTCAAGGAAGGGCATTTTGAAGTGCAGGATGAAGGCTCGCAGGCGCTTGCATTGCTGGTTGATGCAAAACCTGGCCAGCGCATTATAGACTTCTGTGCAGGTGCTGGCGGAAAAACCCTTGCTATGGCTGCGGCTATGGAAAATAAAGGGCGTATACTTGCCTGGGATATTTCAGAAAAACGTTTAGGCCAGATAAATATCCGCCTTAAACGTGCAGGCGCGCATAATGTACAGGTGCATGTGCTGGAATCAGAAAATGACTCTTTTATAAAACGCCACAAAGCAACAGCCGACAGCGTTTTAGTTGATGCCCCATGCAGCGGCAGCGGAACATGGCGGCGCAATCCTGATCTTAAATGGAGATTCAATACAAAAGATTTGCAGGAAGTTTGCGAAGTACAGAAATCAGTTTTGCAAAGCGCGTCACGTTTAGTAAAAGTTGGTGGCAGGTTGATTTATGCTACATGCTCTCTTCTGAAAGATGAAAATGAAAAGCAGGTTGAAAATTTCTTAAAATTTAATAATCATTTCGTGGTTGTCGATGCTAAAAAAATATGGAATAAAGAACTCCCCACCGAACTTGGCATGAATGAGCCATATTTCAGTGTAAACCCGCTTAAAGACGGGGTTGATGGTTTTTTTGCAGCAGTGCTTGAACGTACTTCCGCATAAAAAAAATAAAAATTCAGTATGGGAGTGATGCGATGCAGACGTATATGCTTACGCTTTTTAAAGCAGTAAAATACTATTTCAAATGTGCGATACATCCGCGCAGGATAATCATATCTTCGGATAAAAAAGTAAGCCATATCAACATCAGTGTACCTCTTCAGCTATGCGCGATATTCCTTGTTTCCTGCGGTATCATGTGGTCACTTTATGCGACAGGGCGTTTTATTGCCGTTCATTCTACATTAGAAGCACAGAGCAACACCCTGCGTACTGTTACTGGTAAAAAAATCGATAATATTTTTACCCCATTTAATACCACCCAATCACCTGCTATTTCGAAACTAGGAATAATGAACCCGCAGGATGCAAGCCAGGCTAAGCTGGCTCTTCTGGAACAACAGGTAAATGACCTCAAAAGTGAAAAAGAAGCGATAGTAGAAAGGGTAAAAATAAAAGCTGATGGGCGTATAGACGATCTTGAATCTATTGTACGCCAGACCGGTCTAAGCCCTGACGAGATGGAAAAAACAGCATCGAAAGCTAAAAAAGAAAAAGATGAAGATGCTGAAGGCGGCCCATATATACCAACCAAAATGCCAAAAATTTCGGAAGAAACTTCCGATATGTTCGCATCACTTGACAGGCTGGAAACCCTGCGCCAGGTTATTACTAACCTGCCTTTTGGTATACCTATTAAACGCTCTGAAGAGCATAGCTCGTTTGGCAACCGGATCGACCCATTCAACGGTGATATGGCATTCCATTCAGGACTCGATCTTGCAGGCCCCATAAAATCACCTATATACAGCACTGCGGATGGAACAGTTATAAACGCCGAGCGCGATGGCTCATATGGCAATATGGTAGATGTTGACCATGGATTTGGTGTCGTCACCCGCTACGGTCATTTAAGTGCAATAAGCGTACATAAGGGCGACAAAGTAAAAAAAGGAAGTATAATCGGGATACAAGGAAGCACTGGTCGCAGTACCGGGCCACACCTGCATTACGAAGTACGCTATAACGGGGAGCCAATAAACCCGCAGAAGTTTTTACGTACAGGTAGATTATTGGAGTTAGGGAATGTTTCGCAAGACTAAGGACAAGCAGACAGTAAAAACACCCGTATCTAAGCCTGTGGTTCGCGGGCCTGCTTCTCTTTCTGTAATCACGCAAGACACCCACATACTTGGTACCATAATAAGCGACGGCAATATTGATTTCGACGGTACGGTTGATGGGAATATACGCTGCCAGAACCTTAATGTACGGAAGAATGCGCTCATCAAAGGTGATGTCACTGCAGAAGTATTAAATGTTTATGGCAAAATAAATGGCTTAGTGCGTGCTAAGCAGGTTCACTTATATAAGGATTGCCACGTAGAAGGCATAGTAATGCACGAAGGCCTTATTATAGAAGAAGGTGCATTCCTGGATGGGAAATGCAAGCGCATGGATAAGCCAACAACCCGTGAAACAATGCCGGTAATGGACCCGGAGGAATATGATTCAGCCCTAAGCGGCAATAATATACGCCTTATAAATTAATTTAATCCTTCGTGGCACTATCCTGCTTTTTCTTTGTTGCCTGCGTATTTTTTTTACGCTTTGGCTTCGGGCAGAGATAATTTGATACTATATAATATTTAAGTTCGCGTATCATTTCCTTAGTCACATTTGAACTAAAATAGCGCATGGTTATATAGCGCTCAGCATCAACTATTTCCTGATAGAATCTGCGCTCCTTACGAGATGAAAGTAATATGCCGGTAAATTTATTTTCCATAAGCAGTTGCTGCTTAATATCACGTATCAGCGCGAGGTCAAAAGATGGGGTGGTGAGGTCGAGCAGATCGTCATTGTCGTTTGACGCTACTGGAAGGAACACAAAATTGTGACACCGACCTATATATTGCATGCAACAACTATACAGCAAACTATATATAGCGTCAAATAGATTTATAGTTACATGTTTTTTAGGTAATCAGCGAGGAATTTTTCTGCTTCCTCATCAGGCTCAGTTCCTAAGGCAACATATAGGACTTCACCATAATCTTTTACGTCCTGGCAGATGCTTTTGGTCATGAAATCATGCTTCATTTTATGATATTGCTTTTCATCGCAACGTATATAGGCATAAAAATTCTCACCATCTTTTGAAACGGCACGGTAAAGAACTACGTTGTTACTGCTTTTCTGGCGAATTACTGATGCAAATGTTCCCATAATGCTCCCCTAATATCTCCGTGTGCCTGACTGGATTTGTTACCTTGACAAAGAAGAAGCCACACCTGCTATTTCTGGCATTTTTATTATCTTAGCTTCTTTCAATAAGGCATCTAGGGCATCTGCTTTAGATTTGCCATTCTGTTTTAATATATATTGATATGGCTCAGATTCTACTATTTCAGCAGAAGTTTTTCCGGCAGCTGATAAAACCTTAACTGCATTCACTTTTAACTCCAGCTGTTTTTTCAATTCTTCACTGTCTGGTGAAACCCTTTTAACAATATCATCTTTTTTACCATATTTAAGAATATGCCCATCAAGTGAGCCATCATTTGGTGCATACCATTTAGTTATAGCCATAAATACTCCCGTTCTTTTATTTTTTTAAGCAAACAAATTTTATATTATAAATACTTTAGCAAATCATTCATATTATTGCGTGAATATTTTGTTACAATAAAAAATTATTATAACTCAGTATGATAAGTCATTTTCTACCGATCTGGCGGTCTATTAATGCTTTGACAGGCGAGTCATCGGCAAGCGATTTATATAGTCCTTTCATATCTTCCATTGCCCCCTTAGCATCGCCCGACTGCATTTTATACATTGCGAGGAAATAACGAACCTGTTCATTCTCTGGCTGCAATATAAGCATAATATCGAGGCTTTTCTTAGCTTCGGGCGTAACTGTTCCATCAGCACCTAATATAAGCGCATGGACATATGACATTATTAATTCCGGCTTTCCTTCTGATAGTAATATAGATTGCTTGTAAGCATTTGCAGCTGCTGCGAACTGGCTGGTTTCCATAAAACTATCACCAATTTCAACCCATGCTTTTAAGCTCTTCGGATCTTTTTTAAGAATCTCAGAATTTGTGGTAATTTTTTCCCTGATCCCAGATAATTTTTCTTCACGCTGGGCAAGCAATGGCAGGATTTCCGGTGTCCCGAACTGGTAATACAAGCCAAATGAGCCAATACAGAAAACAATAATTATTATAGCTGAAAAAATACGCCTTTGTTTAACAGTAATATTTTCCAGGCGGTATAAAGGTAGTAAAATTATAAAAACTACTACCAGTATTATAAGGGAGAAAATCTGATACACACTCATGGTTTTTTAGCCCTTTGTAGAGGGCGGAAATAAAAATACATCGAAACTATACCAAACAAAAGCACAAGCCATGGGCCAAACCATAGCAAGATTGTACTATATTTGAGGGGCGGCTTCATAAGTATTACATCACCATATTTTTCTGCAAGGACATCTTTTATTTGTTGGTCACTAAAGCCCTTGGCAAGGGATTCCCTTATATTGCGGCGCATATCGCTTGCTACCTGCGCGTGCGAGTCCGCTATCGTTTCGCTCTGGCAAACCATGCAGCGTATTTCAGAAAAAAGGGTAATAGCCCGCGCTTCTAAAGCAGCATCTGGCAATGGCTTGTCAACAGTAAGCGAAAATGATGGAAAAGCAAATAGCCATAATGCTATTGCAATACTAATGAACCTTTGCATTTTCTGTATTTAATTTTTTTACTAGCGGTATAATCAAGCTATTGAGCACCTCTTCTGTCAGCGGCAATTTGTAATGCAAAGCAATTGCACCATTTTTATCAATGATATAAGTCTCAGGGACGCCGGTAATAGCCATAGGTATAGTGGTTTTACCCTCTTCATCAATTCCTATTTCCTGGTAGGGATTGCCGTTTTCCTTTAAAAAAGTAAAGGCATCCGCTGGTTTATCTTTCCACGCAATACCATAAATATTTACTTTCTGGGCAAGCTTCATAAGCAGGTCATTTTCCTGCGCGCAAGGCACACACCATGATGCAAAAACATTAACTACCATTACCTTGCCACCAGAGAACAATTCAGGCGTGAACATAGCTTCCTTACCTAAAGATGGTAATTCGAAGCCTGAGATTTTTTTGCCATTGCTATGCTGGTCTATCTCAACATTCTTACCTTTATTAAAAAGGCCAAGCCCTAAAGCAGAGCTTAATATGAACATAATTAAAAGCGGAAGCATCCGTATTAACTTTTGCCTGTTCATATTGCTTATTCCGGTTGTTTTCTGGAAAAATAATCACGTATCTGGTCCATCGCTATATTAAGTTGCACCAGCTGTTCATTGTCATGCGATAAAGATTTTGCACGGCGATGGTAAATAGCTGTTGCATCTTCTAATGTAGCATTCGCGCCAAGCCCGAAGCTTTTTAAACATTCCTCAATATTTTCGACGCTTTCATCGGCACTGAATATATCATTTTCATAATTGATTTCAAAACCTGCCATAAGAGCCGGAAGAGAACCTATCCCCCATTTTTCCATATTACACCACTGGCGCAGGACAAGGTGCATGGCATAAACATTATGCTCTGTTCTCTGCCAACGGTCGCAGGTTATTATATAACTATGGTCCCGATATCTTATATGCAGGCAAGCTCCTGTACGGCTGCCTATTTTTTTACGCAGACGATCTATATTGGGCTGCTCAACATCAAGATAGAGTGTTGCCTGGGCAATGCCTGCAGAATCTATTTCTTCTTTCAAAAAATTAGTGGCATCAGTCAGGGTTATACTAGGCGAAAAACCATTATCACTACGCTGCTTCATAAGCGGGGTAACGGGTATTGATTCAGGCCAGCTAAGGGGTGCTCGGTAATGTAACATCAGGCTTTTTCCATCAAATAATTTACTTATAGATTCGGTTTGTAATGTTTAGTAAGGCAACTTGTTATACCAGCCATAGCCATTAATACAAATCCTAACCAGATTAAATTTATCATTGGCTGGAAATAAAGTCTAAGGGTTGTTTTGCCATCTTTCCCGCCAGCTCCGATAACACTATATAAATCCCCTGCAAGGCTATAATAAATAGCCGCTTCACTGGTATTATTAGAATTAATATCATAAGTGCGGTATTCTGGGAATAATCTGGTTATTTCCTTACCATCAGCGCCGGTTATTTTTAATTCAGCTTTTTTCGCGCCGAAATTATCGCCTTTAATATCAACGCTTCCATTATAAATTACGGTGTAGCCTGCTATTTTTAATGAATCTCCGTTTGCAGCCAGCGTTTGTGCTTCTTCCTTCCACAACCCGGAAGCAGTAATACCAATAACAATGCAGGCAGCACCTATATGACCAAGGAAAACCGAATATCTGCCGCTTTTACCACGTGCGCCCATTACCCATTGAAGGCTTCCCACAGTAAGCCATGCTGCAAGTGCGAATCCGCAAACTGCAGCAACAATCTTCGTATGTGCAAATGCCAGCACAATAAATGCAGCGGCAATTGCCGCAATCATAGCTGGCAGCAATGCTCTAAGCGCAGTATATAAGCTGGCTTTCTTCCATGCTGCAAATGGTGTGATAGCTGCGAAGATCAGCGGTATAGCCATAAGGGGAATAAAGGTTGACTGGAAAAAAGGCGGGCCGACAGTAATACGTTCACCACTTATAAGCTCTGCAAATATTGGATATAATGTGCCAAGCAGTACGGTTGCACAGGCTGATAATATAAACAGATTATTGATAACGATAAGCCCTTCGCGCGATAGGGGCAGCATCCGTCCTTCACTGGCGATTCTTGCGGCGCGAATGCTGTATAAAAATAATGCACTACCAACACTTATGAAAATATAGGCAAGGATGAAAACACCGCGGGCCGGGTCACTTGCAAAACTGTGCACTGAAGTGATAGCGCCAGAACGAACAAGGAAGGTCCCAAGCAGGCTAAGCGCAAAAGTTATTATAGAAAGCAATATAACCCATTGCCCCAGAAGTCCGCGCTTTTTAAGGACTATATTGGAATGGAAAAGCGCAGTACCAGCAAGCCATGGCAACAATGAAGCATTTTCCACCGGGTCCCAGAACCACCATCCACCCCAGCCTAGCTCACGGTATGCCCACCAGCTTCCAAGCCCTATACCAATTGTAAGCGCCCCCCATGATGCCATTATCCATGGATGAGCAAGGGTTGCCCAATGCCGCCCAGCATGCCCGCGTACAAGTGCAGCAACACCCAGAGAAAAAACAATAGAAAAACCAACATAGCCTATATAAAGAAGCGGCGGATGCATGGCAAGCCCGATATCCTGAAGCAATGGGTTAAGAGCTTGCCCATCAGCAGTTGGTGGAAAAATGCGAACAAAAGGATTGGAAGTGCTCAGTATAAAAGCAAGGAACCCGCAACATAAAACCGATTGAACCGCTACCGCATATAGTTTTATTTCTTCTCTCCCAGCCAGCAATGCCCCAAAAATCGCCAGCACCAAAACCCAAAGCAACATAGAGCCTTCATGATTTCCCCAGGAACCGACTATTTTGTATAATGTTGGCAATGACAGGTTTGAATGGGCCACAACATTGGCAACACTGAAATCGGAATCAAGACGCAATGTAACAAGTGCAGCAAGTGCCAAAGCTATGAATAAAGCCTGAAGCCAGGCGCAAATCGGTGATGTAGCGGCAATAATATTACGCAGCGCTGAGAATGGCAGCAGGTAAGTGCTTTGAAGCAATGCCAAAAGCATAGAAATTATTAGGAAAAACACTCCAAATTCGGCTATCATTTCTCGCCGTCGCCATGCCAGTTCCCTGAGCGCTTCAGTGCATCAACCACCTCTTTAGGCATATATTTTTCATCATGCTTGGCAAGGATCTTTTGAGCTACAAATTCATTACCCTGCGTGATATTTCCTTCAGCTATACAGCCCTGCCCTTCACGGAATAGATTGGGTAATATTCCTCTATAGGAAACTTTTATATCTGAATTACCATCAGTAATTACAAAACTTATACCATCACTACTGGTATGTTCAATGCTTCCGGTTTTTATCAGACCGCCTACCCGGATAGTTTTTTGTGGTTCTGGCATCTGCATTTTAATATCCGAAGGGCTATAAAAAAATACGAGGTTAGCACGGAAAGCGCTCATAGTTAATAGAGTAGCGGTGCATAAAAACGCCATGCTTACAATAATAAATAGCAGGCGTTGGTGCTTGGGTTTCATGATGCTAAATTATAATTCCTGATATTCTTTTAATTTTTTAAGGGTATGCTGCGCCCTTTTCAACGAGGCCAATGCAATCAAAATCATGGAAATAATAATAATTGCAGCTATGGCAAATGACGGCCACACATATATGCCATATTCACCCATAGATAATGCTTTTATAATATTCTCCATATCCCATATCTACGTGATTTATGCTAAAAAACCAGTGAAAAAAGTTTGAATAATATTTTTTATGTATATATGAATATCATTATATAAACTTTAATTTTGCTTATACATGAAAATACTTATTCTGGGTTCAGGACTTTTAGGTGTGACAGCCGCGTATGAATTGGGAAAACGCGGGTTTGATGTCACAGTAATTGAACGAAAGGATGCTTGCGCCGCCGATACCAGTTTCGCTAATGGCGGGCAGTTAAGCTATAGCCACGCTGAGCCATGGGCCAGCGCAGCTGTGCTTTCCAAGCTCCCAAAATGGCTTTTGCGCTCTGATTCGCCTCTTGTGTTCCGCCCGCGTGCTGACCCGGATATGATACGCTGGGGCCTTTCCTTCTTGCGTAATTGCACAAGTTTCCGTGCAGATACCAATACTGTAAGCATATTGCGCCTAGGGCTTTACAGCAGAAAATGTATGCATAAGCTAATGGATGAAGAAAAAATCGATTTCGATTTTTCTAACAAAGGAATATTACATATTTACAGCACACAGGCTGAGTTGGAGCATGGCAAACGGCAAGTGGAATTCCAGGGTAAATTTGGTGGCGACGAAAAAATCCTGACGCGTGATGCAGTTTTTGAATTGGAACCAGCACTTACCCATAGCAGGCAGGCGATTATAGGCGGCATACATGCCCATCATGATGAAAGTGGCAATGCCCATTCTTTCTGCCTTCAGCTAGCCGAGATAGCATCAAAAAAATATGGCGTAAAATTTGAATACGGAGTTTCTGTAACAGGCATTAAAAAAGAAGGCGCACAAATAACTTGCGTTATTACCAACAAAGGCGAAATGAAAGCCGATGGCTATGTTATGGCTCTGGGATCATATAGCCCAGTTTATTTAAAGAAGATCGGTATCAATGTTCCGATCTACCCGATGAAAGGCTATAGTATAACTATAAATGCCAACGAATTCTGCCCTGACCTAAGCCTGACCGACGGCACTCATAAAATCGTTTACAGCCACTTGGGAGATAAGCTGAGGGTTGCGGGAACAGCAGAATTTGCAGGTTACGACCACAGCATAAATGAGAAGCGCATAACACCGATTGTAAATGCTGCAAGGACATTACTTCCAAAAGCCGATTGGTCACAGGAAATTTCAAAATGGGCTTGCTTACGCCCTTCCACTCCCGATGGCCCTCCTATCATAGGACGCACCCCTTATAAAAACCTGTTCTTAAATACTGGGCACGGCACCTTGGGATGGACACAGGCTGCGGGAAGCTCAACCCTGCTTGCCGATATAATGGAAAACAAAACCCCGGAAATTTTACTCCATGGCTTAACCTTGGGAAGGTATAAAAAGGTATAAAAATGAGCAACATGAGGGATTTATGGTATGATTGGCTTGGTATGAACACATGGCTTTTCAAACAGATAAATTCCTTAAGCGACATATCCATGTACGCAAGCCTCATGAAATTGGTAACAATATTCGGTGATAAAAAATTCCTCCCTGTCATAATTGTAGCTATAGCAATTTTTTCCCTGGCATCTACCATTGCCCGTTATGTTACAAAAAAAGGCGGCAACAGGAATTACATATTTATGTGGTTCAATATATTCATACTGCTTGGCAGCGGTTTTTTAGCTGGCAATTACATAATAGATTACACAAAAAAACATTCTTACTATCCAAGGCCATATATCGCATTGCAGGGTGAAGTGAGGCAACTGGAGGCCCAGCCAGCAGACGAGGCTTATCACAGCTTTCCTAGCGGCCATGCCATTATTATAACAATCCTTGTGTTCGCACTATGGCCAGCAATGAGCGAGAATTTTCGCTGGGCTGGTGTTTTCCTTATATTTTTTGTAGCATGGTCGCGGGTAGCGCTTGGGGTCCATTACCCTATGGATGTCATCTCCGGCTTTGTATTAGCAATTATACAGATGAGTATCATACGTTATATATTATTCAGCATCATCAGAAGCATAAGAGGGATCCTTAAAGTCTGATGCTAATTGAGCCAAGCATAGAATTTATTGATGTTCCGCTAGTTGGTAAATTAGGAACCCATAAATTAGCTGTGTATGAATGGGGCAATAAAAACAATATAAATGTGGTTTTTTGTGTTCATGGGCTTACCCGCAATGGCCGTGATTTTAATTTCTTAGCAAGCGCATTGGCTAATGATTACAGAGTTATATCCGTTGATGTTGCTGGACGCGGCAAAAGCGACAGGCTTGCTGATCCGAGCGATTATAATTACGGGACATATGTAACGGATACCGCATATCTTATAAACAAATTGGGTATTCGAAATATAAATTATATTGGCACATCTATGGGCGGCATAATAGGCATTATGCTTGCCAATAATTTTCCGGGACTGCTTAAATCATTAACTTTGAATGATATAGGCTGCCTTGTTCCGGCAGCAGGTTTAAAGCGCATCGTCCAGTATGTAGGAGCGACAGGATTTGAATCACGCGCCGCCGCTGAAGCACAGCTGCGCTCACGGTGTTCACCATATGGAATTACCGATGAAGCCTGCTGGAAAGATATGTTTAGCCATAGCATTGAGGAGATTGGCGGCGGAAGAGCGCGCCTTGCCTATGATCCGGCAATTGCAGATAACCTTACCAAGCCATTGGTCCCTATTATAGATGTTAATCTATGGCCGTTCTGGGAAAAGGTAAAATTAGTACCAACTCTTCTGATCCGCGGGAAAAACTCTGATATACTGACTCATGAAACTGCAATCCAGATGCAAGCAACTCATCCTGATTTCAGGCTGCTCGAAATTGATAATGTCGGGCATGCCCCGGCTTTAATGGATACTACTCAGATCTGGGCTATTAGATCATTGCTTGAATATGAAAAGCCGCCATTTGATTACTTACTAAATTACGAATCCCTCACTTCACTTAAAATGGCGAAAGAAAAAATTACTTCGGTCATTCCAAAGAAAATGAGGGATTTTATAAACTATATTATCGGAAAAAATAAAAATTAATCGTTACGATCATAATTTTTACGAGCCAGCTTCCTGGCCCTTCTCTGCGCCTCAGCCGATTCACGGACACGGGCTTCAGAAGGTTTTTCATAGTGGCGGCGCATTTTCATTTCACGAAAAAGTCCTTCACGCTGCATCTTCTTTTTAAGAGCGCGTAAAGCCTGGTCAACATTATTGTCGCGTACTACAACTTCTACCAAATTAACATACCCCCTTCCGAGGAATATCTAAGCTTTTAATATTCTAGCCATTTTCAGACGGTCTATGACTTTAACAAATGCCAATTGGTTTGTCAAACAGGCATAAATCATATAAATTAGAATCTAACAACTAATATTTCTTAAAAAGGGAATGATTTTGCTGGAAAATTACAAAGAATTGCTAGAATTTGCTGGGAAATTGGCTGATACCAGCGGGAGTATACTAAGAAAAGGCTTCCAAGGTGTGTTAAATATCGAAACCAAGGCCGATTCCAGCCCGGTTACCCAGCTGGACAAGGATGTTGAAAAATCATTAAGATACATGATAGAAGAAGCATACCCTGAACATGGAATAATTGGCGAAGAATTTGGCAATATCCGCGAAAGTTCACCTTACCAATGGATAATAGACCCGATAGATGGAACCAAAGCTTTCATTGCCGGATATTTGACTTTTACCACGCTGGTGGCCTTACTTCATAACGGGAAGCCAGTGATAGGAATAATTGACCAGCCAATATTGCAACAGCGATGGGCAGCGATTTCAGGGCAAAAAACCTTATATAACGGCACTCCCCTTCCCTTGATTGCTAACAAAAAATCGTTGGAAGAGGCAAACATCGCAACCACCTCAACTGGTTATTTTACCGATCAGCAAGCAATTAAACTGAAGCAGTTAAAGGATAATGACGCAAATATTATCTTAGGCGGTGATGCTTACGCCTATGCCATGCTTGCAAGCGGCAGGCTAGACATTGTACTGGATGTGGCTATGAAACCATATGATTACTGCACCCTTGCACCAGTTATTGAATGTGCGGGGGGAGTTATTACCGATTGGTCGGGAAAACCACTTACTTTGCGCTCAGATGGCAGCGTAATAGCCTCAGCAAGTAAGGAATTACACAAAACCTGCCTTGAGATTTTAAGCAAACAATAATTTTATCAGCAGCCAGCTATCAAATTTCTGGCCGTATTTTTTACGGTGCTTAGAAATTATGGTACTGGCTTTTGCCCATTTCTTACTTTCATTATTTTGTACAAAATAATTTATAAGCGCATTTTCGACCAGAGGATCTATATGCTTGGGATATTCAGGAAAACTTTCTCGGTAAGCACTTACTATGGGTAGCAAAAGCTCCGGCTTTATATTTATTTTCGCCAGCGCCTTAATCAAAGGATGCTCTCGCAAAATATCATTTTGCAGCGCCTCTATGGATTCCTGCCACCAAGCATAGCGTATATGTCCCATCATCTCTTCTTTTACAACATGGTGAACATGTTCGAGCTCTATATCAAGCGAATATATGGCTATAGCGATTTCGCGTAGATCAGCAGGTAAAAACATTGCTGCGCGTAACCAGTCACGGCGCTGGTTTTTAACCAGAGAAGTATAATATCCAAGTGTTTCAGGGGTTGTAAATGACATCGAGATAACATATATGAGAGGTAACAATTATCCATCATAAAATCTAAAAATCCACAATCCATAACGAATAGGAGCCAGCCATGACTTTTACCCTACCTGAATTACCATATGCGCCAACCGCGCTTGAGCCGCATATTTCCGCCAACACTTTTTCCTTCCATTATAACAAGCACCATCAGGCTTATGTGACCAACTTAAACAACCTGATAAAAGATACCCCCCTCGCATCTGCAAGCCTTGAAGATATAATTATGCAGTCTGCAAAGGATACGGCCAAAGCTGGTATTTTCAATAATGCCGCCCAGGTATGGAACCATACATTCTATTGGAATTCCATGAAGCCAAATGGCGGCGGCCAGCCAAGTGGCGAACTCGCCAAAAAGATCGATAAGGATTTTGGCAATTTCGATGCTTTCAAGGAAGCATTTAAGCAAGCCGGTGTAACCCAGTTCGGCAGCGGATGGGCGTGGCTGGTTCTGGATAATGGAATTTTAAAAGTTACCAAAACCCCTAATGCCGATTTGCCAATGGCGCATGGCCAGAAAGCCCTGCTTACCTGTGACGTATGGGAACATGCGTACTATTTGGACTACCAGAACCGCCGCCCTGATTATGTAGGCGTGTTTTTAGATAAGTTGGTTAACTGGGATTTTGCAGCTAGGAATTTAGGATAACGGATTACCGATGGCAGATGACGCTTTTTGTCATCTGCCATCATCTATCTGTCATCAGATTAAATAGGAAGTTTATCGCGGCGCTTGGCCTTCAGCCAGCTTACCACCATAAGGCGCGTGACCAGAACCGCCGTATAGAGCGAACATAAAATACCGATAGCAAGGGTAACCGCGAAGCCTTTAACTGTCCCGGTTCCGAAATAATATAGCAGCAAGGCAGCTACCAAGGTGGTTACGTGGCTATCAAAGATAGTACCAAATGCCATTTTGAAGCCATCGCTGATAGCAACATGGGGAAGTTTACCGTTGCGGATCTCTTCGCGCATGCGCTCATAAATAAGCACATTCGCATCTACAGCCATACCAACCGTAAGCACAATACCAGCAATACCGGGCAGGGTCAGTGTTGCGTCAAACAATGCCAGCAGCGCAATTGTCATGAAAGCATTCACTATCATGGCAATATCTGCGAACAGGCCAAACAAGCCATAAAAAACTACCATAAAAATAACCACAAGCCCGATGCCAATGACTGAAGCCTTGGTCCCGGCAGCTATGGAATCGGCACCAAGGCTTGGGCCAACCGAGCGCTCTTCAATTATTTTAAGTGGTGCTGGCAATGCTCCTGCCCGCAGCAGCAGCGACAGGTCATTTGCTGATTCCACTGTGAAATTTCCGCTGATTATTCCGCTGCCGCCAATGATTGGAGAACGTATAACAGGAGCCGTAATAACCTTATTATCAAGAACTATAGCGAAAGGTTTTCCAACATTTTCGGTGGTAATATCTGCAAATTTGCGGGCACCTGCATTATTGAAGCGGAAAGCAACCACAGGCTCCCCGGTTTGCTGGTCAAAAACCGTGTGGGCGTCAACCAGCATATCTCCAGAGAGCATAACTCTTGTAAGGATAGGGTATTTACGAGGGCTGCCATCAGAATTTTTATCATCACCAAGAAGGATGCGGGTTCCAGTAGATACAGTGCCTTGCTGCAGATCATCCAACGTAACGTTCTGGTCTACCATATGGAAAGTCATTTTAGCTGTGCTCCCCAAGAGATTTTTGAGATGCTCAGGGTTTTCCAATCCTGGAACCTGTAATAATATACGGGTATCGCCCTGCCTTTGTATGATAGGTTCCTTGGTTCCTGTTTCATTGATTCGACGGTTTATGATCTCCAACGATTGCTCAATCACCCGTGAACGGTCCGTCTTTAAATATTTTTCTTTAAAATAAACATTATAAACCAAGGGTGATTTAGCGGTTATTTCAAGATCCGGGTTCATCTCGGTAAGCATTTTTACAACATCAGTCGCGCCATTTCCTACCGCATCCTCGCGCAAGGTAAATTCCACCCCGGCTTTATCACCTTCCTTACTTACCGAGAGGCCCCTATACCCAACTTTTTCCTTGCGGAATTTAACACGTATATCATCGGTGAGTTTTGCGAGTTGTTCGCGCATGTAGGCATCGAAATCGACCCCAAGCAGTAGATGTGACCCGCCTTGCAAGTCAAGGCCAAGATTAACTGAGTGTTTTGGCAACCAGCCTGGAAGTGAATTACGGGTATGCTCTGTAAGGAAACTAGGTATGGCAAGCAATACAAAAAACAGGCAGGAACCTACGATTGCAAAAATTTTCCACTTAGGGAAGTGTAACATTATAACCGCCGTTAGTTAGAAATGGGTTTTAACAGCAAATTCATTAAATTTATCAATTATCGTTGGCGCTTTCACCGCTTGCAGCTTTATCATCAGTCACTTCAGCGATTGAGGATTTAGAAATTCTTACGCGTACTCCCTGAGCAATCTCAACAACTGCTATATCATCGCCTTCGAATTTTATTATAGTTCCGATTATACCGCCGTTAGTGATGATCTTAATACCCTTTTTTAGCGACTTCATCATTTCTTGATGCTGTTTAACGCGTTTTTGCTGGGGCTTAATCAGGATAAAGTAAAATATAAAAAACAATACTCCGAGGATAATAAAATTATCCTGCATCATTTTTTCTGCGGACAGGTCATAAGGCACGGTATTTACCGCTGTATTTGCCGCACCCTGTCCAGCCGCCGTAGAATTTGCGGCAGTATTATCATCAGCAGCTAAAGCAGGACTGAAAAAATTCATAAATAACAGCTATTTAATTTTAGCTTCGTTAAAAACCACATGCTTGCGGACAACCGGATCATACTTACGGAAAGCAAGCTTTTCAGTTTTGGTTTTAGGGTTTTTCTTTGCTACATAATAAAATCCGGTATCAGCAGAGCTAACCAGTTTAATAAGAACAATATTTTTCTTAGCCATAACAGTTTTCCTAACAGGTATATATAATAAGGGCGGTAGAATATACACAAGCCGACGCCTGTCAAGAGTAAATTTACACTAAAAACTTTTGACTTTTTGGCCGTTTTCCTATTTATGGAGCGCTTTACAGGATAATATAAGCCGTGGATTATTCTAACAGTTTAACCTAATAACAGAAAATTCCCTATAAAGAAGGTCAATGCAATTATGGCACATAAAAAAATAAAAAAGGTTGTATTCCCAGTCGGCGGGCTTGGCACACGCTTCCTCCCAGCAACTAAATCCATGCCTAAGGAAATGCTCCCTGTGGTTGATAAACCGCTTATACACTATGCTTATGAAGAAGCTAAAGCTGCTGGCATTGAAGAATTTATTTTTGTTACCGGACGTAATAAAGGTGCAATTGCAGACCATTTTGACCACTCTTATGAACTTCAGGACATACTCGACAGCAAAAACAAGAAACGCGAGCTGGAACTGACAAGCAAATGGCTCCCAGAAGCTGGTAATATTGTATTTACACGCCAGCGTCAGCCTCTGGGATTAGGGCATGCTGTTTGGTGTGCTCGCCACCTTATAGGCGATGATCCGTTCGCAGTTATACTGGCAGACGACCTGGTGCTTTCTAAAACTCCATGCCTGAAGCAGATGATAGAACAGTATAATGATTGCGGCGGAAACGTGCTTGGAGTAATGGATATTCCCCGTTCCGACACTGCAAGCTATGGAATAGTTGATATTGATACATCTGCAACTAAAGCTGATGCAAAACTTGTAAAAGCACGCGGCCTAGTGGAAAAACCAGCTCCTGAAAAAGCTCCTTCCACATTATCTATTATTGGCCGCTATATATTACAGCCGGAAGTTATAAATGTCCTATCCCACCAGAAAGCTGGTGCTGGCGGTGAAATACAGCTTACTGATGCTATAGCCTCAATGATAGGCACAAATAATGTTTACGGTTACCGATTCGACGGGGTACGCTATGATTGCGGCGGACTAGCCGGATTTGTTGCTGCAAACGTAGCCTTCGCACTTGAACGTGATACGCTGCGTGATAAGGTTATAAATGATATTGGTGATGTATTCCATCGTGCCAAAGCGGTAGTTCCCAGTAAATAATACGGAGAATTAAAATGCAGATTGCAGTAATTGGTACTGGCTATGTCGGGCTTGTTTCCGGCGTATGTTTTTCTGAATTCGGTTTTCGCGTAACTTGCGTAGATAAGGATGCCGATAAGATAGCCAAGCTGCAGCAGCATATAATGCCAATATATGAGCCGGGGCTTGAGCAGCTGGTAATAAGCAACCGCAAGGCAGGCAGGCTTTCATTCACCACCGACCTCGCGCAGGCTGTTTCGGACGCAGAAATAGTTTTTATAGCCGTTGGCACACCACCTAATGAAACTGATGGTATGCCAGACCTGACTGCCTTGCATATAGTTGCTAAGGAAGTTGCTAAAGCCATTAGCAGCTATACATTAGTGGTGAATAAATCCACCGTTCCGCTTGGTACTAACCGGGCTATTTCAAAAATAATCGCGCAAGCTAACCCGGATGCTGATTTCGACGTTGCTTCAAACCCTGAATTCCTGCGCGAAGGATCTGCAATAAAAGATTTTATGTCACCAGACCGCATTGTTGCAGGAGTAGATTCCAAGCGCGCCCATGATTACCTTAATAAAATATATGAGCCGATCTGTTTGAATGGGGCAAAAATACTTTTTACCACTTTTGAGAGTGCGGAAATGATAAAATACGCTTCCAATAGCCTGCTTGCTGCGCGTATCGCCTTTATCAATGAAATTGCTGACCTGTGCGAAAAGACCGGTGCTAATATACGTGATGTGGCACGCGGCGTGGGGCTTGATAACCGCATAGGAGATAAATTTTTGCAGGCAGGACCCGGCTATGGCGGCTCATGCTTTCCTAAAGACACACTGGCGCTGCAGCAGATGGCTAGAAACAATAATGTGCCAAGCCAGCTTATTGAAGCAACAATTAAAAGCAATAATGACCGTAAAGATAATATGGCAAGAAAAATCATTGCTGCAAATGGTGGTGATATAAGCGGGAAAAACATTTGTGTTCTTGGACTTACTTTTAAGCCGGGAACCGATGATATGCGTGAAAGCGCAAGCCTTTCCATACTTCCCGCCCTGATTAAGGCAGGCGCGAAGATAAGCGCTTACGACCCTCAGGGTATGAAAGAAGCGGTCCACTATTTTAAAGATAATGTAACATGGTGCAGCGATTCATATGAAGCAATGAAAGATGCGGATATGCTGCTTATAATTACTGAGTGGAATGAATTCAGGAGCCTTGACCTGAAAAAGGTAAAATCCCTGCTTAGGAAACCTCTGGTTGTCGACCTGCGTAATATATATAAGCGGCAGGATATGAAAGCCCATGGCTTTCATTACGTATCTATTGGCCGCCAGGAAGTAATACCAGGTGAACCGTGGATCTCTGACTTGAACCTTGAGGATGAGTGGGTGGCCTGATTAGGCTATCTACCCCTGTATTCCGGTACTCCCTGCGGCGGGATCCAGACATCAGCCGGAGAATTTCCTGTCTGGTAAAAAATATCGATAGGGATTCCTCCTCGCGGATACCAATAGCCGCCAATCCGTAACCAAACTGGCTTAATTTCTTTAATAAGCCTCTGTGCTATTTCTATAGTGCAATCTTCATGGAATGCCCCGTGGTTACGGTAAGAACCGAGATAAAGCTTAAGTGACTTACTTTCGACCAAGAAATCCTTAGGTATATAATCAATGACAAGATGAGCAAAATCCGGCTGCCTTGTAATCGGGCATATGGAGGTAAATTCCGGGCAGGAAAAGCGTACGCAGTATTTAATGCCCTTATGAGGATTGCCAACTTTTTCCAGAATTGCCTTTTTCGGCGATGCCGGCAGTGCAGTTTGTTTTCCTAACTGGGTTAATGTCTTTTTCATCTAGGCTATTTCAATTTATAGGCACCACGGAAATTTTCCATAGGCTCGAAAATTCCCCTAGGGTCTATCAGGCTTTCGGTTGCACCTATTATAAGGATTCCGCCGGGAGTAAGGCAGCGGGCCATTTTTTCCGTAACCTGAGCTTTTGTCGGCTCATCAAAATAAATAAGTACGTTGCGGCAGAAAACAATATCGAATTTACCAAGCAAGCCATAATCGGTAAGTAGATTCTGTATTTTAAACTGCACTGTCGAACGTATACTATCCTTTATCTGCCAGGAAGTGTCGGGAAGAGAACTAAAATACTTCATAAGTATCTGGATAGGCAAACCGCGCTGAGCCTCGAATTGCGAATAAATGCCTTCCTTAGCCTTCTCAACAACTTTCTTAGCAAGATCGCTGGCAATTATTTCAAAATTCCACCCTGCAAGCTTAGCCCCCTCTTCTTTTATACACATGGAAATAGTATAAGGTTCCTGGCCGGTTGAACATGCAGCACTCCAGATACGCATATTCTTAGAATTAAGCGGGCGTGCCATGAGCATAGGCAGCACAATATTACGGAAAGCCTCATAAGGCTTTATATCGCGGTAAAAAGAAGATTCATTGGTAGTCATTGCTTCCGTAATTTCACTTAGCAAAGACTCATTTGGCTTCAGCCTGAGTGAATTACATAGCTGTGCTATATCGGCAAAACCCTGGCTGCGTGCAATAGGCAGCAAGCGGCTTTCAATAAGGTATGCCTTATCATCAGTAAGCGCAAGGCCTGACCGCTGCTTGAGTATTGCTGAAAGATATTGAAAATCCTGCGTTTGCATCATCGTCCCTCTATTTGGTGAGTCAGGTACGGGGCTATTTCTACTAGGGGCAGTACTGCTCGACATAATTTATTCTCCACTACAGCTTTTGGCATTCCATATACAACACAACTGGCTTCATCCTGCGCGATCACATTCCCGCCATTTTCTAATACCATCTTGGCACCAAGCATACCATCCTGGCCCATTCCGGTAAGAACTACTACAACAAGATTCCTGCCATATATTTTACTAAGTGAACGCAACATAGGATCAGCAGCCGGCCTGCAAAAATTTTCCGGCGGTTCCTTATTGAGGTTCAGGACAGACTGCCCATGCGAGTTCTTCTCAAGTATCATATGAAAATCGCCCGGCGCTAGATATATATTTCCCGCAACAGGAATTTCTCCGCCTTTAGCCTCATGGCAGTTACGCCCTGACGCTTTGGTCAAATGCTCAGCAAGAATAGTTGTAAAAGTTGGGGGCATATGCTGCGTTATGAATATCGGTATATGCATAAGATGCCCTTTAAGCGCTTCGAATAGTGATAGAAGCGCTTGCGGCCCGCCAGTAGATGATGCTATTGCCAGCGCTTTTACACCGGAAACATGCAGAGGAATATTGGCATTTGGCACTAGATAAATTGCTGAAGCTGCTTTTGTATGGGCAGGAGCATGAGCTTCCGCAGCAGGCGCTACTACACTTTTCCCGCCTAATACTTTTACCTTTTCTATCAATTCGCGGTAGAATTCATCAACCTCAACCCCCATCTTTGAAGATGGTTTAGTAAGGTAATCGGTAGCGCCAAGGCTTAATGCCTTAATGCTGAGACTGGCATTGGAACGGGTAAGGGCTGAAGCCATTATTACTTTGCTGGATGGAGAAATTTTCAGTATTTCAGGGAGCGCTGTAATGCCGTCCATTCCAGGCATTTCTATATCTAGTATAACTACATCGGGACGTAAATTACCAGCCATGCTTACAGCCATATCACCACTAGACGCAGTGCCAACAATGTCAATTGCGGGGTCAGAAGAAAGGGCCTTGGACATTAACCCCCGAATGACTGCAGAATCGTCAACTAATAAAACTCTAATCGGCACAAAAAAACCTTTCTTCTGCGAATGCAGGATTTATACTAAAAAGTCATGCCTATCTGTTCAAGTTTACCTTTAACAATCTCGCCATCAAAAGGTTTCATAATATATTCGTTAGCGCCAAGCTCCATAGCTTGCATTATGTTGCTCATTTCACTTTCTGTTGTGCAGAATACAACTTTTGGCACATCACCGCCGGGCATTGCCCGAAGAGCTTTTAAGAATTCAAGGCCGTTCATTACCGGCATATGCCAGTCAAGTAATATCATGTCTGGCATATTACCGGCGCAAAACTCATAGGCTTTTTGTCCATCTTCAGCCTCGAATATTGTAAAACCGAGATCTTCCATGATTCGGCTCTCCAGCTTGCGAACTACCTTTGAATCATCAACAATAAGACATGACGTCATAAAAAAACCTTCAGTTATAATTTACAATATTCATATTATCAGCAAATGCCAGAATCCGCGCAGTATTCTTATAATGTCAGCATGGCTTCGACATCTATAATTACCAAAAGCTCTCCCGAAAGCTTATATATCCCGGTTGTTACTTCTTTCCATGCCCCCCCAAGGTTAGCTGGAGATTTTTCGATCATATGGCCGGGTACGGTCATAACCTCTCCTACGCTATCTACCACCAGGCTGAATAATTCGCCCTTATGCTCAACCACCACGAACATGCTTTTATCTTCATTTTCTTTTTCTATCAGGCGAAGACGGCGGCGCAAATTGATAACTGTAACTATACGCCCGCGCAGGTTTAAAGAGCCCGCCACTTCTGCCGCAGAAAGAGGAATACAGGTAATCTTTTGCTGCCTTAGAACGTCACGGACATTCTTAACCGGTATCCCAAAAAGCTGATTATCAATACGCATGGTCACATACATATGATTTTCTGTATCGAGCATTCCAAGAACCGCATTAGCAGCGTTAGGGTCGATAGGAATAATATTTGATGCAACGGTCATTACGCGGCCTCCTTATGGCTAATAATCCAATGCGCCACAGCGTCCAGCAGTCCGGGGCGATCAGTTTTCACAATACAGTCATTCATTCCAACATCTTTACTGCGCTGGATAATCTCATTGCTAAGTGAAGCAGTATAACCAACAATAGGTGTGCCATTCACCTGTGAATTCTTACGGCAGGCAGTAGCGAATTCAAACCCATCCATAAGCGGCATTTCTATATCGGTTACAATAACATCAAACTTCATATTGTCGTCAGTAAGCATCTGTAGTGCTTTCTGCCCATTTTCAGCTGAAGTCACCTTATAGCCAACAGCAGCCAGCATAGGTATGGTCAGGTTCCTGAAAAACGGACTGTCTTCCACCAGAAGGATCGTTTTGTTAGTGGCTTTTATTTTGCCTGTTGCGCTCATATCGGCAACCGCATCTTCCACTAAATCAGAAAGCAGGTAGCCAATATCAACAACATCTGTAGTTTTGCCATTAATTACCATGCTGCCAAGGTAGCCATGTTGTTTTGCTTCCTTAGAAGAAAGCTTGATGTCAAATGGAGCTTTAACAATGTCGATAATTTTATCAACAACCAATCCCATAACTTTTTTGTCATAGCCGAACACGATAACATCCACAGTTCCTGTGTCTGGCATTACAAACTCATCATCAAGCGTTATAAGACGCATCAAGTCGCCGCGGTACTGCACAACAGGTTTATCGCCTGCAACCTCAATATCCTTGACATTGATCTCTTCAAGGCGGGATATGAGTTCGAGCGGTACAGCTTTTGGTGCACCTTTACCAAGTGTGAAGGAAAGGAATCCAACCATATGGTGGCTGTTATCAATAACATTAAGTTCAGCGCTGTCTTCAGAGCGAGATCCAACATCAGCGCTGCTTATTGAACGGGCAATACCGTTTGGATCAAGTATCATGATAACGCTGCCGTCACCAAGTATGGTATTACCTGAATAAATAGAAAGCGCTTTTAGTATGTCGGAAACTGGCTTCACCACGATTTCTTCTGTATCGTACACGCGGTCAACCAATATACCAAAATCATAACTTCCAACACGGCATACTGCTATATATATTTCTTTATGCAGCAGGTCATCGTGATTGCTCTTGAACCCAAGCACTTCTGACATTACAGCAAGCGGAAGCAATTTATCACGAAGGCGCATTACCAGTGAGTCATTTATCATTTCCAGCTGTACACCTGCACCCGGCGCTGCGCGCACCAGCTCAACCACGTTGATCTGCGGTATGGCAAATTTCTGGCCATGGGTTTCAACTATAAGAACCGAAACAATAGCAAGCGTAAGCGGTATCTTAACCGCAACTTTCGAACCTTTTCCCCATGTGGAGTCAAGATCTATGGTGCCGCCGATTTTCTGGATATTAGTTTTTACCACATCCATACCAACACCACGCCCGGAAACACTGGTTACTTTTTCAGCGGTAGAGAATCCCGGAGCGAAAATAAATTGCGCTATCTGCTTATCGCTCATTGTTGCAAGCGCGGCTTCATTGGTAAGACCGTTAGCCAATGCCTTTTCTTTTACGCGCTCAATATTTATACCACGCCCGTCATCAGCTATTTCAATAATAATATGACCGCCTTCATGGAAAGCCGAAAGGGTAACGGTTCCCATATCCGGTTTGCCAGCAGCACGCCTTTCAGCGGGAGTTTCAAGACCATGGTCGCATGAATTGCGAACCATGTGGGTCAAAGGGTCTTTTATGATTTCGAGAAGCTGCCTGTCGAGTTCGGTTTCTGCGCCGTTCATTTTCAGGTCTATCTTTTTGCCAAGGTCAAGCGACAAATCCCTTATCAAACGCGGGAATTTAGACCACCCGTTCCCTATCGGCTGCATGCGGGTTTTCATCACACCTTCTTGCAATTCCGAAGTTATATGGCTCAACTGTTGAAGCGGCGTGATCAGTTCCTTATCATCCTTAGTGCGGACTATCTGCATAAGCTGGTTGCGGGTAAGTACCAGTTCGCTGACCATCTGCATTAGGTTTTCAAGAACATCTATACTAACCCTGATACTTTGAGTGGCTTCTGCACCTGCACCGGGTTCTTTTTCCTTTTCCTCGCCCTTATTAGCCCCAGCAGGTTTAGATGCGGCAGGCTTGGAAGCAACAATAACGGGTGCGGGAGCGGGTGCGGTCTCTTTATGCACAACCTTATCTTCCTGCTTAGGCGCAGCTTCTTCCTCTTCGCTTTTGGAAGGCTGGTATGTACCGTTGGCTATACGCTCAAGAGCTTCAATTATAGAGGGGTCATCCTCGCCCTTGAAATGCGGGAATTGATTTTCTTCTTTTTCGGCTGGCTTCACTGCCCCGCCTGCAATAGTACCGGTTTCCGCATAATGGTTCAGGCGCGCGATCAGATCACTATCATCTCCCGCCTGCTCTTCACCATTGCTGCTCAGATAATCGATCAGCACCTTAATGTTATCGAGCGACTCCAGAATAAGCGTAACCGCGTCAGGGGTTGCTTCCAATTCCTTTTCACGTATTTTCCCCAGCACGTTTTCAGAAGCATGTGCAACATGCTCAAGCCGCGGCAAACCCAGAAACCCGCAGGTCCCTTTAATGGTGTGCATTATGCGGAAAATATTTCCAAGGATAGCCTCATCCTGTGGATTCTGTTCAAGTTTTACTAACTCTAGATCCAGAGTAGCAAGCCCTTCACTAGTTTCAGTGATAAATTCAACTATTAAATCATCCATACTATACCTACCTGTTACAACATGTTGTTATTAATATCACCAAACATAAATTACTGATCTCCTGGGGGCTGCGTTACCTGCAGCACCAATTCTTCAGCCCCGACACGCCACTCTATAGTAGCCCTCAAATCGTCGGCATATTTTTTTGTCAAATGCAATTGCACGTTCTTGGTATTAACCTCGCAATCAGCACCAGAAAATATTTTTTCTGCTTCGCTATCCCACTTCAAGTTCGCGCCCTTCGCGGTAACAGTTATTATTTTGCGCGACAGGTCATCTTTATCCAGACGAACAGAAATTGCCCCTCCACGTATCAAAGCAGAAGAAGTAATAATAAGGAGATTGTATATAAGGCGCAGCATTTTAAGGCTGATAGATATGCTGGCAGCATCAGTGTGCGTTTCCGGCCAATCCAGAACAATTTTACTTCCTACGAAATAATCCGCCGCAGTTTTTTGTTTTTCAGCAAGGTTAGCCTCGCCATGGTCTTTTACATTACCATAAGCCATGCGATAAAATTGCAGGCGGCTTACCGCAGAAAAGGCAGAGCTAACTATTAAGTCAACCGCCTGGTTCTGCAGATCGAACCCCTCTTCACTTAAAAATTCAGCGCCATTATTCACAGCACCAATCGGGCCAGTCAAATCATGGCACAAACGCGTGCATAGCAACTCCGCCAAATGGATATTTTCATTCATGAATAATCTTCTGCTTCTTAATATATAAAAAAAATCTTACCATCACTATTGCCTATAAAGATAAATTTTTAGTAAACATAATTGCTTTGATTTGTATTAAATTGATATTTTATTTATAAGATTCGCTACGAGCAGCAAACAGACCATAAGAACAAATCTTTTGGCCTTGCAACATATTGATTATTTTAATTTTCCAGCTTAGAACATTGACTATATCAGTAATATATGATATGTTGCGGGCACAAATTTTTTACAATGGACATCACAGTGCCAGAATATACTAATCACTCCAATCCAATTGGAGCGAGGTTAAAACTTGAAATGAAAAAGCGCGGATTAACCTCTTCGGAGCTTGCCCGCCGTTCTGATGTTCTAACCTCATTTCTTTATGATATAATAAGCGGAAAATCCAGCAACCCATCTACTATAAAACTTGCAAAGGTGGCAGATACGCTGGGAGTTAGCCTCGCTTACCTTGTGCGCGGCATTGACGAAACCCAACCTTCAATATCAGCTTTAAAAGACGGCTATGTGGCCATACCACGCCTTACCTTAAATTCTAATACAGATGGCAATCATATACAAACCGGACATATAGAAGGAAAAGAGCCTTTTTATTTCAGCAGTGATTTTATACGCAGCCACATTGGTGCGGATATTTTAAATCTTAGGGTATTCTCCATTAACGGCGACAACATGGAACCTACTTTGCTCTACCATGATATTGTACTGGTGGATATTAGCCAAAAAACCCCTTCTCCCCCGAGCATATTCATATTATTTGATGGGGCGGGCATGGCTGCAAAAAGGCTGGAATATGTTTCAAATCCTAAAAACCAGCATATTCGTGTTATTTCTGATAACCCGCATTATTCAACTTATGAATGCTCCATATCAGATGCCGCCATCATAGGGCGAGTAGTATGGTTTTCACGGGAAATATAGCTGGAGCCATTATTATTGTGGCGCTCCAGTTCATCAATTTTTCGATAAAGGGTTGACCTGCCTATTCCAAGGCTTCTTGCCGCCTTACTCATTGAGCCGCCGCAAACATTAAGTGCAAAGCGTATAGCATCCTCTTCCAATGCCCTAAGCTTTTTAATTCTTCCATCGCTTTGTAGGGGTGACGGCTCCATAAGCAAACCATTTTGCGAAGAATATATAGAATTTGCTGTTCTTAAACGTGATGGCAAGGCGTGGTTGACTTTGCCATCAGCCAATTGCCTTTCAAGCCTTTCAATCACCTTACATAAATTACTTATACGCAGAGCGCTGGCAATTGAAAGCCCCAGACGCTCTATAGCAACAGGCTTAGTAACAAAATCATTCGCACCTGCCTTTATAGCCTCAACTGCATAGGAGTTATTTCCATATTCGGTCATAATAATAATTGGAAAATCAGGCTTATGGTTTTTTATAATACTGATTATATGGAGGGCATTGATCTGCGGCATACGCATATCCAAAAGCATCAGGCTAGGGTTGGCATCAGGCGATAAACCCAAATTAATAGCCTCTTCACTAGTAGAAGCAGCCAATGTCTTATATTTAAGCTTTTCGGAAATTGCCTGCTTGGTTATATGCAATTGTGCGGCATCACCATCAGCTATCAATATAGTATCTAGCATATTTATCTCCATTAATTATATAATAAATCGAAGAATATTATTCTTAATGTTGCGGGTTCATTTTGTTGTATATTTGGCTTATTAATTTTAGGTTGTATATTTTTTTTATTATACAATCAATGGTTTTGGTGCCAACATATATAGGATAATTTTTTTAATGTAATTTCTGTTAAATAATGTTAATCATAAGTCTAACAAACGATATACATATATAATAATGCGCTATTTTCGACTTATATTACTACTGTCTGTTGCTATTTCCGCTTCTGGATATCGTTGGCGTTGTTATGTTGCGTGCGATGATCAGACTGCAATACAAAATGACTATGTAGAAAACAGGGACGCCTGCCGCGAAGAATCACAAGCCAACCTCGATGAAGCAATGATAAAAAGCGGGGTAACTGATACTCCTAAAGCACGCAAGCTTAAGCTTATAACCCTTTTCAGTGATTGCATGGGCAAGTTTGGGTGGGAAGTACCGGTTCCCGGCGATAAAGAAAGCAAAATAGCCGCCGAAGTCCCTATTTACGAATCAACTGTATCTAAAGCAAAAGCAGCTCCGCCTAAAGATGGGCTGAACCCCGCGGCAACAGAGCCGGCTGTAATAGAAGGTGAAACAAAGCAGGACCAAAAAACTTTGGAGCGTAAAATCCCACCTGAAAATGTTGGGAAGCAGGAGAAGCAAGTTAAATCAACCAACGAAACAAACAATAAAACCAATAATAGCGTGGTTCAGTCACAGAAACCAGCAGCCAAAGAAGCTAAAACAGTAAATAGCAAAGACGAGCGGGTCCAACCTAAGGAAACACGCAGGCAGCCAGCAACAACACGTTCCGCAAGCCAGCAAAATATCCAACAACAACCACAGCAACAGCAACAGGATGCATCTCCTGCCCCGGCACAAAAAACTACAAATAATAGTAACGCTGCTAATAATTCTACACGGACATTAAACCAGAAAGCCAATGCATCGCAAGCGCCCGAGCAGGACCAACCTGCAGAAATGCGTCAGCAACCTGCAGTTACAGCAAGGGCTGCCAAGCCACCTTCTAATACAGCGCAACCTGATACACAGCAACAAATACAAAGTGAAACCAACAGGAGCACAGCTACAACAAATAACCGTAGCGTTGTGCAAAGCCGTCAAGCCGCACAAGCACAAAATGCTCAGCAAACGGCGCCAGTTACTACTATAACCCCTGATAGCGCCGATGAAGCGCTTACCCAATCTATACAGAAGCGCCCGGCGGAAACAAAAATAAAATACCAGAATAACAAATCGGCAAGGGGAACATCTAACAATAACGGTACAGGGCCCAGCGTTATCCCGCAGCAACCGTCAACCAGTGAATATCAGCCATCTGCCGGCAAGCCTGAATCAAGGGTAGCCGCAGTAATTGACCCGGCAAACAACAACTCGCCCGTTAAGGCCGTAACAGCCGATAGCACGGATCAGGCTTTGTCTGAATCAATACATAAAAAAGCCAGCAAGCGCTCTTATAAGAATAGTAAATCTGCAAGCCAGCCAGGGGTGCAAACCCAGGCACAAACTACAAATCTACCACAGGGACAGACGCAGGCGCAAACCATAAGCCAGCCACAACAGCAATTACCTCAACAGGCTGCAAATCCTAAGTCAGCTACAGCTGTAGCCCCTGTAAATAATATCAATAACACAAGATACAACAATACTGCTACCAACCCAGCTACAAATGGCAGCGATGCTTCAAAAATACCGTCCCAGCCTGCCGTCACCAAAAACCAGCAAATAAACCCACGCGCTGCGGAATGTGAATTGGCAAGACGCAATGCAGCAAACTCTACATTGGCAGCGCAACAGGCAAAGGAATGTGAGCTTGAATGTGCAAAAATAATGAAAGTTACGCCAAAAATCATTAATCCAGCGCCCTGCCCTGTAAAAGATGCGGCAGTCAATGTTCTGGATGTCCAGCTTAGGAATAAAAAATAGGTTTTTTATAAAAAATCCTAGTTATCCTAATGAAATTGCCAGTAATATTTGCTATAATATAAATAAAACAAGATAGCTGATATGTTTTATTTATTAACTGCCGCGATTATATCATATATTGCCCTTGTGGTATTCATGTCGATTTTCCAGAAGCGGTTTCTATATTTTCCCGATACGCAAATAGGGGTTCCCGAACAATATGGGTTACACGGATTCACAGAAAATATTTTAAAGGGAAAAGACGGCATTACCCTGCAGTCATGGTTTAAAGCGCCTGAAGCTGGGATGCCGGTTATTCTATATTTCCATGGCAATGCTTCACATATGGGAAACCGCGCCGGTATATATTCAGCCCTTGCCGGGCAAGGGTTTGGCGTGGCTTCCATCAGTTACCGCGGCTATGGAAAAAGCGAAGGTATACCCAGCGAACAAGGGCTATATAACGATGGACGCACGGCCATCAGCTTCCTTACCGAAGATAAGGCAATACCACTTTCAAACATTATATTATATGGAGAATCGCTAGGAACTGGCGTTGCCGTACAAATGGCAACAGAATACCAAGTCGGCGGACTGATATTGCAGGCACCATATACATCTGTTGTAGGCAGGGCAGCTGAAATTTATTTCTTTATCCCGGTACGCAAAGTACTACGCGAACATTTTAATTCTCTGGATAAAATAGCCAATGTCAAATCGCCTCTTCTTATAATTCACGGGGCTTTAGATATGACAATCCCTATAAGGCATGGCAAAACTCTATTAGAAAGCGCAAATCACCCCAAGGAATCAGTATTTTTTGATGATGTCGGGCATAATAACTTTGATAGCGGAGCAATTGCATTGAATGTTATGGATTTTGCCAGAAAACATTCACTTATACGGAAATAGATAAAAATTATACAAATTAAAACGGCACCGCAAAAGCGGTGCCGTATAACAAACAAATTATAAATTTGTTTTAACTATTAGCGGTTAGCTGAGCTGAGTGAGCTTGCAACTTTGCTGAATGAGTTGCTAACCTGTGTACCAACAGAACCCATAGCTACGATAGCTACGATAGAAACTAAAGCTGCGATAAGTGCATACTCGATAGCGGTTGCACCTTCTTCATTTTTGAATAGACGAATCATTGTCTGCATATAATACTCCATAAGCGGGGTTGAACTTTAAAACGGCTGAATGTTTCAGCTATTAACCATTATTATCAAAAAACGTTTGGAGGTCAAGAGATAAACCAAAAATCTTATTTACAATTTTATATATATTTTAGATATTTACAAGAAAATGCCTTTACCCTAAATTGCTTTCTGATAAATATATTACTTATATTTAGGCCGTATAAAAACCATATCTTTGATGGTAAGCACTAAAAAATGACAGCACGCCAAACACTTACATCGTATTCTTTGCAGACGGAGCGCCATCCCCTTAAAATATTGATGGGCTCATTATTATGCACAGTTTCTATATTTATCTTACTATGCCTCATTAGTTATAATCCAGCCGACCCATCCTTGAACCAGGCAACAGCCAATACCGCCACGAATATAGGTGGCTATGCCGGAGCAATGATCTCAGACCTCCTCCTCCAATTCCTGGGCCTGGCCAGCGTATTTGCCGCTTTAGTGCCTCTTGCATGGAGTATAAAACTTATAAATGGCTCTAATATAGCTTTTGTACAAGTGCGTTTAAGCCTGCTTTTAATAACACTGGTACTGGCTGCTGCACTGCTTGCCAAGATAGACCCGCCGGTTTCCTGGTCGATAAAAGGCGGCCTTGGCGGATCTATAGGAATGACATTACATGATGCGCTGTATATTTTATTTAAAAGCAAATTATTCACCCTTGCAGTTTCTGTAATAACTTTAATTACCGCTTCGCTTTCATTTGGAATGAAATGGGCAGAATGGAAAGAGCTTATAAGGCTTACGCAGAAGGTGTTTTTTGTAGCAACCGGCGTAATTATATCATTCATCCAGAAACGCCGGGAAGATGCATATATTGAAGAAGATGATCTGCCGCGCATGAGCCTGCGTGAAAGGGTTTCTGAATGGCTAGGCCGCTTTAGAAGCGATGAATATGAAGAGGACGAGGAAGAAAGCGAAGATGAAGAAAAGCCCCGCCGCGCCCCACGCGTAAGCAAAAAAATATCCGCAAAGGATGCAGAAAAAAATGCGCGCTCCAAGCCAAAAATACAAGCAAGCCTGGCTTTGCCGCAGGGTGATTACGAGCTTCCTTCAATAAAACTTCTAAGCTCAGCACCTAAAGGCCGCAAAACCACATTGTCAGAAAGCGCGCTTACCCAGAATGCAAAGCTTTTAGAATCCGTGCTTAAAGACTTCGGGGTAAACGGCAATATTGTGGAGATACGCCCCGGCCCCGTAGTTACACTTTATGAGCTGGAACCTGCGGCAGGAACAAAATCTTCGCGGGTCATTGGCCTTGCCGACGATATCGCCCGTTCAATGAGCGCTATTTCCACCCGTATAGCAGTTATCCCCGGACGCAATGCTATCGGTATTGAAATGCCAAATGCCTACCGTGAGACAGTATATTTTCGCGAGATGCTTGAGATACCAGATTTTTCCACTTCTGAAGCAAAACTCCCGCTGGCACTAGGAAAAAATATCGGCGGCGAGCCTATAATTGTAGACCTTGCGCGCATGCCGCACCTGCTGGTTGCAGGTACTACCGGATCGGGTAAATCAGTAGCCATCAATACCATGATAATGTCGCTGCTTTACCGCCTTACCCCAGAAGAATGCAAGTTCATCATGATTGACCCAAAAATGCTGGAGCTTTCAGTATATGACGGCATTCCCCACCTACTCTCACCAGTGGTAACCGAGCCGGGCAAAGCTGTTGTAGCACTTAAGTGGACAGTAAAAGAAATGGAAAACCGCTACCGCCTTATGAATAACCATGCGGTGCGAAATATCGAAGGATATAACAAAAAACTGCGTGATGCCAAAGCACGCGGCAACCAGCTTACCCGTAAGGTGCAAACCGGCTTCAACCCTGATTCCGGAGAACCTATAATAGAAGAAATGCCTCTGGATATGAACGAGCTGCCATTCATAGTGGTGGTGGTTGACGAAATGGCTGACCTTATGATCGTCGCCGGGAAAGAGATCGAAGGGTCGATACAGCGTCTGGCGCAGATGGCGCGTGCTGCCGGTATTCATATAATCATGGCAACCCAGCGCCCGAGCGTGGACGTGATCACTGGTGTTATCAAGGCGAACTTCCCTACCCGTATCAGCTTCCAGGTTACATCACGCATCGACAGCCGCACTATTTTGGGTGAACAGGGAGCTGAGCAGCTGCTTGGCCAGGGCGATATGCTTTATATGGCTGGCGGCGGACGCATTACCCGCGTGCATGGCCCGTTCGTGAGCGACAAGGAAGTAAGCGATGTGGTTGCCCATCTCAAGCTGCAGGGCGAACCTATCTATATTGAGGACGTAACCCGCGAGGAAGATGAAGAAGGCGCGTTTGAAGATAGCGGCGAGAAGGACCCGGCTTATGATCAGGCTGTTGCTATTGTCGCACGTGACCGCAAGGCTTCTACCAGCTATATCCAGCGCTGCCTCAAGATAGGTTATAACCGCGCCGCTTCTATTATCGAGCAGATGGAACGCGAAGGCGTGGTCGGCGCTGCCAACCATGTGGGCAAGCGCGAAGTGCTGGTGCGCGAAGAGGATTGATCCTTGACATTTTCCGCAAAATAATTACAATGTAATTACTATGCAAAAAGAAATCGACATCATAAAAATCGGCAATTCCCAAGGCATCCGCCTTCCCAAGGCGGTTTTGGAGCAGTGCGGATTTGACGGTTCACTGAACATGCGGATTGATGGCGATTCGATTATCCTGACCAAGCCAAAGCGTAAAACCCGTAAAGCTCGAGAAGGCTGGGCGGAAGCAATCAAAAAGGATATTGAAAAACATGGCGCTCCTGAGAATTTATGGCCGGATAATATGATAAATGAATTCGACAAAACCGAGTGGACATGGCCAGAAGAAGAGAATTAAGGAAGATCAAGCGGTTTGAAGTTTACTGGGTCGCCCTTGATCCGACTATCGGGCGTGAAATAAAGAAAACAAGGCCATGCGTTGTTATTACCTATGACGAAATGAATGAATTGCTCGGAACTGTCATAATCGCGCCAATTACTTCAACTTTGCGAAACCTGCCATTTCGCATTGATGTTAAATTAAAAAATAAAAATGGCCAGATCGCTCTTGACCAAATGCGTTCTGTTGATAAATCGCGGCTGGGCGATCATATCACTACTATAAAAGGTAAGGCAGAGCAGGAAATATTAGAAAAACTTTCAGAAATGTTTGCGGAGTAATATGATAAAAAAAATAACTGTAATTGCCCTGCTCTGCCTCACCCCCCTAAATTTAGCTTATGGTGATGATGAAACCACCAATGCGATTGTCACGGAAGAGATAAAAGTCGAAAAGCCCGCTAAGCCTGCTGTTGTGTTCCTGCCTGCCGCGGAAGTGGCAAAACATGCTGATACTATAAAACGGGTCGAGGATTATCTAAGTAGCCTCACCACCATAACTTCAGAATTCACACAGGTATCGCCAGATGGGAGCCTTGCAACGGGCAAGTTTTACATGGAACGCCCCGGTAAGATGCGCTGGCAATATAACCCGCCTGTCCCCGTTCTTATGGTAGCCAGCGGCTTGGAACTTATTTATTATGATTCCGACCTTGAGCAGATAACGCATATACCGCTTAATTCAACGCTTATAGGATTTCTAGCGCAGGATAAGATACATTTTGACAATAAAGTTGGAATTATCTCCTTCCTGGAAAAAAATAACACTATCCGAATAGGTATTTCCCAGCGGGCAAAACCCAGTGACGGCCAGCTAGTACTTGAATTTTCTGATAAACCGCTGATTATCCGCACTATGGTAGTAACTGATGCCAGCGGACAGGTAACAACGGTGGCACTTAATAACGCCAATTTCGGCGGAAAAATAGATAAAACTCTATTTGAATTTAAGGATACCCGCAAAAAACACAGGAAATAGCCATATATTTCAGCATATTGCCAATTTATGACAATCCTTATGCGCTTTTTAAATCATTGTAACATAATTTTCACACTATAATTTATTAAGCTATGTTAGATTTAGCATAGGAAAATTTATTTAACCCGGAATTAGAACTTTGGTTGGTTATGGTAATAGATAAAAAAGTTATAGATAATAACATTGACCGAATTGTCACGGAAGGTCTGAATGGTGATGGAAACCTTTTTTCCGATGTAAGAAATAAGGAATATTCAGAAGCCCTTGAACGAGTTAAAAGTGATGCAGCTTTTAAGCATATAACCTTAACAAATGCTCAGGTTGAAAATTCTGCAAAAGAACAAACTCTTAAATCAATGTCAGCGCGAATAAAAAGCTCCCTCAACACAGCAGAGGCCGCAGGCGATGATAAGACCAATATGATTGGTTTTGTAATTGGGATGGCATTTGGCGGCGGTGGCACTGACACCGGTTCTATGATTATGAATATAATAAAGGGAGAATCCCCTTTTTGGAAAACGGTACAAGAATCATTTAGTAAAGACGGTGGCGGTTTAAGCAATTTTACCGATAGGTGGAAAGAAAATGTCCAAAAGGCATCTCTTGAGAAATTCTCCAAGGAATATGGAGTATCTTCAGAGGTATTAACTGCTGAACTGTCAAAAACAAATGTTTCTCCTGTTCAGCTGGTATTAGCAAAAGAGCCAGCTCCCGCCCTGCCAATTAGCCCGGAAGAAAAAGCCAAATTAGATACAGAGCAACAGGCAAAAGAGCTATCTGCAAAAGCAGAACAGGAACGTAGGGAAACTGCAGAAGCAGTTGAAAAAGCACTTAAAGGGATGAGAATTGATGCTGTAGTTCAACGAAGCATTCAAGAAGAAAAGGCCAGACTGTCTAAGGGGCAGCTAAGCGGCGGTGCCCACATTGAAAATGGAACTCCGGTTGTACCAGGTGCTATCAGTGATGGCAGTATCGGAGCTAGTGCGTCAAAGATCTAAAGAAACTAATATTGCCTATTTTGCTCCATAACATCCCATGCCATCCCATAAAATCCCATGAAAACCCGCGGATTTGCTGGGAAAATTCAATAATTTTTCACTTCCGGGACTTATAGTTTTATATAAAATTGCGGGTTTTTTGTATGTCATCCTGTGGGCCGAAGTCTGAACAGGAACTTTGCAATCAATACCGAGACCCTGCGGGCTCTATATGCTCGCCGCAGTATGACTGCTACTGCAAAATCCCACGTGTGGATCAGCTTTATATAATTACAAAATCCCACGTGTGGATTTTGTAGGCTTGATTTTATGTTTGCCTTTTGTCCTGCATTGTGGTTTTCCCTTATGCAGAATATTTACCTATCCCATTAACCAAAAATTAAAAAAGAGAATCATCATGAAGGTTACCGAACTGGACTCAAAAGGCCTTAAAAAGAATTTCAAGATCACAGTTGATGCCGACGCTATCAACGCCAAAACCGAAAACGAACTCAAAGAAGTCGGTAAAACCGCAAAAATAGCTGGCTTCCGTCCCGGCCAAGTACCGATCAAAGTTCTTAAACAGCGCTATGGTAAAGCTGTTCAGGCTGATGTTATAAAACAGGTGATAAACGGCTCGATAAACGACCTGGTTGTGCAGAATAAATTCCGCCCTACCCTTACACCACAGGTAAACATCGAAGAATATAACGAAGGCGGTGAGCTTTCTTTCAGCGTGGCGCTGGAATTGTTCCCTGAACTTCCGGAACTTAAATTCGATGATGTGAAACTTGAACGCAAAACATTTGAAATATCCGAAAGCGATATTTCGGAAGCAGCAAAACGCATAGCTGAACGCAGCCCACAATTTGCTGATCTTCCTAAAGACGCAAAAGCCGCCAATGGCAATATTGTAAAAATTGATTTCAAAGGAACACTGGACGGTGTTGCTTTTGATGGCGGTACAGCTGAAGATTTCGACCTGGAACTGGGAAGCAACCAGTTCATCGATGGTTTTGAAAAACAGCTTATCGGCGCCAAAACAGGCGATACCCGCGTGGTAAAAGTTACCTTCCCGGCAAAATACCCGGCAGCTAACCTTGCAGGTAAAGATGTTGAGTTCGAAGTCAAAATAAAAGCCGTGCAGGAAGCGAAAACACCGGAGATAAACGAAGAATTCGCAACAGCACGCGGCTTCTCCGACCTTTCCGCATTTAACGAAGCAGTGCGCGCGCAATTGGTGAAAGAATATGACCAGATAGTGCGTAACCAGCTTAAAAAACAGCTATTCGATATCCTTGAAGAAAAATATGATTTCGAACTCCCTGAAACCATGGTGGAAATGGAATTCAAAACCATCTGGGAACGCGTTAAGCAATCCAAGGAAGATGGTGATGAAATGCTCGCCGGAAAAAGCGAAAAAGAGCTGGAAGAAGAATATAAAAAAGTTGCGCGCCGCCGCGTTACACTCGGCATTTTACTGGCTGAGATCGGAACCCGTAACAAACTGCAGATAAGCCGCGAAGAAATTTCCCGCGCTGTCATGCAGCAGGCCAGCCAGTATCCTGGGCAGGAACGCCAGATATTTGAATTCTACCAGAAGAACCCTAACCGGCTTGAAGATTTACGCGGACCAATCCTTGAAGAAAAGGCAGTGGATTTCATACTGGGTAGCGTAAAATTCAATGATGTAAAGACAGCAATAGCTGACCTTGTCGATGTAGGCGATGAAGATGAAAATAGCGAAAAAGCGGAATCTTCTGCAAAGTCTGGTAAAAAATCTGCAAGTTCTTCTAAAACAAAACCAAAAAAGAAGGCTGAGGAGTAATGGTTTGTTAACTTTTACCCTTTATTGCTGAAATAAAGATAAATCCATATGTAGGATTTATATCAAAAGTTTAAAATGCAAACACATTAACTGATTCAGGATTGAGAATATGGCTGACATACAAGATACCTTTGCAAATATATTGGTGCCGATGGTTATCGAGCAGACCAGCCGCGGCGAGCGTTCGTTCGATATTTATTCGCGCCTGCTTAAGGAACGCATCATTTTCCTGATCGGGCCGGTTAATGATAATATGGCGTCGCTTATCTGCGCCCAGCTATTGTTTTTGGAATCGGAAAACCCTGACAAGGAAATTTTCATGTATATCAATTCCCCCGGTGGTGTAGTTACTTCCGGGCTTTCGATATACGATACCATGCAGTATATCCGCCCTAAAGTTGCTACACTTTGTTTTGGTCAGGCCGCTTCTATGGGGTCGCTTCTTCTGACCGCAGGTGAGCCAGGGCAGCGCTATACGCTTCCTAACTCACGCATCATGATACATCAGCCGTCTGGCGGTTTCTCAGGGCAGGCTACAGATATTGAGATCCATGCAAAGGAAATCCTCTCGCTAAAAGCCCGCCTCAACCAGATATACGTAAAACATACCGGCCAGAAACTTTCTCATGTCGAGAAGAATATGGAACGCGATAATTTTATGACTGCGGAAATGGCCAAGGATTTCGGACTTGTGGATACCATCATTGAAAAACGCGGTTTGGAAGATATATTAGATAAGAAGAAATGACGGTAAATCTTAGCGGCTTTGCCGCTTAGATTCCCGTCATCCCAGCGAAGGCTGGGATCCATGCTAATTAAGAAAGATTCCCGCCTCCGCGGGAATGACAAGGAGAATACAAAGTGACTAAGACCGGCAGCAGGGAATCCAAAAATACACGCTATTGCTCATTCTGCGGCAAAAGCGAGCATGAAGTCCGCAAGCTTATCGCGGGGCCAACCGTATTTATCTGCGATGAATGCGTAGTGCTGTGCATGGATATTATCCGAGCTGCTGATAAGGGCGTATTGTCGAAAGAAGGTGAGGAAATAGCCAAGCCTGCTGATATATGCAAGGTTCTTGATGATTATGTTATTGGCCAGAACCAGGCGAAAAAAGTTCTCTCGGTTGCTGTTCACAACCATTACAAGCGCGTATCGCTGCTTGAAAAAAATGCCGATGTGGAACTTGCAAAATCGAATATCCTTGTTATCGGCCCTACCGGTTCTGGCAAAACATTACTCGCACAGACGCTGGCGCGTATCCTTGATGTTCCATTCACCATGGCAGATGCCACGACCCTAACCGAAGCCGGTTATGTAGGTGAAGACGTTGAAAATATAATACTGCGTTTATTGCAGGCTGCCGATTACAATGTTGAGCGTGCACAACGCGGCATCGTTTATATCGATGAAGTTGATAAAATTTCACGCAAGTCCGACAACCCATCTATAACCCGCGACGTATCAGGCGAAGGTGTGCAGCAGGCATTGCTCAAGCTAATGGAAGGCACAGTCGCTTCTGTTCCACCGCAAGGCGGACGCAAGCACCCGCAGCAGGAATTTTTGCAGGTTGATACTTCCAATATATTATTCATCTGCGGCGGAGCATTCTCTGGACTAGAGAAGATCATCGCCGCGCGCGGCAAAGGAACTGCTATAGGCTTCGGTGCTGATGTTCGCAGCAAAGAGAACCAGCGTATTGGCGAATTATTCTCGCAGGTAGAACCTGAAGACCTGCTGAAATTCGGCCTTATCCCTGAGTTTGTGGGCCGCCTGCCGGTTATAGCAACACTTACAGACCTTGATGAAGCCGCGCTTATTTCAATCCTTACCAAGCCTAAAAACGCCCTGATAAAACAATATCAGAAGCTGTTTGAGATGGAAGGTGTACGCCTGCGTTTTTCTGATGACGCGCTTAAAGCAATCGCTGATAAAGCCATAAAACGCAAAACCGGGGCGCGTGGATTACGTGCGATACTGGAAGGGCATCTTCTTGACCTTATGTATGATATACCAAGCCAGCAAGGTGTTGAAGAAGTCATTATCAACGCAGATGTGATTGAAAACAATGCAGCGCCGGTAATGATAAAATCTGACCAGAAAACAAGCGCTAAGAAGCCGCATTAGGTTTTTCTCCGGAGGCTTATTTTATAGTTTTCCGTGTCTGATTTTTTGCAATTCCACATGTTTTTTGTGATAAAAGATTGAGGGTGAGAGCCTCCTTCCAAAACATTTTTTTGCACCTCATATAGAAATTGCTGTTTACATTTGTTTTTTTCCGTGCTTGATTCTACACGTGGCTTGCACGCAAGCTGGTGTGATGAACGGTTCACCTCACCTTTACACATATCGTAGCAACTAGGGAGTAGAAAAATGAATAAGAATGAATTGATCGCAGAAGTAGCAGATAAATCTGACCTTACCAAAGCAAAAGCATCAGAAGCAATTGATGCATTTATCGCTGTGGTTTCAAAAGCCCTTTCTAAAGGTGATGAAATCCGCCTCGTTGGTTTTGGCACATTTGCTGTTGTACACCGTAAAGCAACCGAAGGCCGCAACCCACGCACCGGCGCAGTTATCAAAATTGCCGCTTCAAACAAGCCAAAATTCAAACCAGGCAAAGCTTTAAGCGAAGCTGTAAATAAATCTTCCAAGAAAAAAGCAGCATAACTAGCTGTTTTCCTACAAAAAACGAGGCGTTCAGGATATTTTTCCGGACGCCTCTTTTTTTTGCACTCACCTGTTGCAATCAGTAAAAAAAACGGGTAGTAAACAAGTCCCTTTTTCGATTTCCAGAGCGTTTTCGCTTTGGTTTCTGTATAAAGAGGGCGATTAGCTCAGTTGGTAGAGCATCTCGTTTACACCGAGAGGGTCGGCAGTTCGAGCCTGTCATCGCCCACCACCCTGCGCCTCCGGCTTCGGGTGGCAGGCCACTTGAGGCCTGACATTTGAAGACGGTAGAAGCAGGTGTCTCCCGAAGCATTAGCGTAGGGAGATAGTTGAAATAAAGTCCCTTATACGGGGGTGTAGCTCAGTTGGTTAGAGCGTCGGCCTGTCACGCCGAAGGTCGCGGGTTCGAGTCCCGTCACTCCCGCCACCCTGCGCCTTCGGCTTCGGGTGGCAGGCCACACGAAGCTGATAGAAGCAGGAGTGTCATCCGAAGCTCCAATAGGAGCGTAGGAGGACTAGATATGTGGTATGTTTATTTTCTTGAACTTCAAAATAATGATATTTACGTGGGTTCAACGCCCAATTTAAAACGGCGCTTTTCTGAGCATCAAAAAGGGCAAGTGCAATCCACAAAAGCCTTTATTCCTGTAACCTTAAAATCATATATTGCTGTTGAAACTGAACAAACAGCTAGAGAACTTGAAAAATATTTCAAATCCGGCTCAGGAAAAGCTGTGGCCAACAAACGCTTTTGGTAATAGTAAGAAATTTTGGAAATCGAGGCGCAACCGAGAGACCCGCAGGGCAAATGGCCAGAAGGCCATTTGTTAATCCTGTCACTCCCGCCATTTAAGACGAGATTATCTTGAATCTCGCAGGTTCGAATCCAGCCGGATTTTGCTAGGTTCACAAGATCGTTTAAAATTCATTTATCATCTTTTCAATGATGTCGTAGTCTTTATATCCTTCTGTAAAGTTGTAACCAGCAAACATTTGCCACAGAAATCTGCTAAATATTTTCACTTCATCGCCATGAGCATTTTTATCGAGGTTATCGAGTTCTATAATTGTAATTTCTAACCCTTTCAAAAAATCAAAATGCTCTTGTTTCTTAATTTCATAATTATGCAAAATAAAATCCAGTTGCTTTGCTAGAAGCTTTAGCTTTTGAATTAAGCTTAAAAAGGCAGCGGGGTCGCCCTGTATGTTATTACAGAAGGCATACCATCCTTCATCACCTTTTTTGCCTCCTTTAAAAAGCTCCCTAAACTCTCTAACATCATGTAATTTTTCTACCAATTCTTCAGTTGCATTAATATCTGTGCGTCCACCTTTTTGGCTACACCACAATATTTCTCTAATTAATTCATGCTTAATATCTTTATATATCCTTCTAAAATTACTTTTTAAAATTGAGCGTTTTCGTTTAGATGGAAAATAAACAACTAAAAAATAAAACATTGCAGACAAAAGAAACCCTCTCAGAAAGAGGCTAGCTATTTGATAAAAGCTATTCCAATCAAAATGTTCGTAATTATTGTAATGATAAATGGTAAGGCATGCATAACAAATTAGCGCTATTACAAACCAAGAACGTACCGATTTAAGATTTTTTTCTAGCATTGCAACTCACCACTACCCCAACAGATACAGCATAACCGACCCTAGTATTATCCGGTAGATGGCAAAGGGGGTGAAGCCGTGCCTGCTGATATAGGCGACAACCCAGCGCACCACAATTAAAGCGCTGATAAAGGCGGTGATGAAGCCTACAGAGATAAGCTGCATATTATCAAACGAGAGTGAGTGCCTGTTCCCATAAAGGTCAAATACGGTTGCGGCAAACATGGTGGGAATCGCGAGGAAAAAAGAAAATTCCGTTGCCGCTTTACGGTCAGCGCCGAGCAGCAGGGCGCCAATGATCGTTGCGCCGCTGCGCGATGTGCCGGGAATAAGGGCCAGGCACTGGCACAACCCTATTTTAAAACATAAAGGAAGGGAGAATTCTTCAAACTTATGATAGCGTGGGGTTGGCTTTAAGCGCTCCACCAACAAAATAACAATCCCACCTATGATGAGCGCAATTGATACGCTATGCGGATTGAATAGCTTTTCCTTGATAAATTCATGGAACAGTGCACCAAAAAACATCGCGGGCAGGAAAGCCAGCAATATGCCCATGGCAAAGCGCCAGTCCTTATTTTCACGGCGGATAAGGCCGGAAGCAGTGGCAGCGAGCTTAGCGCGATAAAGCCAGCAGATAGCAAGAATAGCGCCAAGCTGGATTGAAATTTCAAAAGTTTTTCCGGGAGGGCCCTGAAAGCCTAGAATATCACCAAACAGAATCAAATGGCCGGTTGAAGATACAGGAAGGAACTCGGTCATTCCTTCAATAAGTCCGAGGAGCAGTGCGATAAAGAGCATGGTGAAATATCCTAAGTATGTTAGCAATCCCGCATAGCACGCGAGGCGGAAATGTCAAATGATTGGAATCACCCCATCCTTGTTTCCTTACTAAAAAGGAATATATTATTCCTATGAAGCAAACCCAAGCATCTCTCACCTTTGAAGATAATGACCGGCCTTTGGCTGACCGGATGCGCCCGCAGAGCTTTGAAGATGTGCTGGGGCAGGATCACCTGCTCGCCGAAGGTTCGCTGTTCGCCAATGCTGTCAAAACCGGGCATTTCCCCTCGATCATCTTCTGGGGGAGTGCAGGCTGCGGAAAAACCACAATTGCTCGGCTTATCGCAAAATATAGCGGCGCGCTGTTCGTGCAGCTATCAGCCATTTCGCACGCCACAGCTGACCTGCGTAAGGTTTTTGAACAGGCGGAAATTGACAAGCAGGCGGGCAAGCGCACCATATTGCTGGTGGATGAGATACACCGCTTCAACCGAGCACAGCAGGATCTATTCCTGCCTTACATCGAGAACGGGACCATTATTTTAATTGGCGCAACCACGGAAAACCCATCCTTCGAGCTGAACTCGGCGCTGCTTTCGCGCTGCAAGGTGCTGGTCATCAACCGGCTTGATGTCGAAAGCCTGATAAAACTTACCTATAAGGCCGAGGAATTTACGGGCAAGCAACTGCCACTGGATGATGAGGCACGTAAAACTCTGTGCGCTATGGCTGACGGGGATGCGCGCTATTTGCTTAATCTGGTCGAGGAGCTGCTGGAAATGCAGGGACAGATAAATAGCGAGGAACTGCTGGAACTGATACAAAAGCGGATGCCGATATATGATAAATCCGGCGAAGGGCATTATAACCTTATCAGCGCGTTGCATAAGTCGCTGCGCGGCTCGGATGTGGATGCGGCGCTATATTGGTTCGCACGGATGCTCGATGGCGGCGAGGATGAGCTTTACATACTGCGCCGCCTTGTGCGCTTTGCCACCGAGGATATTGGCATGGCTGACCCGCAGGCCGTGGTGCAGGCGCTGGCAGCCAAAGATGCGTTCGAGTTCATAGGAGCACCTGAGGGACATATCAACATCGCGCAGGCGGTGATTTACCTTGCCACCGCGCCTAAATCCATCGGCGTTTACCGCGCTCTTAACAAGGTGACGGGGGACGCACGGCGTAACGGCTCCCTCGCCCCACCAATGCATATTCTAAATGCTCCTACCAAGATGATGAAAGAGCTGGGATATAGCGACGGCTATATTTACGACCCGGAAACCGAGGACGGATTTTCCGGCCAGAATTATTTCCCGGAAGGAATGAAACGAACAAGCTATTACAAGCCTATTGAAGCGGGTTTCGAGCGCGAGATGATAAAGCGCCTCGATTACTGGAACAAGCTTAGGGCGAAGAAGTCAAAGTAGAGATTGGGATTAGAGTTTAGGAACTGTCATCCCGGCCCAACCTTTCTTATAAGAATTGGCTTGGATACATATTGTTAGGCATGGATACCGCCCTGCGGAGGCATGACATGGCCTTTAAGCATTTATCCCATGTTTCTGGAGGTATGAAGCAGCATAAGGGCAGATGGGGTTGATGGTAAGGTTCTGCGCTTTGGCGTCAAGCACTATGGCCGCCATAAGCTGCGCCGCCACCCCTCTCCCACGCAGTTCCGTAGGAACTTCGACATGGGTTACGGCAATTATATTCCCGCTTTTCTTGTAATCGGCAATTGATAAAAATCCATCCGTTATCAATTCATAACGGCTCAGGGCGCTGTTATCCACGGCTTTATTCTCGGTCATATATGCT
>CAUJHR010000020.1 GCA_963205195.1 Pseudomonadota bacterium | reverse complement strand
AAATGATCATGCCTGGTGATAACGTAAGCATCGAAGCTACGCTTATTTCACCTATCGCTATGGAAGAAGGCCTGCGCTTCGCTATCCGCGAAGGCGGACGTACCATCGGCGCTGGCGTCGTAGCTAAAATTGTGGAGTAGTTTAACATGCAAAACCAAAAAATCCGTATCTGGCTGAAAGCGTTTGATCACCGTGTCCTTGATCAATCGACAGCTGAGATTGTTTCAACAGCAAAGCGTACTGGTGCACAGGTTCGCGGCCCAATACCTCTGCCGCTACGTATTGCACGCTTCACTGTGAACCGTTCGCCGCATATTGATAAAAAATCACGCGAACAGTTCGAGATCCGCACCCATAAACGTTTGATCGATATTTTGGATCCGACACCGCAAACCGTAGATGCGCTTATGAAGCTTGACCTTGCTTCCGGCGTGGACATCAAAATCAAGGCGGAGGCAGCATAATATGCGTACAGGACTAATTGCAAAAAAGCTGGGCATGACCTCGGTATATACAGAAGAAGGTGTTGAAACACCTGTTACTGTTCTGCATGTTGATAATTGCCAGGTTGTTGCCAATAAAACTATTGCTAAAGATGGCTATACTGCTGTTCAGCTTGGTGCAGGCGTGGCAAAAGTAAAGAATGTCTCTAAAGCTCTTCGAGGCCATTATGCCAAAGCCAAGGTTGAGCCAAAACGCAAGCTGGTTGAATTCCGCGTAGAAGAAAAAGGCCTTATTGAACCGGGCACTGAAATTGTTGCAAGCCATTTTGTCCCAGGGCAATATGTTGATGTGGTGGGTAACTCGATAGGTAAAGGGTTTGCTGGTGTTATGAAACGCCACAACTTTGCTGGTCTTGAGGCTACCCACGGTGTATCAGTCTCCCACCGCTCTCATGGTTCTACTGGTCAGCGTCAGGATCCGGGTCGTGTATTTAAAGGCAAAAAGATGGCCGGACATATGGGGACTGTGCGTGTCACAACACAGAACCTGCAGGTTATTTCTGTTGATGAAGATCGTGGCTTTATCATGGTAAAAGGTGCGGTTCCAGGTGCGGATAATGGTTTTGTCCTGGTTAAGGATGCCTGCAAAAAAGGTACGCATCCGCTCGCTCCATTCCCTGCCGGTATCCGTAAGGCTGCAGCCAGCGAAAAGCCAGCAGAAGAAGTTAGTGCTCAAAGCTAAAAATAGAGAAATTATATGAAAATAAAAGTTGTCACATTAGAAAACAAGGACGCTGGCGAGATTGAACTCTCTGATGCAGTTTTTGGTGCGCCAGTTCGTAAAGACATATTGCACCGCATGGTTGAATGGCAGCGTGCTAAGGCTCGCTCAGGCACACATAAAACCAAAACCATCAGTGAAATCAGTGGAACAGGTAAGAAGCCTTTCAAGCAAAAAGGTTCTGGTAATGCCCGCCAAGGCTCTATGCGCTCCGCCCAGATGCGCGGTGGTTCTACTATTTTTGGTCCGGTTGTGCGTAGCCACGAAATAGGTCTCCCTAAAAAGGTTCGCAAACTGGCTATGCGTGTCGCTCTGTCTTCCAAGCAGGCTGATGGTACATTATTCGTTGTTGATAATGTAGACGTGAAGGCGCCTAAAACCAAAGCTATGGTTGCTCAGTTTGCAAAAAATGGCTGGGATGCCCCGCTTATTATTGGCGGCGCAGAAGTGAATGAAAATTTTGCTAAAGCAGCCCGCAACATTAAATTTGTGGATGTGCTGCCTCAGCAAGGAATAAACGTTTATGATATTTTGCGCCACAAACAGTTGATTTTGACTAAAGACGCGGTAGCGCATCTTGAAGAGAGGCTTAAATGAAAAAGGCTAAAAAACTAGATAAGGTTGAAGCTCGTGCTTACCACTATGATACTATCGTATCGCCAGTGATTACAGAAAAATCAACTGCAGTCTCTGAATTTAACAAGGTTATATTTAATGTACGCCTTGATTCCACTAAAGCGGATATAAAATCGGCTGTTGAGGCTTTATTCAATGTAAAAGTGGCTGATGTAAATACTTTGCGCCGCCTTGGTAAAACTAAAATGTTCCGCGGCGTAAAAGGCAAACAGGGCGATAGCAAGAAAGCCATCGTTACCTTGGTTGCTGGCCAATCAATTAATTTAGAAGGCGGAGTGAAATAACATGGCTCTCAAAAGTTTTAAACCTACAACTCCTGCACAGCGCCAGCTGGTTATTGTTGACCGCTCCGAGCTATATAAAGGAAAGCCAGTTAAGCAACTTACTGAAGGAAAGAAAAAGACCGGTGGTCGTAATAACTATGGTCGTTTGACTGCTTTCCGTGTTGGTGGCGGACACAAACAATCTTACCGTGTAATTGATTTTAAGCGCCGCAAATTCGATATGCCAGCAACAGTTGAGCGTCTTGAATATGATCCGAACCGTACTTCATTTATCGCGCTTATAAAATATTCCGACGGCGAACTTGCTTACATCATCGCTCCTCAGCGCCTTGCTGTTGGTGATGTGGTGGTATCTTCCGAACGTGCGGATATTAAGCCGGGCAACTCAATGCCGCTTAAAAATATCCCGGTTGGAACTATTATCCATAATGTTGAGATGAAAGAAGGTAAGGGTGGGCAGCTTGCCCGCGCAGCTGGAACTTATGTGCAGCTTGTTGGTAAGGATGCTGGCTATGCACAGGTGAAACTTCGCTCAGGCGAGCTTCGTTTGATCCGTTCAGATTGTCTTGCTACGATTGGAGCAGTTTCTAACCCTGATAACCAGAACGCGGTTATCGGTAAAGCAGGACGCAGCCGCTGGCTGGGTGTTCGCCCATGCGTTCGCGGTGTGGCTATGAACCCTGTTGACCATCCTCATGGCGGTGGTGAAGGCCGTACATCTGGTGGCCGTCATCCGGTTACTCCGTGGGGCAAGGGAACCAAAGGTACTAAGACACGTTCTAAAAAGAAGAAGAATAAGCTCATTCTTCGCAGCAGACATCAGACTAAATAATAGGGAAAGATTAATATGGCACGTTCAGTTTGGAAAGGTCCGTTCGTTGATGGTTACCTGCTTAAAAAAGCAGAAGAAGCCAAAGCAGCTACACGAAATCAAATCATTAAAACATGGTCACGTCGTTCTACGATATTGCCGCAGTTTGTTGGCTTGACCTTTGGTGTATATAACGGCAAAAAATTTATTCCGGTTTCCGTAAACGAAGATATGATCGGTCATAAATTCGGTGAGTTTTCGCCAACCCGTACTTTCCATGGGCATACTGCCGATAAAAAAGTCGTAGCCAAACCTAAAAAAGCATAGGCAAAAAGGATAATATATGTCTAAGAAATCAGCCGAGCGTGCACTGGCACCAAATGAAGCGAAAGCGGTTATTAACCGCATCCGCATCAGCCCGCAGAAACTTAACCTTGTTGCTGCACTTATACGTGGCATGGATGTGAATGGCGCCCTTACGCAGCTTTCATTTTCCAGCAAGCGTATCTCTGGCGATGTAAAAAAAGCTTTGCAATCAGCAATTGCCAATGCCGAAAATAACCATAACCTCAATGTTGATTCACTATATGTGAAAGAAGCGTATGTTGGTAAAAACCTGGTAATGAAACGCATGCATACTCGTGGCCGTGGTAAATCGGCGCGTGTGTTCAGGCCATTTGCAAATTTGACGCTGATTGTGCGTGAAAAAGAGGAGAAAGCATAATATGGGTCAAAAAGTAAACGCAATCAGTTTCCGAGTTGGTGTAAACAAAACCTGGGATTCGCGCTGGTTTGCAGGTAGCGATTATTCAACCAAGCTGCATGAAGATTATAAAATACAAGCTTATCTTAAAAAGAGTTTAGATGCTGCTGGTGTTAGTAAAGTTGTGATCGAACGCCCTACCAAAAAGGCGCATATCACAATTCATACTGCCCGTCCTGGCGTTGTTATAGGTAAAAAAGGTGCTGATATTGATAAAATCAAGAAGGACCTTTCTAAATTCACTAAGGATGAGGTTCATCTTAATATTGTGCCAGTGGCAAAACCTGAACTGGATGCAACCCTAATTGCTGAATCTATCGCTCAGCAGTTGGAAAAACGTGTGGCTTTCCGCCGTGCCATGAAACGTGCTGTGCAGTCTTGCCTGCGTCTTGGCGCGCTTGGTATCCGTATCAATGTTAGCGGACGTCTTGGTGGCGCTGAAATAGCCCGCATGGAATGGTATCGCGAAGGACGCGTGCCGTTGCATACACTGCGCGCAGATGTTGATTACGGTATCGCCCGCTCGGAAACCGCTTATGGTACCATAGGTGTTAAAGTATGGGTATTCAAAGGCGAGATACTTGGAAAAGAAAAGAAAATTGAAGCTGCTCCATCTGATGTGGCACCTGTAGAACTACTAGCAACAAGCAACGAGTAACCGATTATGATGAGTCCTAAAAAAACTAAATACCGTAAAGCGCATAAAGGCCGCATTAAAGGTGCGTCCAAAGGTGGTTTTACCTTGAATTTTGGTGAATATGGCCTGAAAGCCATGCAGCCGGAACGTATCACTGCCCGTCAGATCGAAGCGGCGCGCCGTGCTATTTCGCGTCATGTTAAGCGTGTAGGCCGTATGTGGATACGCATTTTCCCAGACCTACCAGTAACTCGTAAACCAGCGGAAGTACGTATGGGAAGTGGTAAAGGTTCAGTAGAATTCTGGGCAGCTCGTGTTGCACCTGGTCGCATATTGTTTGAAGTGGATGGTGTTTCAGAGGCGGTTGCCCGCGAAGCTTTTGACCGTGCTTCAGCAAAGCTTCCAATTAAAACAAAATTTGTTTCTCGCGTGAAAGAGGGAGAATAATCATGAAAACTTCTGAATTACGCACTAAATCAAAGGAAGAATTAAGGGATATAATCCTTACTTCGAAAAAAGAGCAGTTCAACCTGCGTATGCAGATGGCTACCGGTTCCCTGGAAAATAATCAAGGTTTCCGGGAGGCGCGCCGCACCATAGCAAGGGCAAAAACCTTGTTGAACGAAGGTACTAATGATGTTAAGAGTGTTGCCCCTAAAAAGGCACCAGCTAAGAAAACTAAGGCAAAAGAAAAGAAGAAGGATTAATTCATGCCAAGGCGCGTATTGCAAGGAACCGTCGTAAGCGACGCAAATGAAAAGACAGTTACTGTTCGTGTGGAGCGCCGCGTTTCACACCCTGTATATAAAAAGACCATACGCCGTTCAAAAAAATACGCGGCACATGATGAAAAAAACCAGTTTAAAGTTGGCGATAAAGTGCAGATTATTGAATCAGCCCCGATATCAAAAACTAAATGCTGGCAAGTTGTTTACGAAGGCTAGAAGTTAGGAAAATAGAATATGATACAGCAGCAATCTAACCTTGAAGTAGCCGATAATTCAGGCGCGCGTCGAGTAATGTGTATTAAAGTATTGGGCGGCGCCGGGCGTAAATTTGCATCGGTTGGTGATGTTATAGTAGTGTCGATCAAAGATGCTATCCCGCGCGGTAAGGTGAAAAAAGGTGAAGTGCACCGTGCGGTTATAGTCCGTACCAAGCGTGACATTCACCGCGCTGATGGTAGCACCATCCGCTTTGATAAAAATGCAGCTGTACTGCTTACTAAGCAGAATGAACCGATTGGCACTCGTATCTTTGGGCCGGTTACCCGTGAATTACGTGCTAAGCAGTTCATGAAGATCGTATCTTTGGCGCCTGAAGTATTATAAGAAATATTAGTTGGGATTTGTAAAATGGCTATTAAGTATAAAGTGAAAAAAGGTGACGAAGTTGTAGTCATCGCCGGTAAGGAAAAAGGCAAAAAAGGCACTATCACTCAGGTGATCACGTCTGAAGGCCGTGTTATTGTCGGTGGTATCAATATGGTAAAGCGTCATACCAAAGCGAGCAAAGCTTCTGCTGGTGGCATCATTGAAAAAGAAGCCCCGCTACATATATCTAACGTGTCATTGATTGACGCTAAATCAGGCAAGCCAACAAGGGCTGGTTACAAATTTGAAGGTGATAATAAAGTGCGCTTTGCTAAGCGTTCAGGAGATAAGATCTAATGGCTACAGATAAAAACAAAACCGGCGCTGCTAAAGCTACTGCAGAAAAAGCGCCTAAGGCTGAGAAAGCTGCAAAAAAACCTTCTGCTTCTAAGTCTGGTTACACTCCACGCTTGCAGATGGCTTATGAGAAAGATATTCGCCCTTCCATGCAGAAACAATTTAATTATAAAAACGGCATGGAAATCCCTAAACTTGATAAGATTGTTATCAATATGGGTGTTGGTGAAAACGTAAATGACAGTAAAACAATCCAGGCTGCTGTTAACGAGCTTGGTTTGATCACCGGTCAGAAAGCCATGATAACTAAATCGAAAAAAGCTATCGCAGGTTTCAAGCTCCGCGAAGGCCTGCCGATTGGCTGCAAGGTAACACTACGTAAACAGCGTATGTATGAATTCCTTGACCGTCTTATCAATACTGCCCTGCCGCGTGTGCGCGATTTCCGTGGTGTGCCGCACAAAAGCTTTGATGGTCGTGGAAATTATGCTCTTGGCTTAAAAGAGCAGATCGTATTTCCTGAAATCAATTATGATAAAATTGACCAGATCCGTGGTATGGATATTATTATATGCACCACTGCAAAGACCGATAATGAAGCTAAGTCCTTGCTTGCTGCTATGAATATGCCGTTTGTGAAATAGTTGGAGAAAATATGGCTAAACTTAGTTCGATAAATAAAAATAACCGCCGCCTGAAAATGGCAAAGAAGCATGCCAATAAGCGTGGTGCGCTTAAGGAAGTTATAATGAACCGCGACCTGCCGTTCGAAGAACGACTGCAAGCGCAGATAAAGCTTTCTGCAATGCCGCGTAATGGTGCTAAAATCCGCCATCGCAACCGTTGTGAACTCACTGGCCGTGCCCGTGGCGTATACCGTAAATTTAAACTTTCGCGCATTAAACTGCGTGAGCTTGGCTCGTTCGGGAAAGTTCCCGGACTCACCAAAGCCAGCTGGTAGGAGAAGATTATGTCGATGAATTACCGTCTTGCTGACATGTTGTCACTTATCCGTAATGGTCAGTCCGCACGCCTTGCACGTGTTCGCTGTCAGGCTACTAACCTGCTTGGCAATGTGCTTGAGGTTTTAAAGAATGAGGGCTTTATTGCTGATTATGTACGCTCTGAAAATGATGGAAAGCCTGAATTTGAGATCGAGCTTAAATATCATGAAGGCGAGCGTGTTATTAAGGAGATTACCTGCATTTCTAAACCGGGTCGCCGTGTTTATTGCGAAATTTCCAAGCTTCCTAAATTCTTCAATGGCCTTGGTATCGCTATCCTATCCACCTCAAAAGGTGTGATGTCGGATTTTGATGCGCGTCAGGCGAATGTAGGCGGTGAAGTATTGTGTTCGGTATTCTAAGCTAGAAAATATAAGTTTAAGGAAGTTGAGGATAAAATGTCTCGTGTAGGTAAACAGCCAGTTGCGATACCATCAGGTGTCACCGTTAAGGTGGATGCTGGTGAAATTGCTGTTAAAGGCTCAAAAGGGGAATTGAAAGCAAAATTAGCACCTGAAGTTAATGTTAAGGTGGATGGAAGCAATATTATTGTTCTGCCTGTTAATAAGGAAGACAAGCGTTCGCGTGCTATGTGGGGCACCACCCGCAACCAGGTAAATAACATGGTTGAAGGAGTTTCCAAGGGCTTTACAGTAAAACTTGAAATTCAGGGAGTTGGTTTCCGCGCTGCTGCGGATAAGAATTACCTTACTTTGGCTCTTGGTTTCAGCCATGAAATTAAATTCGCGATTCCTGCCGGGATTTCGATAGTTTGCGAAAAGCCTACCTCGATTTCTATCTCTGGTTTTGATAAGAAGCTTGTAGGGCAGGTGGCCGCTGAAATCCGTGGCTTGCGTAAACCTGAGCCATATAAAGGTAAAGGTGTCCGCTATGAAGGCGAATATGTACGTCAAAAAGAAGGGAAGAAGAAATAATGTCTCAGGCCGTTAAATCAAAAGCATTGTTCGCGCGCCGCAAGCAGCGTGTCCGCTCTGCAATCCGCAGGCAGACCAATAACCGCGTGCGCCTTTCAGTATTCCGCTCTGGCAAGCATATATATGCCCAGTTGATTGATGATAGCAAAGGAGAAACCTTAGCTTCTGCATCTTCACTTGATGCTGATGTTAAGGGTAAAGTGAAATCAACATCTACTATTGAAGCAGCTAAAGTAATCGGCACATTAATAGCACAGCGCGCTAAAAAGGCTGATGTTAAAGAAGTTGTTTTTGATCGTGGCGGATACTTATTCCATGGTCGCGTTAAAGCCTTGGCTGATGCAGCTCGCGAAGCAGGTTTGTCATTCTAGTTTAATCAGGTTCAGTAATTAGTTTAGTTAAAAAGTTGGGAAATAAATATGGCACGTCCAGAACGCAATGAAAAGAAAAGTGGTCGCGAAGAAGGCAGTGATTTGATCGATAAGCTGGTTTCGATCAACCGCGTTGCTAAAGTAGTAAAAGGTGGTCGCCGCTTTGGTTTTGCCGCACTGGTTGTTGTGGGCGATGGCAAAGGCCGGGTTGGTTATGGCTCAGGAAAAGCCAAGGAAGTTTCTGATGCTATGCGTAAGGCACTGGATTCGGCGAAAAAATCCATGATGCGTATACCCCTGCGTGAAGGCCGTACTGTGCATCACGACCTGTATGGCCGTTTCGGGGCGGGCAAAGTGATAATCCGCACTGCTCCTGTGGGAACCGGCATCATTGCCGGCGGTCCGATGCGTGCTGTTTTTGAAGCATTAGGTGTGCAGGATGTGGTTGCTAAATCGGTTGGCACTTCCAACCCGCATAATATGTTAAAAGCAACCTTCGATGCGCTTGAAGGTATGAAATCACCAAAGGCAATAGCAGCAAAGCGCGGTAAAGTTGTAGGTGAAATAGTTGAGCGCCGCGAAGGAAAACCAATTGACGCTGTTAAATCTGAAACAGCGAAAACTGATAAGAAATCTAAGGAATAAGGTGTAGTATGGCAACGGAAACTAAAACAAAAACATCAGAAAAAGCTGCTGTAAAAAAAACTGCTGCTAAATCTTCAGAGGAAAAAGCGCCTACCAGCGCCGCCGTTTCCCGCTCACCAAAAGCTGCTGCCGGAAAAAAGGCTGAAACACAGAAAACATCTGCTGGTAAAGTAAAGGTAACGCAATTGGTTGGAACTATTGGCCGCCGCCATGACCAGGAAGCTACACTTATCGGTCTTGGCCTTAATAAGCGCCATCGTACACGCGTGCTAGAAGATACACCTTCTGTTCGTGGTATGATCTATAAGGTGCGGCATTTGGTTAAGGTAGAGGCTGCATAAGGTTAAGTTACTAGGAACTATAAAATAACAGGTAAAGACAATGCAATTAAATGAATTACAAGATAATAAAGGCGCTAAACATCGCAAAATGCGTGTTGGACGTGGTATTGGTTCTGGCAAGGGCAAAACTTCGGGTCGTGGTGGCAAAGGTCAGACAGCACGTACTGGTGTGCGTATTAATGGATTTGAAGGTGGCCAGACCCCGATCCATCGCCGCTTGCCAAAACGCGGATTCAATAATTATACCCGCCATGAATATGAAACTGTTAATCTGGGCGCTATCCAAAAAGCTGTAGATGCAAAAGCCCTGGATGCTGGTAAGGCTATAAATATAGAGGTTCTAAAACAGGCTGGCCTGGTTCGTAAAGCAGCAGTTGAAGTTAAATTGCTTGCAAAGGGCGCTATCACTTCCAAGGTAAACTTGGATGTACACTTTGCCTCAGCTTCAGCTAAAGCCGCTGTAGAAAAAGCTGGTGGTAAAGTTACTGTAAGCGCGGCACCCGCTGCTGAATAGTTGCTGATTAGGTGCTTTCTGAATATCAAGTAGATAATAAGTAATGGAATTTATAAAGCTATGACATCTGCAGCAGAACGCTTGGCCAGCAATATGAATATAGGGATGTTTACCCGCAACCCTGAACTTAAAAGCAGATTGCTTTTCGTCCTGGGGGCTTTGATAGTTTACCGTATTGGTACTTATATACCAGTTCCTGGAATTGATCCTCGTATACTTGCAGAGATATTTGCCAAACATCAGGGCGGTGTCCTTGGTGTATTCAATATGTTCTCCGGCGGCGGCTTATCGCGCATGTCTATCCTTGCGCTTGCTGTTATGCCTTATATTTCTTCTTCCATAATAATGCAGATACTCACTTTTGCAGTTCCTTCACTCGCCTCCTTGAAAAAAGAAGGCGAAGCAGGGCGCAGGAAAATAAACCAGTATACACGTTACGGAACTGTATTGCTTGCAGCTTTGCAGGGCTATGGTATAGCTGCTGGGCTTGAGGGTATGACTGGCCCCGGTGGTGCAAGCGCTGTTATGGATCCAGGCATGTTTTTCCGCTTTACTACAACAGTTACGTTGATTGGTGGAACAATGTTCCTTATGTGGCTTGGTGAACAGATAACCGCTCGAGGAATTGGTAATGGGATCTCCCTGATTATTTTCTCTGGAATAGTTGCGAACTTCCCAAGTGCCGTAAGCAAAACCCTTGAATTGGGGCGCACGGGGGTTATTTCAACCCCGCTTGTTTTTGTGATACTTGTAGTGGTTCTTGCTTTGATTGCACTGATAGTTTTTGTTGAGCGTGCCCAGCGCCGGGTGATAATCCAATACCCAAGAAGGCAGATGGGTAATAAGGAAAGTAATCACATGCCGCTTAAACTAAATACTTCTGGTGTTATCCCGCCTATTTTTGCCAGCTCATTGCTTCTTTTCCCTCTTACAATTGCAAGTTTCAACGCTCAGGGAAGCGGGATACTGCAATCGATTAGCACTTATCTTGCCCATGGCCAGCCATTATATATAGCATCCTATGTAGGCTTGATAATATTTTTCAGTTTTTTCTATACTTCAGTAGTGTTTAATCCTACGGAAACCGCAGAAAATCTAAAGAAGAACGGTGGCTTTATAGCTGGTGTGCGCCCAGGGCAGCAAACCGCAGATTATCTAGATTTCATACTTACCAGGCTGACTGCTGTCGGCGCTGTCTATATGTCACTGGTTTGTGTTATGCCTGAGATATTCGTGGCTAAATACGCAGTTCCATTCCAGCTTGGTGGCACCGGGCTTCTGATCGTTGTTAATGTGATTATTGATTTTGTAACACAGGTCCAGTCGCATATGTATGCCCAGCAATATGAAAGCCTGATTAAAAAGGCCCGTTTGAAGGGTAGGATTAAATGAAGCTGATTTTGCTTGGACCTCCTGGCGCTGGTAAAGGTACGCAAGCGCAATACCTGCAGAATAAGCTTTCAATTGCCAAGCTTTCGACTGGAGATATGCTGCGTGCAGCGGTTGCATCTGGTAGCGAGCTTGGAAACAAAGCTAAAGATATTATGGCAAGCGGTGGTTTAGTTCCTGATGATCTGGTAGTTGATCTTATACGAAACCGTATCAAGCAGCCTGACTGCGCTAATGGCTTTATTCTGGATGGATTTCCGCGCACGCTGGGGCAAGCAGAAGCTCTTGATAAGATGCTTAAAGACCAGGCAATGGAAATAGATTTTGTTATAGAATTAAAAGTTGACGACGCAGAGCTAACACAACGTATCTCTGGGCGTTATTCCTGTGAAAAATGTGGTTCCGGCTACCATGATAATTTCAAGCAGCCAAAAGCTGAAGGTGTTTGTGATGAATGTGGTAGTGAGAAATTCACTAGAAGGGCTGATGATAAGGCAGAAACTGTAGCTGAGCGCTTAAAAACCTACCATAAACAGACCGCTCCGCTTTTGCCATACTATAAAGGGCATGGTGTACTGGTTTCGGTTGATGGAATGGCTGAAATTGCTGAGGTTACCCGTCAAATAGACGATATTATCAAAACAAAGGAAAAAATTATATAAAACTATTGACGGAAGTTATAATTTCCCTATTATCCTTCCTCTTCTTAACATTAAATTGCTGGTATTTTTTTTAGTAACTTATTCATTTAACTATTTATTTTTTGGGGTTTTTGTGGCTCGTATCGCTGGTGTAAATATTCCTTCAGGCAAGCGTCTTGATATTGCGCTTACCTATATACATGGTATTGGCCATGTTAAATCTGCTGAAATTTGTGAAAAAGCAGGCTTGCCGCCTGAAAAGCGTGTTCATCAATTGGCGGAATCAGAGGTAATTAAAGTTCGCGAAATAATAGACCGCGATTATACCGTTGAAGGTGATCTGCGCCGTGAAATATCAATGAATATTAAGCGCCTGGTTGATCTAGGCTGCTATCGTGGTCTTCGCCACCGCAAGAAATTACCGGTTCGTGGACAGAGGACGCATACTAATGCCCGTACCCGTAAAGGTAAATCAAAGCCGATAGCCGGCAAAAAAATTGCAACAAAATAGTTAGGTAGAACAATCATGGCCGCTAAAGAAGCAGGTGCCGCAAGGCTCAAAAAACGTGAACGCAAAAACATCACCACAGGTGTGGCACATGTAAACGCATCGTTCAACAATACCATAATTACCATCACCGATATGCAGGGTAACACCGTGTCATGGTCGTCGGCTGGACATCATGGTTTTAAAGGCTCGCGCAAATCAACGCCTTATGCAGCGCAGGTAACAGCAGAAGATGCTGGCCGTAAAGCGCAGGAGCATGGTATGAAAACGCTGGCGGTTGTAGTAAAGGGTCCGGGTTCAGGTCGTGAGTCTGCTCTTCGTGCATTGCAGACAGTTGGTTTTACGGTTACATCAATAAAGGATATAACCCCGGTTCCTCATAATGGTTGCCGCCCGCCAAAACGCCGCAGGGTATAATAATTAATGGTTGATGGCCGGTGGCCAGTGACCAAAAAACAGTTAAACTGACCGCTGGCCGCTGGCCGCAGAACACTAGGAGAAAAGAATGTTAGCAAAGAACTGGCAAGATATGATTAAGCCTACCAAGCTTGATATCGTAACCTCAAAGAACAACCCATGCCAGGCAACTATTGTTGCTGAGCCTCTGGAGCGTGGGTTTGGGCATACGCTTGGTGTTGTGCTGCGTCGAGTGTTGCTTTCATCGCTTCAGGGTTCTGCAGTTACTACCTTGAAAATAGAAGGCGTCTTACATGAATTTTCTTCTATTCCAGGTGTTCGTGAAGATGTAACTGATGTGATCTTAAACATTAAAGAATTGCGCCTTAAATCAGGCAGTGCTGATAAAAAACGCATTACCTTGAACGCAACCGGACCTGGCGAAGTTAAGGCTGGGGCTATTGAGGTTTCTGGTGATGTGGAAGTGATCAATAAAGATCATGTTATCTGTACTTTGGATAAAGGCGCAAAGCTCAATATGGAAATGACTGTTGAAACAGGTAAGGGCTATGTGCGTGCTCAGCGCAGTGCTGATGCACCTATCGGGCTTATACCTGTAGATGCCTTATTTAGCCCTATCGTTAAGGTTTCATATAAAGTTGAAAATGCCCGCGTTGGCCAGATAACCGATTATGATAAACTTTCAATGACCATTGAAACTGACGGTTCGGTTACTGCAGAAGATGCTGTTGCACTATCCGCCCGCATACTTCAGGATCAATTGCAGCTATTCATCAATTTTGAAGAATCCAAAATTGAGAAAAAAGAAGATGCAAAACCAGAGCTTCCTTTCAGCCAATACCTGCTTAAGAAAGTTTATGATCTTGACGAACTTTCTGTGCGTGCAACAAATTGCCTGAAAAATGACAATATCATATATGTTGGTGACCTTGTTCAGAAAACTGAAGGTGAAATGCTGAAAACCCCTAATTTTGGCCGTAAATCACTGAATGAGATCAAGGAAAAGCTTGCTAAGATTGGCTTGCGTTTTGGCATGGAAGTACCAGGGTGGCCGCCAGAAAATATTGAAGAGCTGGCCCGTAAATACGAGGATCCATATTAATGGTTACTGGTTGCTAGTAGACAGAAAAACTAGTAATTGGTAACAAGTAACTAAGTAACTAAATAGGAGTAAATAAAATGCGCCACGGTATGAAAGGTCGCAAGTTAGGTCGTAAATCAGCCCATCGTAAATCGATGTTCGCTAACCTTGCTTCTGCGCTTATAAAACATGAGCAGATTTCCACCACCTTGCCAAAGGCAAAAGACCTGCGCCCGGTTGTTGAAAAGCTGATAACTCTTGCCAAGCGCGGCGATTTGCATGCGCGCCGCCAGGTGAATTCCATGCTGAATGACAGTGATCTGACCAACAAATTATTCTCGGCAATTGCGGAGCGTTATAAAACTCGCCAAGGCGGTTACTTACGCGTCCTAAAAGCTGGTTTCCGTTATGGCGATAACGCGCCTATGGCAATTATTGAATTCGTTGATCGTGATGTGAGTGCAAAGGGCAAGGATTCAGGCCTTGTTGTTGAAGAAGCGGCAGCCGCGTAATTATAGAATTAGAATGTTATAAAAAAGCAGCCTCAGGTTTTATCTCAGGCTGCTTTTTACTATTGGAGGCTTTAAATGCAGGCAATGGCACTGGTTTATGTAATGATGGGCGGGGCAATAGGCTCAATGCTGCGTTATGTTATCACAGTTCTTATTGCCCGTCCTGGTGATATGACTTTTCCCTACGGCACCCTTTGTGTAAATATATTGGGCTCATTCCTAATGGGTGCATGGATTGCAACAATGGCGCACTGGCTGCCTGAGCGCGGACGCGATATGAATTTGTTATTTGCTGTAGGTGTTCTTGGCGGATTTACCACTTTTTCTACCTTCAGCCTGGATATATTTTATTTGTTTGAACGCGGGGCTATTACCCAGGCCGCCATTTATATATTAAGCTCAGTAATATGCTCGGTACTTGCCCTTGTGTTAGGGATGTTTATAGTTAGCAAGATAATTAATTAATACGATTTAAATTATATGAGTATTACACAAACTATTGGCGATGATGATCATGATATCCGCCTTGATCGCTGGTTCAAAAGGCATTATCCTGCTCTCCAGCATTCAATGCTGGAGAAATATTTGCGAAAAGGGGCGGTGCGCTTGGATGGAAAAAAAGCTAAGTCATCAGACCGTATTTTTACCGGGCAAATATTGAATTATCCTGATCTTGGCGAGGATATGGAATTTGTAAAAACAAAACCTGTTGCCAGTGAACATGATATTAAATTTGTACAAAGCTTAGTAATCTATAAAGATGCCAATATAATAATAATCAATAAACCTTTTGGCCTTCCGGTGCAGGGTGGTACTAAGGTAAAGAAAAGCCTTGATGATATGCTGGGCGGGCTTACTTTTGACGCGAAAGACAGGCCCAGGCTTGTGCATAGGCTTGACCGAGATACGAGCGGAGTTTTAGTGCTGGCCCGTAACTCTAAAACCGCAGCGCATCTATCTAAAATGTTCGCAGGTAAAGATATAGAAAAGACCTATCTAGCATTGGTGCATGGATGTCCGGCGCATGCTATGGGGACAATTGATTACCGCCTGCTTAAGGCTGTTCATGGGGAAAACTCATATGAGCGTGTGGCAGTTGATGATGAAGAAGGCAAATATGCAAAAACAGAATATCGAGTGGTAGAATCCCTGGTGCGCCGCTTCGCGCTAATGGAACTTAAGCCGCTTACCGGGCGCACCCACCAGTTGCGTGTCCATATGCAGGCAATTGACTGCCCTATAGTTGGCGATGAAAAATACGGCGCTGATACCGGGCAGGAGCAGGATGTTGGAATTGCATCCGGGCTACACCTGCATGCACACCGTATTGTTATCCCCGCTTTTGGCAGCGGTAAGAAAATTGATGTTACAGCAACTCTTCCGCAGCATATGAAGGAAAGTTTCAAGGCGCTTGGCATTGAGGTGAAAAAATGACGCTTCCTGATAAAACACCTGCAAACAACAATTTTGTATTACCAAGCAAATCACTCGCAGATTCTATTGCACTTGAGTGGAAAAGTGGAAAAAAATATAGCCCTTCTAATATGCCACTAACTGCGCTTGCATATACAGCTATTGATAAAATAGCCGCTAATAAGGATGACATAGTAGAAGTTCTTATGGTTTATGTGGATAGTGATACGCTTACTTACCGCGCATCTGCTTCGGAAGCACTTGCTAAAAAACAGGATGAATTATGGGGCGCAGTACTTAAATGGGCAGATTCACGTTTTGATGTATCTTGGCAGACCACAAGTGGAGTTATGCCGATTGATCAGTCGCCTGCATTGCATACAGCGATAAAACGCTACTTGAAGTCCCTTGATGAATGGCAGCTTGCCGCATTTTGTATTTTAGCATCAGGTTATTCCTCTTTAGTATTGGCTATTGCTGTTTGTGAAAGGAATTTATCACCTGAAGAGGCATTTACCCTTTCGCGCCTTGAAGAGGAAATGCAGGCCGAGCAATGGGGAAGGGATAGTGAATCTGAAAGCCGTGCCCTGAAAATGAAAGCGGAAATAGTTGCCGCAGGACAGTTTTTACACTTGCTCAAACAGGTGTAAAAGGTTTATCTAAATAGTCTTTTTATATAATAACTATATGGAATTTTATGATGACTCTTGCCAGAAAGAAACGCTCAAACCCGCAGGATGATACTACTGCTACAGGTAAAGCCACTTTGCAGCCAAACTCCATAATAGCAGAGCTGGAGCAAAAGAGGGAGAGGGCGCGGCAAGGCGGAGGGCAGGCACGTATTGATGCCCAGCATTCCAAAGGCAAGCTTTCGGCGCGTGAACGTATTGAAGTATTACTCGATCCTGATTCTTTTGAAGAATTCGACATGTTCGTCGAGCATCGCTGCACCAATTTCAACATGCAGGACAATAAAGTTCCGGGTGATGGTTGTGTAACCGGGCATGGCACTATAAACGGGCGCATTGTGTTTATCTACAGTCAGGATTTTACAGTTCTGGGCGGTTCGCTTTCAGAAACCAACGCTATGAAAATATGTAAAATTCTTGATATGGCGATGAAGGTGGGAGCTCCGGTCATCGGACTCCTCGATTCAGGAGGTGCCCGCATTCAGGAAGGTGTTGATTCTTTGGGCGGCTTTGCTGAAATATTCCAACGCAATGTTTTGGCATCTGGCGTTATACCGCAAATTTCTGTGATAATGGGGCCATGCGCTGGTGGTGCGGTTTATTCACCGGCTTTAACTGACTTCATTATAATGGTGCGCGGTTCCTCTTACATGTTCGTAACCGGCCCTGATGTAGTGAAAACTGTTACTCATGAGGTAGTGACACAGGAAGAGCTTGGTGGTGCTGACACGCACACACATAAAACCGGGGTTGCTGATCTTGCTTATGATAATGATATTGAGGCGCTTCTTCAGGTGCGCCGCATGTTCAATTTCCTGCCCCTTTCTAATAAATCCGGGGTTCCGTCGCGTCCTACTTCCGACCCGGCAGACCGTGTGGAAATGTCATTAAATACCCTTGTGCCTGAAAATCCAAACAAAGCTTATAATATGAAAGAGCTTTTGGAGCGGGTAGTAGACGAGGGAGATTTCTTCGAATTACAACCTGATTACGCAAAAAACATAATTATTGGTTTTGGGCGTATGGAAGGGCACAGCGTAGGTTTCGTTGCTAACCAACCTACACAGTTAGCTGGCTGCCTTGATATTGATGCTTCACGTAAAGCCGCACGTTTTATCCGCTTCTGCGATGCGTTTTCTATACCTATCGTTACTTTTGTCGATGTTCCCGGATTCATGCCGGGAACGCATCAGGAGCATAACGGAGTTATCAAGCATGGCGCTAAACTGTTATTTGCTTATGCGGAAGCTACCGTTCCCAAGATCACTGTTATCACCCGCAAGGCTTATGGCGGTGCATATGACGTTATGAGCAGCAAACATCTGCGCGGCGATATGAATTATGCTTGGCCATCTGCAGAAATAGCAGTTATGGGGCCTCGCGGCGCGGTAGAAATTATCTTCCGCGGGAAATTCTCAAACGAGGAAGAAGAGCAGAAACTTATCGATGATTACCGTGCTAAATTCGCATCACCTTTTGTTGCCGCATCGCGTGGTTTCATTGATGATGTTATCCGTCCGCAGAATACACGCTGGCGCATCTGCCGTTCGCTTTCGATATTACGTAGCAAGGATATCCAGAATCCTTGGAAGAAGCACGATAACCTGCCGCTGTAATTTATGAGTAAGCTTATCCTGATTTTATTTTTCGTGCTGCTTGTTATAATAGTGGTGCGGATGCAGGGTAAGCAGTCTGGTGATTTCATTGCACAGGCTGATAAAATATCTGGTGTGGTTATAAAAAAGGAGGAGCAGGCCCGCCGTAATGACCAGCCCACACGTAAGGAATACCTGGTTTCCTATAGCTACAGGGTGAATGGCAGTGAATATATTGGGCGTGAAAATGTTGAATATAATGATTTATGGCAGGGGATAGAGGAGGGGCAAATCGTAGATATTTACTATTTACGATCCGATCCAGCCAACAGTCATCTTGCTATGTTATTGGATAGACGTGCAAAAATGGCTAATTAGATGCAGGTCATTTGCTTCAAAAGCAGGCATAAATTATCAATTGGTTAACTATTCCCAGCTTATAATTAAATCTATTCCCAATTAATTATTTGGGGAATTTATTTGGAGTAATCCATGGCAACCGCAATTGATTCCGCGCTTTCTGGTTTAGCTGGCGCAAGCAGGCGCATAGAAGTAAGCGCGTCTAACATAGCCAACCAGTCCAGCACTTCTACGCAAGTGAATGGGGTTACTACCAATACCCCGTATATACCGCAGGACGTAGTGCAGATCTCGCTGGGAGCGGGCGGGGTACGCACCGAAGTTCAGGATGCAAATAACCCGACTGTTCAAACACTCGATCCCACCAGTTCGCAGGCTGATGACAATGGCTTCGTTGCAAGCCCCAATGTTGATACGGCCGAAGAAATGGTGAAAATGCAGATTGCGTCATATGATTTCAAGGCAAACCTGAAAACCATCCAAGTCTATAATAGAATGCAGCAGAACCTTCTGGATATGCTAAGCTAGAATCAATTAATTATTTCACTGCTTAATGTCGCCGCATAATAATGCGGCGGCATTTTTTTATTAGTTTTACATTGAATTTCTGGATACTTATATTATCAATAACATCCGCATAAAATAATTTTATATTTAAGGTTAAAAAATGTTTGAAAAAATCCTTATTGCCAACCGTGGTGAAATCGCTGTCCGTATCATGCAGACCTGCCGCAAAATGGGTATAAAAACTGTAGCGGTTTATTCAGAGGCTGATACCAGCGCGCTGCATGTGAAAGAAGCAGATGAAGCGGTTTATATTGGAGCCTCCCCTTCAATAAAAAGCTACCTTAATATTGATAATATTATGAATGCCATCGACCAAAGTGGAGCGCAGGCTGTCCATCCTGGCTATGGGTTTTTGTCTGAAAATGCTGAATTTGCAAGAAGGCTGCGTGATGCAGGTGTAACGCTGATTGGCCCAAGCGCTAGTGCGATAAAAGCAATGGGCGATAAGATAGAATCTAAAAAAGTTGCAGTGAAAGCCGGGGTTTCCACGGTACCAGGAACACTTGATGTTGTAAATTCCGACGCTGAAGCAAAAAAGATAGTACAGCAGATCGGTTTCCCTGTAATGATAAAGGCGGCAGCAGGCGGCGGTGGGAAAGGGATGCGCGTTGCGCGTAATGATAAGGAACTGCATGACGGCCTGCTTTCGTCAGCTTCCGAGGCTACCTCCAGCTTCAAGGATGGCCGCGTATTCATTGAGAAATTTTTTGAAAATCCAAGGCATATTGAGATACAGGTACTTGGCGACCAGCACGGTAATATCTTATGGCTTGGCGAGCGCGAATGTTCTATACAGCGCCGCCACCAGAAGGTTATCGAAGAAGCGCCAAGCGCATTTCTGACCCCGGAGATACGTAAGCAAATGGGTGAGCAGTCGGTGGCCCTTGCTAAAGAGGTTGGTTATTTTTCTGCCGGGACTGTTGAGTTCATAATGGATCAGGACGGGAAATTCTATTTTCTTGAAATGAATACACGCTTGCAGGTTGAGCACCGTGTTACTGAGCTTATTACCGGCATTGACCTTGTTGAGCAAATGATACGCATCGCTGCCGGAGAAAAACTTGCATTTACACAAGATGATATAAAATTTGAAGGTTGGGCAATGGAAGCCCGTCTGTATGCAGAAGATCCAAAGCGCGGATTCCTGCCTTCAACAGGGCGCATAACACGTTACCTTGAGCCGCAAAATGTTGAAAATATCCTTATTGATACAGGGGTATATGAAGGCGGTGAGGTCAGCATGTTCTACGATCCTATGGTTGCCAAGGTCTGTTCTTATGGAGAAGATAGAAAAAGCGCGATAGAAACAATGATATCCGCACTTTCTGCTTTTATTATCGAAGGAATTTCGCATAACGGCAGTTTCCTTGAAGCAATACTTTCAAATCCCCGTTTTGCTTCGGGCGATATTTCCACAAATTTCATCGAGCAGGAATATCCTGGCGGGTTTATAGGAGCTGAACTTACCTCGGAAACAACTAAGATTTTCCTTGGTGCAGCTGTAACAATATTCCTGCGTGATGCTGAGCGTGCGGCAAAGATAAGCGGGCAGACACCAGGGCGCGAACGCGCTATCGGTGCGCGCTGGGTAGTTAACGTTGAGGGTGAGGATTATAATATTTATGTTCGTCCGGATCAGGACCACGGCTATTTTATAACCCATAACCGTCGCCTGATAGCTGTAAAAACACAGTGGAAGCTTGGTCGCAGGTTGTTTCAGGCAACAGTGAATGGTAAGCCAGTATCTGTCCAGATAAAGCATCTTGAAGAAGGTTATATACTTACCTATGGCGGCTCGGATGTGGTAGTGCGTGTGCGTTCTCCACGTGTTGCTGAACTCGCGCAGTTCATGCCTAAACCAAAAGATAAGAACAAGCATGACCGCCTGCTGGCACCAATTGCCGGGCTTATTAAAACTATCAAGGTAAAAGAAGGCGACGAAATTAAAGCCGGGCAGGAATTGCTGGTTTTAGAAGCGATGAAAATGGAAAACGTGATTTACGCTGACCACGAAACTACAATTACTAAAATCGCAATAGTCGAAAAAGATACGGTAGCTGTAGACCAGCTTCTTATACAATTTGCAGCTTAAACCAATGCAGTGCAGGCCTTTTTGATTCGCTCCATTGCTTTTTGCAAAGTGGCTTCCCCGGTAGCGTAGGATATGCGGAAATAACCCTCCAGCCCAAATGCGCTTCCGGCAACTGCGGCAACCAGCGCTTCGTCAAGCAGGTAATCGCACAGATCCGAGCTGTTATTTATAGTTTTACCAGCCGGGGTTTTTTTACCTATAAGCTCCTTCATGTTTGGAAACACATAAAATGCCCCCTCCGGTTTCAGGCAGCTTATGCCGGGAATTGCATTAAGAGCATCCACGACTAAATTACGCCGGGTTGCAAATGAATTTCTCCAACCGTTCAAAAATTCCTGTGGCCCATTCAGCGCGGCAACTGATGCCGCCTGGCTGATTGAGCAGGCATTGGAAGTGCTGTGTGACTGGATGTCGGAAATAGCCTTTATAAGTTCTTTGTTTCCCGCCGCATATCCAATACGCCAGCCGGTCATGGCATAGGCCTTGGATACGCCGTTCACCGTAAGAACACGGTCATATAATTTAGGCTCAATCTGAGCAAGAGTATAAAACTTGAACCCGTCATAAACCAGATGCTCATATATATCATCGGCAAGTATCATTACGTGCGGGTGCTTAAGCAAAACATCGGCCAGAGCTCGTAATTCTTCCTTGCTGTAAGCAGCTCCGGTTGGGTTGGACGGTGAATTAAGTATCAGCCATTTACTTTTTTCTGTGATAGCTTTTTCAAGCTCGGCAGGCTGCAATTTAAAACCATTTTTTTCAAGGCAGGGAATAGTCACTGGCTTGCCTTCAGCGAATAAAACCATGTCAGGATAGGAAACCCAGTATGGTGCAGGGATTATGACCTCATCACCAGCATTTAATGTTGCTAGTAGTGCGTTGAAAATAATTTGCTTTGCGCCAACACCTGCCACTATCTGGTTAGCTGCATAATCAAGGTTGTTTTCGCGTTTGAATTTTGTGCTTATTGCCTTTTTCAGCTCAGGGGTTCCTGCAACGGCGGTATATTTGGTTTGCCCGCTTTTTATAGCTTCGATAGCAGCGTTTTTAACATGGTCTGGTGTGTCAAAGTCTGGCTCTCCTGCACCTAAGCCTATAACATCCTTTCCTGCTGCCTTAAGCTCTGCAGCTTTTGCGGTTACGGCAAGGGTAGGGGATGGTTTAACAAGACTCAAACGATGGGCTAACTCAGGCATTTTAGTTTCTTTCTATTATTTTGGCTGTTGTTATTCTTATTGTACTGACTGTATATCAACTAATATGATTTGATTTGTAGGTAGCAAAAAATCTATAGACGCCTTATTGCCAAGTAGTGTTTTTTGGAAATCAGGCGGGACAATGATATTTCGCCGCATTCCGGGTGACATTTCAAGGACACCTTGCTCTAGCCCTAAAAATACCTGTGATTTCCCTATCACAAAAGTAATTGGACCATTATGATCCTTGGAATCATAGATTTTTTTCCCGCTTAAATCCCATATGCTCATATTAAGTTTTGCAGTATCGCCGCATTCGTAAATATTTTTAATGCCAGTTCCATCACCAATTACCCTGTATGCGCCGACCTCAGGTAAAGCAGGGCTGGCATCAAGTAATTTGATTTCAAAGCGTATATTGGCAAGAGCCGGTACGTCATCGCGGGTAAATTTTTCAGCCCCGTATGCTAGCTCACCTGGCGAGTAAATAGTGCGTGTGCCATTTATCTTCATTCCCATAACACCTTTTTCAAGGGCAGGGATGGTTTCACCGCCACCAATTGTGAAGCTCTTTTTTTGATCTGCTTCTATTTGTTTTTCATCGGTAAAAGCGCTGTATTCAATTGTGACCTTCTGTCCGCAAACCGCAATTTTTCCATTACCACTTTCTTGGTCTTTAACATGCAATTTCATTTTTACTGTTGGCAGTAACCTGCCTTTTATTCCATCCAGATTAAGAATTTTTTCTGGGTCAGCAATGGATTTTAATGATTCCAGAGTTCCCTCTGAGCTGGCTTCAGGCGCAGTCGTTGCATTTTGCTGAGCCGGTCTTTCATGCTTGGACAGAAAAGAATATGCCAAGAAAGCAATTGCTAGTACGATCATCCATAAGGGGGTTGGTCTTTGCTTTTTTTTTCTGGAAAATGGGAACATATAAAGCCTACGCTTAATATTTAATTGTTAAATCTGAAATGCAATACATCTCCATCTTTTACACGATATTCTTTTCCTTCCAAACGAAATTTTCCTGCTTCTTTTGCGCCAGCTTCCCCATTATGGGTAATATAATCGCTGTATGCAATAGTTTCAGCGCGTATAAAACCTTTTTCAAAATCGCTATGGATAACCCCGGCAGCGGCAGGTGCGCTAGTGCCGCTTGTTATGGTCCAGGCCCTGGCTTCCTTTGGGCCAACGGTAAAATAAGTGGATAGGTCAAGCAGCTCATAACCTGCCCTGATAATTCGGGAAAGACCTGTTTCCGTAAGGTTAAGTGACGACAAAAATTCCTTTTTGTCTTCTTCGCTGGAAAGCATAGATATTTCAGCCTCTATACGCGCTGACACAACAACGCAGGGGGCTTTTTTCTTTGCAGCCATTTCCATGACTTTATTTGAAAGGGCATTACCGTTTGCCGCGCTTTCTTCATCGACATTGCAAACATATAAAACCGGCTTTGAGGTGAGGAGTTGCAACAGTTTCATCTGCCTTTTCTCTTCTTCATCCTTAAGCTCCAGATTACGGGCTGGATGTCCTTCGGAAACAATAGGAAGTATGCGTTCAATAAGCGCTACCTGCTCTGCCGCCTCCTTATCAGTTTTTGCTTTTTTCTGCAAAGCTGGCAGGCGTTTTTCCAGGCTTTCCAAGTCAGCCAGCACTAATTCAGTTTCCACAATTTCTGAATCACGCATTGGGTCGATCACGCCTTCAACATGGGTAATATTTCCATCTTCAAAGCATCGCAGCATATATATTATAGCATCAACTTCCCTTATATGGGCGAGGAATTGGTTGCCAAGCCCTTCACCTTTGCTTGCACCGCGCACTAACCCGGCAATATCAACAAATTCAAGTTGTGTTGGTATGACCTGTGCTGAACCAGCAATTGTTGCAAGTTTATCCAGGCGTGAGTCTGGAACATTTACCCGCCCGACATTAGGCTCAATGGTACAAAAAGGATAATTAGCAGCTTCTGCCTGAATAGTTGAAAGAAGTGCGTTAAAAAGGGTTGATTTGCCAACATTAGGCAACCCTACAATACCACATTTAAAACCCATTTTATCCCTCTATTAATATATTAAGTGCCAACCGAAAGGCTTACTTTGTTCATAAATCCTGCTTCATCGCTTTTAAGCAGGCAACCTACATGCTTGGAAGTTTCCTTTATTATGCTTTCAATTTGAGTTATTTCTTCCTTACGGAAATTTGAAAGCACATAATCAGATACCATATCCTTGTCACCCGGATGGCCTATTCCTATCCGCACCCGTAAATAATCTACACCAATATGGCTATCAAGGCTTTTAAGCCCATTATGTCCGCCGCTGCCACCACCGCGTTTTACCTTAAGCTTTCCCGGTGCAATATCAAGATCATCATGTATGGCTATAATATTTTTAAGCGGTATCTTATAAAATTTTGCGATCTCATTCGCAGGAGCACCTGATATATTCATATAGCCAAGCGGTTTAAAGGCATATGTTTTCTCACCATCGATCATACCTTCAGCAACAGCACCGCCAAATTTTAATGAAGGCTTGGAAAAACCATAATCAGAAATGATCTGGTCAATTACCATGAAGCCAACATTGTGGCGGTTGCCTGCGTATCCGGTTCCTGGGTTACCAAGGCCTATTATAAGGAAATTATTGGTCATGAGTGTTTTGTCATGAGAAAAGGCCATGGGTACGGATTTAAATTACCCGTAACCCATGACCATAAACTATAACTATTTCTTCTTAGGAGCTTCTTTTTTAGCTGCCGCTGCGCCCGCTGCAGGAGCTGCCGCACCCGCTGCTGGGGCCGCGCCCGCCGCCGGAGTTGCTGCTGCCGCAGCTGCTGGGTTTTCTTCTTCAGCTTTGCCGCGTCCTGCTATAGTTACGATGGTAAAGTTGCGCTTAATAGCCGGGGTTACACCTTTAGGCATTTCAATATCATTAATATGAACGCTATGGCCGATATCAACGGCTTGGATATTTACTTCGATATGGGTAGGAATTGCTTCTGGCGAACAGATGAATTCGATTTCATGGCGAACAATATTGAAAACACCGCCGCGTTTCAAGCCAACCGAACGCTCTTGCCCAACAACTTTTACTGGAACCTGTACACGTAGCGTAGCGCCAGCATCAACTTTAATGAAGTCTACATGTTCAATAGCGTCAGTAACTGGGTTGAACTGTACGTCTTTGGGTAATGCTTTAATTGTCTTATCAGTAAATTTAAGCTCTACAAGGCGGCTGTTGAAGCGGCCTTTAGCATATTCCATTGCGACTTCTTTAAGCGGCAGGCTGATGCGGGTGGCTTCCTGGCCCTTGCTGTAAAGAACTCCTGGGATTTTACCTTCACGACGCAGGCTGCGGGAAATCCCTTTGCCGCTTTGGTCACGTGATGCAGCCGGTAGAACGGCAATAGTTTTTGTTGCTGTGGTCATTTTATATTCTCCTTAGTGTTATAATATTCGTTTTGTAATTTTTTAGTCAAATAAACTAGATACTGACGTTTCTTCGCTTATACGCTTGATAGCTTCGCCAAGTAGAGGCGCAACCGATAAAACGCGGATATTTTTTGCTGCCTTCACCTCATCTGTGGTCATTATGGTGTCGCTTATAACCAAAGAGGTAAGCACAGAGCTTTCAACCCGCTCTATTGCCTTACCTGAAAGCACCCCATGGGTTACATAAGCTGCAACCGAGGAAGCGCCGGCTTCCATAAGTGCTGCCGCTGCGTTGCATAGTGTTCCTGCTGAATCAACGATATCGTCGAACAAAATACAGTCGCGTCCGCTGACATCACCTATTATATTCATAACTTCTGAGTGTCCGGCCTTTTCACGGCGCTTATCCACGATAGCAAGGTCGGCACCAATACGGTTCGCAATAGTGCGCGCACGCACCACACCACCAACGTCTGGCGATACGATCATGATATTTTCAGGTTTTGTATAATGTTTTTTAATGTCGGTTATGATAACCGGGGCGGCATATAGATGGTCCAGCGGTATATCAAAAAACCCCTGTATCTGCCCTGCATGAAGATCAACTGTAAGTACGCGGTTGGCGCCCGATGCGGTAATAACATTTGCAACCAGCTTAGCGGTTATCGGGGTGCGTGAACCCATCTTGCGGTCCTGTCTGGCATAACCAAAATAAGGGATAACGGCAGTAACCCTGCGGGCGGAGGCGCGTTTCAGCGCATCAAGGCATACTAGCAATTCCATGATATGGTCGTTGGCGGGATATGATGTGGATTGAATGACAAAAACATCTTCGCCGCGCACATTCTCATTTATTTCTACAAAAACTTCCTGGTCGGCAAAACGCTTTACGCTGGCATTAGTAAGTTTAACGCCAAGGTAATCAGCCATTGACTGGGCGAGAGGAATGTTGCTGTTGCAGGCAAGTAATTTCATAATATCACGTCCAAATTTATAATAGCATAATCTGAATCACGGACAGGCAAACCCCTTCATTTGCTAAATACTCGCGCAAGATCCCATCTCTGGGTAAGCTGGTATGTACCAAATGAAACCATAAGCGGCTGATTGCCAGTATTCCATGATTACGCGCTGTTAATAACATCAGGTAGGACTAATGTAAACAGGTAATTCAAAATTCTGTTATATTATTAAATTAATTAAGATGCTGTATAATATCAATTATTAATTTATTCGAGAGCGGCAGACTCATTCTCCGCCGTGCGGGTGAGTGAATAATCCTCGGCGCGGAATACGTCTATTATCCTGCTTATTTCATGGTCGGCAACGCCAATTTCCTTAAGAACTGCGCCGCCAAGCTGCAGGCTTACTTCGAACATTTCAGCAACCGCTAAATTTGCCCCGGCTTTTTCCAGCTTTTGTACCTGATCTATATTACGTGCACGGGCGATTATCGGCAGGTCGAGGTTTAAGTCGCGCACCGCAGTGATGGTCTGTATACCAACTCGTATGTCGTTATGGGTTATTATAAGAGCTTTTGCCCTTTCAATTGCTAGAGATTTTAGTACATGCACGCGTACAGTATCGCCGTAATATATAGGCAGGCCGTTTTTGCGCTCACGTGATACCATGAAGGAGTCAATATCAATAATTACATAAGGTATATTTTCACTTTCCAGAAGTTTTGCAACCGTATGCCCAACGCGCCCAAAGCCGCTTATTATAACATGCTTTCGTAGGTCTACTATCTCCTCAAGCATTGCTTCTGGCTTTGATATAGCGCGTTTTTCCAGTATTATAGCAATCTTTTTCCCAAGCTCTGCTACAAGAGGTGTAAATGCCATGCTCATTGTTACAACTACTAACAATATCTGCGCCAGGTCATCACCTATGATCCCATTTCCATCTGCCAGAGAGAATAAAATAAATGAAAATTCGCCGCCCTGTGATAGCAAAAGCCCTACATGCGTCGCAGTACCTAAACTGAAATTAAATATCCGGCACAAGCCCATTATTATAATTGTTTTACAGGCCATAAGCGAAATAGTAAGCCCTATAATGCCGATAAAATGTGCTTTTAGCATGTCTATATTAAGCGACATGCCAACTGTCATGAAAAACAGCCCCAGTAATAAATTTTTATAAGGCAGGATATCGGCTTCCACTTGCGGCTTGAATTCTGTTTCAGCAATAAGCAGCCCTGCAAGAAATGCACCTAGTGCAGGGGAAAGCCCGGCCATAGAAGATAGCCATGCAACTCCAAGTAATACAAGAAGTGTGGTTGCAGAAAACAACTCGGTATTTTCCAATGATGCTATAAAACGTAGTAGAGGACGCAATAAATATCTTCCAGCAAGGAATATAACCCCCAGGCAGAGTGTCGCTTTAAATGCTGAATCTGTTATAGCATCCAGTAGGCTTTGCTCGTTATTGCCAAGCATTGATACCAGTACGAGAAGAGGAATTACCGCTAAATCCTGCAGAATAAGTATGGCTAGCGCGAGCCTGCCTACCTGCGATGATTTTTCTCCCTGTTCAGCAACAACTTGCAATACAATGGCAGTTGAAGAAAGCGCAAGGCCGCAGCCAATAATTATTGATGCTTGCGTAGTTGTTCCCAGCCCAAGTAATACAATGGTGAATAAGCCACCTGTAATTAACAATTGAGCGCTGCCAAAGCCAAATACATGCTTTCTTATGCTTTGCAGGCGTTTGAAGGATAACTCCAGCCCGATCAGGAATAATAAGAAAATAACCCCGAATTCTGCAATACCTGATGTTGTCTTGATATCGCTGATTAGTGCCAGCCCGAAAGGTCCTATTATAGTTCCGGCTGCAAGATGGCCAAGGGCAGGGCTTAGCCGTAATACTCTGAAAATCGACACAATAAATACTGCTGACAATAGCAGTATTACGATTTCAAAAAGAGGTATAGCATGGTTCATATGAGCCTATTAACACCCATTTTTTGCAATAGCAATTAGGTATGTAATTTAATTGGTTTATCTATTGGAAATATGCGGATTTTAAGTTAATGGTTGTGCCAAACAGTAATATAATTTTATAACATAATTTTCTTTTGGCAGAAAGCATAGTTTATGACCGATATAAAAACTCTGGCATCCGCATCAACAGCGTGGCCTTTCCAGGAAGCATTATCCCTTGTTGAGCGTTATAAAAATGCCCCTCCTGAAAAAGGATATGTGCTTTTTGAAACAGGTTATGGGCCATCAGGCCTTCCGCATATAGGCACGTTTGGCGAAGTTGCGCGTACAACCATGGTTCGCAATGCTTTTAAGCAGATAAGCGATATTCCAACTAAGCTTATTTGTTTTTCCGATGACATGGATGGGCTGCGTAAGGTTCCTGATAACCTGCCTAATGCTGAGATGATAAAAGCCAATCTGGGAAAACCACTGACTTCGGTTCCCGATCCATTTGGCACGCATGAAAGTTTTGGGCATCATATGAATGCGCGTCTGCGTACATTTCTTGACCATTTTGGCTTTGAGTATGAATTCAAAAGTTCTACTGAAACTTACAAATCCGGTGAATTCGATTCTACATTGCTTACTTTGCTTGGCAGGTACGAAAAAGTTATGGAGGTGATGCTGCCAACTCTGGGCGATGAGCGCCAGCAAACCTATAGTCCATTCCTCCCCGTTTCTCCGCGCTCCGGCAAAGTACTGCTTGCTAGAGTTACTGAAACTCGCCCTGATAAGGGAACTATAATTTATGAGGAAGAAGATGGAACTTTGGAAGAAGTGCCGGTAACTGGCGGGCATTGTAAGCTGCAATGGAAGCCTGATATGGGTATGCGTTGGGCGGCTTTGGGCGTTGATTATGAAATGTACGGTAAAGAACATCTGGCATCTGCAGAATTATACAGCGCTATATGCAAAATTGCTGGAGGAAATCCACCTCAGCAATATATGTATGAGCTTTTCCTGGACGATAAAGGCCAGAAGATTTCGAAATCCAAAGGCAATGGGCTTACTATTGATGAATGGCTGCGTTACGCACCGCAGGAGTCCCTCAGCCTTTATATGTTCCAGTCCCCGCGCAAAGCAAAGAGATTGTATTTTGATGTGATTCCCAAGGCGGTTGATGAGTATCAAACCTATCTTGATAAATTCGCAAAAGAAGAGGGAGGCACCCGGCTGAATAACCCGGTATTCCACATACATAACTCTAATCCCCCAGCGCCGGAAGGAGTTCCGAGTTTTAACCTTCTGCTTAACCTTGCAAGTGTTGCCGGGGCAGAAGATGGAAAAGTCCTGTGGGGATTCATCACCCACACCATGCCGCAGTTTACACCGCAGACCCATCCGTTTTTGGATAAGCTAGTAAATGGCGCGGTTAATTACTATCAGGACTTCGTAAAACCAACCCGTAAATTCAGGTTGCCAACAGAATTAGAGTCAAACGCGCTTAGTCAGTTGGCTGACTATTTGGAATCAATAGGGGATAATGCTACAGCCGAGGACATTCAGACCCAGATTTATGAGATAGGCAAAACCAATCCATTTCCTGAGTTAAAACAATGGTTTTCAGCGCTTTATGAGATATTGCTGGGGCAGTCGCAAGGCCCGCGTATGGGGTCTTTTGTGAAACTATATGGCCGTATGGAAACTGTAAAACTGATCCGGCGTGCCTTAGCAGGGGAAAATCTGGCTGCATAATATAATTCACACGCAATTCATGTATTATTGTTTATTTGACTATAACTAATAGTATAATATAATGGCTGCTATATTATATTATTGGGAATGCATAATCATGAGTGAATTACCCGCCGACTTTATCGGTCTGCAAAATAAAATTGATGGCCTAGTTAAGAATTACTTGGACAGCCATCCTGATTTTATTGGAATGGCCATGGCTAAAGATCCGGCCCTCAATGGAAAAACTAAAGATGAAGTAAAGAAAGAACTCGCTTCTTATCCTGGGGCTATTGCAATTGCTGTGCATGAGGAAGCCCATAAGCTTTATAATAGTGGCGAATCTCTAAAAAGGATACAGGCGCGGCAATTATCTGAATCAGCACATTCGCGCACTGGGATTGATATCCATCCGGGTACAAAAATAGGTGATAATTTCTTTGTTGATCATGGAACAGGCGGTGTAATTGGTGAAACAGCAAAGATTGGAAAAAATACTTTAATGTACCATAATGTGACCTTGGGCGCATATGGAAATCCAAAAGATATTTCCCACCGACACCCTGAAATAGGTGATTACTGCACTATATCAACCGGAGTTGATGTATTAGGGCATGTAAAAATTGGTAATAATGTTAAATTGAATCCGCATGTAAAATTGCAGGGAAATAATATTACGGTTGGAAATAAAGTAGCAATTGGCAGCTCAGCTCAAATTGCTGACAATAATGAAATAGCTGACGGAATTATAATAGGCACAGCTGCTGTTATACATAAAGGAGTTGGCCGTATTGAACAAAATATTCCTGCTTATAGTCATGTATTAAAGGAAAATGGGGAATTTAAGATCATTCGTATTGAAGATACGGCTAATAGAAAAGATGTAGAAACTCTGGCCGATAGATTCAAAAAATTGACTGACAGAGTTCTAGGAAATGGTAGAAACCACTCGAACCTTAGAAACTTAGGCCATGAAGAGCAGAGTCGTCATTCTGCAAGTCTTTAAACGTAAATGAAAACCTCCCTATTTGATTTCACGTTGCCCGAAAGCCATATTGCATCTGCGCCAGCTTACCCACGCGACAGCTCGCGTATGCTTGTTGTAGGCGATGCCCTGCAAGATAAAAACATAGGTGAGCTAACTGATTTCCTGAGGGCAGGGGATGTATTGGTGTTCAATGATACCAAAGTGATTCCGGCGCGATTATTGGGCATGCGTAATAATGCCAGAATCGAAATATTATTGCATAAGAAAATTTCTGCTAATGAGTGGCAATGTTTTGCTAAACCGGCAAAAAAATTACGCACTCATGATATGGTAGCATTTTCTTCTGATTTTTCCGCGCAGGTGCAGCAGAAATATGATGACGGGCAGGTGCTTCTCGAATTTGATTATCCAGAAAATATTTTCCAGCAAAAACTGGAGAAATATGGTTCTATGCCGCTGCCGCCGTATATTGAGCGTAACCGCAAGGCTGACAATAGTGATAACTCTAATTACCAGACCATATATGCTAGAAATTCCGGTTCGGTAGCCGCGCCAACCGCAGGGCTGCATTTCACCGAAAAACTTTTGGCGGCGATTGATGCCAAGGGAGTTAAGCGAGTACATATCACATTGCATGTAGGCGGCGGTACATTCCTCCCGGTGAAAACTGATGATACATCAGAGCATAAAATGCACAGCGAATATGCCGAGATAAGCAAAGAAACGGCAGAATTGATAAACGCTGCAAAAAAAGCAGGCAGGCTGGTTATCGCAGTTGGCACCACCAGCTTGCGTACACTTGAATCGGCGGCAGATGAATATGGAATATTGCAGGAATTTGCAGGTGAAACCGACATATTCATCACCCCAGGCTATAAGTTCAAGATTGTAGATGCATTGCTTACCAATTTCCACCTGCCAAAATCCACTTTATTCATGCTGGTCAGTGCGCTGATGGGGTTGGAAAAAATGCAGGAAGCTTACGCCCACGCCATAAAAAACAATTACCGTTTTTATTCTTACGGTGATGCCTGTTTACTTCTGGGGCAAAATAATAGTAAAGCTTAGCCATGTCACTTACCTTTAAAATAAACTATACTGATGGACTTGCGCGCAATGGCGTTGTTAAAACAGCGCATGGCGAGATACGTACACCAGCATTTATGCCGGTGGGAACTGCCGCAACTGTTAAGGGAATGACCCCAGAAGCAGTAGCGCAGACCGGCGCTGATATATTGCTTTCCAATACCTATCATTTAATGCTGCGCCCATCGGCTGAATTGATCGCCAAAATGGGCGGGCTGCATAAATTCATGAATTGGAATAAGCCGATACTTACTGATTCGGGAGGGTTCCAGGTGATGTCGCTCTCTAAACTTCGTAAGATCAGCGAGCATGGGGTGGTATTCAAATCACATCTGGATGGCAGCGAATATAACCTGACTCCAGAGCGCTCAATGGAAATACAGCATTTGCTGGGCAGTGATATAACCATGGCGTTTGATGAATGTACGCCGTTCCCGGTGAGCGAGGAAGAAGCAGAAAAATCAATGCAGCTTTCAATGCGTTGGGCGCAGCGCTCCAAAGATGCTTTTATCAAACGCGAGGGTTACGGCTTATTTGGGATTGTACAGGGAAGCGTTTTCCCAAAACTTCGCGAAGAGTCGGCAAACGCTCTTAAGCAAATTGGCTTTGATGGTTACGCGGTTGGCGGTCTTGCAGTGGGTGAGGGACAGGAGCTGATGTTCTCGGTTCTGGATTTCACCATGCCGCATCTGCCGGCAGATCGTCCACGCTACCTTATGGGAGTGGGAAAGCCGGACGACATTATAGGAGCTGTTCAACGCGGGATTGATATGTTCGATTGCGTGATTCCAACCCGCGCAGGCCGTTTTGCTAGGGGTTATACAGATGAAGGCGAAAAAAACCTGCGTAATGCTAAATTTGCTGATGATCCTCGCCCATTACAGGAAAACTGCCCATGCCCTGCCTGCACAAGCTATAGCCGCTCTTACCTCCATCATTTGTTCAAGGCTGAGGAAATGCTCGGCGCAACGCTGCTTACATGGCATAACCTGACCTTCTACCAGCAATTGATGCAGGGACTTAGGGATGCGATTGAACTGCAGAAATTAAATGAATTTGCGGAAGGATTTTTAGTGAAATACCGCAAGGAGCAATGTCCGGATTAGTTGATTTTCTTACCTGCCGTAACACGGCAGGCAATATTGGGGGTTGGGTAGGAAGTAACGCTATCGTCACATAATGACTCACCTGATATAATACCAAATTTCCCACTATTTGGGATTCCGTCATCTATCTTTTCGTCAATTTGCCGTACCACATCAGCCGGGATACCAATTGGGTTTATAAAAGTGCTTGCACCATAGTAGCCATATGTGCCCCATGCATATTTTCCGTAAGTGCCTATCCCATACCCTATTCTTCCTACGGTAGCTGCCCCTGCACCAATTACAATTATATTGCCCCTTCTTAAAAATAAAGGAATCCAGGCAGCATTTGTTGTCCTTGTCAGGCAGCTTATAAAAAAACCTGTCCTGTTTCCATATGCAGCATAGCTGTAATTTATCCCAATGATAGCATTGCCGCTATTTAGAACGCCATTCGCCAGATAATTGCCAAACCCGGCTGCTCTTAATTGTAATAGTAGCTGGGAAACCTCACCAGTTGCATCAGGTTGCAGGCAATCGCCTGTTGCCTGTACTGCGCCATAGGCATAAGTGCTGCGTATTATATTATCACCATCGCCATCATTTATAGTATAGCTGTTAAAGCTTGCGCCGATCACGGTAGTAGCATTTGTGCAATCACCCGGCAGGCAATTATATTTCAACCGAAAAGTATTTATCTGTGTTTCAATATCGGATATCTGGGTAATCTGTGCGCGTATCTTCGTAGTTTCTATAAGATCCCTGCAGTCCATAACCCCGCCAATAACCAGCCCGATAATCACAAGGACAATAGAAAGCTCAACAAGTGTAAAACCATTTTTATTCATATATTGTCTCATGGCTAACGAATTCTTTTTCCGGCGGTTGCAAGGCAAAAAACATCGGGAGTTGGGTAAGAGGCCACATTATCAGCACATGAAGTTTCTCCAGATATTATACCAAAAATCCCATTGCTAGGTTTTCCATCATCAATTTTATTATCTATCTGCCTGGCAACATCGGCAGGGATTCCTATAGGATTCAGCTTTAGGCCAGCCCCATAATATCCATACCCTGATGATAACTTTACCCCATATGTCCCAAGTGCATAAGCTATTCGTCCTACACTGGCTGATCCTGCGCCAATTATTATAACATTTCCGGTAGTTAAAAAAGTTGGTATATAGGTAGGGCTTACAATACTTTTAAGGCAGCTTACAAAAAATCCTGTACCGTTACCATAGGAAGTATAGCCATATTGGGTGCCAATAGTTGCATTTGCTCCATTAAGTGCGCCATTTGCTTTATAATTTCCAATGCCGGCGGCAGTGAGCTGAAGAAGCAGCTGTGATACTTCGCCGGTTATATCAGGCCTTATGCAATCCCCTGCGGTCTGCACTGCTCCATAAGCATAAATGCTGCGTATTAACCCATCCCCATCTCCGTCATTTATGGTATTACCATTATAAGTTGCTCCAATTGCCGAAGTCGCATTAATGCAATCACCCGGCAGGCAATTATATTTTACCCGAAAAGTATTTATTTGTGTCTCAATATCGGAGATCTGGGTAATCTGTGCACGTATCTTAGAAGTTTCTATAAGATCCCTGCCGACCATAACCCCGCCAATAACCAGCCCGATAATCACAAGGACAATAGAAAGTTCAACCAGGGTAAAGCCGACTTTATTTTTAATGCGGTAATTCATTATGAATCGTATCTTTATATATTTTTCATATCATTGCTATATAAACTAACAATATCAGAAATTAATATTAATTTGTCATGCAAATATTATCACAAAAGGAATTATTGCTTAAACGCTTCTTTTTTGGCGTTGTTTCCCTAGTTTTTATTTTAATGATCGCTGCCTATGCGCTTCCATGGAATAAAATCATTGAACAGCGTTTAAAATCAGAAGCTGCTGCACGGGGAATAAGCAATCTTGAATTTACGGTTGAATCTGTAGAATTAGATAAAATAACCTTTAAAGCCATTACCTTTGGCGGGCTTAAGCTTCCAGTCCTCTCCATAAATTATAATTTAATGGAGTTATGGCATGGAAATTTCCGCGAGATCCATGCTGCTGATATAAACCTGAAAGCCGGACAGGTGGATGTTATACTTAAAGACGTTTATGCAAGCCTTGTGGCCAAAACATGGGAAGTAAAAGCTATCAATATAGTCGGAACACCGGTTGCATTGCCGTCGCTTGCGGGCAATGGTAAGGTGGAATTTACCAATAACAATCTTTTGCTTGCTGGGGATATTGCAGGTATTGATAAAAAAACCAGCGGCAGCTTTATATTTAATTATTTAGTTGGCGATGAAAAAACAGCCAATATCAAAATAACAAAGGCAGCCATTCCATGGAATGAAGGCATGCTTTCAGCGCAGAATATTTCCATTCCGCTATATTCAAAAAACCCGGTATCTATAAATCTTAAGGTCAAGCAGGTTTCTCTTAATTCCCTGCTTGCATCAGCAACCGGCAATCGCGCAACTGCCACCGGCGTGGTATCTGGCACGCTTCCTGTTGTAATCAACCGCGATGGTTCATTTATAGTAAAAAAAGGTGATTTAAAAGCAGAGGATAAGGGTAAGATTATGCTCTCGCCAGATGTTATTCCCAACGATACTCCGCAAGTGGCCCTGCTTAGGGATGTGCTTAAGGATTTCCATTACGCGGTTTTTGCCATGGGTATTGAAAGCGCCAATGATAAACAATTATCAATGCTCCTGTCACTGGAAGGTAATAATCCTGATGTATATAATGGCAGGGCGGTAAAATTAAACGTGCATCTGAGCGGGGATGTGATAGATTTAGTGACTCGCAGTATGAATATAATAAATAATCCTAATTATTTAACTAAATAGGTAAAAAATGCTGAAAAATACAAGTTGGTTCCTAGCTGTTATGCCGCTTCTTGCCGCCTGCCAGCCAACAGTCAAGGTGGAAGCGCCTGATAAGCCGATTGAGATAAACCTTAACGTCAATATAAAGCTGGAAATCCAGAAAGATGTAAAACAGGCTATCGCCAAGAATAAAGATATTTTCTAAGCAATTTACGGAGAAATATATGAGATTATTAGTTTTAGTGTCTTTAGTATGTGTTTTCGCTGCAACTAGCGCTTTTGCACTAGATTTGCAATCTGCTCGTAAGAACGGGGCTGTTGTGGAGCAGGTCACCGGTTATATTAAAGCTGCCCAGCCTTCTGCAGAGGTTGATGCACTGGTGGCTGACGTAAATTCCAAGCGCAAGGCCGAATATGAGCGGATTGCCAAGGAAAAGGGCACAAGCGTCGAGCAGGTGGCAGCCGTAGCCGCTCAGGAATTGCTCAAGAAGCAGTAAATTGGGGCATTAAATTGGTAAAAATCATAAAAATTGGTTTTTTGCTCTCCTAAATAGTTGACAATCAATCCTGAAACCTTATTGTCCCCATCCTTAAGAGTTTTTTATGATCCGGTAGCTCAGTCGGTAGAGCACCTGACTTTTAATCAGGTTGTCGCGGGTTCGATTCCCGCCCGGATCACCATTTTCATACAAATTCCGTAATTGTTATAAAACATAGAATACTATTGTTTTCATTAATCCTTATAGAATATTTATATGGCAGTGCCTTATTCCTTACATCTTCTGTGTATGTATTAACTACAATCTATTAATAAGAAAAATGAATAAAAAAGGCACATCTGAATTAACAGATATTTCCAAAAACCGTATGTTAAAAACTGATATCCCAATTTCGCTAGGGCTTACGGTAGTTATTGCTTTCTTTGCCATAAGCGGTGTGATTTCTTATTATAATACCAGTATGCTTAGTGATGATTCGCAGCTTGTCATTCATACACACGATGTAATAGTGGCTACTAGTGATTTGATGTCTTTGATGAAGGACACTGAAACCGGGCAAAGGGGCTTTATAATAACTGGTGATGATAAATATCTTGAGCCATATAATTCTGCATTACCATTAATAGAGCAGCGCTTAAATGATATTGAACGCCTGACAAGGGCTAGTCCTGAACAGCAGGCGCGTATACCTATTCTGCGTGAGCATATTAAAGCTAAGCTTAGTGAGCTGCATAATGTAATAAACATATACCGCAATAAAGGGGCAGGCGCTGCCTTTTCTCAAATAGCTACCGATTATGGTAAAAATGAGATGGATGCAGTGCGCGCCCAGATTGATATTATGCAGGATGCAGAGCAGGATTTGCGTTCGCGGCGCCTTTCAGAAATGGGGGGTTCCTATAAAACTGCTATTACCAGCGGTATCCTGTCTGGGCTTCTTGGGGTACTGCTTTCAGGTATTGTTGCATATTTAATAAGGCGTAATGCAATTGCAAGGCAGCGTCAGGAATGGCTGCAATCCGGGCAGGTTGGCCTCAGCATCGCTATGACCGGTGAGCAGCGTATAGAGAAGCTTGGCGAAAATATACTGGGATTCCTGTCAGAATATTTTGGTGCACAGGCCGGCGCTATTTTTATAAAGAATGGGAATTATTATAACCGCGTTGCCAGTTACGGCATTCCTGCAGGTAGTAAAATCATTGAAAAATTCGATACTAGTGACGGCCTTCTTGGGCAGGCAGTAAAAGAAATAAAGAATTTTATAATTAATGATGTGCCGGAAAATTATTTGACTATCGGTTCAGCTATGAGTAAAGGCACACCAAGGCATTTGCTAATATCGCCAATTACAATAGATGGTTTTGTTAATACCGTAATAGAGTTTGGGTTCATACACCCCCCACAAAAGCGTACTTTGGAGCTTTTGGAGCAAATGGCCGATTCTATCGCTATTGCTGTACGCTCGGCCAATTATCGTTCCCACCTCCAGAATCTTTTGGAAGAAACTCAACGGCAGGCTGAAGAATTACAAGCGCAAAGCGAAGAGCTGCGTGTTTCCAATGAAGAGCTGGAAGAGCAAAGCAGGGCGCTTAAAGCTTCGCAGGCTAACCTTGAATTGCAGCAGGCAGAACTTGAGCAGACTAATACACAGCTTGAGGAGCAAACCCAGCTGCTTGAAATACAGCGTGATGACCTGGCAAAGGCTAAAAATGCTGTACAGCTTAAAGCTCAGGAATTGGAGCAGGCCAGCCGTTATAAATCCGATTTTCTCGCGAATATGTCACATGAACTTCGCACGCCGCTTAATTCATCTTTAATCCTTGCTAAATTGCTTGCAGATAATTCTGGGGGGAATTTAACAAGTGAACAGGTTAAGTATGCACAGACAATCCAGTCATCTGGCAATGATCTCCTGACTTTGATTAATGATATACTTGATTTATCAAAGATAGAAGCCGGACATATGGAAATAAGCGCCGAATCAGTACCGTTTAACCGGCTGGTAAATGATCTATCCCGCAATTTCGAACCTCTTGCACAGCATAAGGGGCTAAGCTTCAATATTAAAACCACAGCAGGTTGCCCAGATACAATTGATACTGACCGCCTGCGGCTTGAGCAGATACTTAGGAACCTTATTTCCAACGCTATTAAATTTACTGAACATGGAAAAGTTGAGCTTACCATAAGCTGTGCGAGCAATGGGCTAATTTCTTTTACAGTAACTGATACCGGCATTGGTATAGCAAAGGAGCAGCAGCAGGCTATATTTGATGCATTCAGGCAGGCTGATGGTACTATAAGCCGTAAATATGGCGGTACTGGGCTTGGCTTGTCTATATCACGCGAACTTACGCGGTTACTTGGCGGGTCATTGCATCTGGTAAGTGAACAAGGCAAAGGCAGCAGTTTTACCTTAACTATACCAGAGATATATAATGAGAAACTGGTGCGGCAATATAAAAACAATCCTTTTGAATTTGATAAATACGAAATGGAAGATATCCCGTTACCTGCAGAGCAGCGCCAGAAAATAATACATATTGATGATGATCGTGAGCATCTATCGGCTAATAAAAGCACCATAATGGTTGTCGAAGATGATGAATCATTTGCGCGAATCCTTTATGACCTGGCGCATGAATTAGATTTCCAATGTCTTATTTCCCATAGCGCTGAAGATGCGCTGGTTATAGCTCGGCAATATTTACCAAGTGCAATTGTTTTAGATGTAGGGCTTCCTGATTATTCTGGGCTTTCGGTCCTTGATAGGCTTAAACGCGATCCTAGGACACGCCACATACCTGTTCATGTAGTATCGGCAAACGACTATACAAAAACTGCAATGTCGCTTGGTGCTATAGGCTATATGATAAAGCCGGTAAAACGCGAGGAGCTTATAAGCACTTTAAAGCAGCTTGAAAAACGTCTGGCACAGACAATGCGCCGTGTACTAATAGTTGAAGATGATGATACCCAGCGTGAAAGCCTTGGTAAATTGCTTGGTTCTCATGATGTAACTACGGTGGGGGTAGGTACTGCATCTGAGTGCTTGGAGCGCCTGAAAGAAGAAACCTTTGATTGCATGGTTTTGGATTTAACGCTGCCTGATGCTTCGGGGCATAATTTGCTTGAAACCTTAAGCAAGGAAGATGAATATTCTTTCCCGCCGGTTATTGTTTATACGGGGCGTGATATTTCTTCCGATGAAGAGCAGCGTCTGCGCCGATATTCTAAATCAATTATAATAAAAGGGGCGAAATCACCGGAGCGCCTGCTTGATGAAGTTACTTTATTCCTGCATCAGGTGGTTTCCGAATTGCCGCCTGAACAGCAGCGTATGCTTGAAACGGCAAGAAACCGCGATACTTTGCTTGAGGGCAAGCGCATATTGGTTGTAGAGGATGATGTCCGCAATGTTTACGCAATTACAAGCATATTCGAACCGTTGGGGGCTATTGTAAAAATAGCGCGTAATGGCCGTGAAGCACTTGAAAAATTAAATTCCTGTATGGTTGATGAAGCCAATGCCATAGACCTTGTGCTAATGGATGTTATGATGCCGGAGATGGATGGGCTTACTGCTACCCGGGAAATCCGCAAACATCCTGAATGGAAGAAGCTTCCAATTATAATGCTTACTGCCAAAGCTATGAAAGATGATCAGGAGCGCTGTCTTGATGCAGGAGCTAATGATTATATGGCAAAGCCGCTGGATGTAGAAAAACTCCTATCCCTTGTACGTGTATGGATGCCGAGATAAAAAACCTTATCCCTACACCAAAAACAGATGATATTGAGATAAAACTGCTTTTGGAGGCATTGTTCCGTAAATATCATTATGATTTCCGCGGCTATTCTATGGCGTCCGTCAAGAGGAGGCTTAAGCAGGCACGTGACTATTTTGCATGTAAAACATATTCACAGTTGCAAGACCGTATGCTTCATGAACCGGATATGCTTCCTAAGCTTCTTTCATACCTGACAGTTCAAGTAAGTGAAATGTTCCGTGATCCGCTATATTTTAAGACAATACGCGAAAAAATAGTTCCGCACCTGCGTACTTACCCGTCGCTCAAAGTATGGATTGCAGGTTGCTCAACAGGTGAAGAGCTATATTCATTTTCCATATTGTTCCGCGAGGAAGGGTTGGAAGACAGGACCATGTTCTACGCAACTGACATAAATCCTGATGCTTTGAAAAAAGCGCAAGGTGGGCTTTATGAGCTTGAGCGCATAAAGCTTTTTACGGAAAACCACCGTGCCTCTGGCGGCAAATCATCGTTGTCGGAGTATTATACAGCGGCATATGGCGCTGCAAATTTTGATAAAAGCCTGCGGGCGCGAACAGTATTTTCCGATCATAGCCTGGTAAGCGATACGGTTTTTGCAGAAGTGCAGTTAATATCCTGCCGAAATGTGCTTATTTATTTTGATCGCGATCTGCAAGACAGGGCGCTTGGGCTTTTTAAGGATTCCCTTATACGTAAAGGATATCTTGGCTTAGGTTCTAAAGAGAGCCTTCAATTTTCAAAACATTACGAAGCTTTTACAGTCTTTGACCGTGAGGAACGCCTATACCAGAAGCGGGGTGATCTGTGAACACCGAAACAACTGAAGACAAAAAGCCAGAAGCAATTGTAATAGGTAGCTCTGCGGGTGCGGTTGAGGCCCTTTTTTCTGTTCTTAGTGGATTACCTGCAGATTACCCGATCCCTATAATGGTGGTAGTTCACCTGCCACCGGACAAAAAAAGTGTTATTTCTGAATTGCTACAAGCTAAATGCAGTATGGATGTGCATGAGGCTATGGATAAAGAGCCAATAAAAGCCGGAACAATTTATTTTGCCCCGCCTGATTACCATATATTGGTAGAGCCGGGAAAGTTCTTATCACTCTCTACCGAAGAACCTATCTTGTTTTCCCGTCCAGCAATAGACGTATTGTTTGAAACTGCCGCTGATGTGTATGGGGCATATTTATTGGGAATTATTTTGTCTGGTGCGAGCAGCGATGGCGCAAATGGGGTTAAGGCTATAAAAAATGAGGGTGGAAGGGTAATTGTGCAAAATCCTAAAGATGCTTATGCCAGGCCAATGCCTGAAGCTGCTATTGCCGCATGCCCTGATGCAGAAATTATGAGCCTTAAACAAATTGCGCTATGTATTAGTAATATAGGCTTATCATGAATTCAGAGCATGAGCTGGTATATTTTTTACTTGTTGACGACCTGGAGGAAAACCTCATGTCGCTCGAAGCTCTGCTGCGCCGTGACGGTTTGGTTCTTCTAAAGGCACATTCCGGGCGGGAAGCATTGGAATTACTACTGCGTTATGATGTTGCCCTTGCGCTTTTGGATGTGCAGATGCCGGTAATGGATGGCTTCGAGCTGGCAGAACTCATGCGTGGAACCGAGCGTACCAGAAACGTCCCAATTATATTTTTAACTGCAGGAAACGCAGACCGGCAGCGGCGCTTTAGAGGTTATGAAGCCGGCGCTGTTGATTTTCTACAAAAACCTATTGAACCCGATATTCTGCGTAGTAAAGCTGATATTTTTTTCGACCTTTACCGCCAACGGCAACAAGTTGCGCGCCAGCGCGATGAGATTAAGCTAGCAGCAGAGGAAAACTCCCGTTTGCTTCAAGAAAGCAGGCACTATGCCCAGGCACTTAAAGAAGCCGATTTACGTAAGGATGAGTTCCTTGCCATGCTTGCCCATGAATTGCGTAATCCTCTTGCACCGATTCGTAACGGTTTGCAGATACTTAAAATGTCACCACAGGAAAAAGTATCACTGGAAACAAGGGATATGATGGACAGGCAGCTCACCCATATGGTGAGGTTGATTGATGACCTGCTTGATATATCGCGTATAAGCCAGGGTAAAATAGATTTACGCAAGCAGCATGTGGTTTTACAGGATATAATAAAATCTGCGATTGAAAGCAGCAGGCCATTGATTGAAAATGGAAAACATCAATTAATATTAGATATACCGCAAGAGGATATATGGCTTGACGGGGACCTTACACGTCTGGCACAGGCAATAAGTAATGTACTTAATAATGCCGCAAAATATACGAACGAAGGTGGCAAGATAGGGCTTACTGTTTCTCGTAGTGAAGGAGAGGCCTTAATCACCATTTCTGATAACGGGCTTGGCATACGTGAAGATATGCTGTCTAAAGTATTTGAACTTTTTACACAGGTTGACCGAAATCTTGAGAGATCGCAGGGGGGGCTTGGAATAGGACTTGCGCTGGTCAAAAAATTGGTTGAAATGCACGGCGGGAATATTGAGGCGCAAAGCGCAGGTCTTGATAAAGGAAGCACTTTTACTTTCCGCCTGCCGATATCTAAAGAATCACCCGAACTAGAAATTGTAAATAATGAAGTGCCGCCTGAAAATAGCCAGACGCATCTTAAAATATTAGTTGTGGATGATAATGTTGCATCGGCTAAAACCACTGGGTGGATGCTGGAGATAATAGGGCATCAGCCAATTTTGGTTCATGATGGGATTGAAGCGCTGGAAACCGCAAAGAAATCAAATTTTGATGTTATATTACTTGATATTGGGCTTCCAGGCATGAATGGCTATGACATTTGTAAGGAACTTCGTAAAGATATTAAATTTAAAGATACGCTAATGATAGCCCAGACAGGCTGGGGGCAGGAGCGTGACCGTCAGTTGGCACGTGAAGCGGGATTTGACCATCATCTGACCAAGCCTGTTAATTTTGATGAATTTGCAAAATTGATCGCAAATAAGAAAATTCAATAACAGTTTTTTTATATCTTTCTTCCTGATTGATACAGCAACTTAATCTCCATACCGTTAGATTAATAGTTCACATGCTTTCAGGAGATTCTTTATGTCTAATATCAAGAAGAAAACTAATCCCCGTAATTGTGCCGCGCAGGAAAAACGTATAACCAGCCCATATCTGGCATAATACTAACAAAATAGAGTATTTTTATGATTATTTTGAATTTGTCCCATTCCTTTATGGAGGGCTGGAGGAGTTCTCATACTTCCTTTAGCCAATGTGTATATATGGATAAAAGCCTGCGTGCGGGTTTAAGCGAGCGTCAGATCGACAAAATGATTGAAGACAGTTTTCCGGCCAGTGATCCGCCAAGTACATATTAATAAATAATAAAATATTTAGAAAGGATATGAACATGAAATTTTCTAAAGAGTATAGTAAAATGGCCCTTTTAGCTGCGCTGATTACAGCAGCGCCAGCTTATGCTGCTGTTACTTCAAATTCATCTTCAGCATCTGGGACAGTAGGGGGTAATGCCAACACTGGCAGCGCTGCAAATAGCGCCGCTATAAATAATACAACTAATGTCAATACCGGTACTTCCTCTAGTGTTGCAAACAATCCATCAAATAGCTGGAACACAGAAAATGCTTACTGGAAAAATAATTATCCTTCCCGCCCGTATTACAATAGTTCACGCGATTACACATATTATGAACCAGCTTACCGCTATGGGGTTGATATGTATAACCGTAATCAAGGCAAATCATATGATGAGCTTAGCCAGTCTGATTTAAGCAATGGCTGGATGAATGCTCGTGGTAAATCTAGCGCTGAGCTGGAGTGATGTGCAGATGGCAACCCGTGATGCCTATAACCGAATGTATGAAAGCAAGCAAGATACATCCGTTAATGGGAAAACAACCTTAGCACCTGCAGGCAGGTAATGTTTTTATAATCTTAAATCTATTAATAAAAGGAGAATGTTATGAGAAATCAAAGATTTTATTCAGAAAATTATAATGATAGCAACTATTTAAATGATAATCGTGAGCGCTCCAATTATGAAAATGATAATAGGAATTATAGCAGAGATCGGAATGAATACCGTCAAAGCAACGAGGATTATGACCGTGATATGCGTTATGGTCGCTCAGGTATAGAAAGCAACAGGTCTTTCTCCAATCGTTCTGGAAATGACAAGAATTCTAAATATGGAGATGATTATTCCTATGGTGATGACAACCGTGATTATGAAATGAACGATTACGGCAGTGATTTTAGGAATAATGATAGTAGGCGCCGCTGTGATAACCGTGATTATGATCGCCAATCTAACTATGGAAAAAGTAGCACTTATGATAATGATGATTACGATAGCAATTATGGCAACAGCAATAGCTATCAAAGTAGCACATTTGATCGTAATTACTCGGAAAATCCACGTTCACGTGAGCAATCTTATGGCAGAAGCCAAGGCAATAATTATGAAAATAGCTACGAAGATTATGATAACCGTTCTTTTCGCCGTAGGTCTTCGGGCAATTACTAAAATTTAATCTTATACGGGAGGCGTGCCTCCCGTATAATTTATCAGGAAACAATATGCAGCAATATGAATTAACTAAAAAGGAGCGCTGGAAAATGCCTAATCGTGATACAACAGATGGGACAAAAGGTTTCAGTCCACAACTTGCTGGCCATGGCAAAGATGGAAAAAGCGATACCAGTAGTTTTGATTCAGGACCGCCAGATTATACTATCCCCGGATATACATCTGGTAAGGAGAATGCTAATCAACACACTGATGTAGGGTTTGAAGAAAATGGAAGGATGCGCCAGCCGACTACTTCAATAGTAAACCGTGCGGCTGAAAAATGATAATATAAATATTAGACTTCGCCTGTAAAAGTAGTAATCTCCATGGCATATAGCAGTTGTTAAGGAGGGCGGATGTCGAAATATACTTTAGCGATAACAACTATAATTTTAGGGGCAATTGTAGCCGGGCTGGTAGCTTTTGGTGTATTGAACTACCATTATTTCTTGAGTATTGAAGGGCTGGTCATTGTAATTGGCGGTACCGTTGTAAATGCTTTTATGAGTTCCCATAAGGAAGACGTACTGGAAGCGTTTTCTACTGTCAGCAATATGCTGGAAAAACCAGAAATAACCCGTGATGCTCTGCGCCGTGATATTTCCCAGCTTATCCAGTGGTCGTATGTTTTGCAGGCGGATGATTTTCTAGGGCTGGAAAAAGCAACATTGGGAAAAATTCCTGACCCTTTACTGCGTTATGGTATGGACCTAGTACTTACCGCTTATCCTGCCGATAAGATTAGGGAAATGATGCATAATGTAGTTGATGCAGAATTTGAACGCCGCTGTGCTCCCGTAACTGTACTTCGTAATATGGCAGCAACGGCGCCTGCATTTGGCATGGTTGGTACATTAATAGGTATGATAATAATCCTCAACAGTATCGGAACCGATATGGCTAATATTGGCAGTGGTTTAGCTGTAGCCATGTTATCCACGCTTTATGGATTGCTGCTGGCACGTCTGGTTTGCCTTCCCGCTGCTGATAAACTTCTTAAAAAGGAAGAGGATCTGTTTTTCCATAATAACATGATGAGTGAAGGTTTTGCATTGCTTGCGGAAAAACAGCGCCCATTTTATATGCAAGATAAACTTAATAGCTTCCTCCAGCCATCACGCCATATTAACTTTGATGATCGGGTGCATTTATCCTCGCGCTACCAATCAGTTGCTGCTGAGAATGCCGCTTAATATGAGGAGGCCTAAAACCATAGTGAAAAAACATAGCAAAGGGCAGGTGGATCATATTGACGCCTGGCTTATAAGCTATGCTGATATGATAACACTTTTATTTATTGTGGTGGTTATAGCAATTCCGGTAACTATGAAAAAAAACACAGTTAACGAAACTTCCCAAGGCGAGCCGGAACACCCATATTATAAATCCGACTATACAGGGCTTCTATCCATAAATACACTTTATGACGAGTCTTATCGCCAGGTTTCCGGGCTTATAATAAGCAATAATGAGGATGAGGATATTGCCGTTGATAAAACTGAGAAGGGATTATGGCTGGATATTTCAGTTCCTCTTATTTTTGAAAAAGGTGAGGCTGATATTAAAGAGGAGCAATTACCGCTCCTTAAAACCATAATAAACACTATTAAAAATACTATGCCGGATAATTCTGTATTGGAAGTAGCTGGTTATACCGATGATACACCCCTGGAAAACAGTAAATTTGCCAATAACTGGGAATTATCATCAATGCAGACGGCGCGAGTTGCTTCACTTATAATTGATAGCGGAATAGACCCTAAAATTTTGCATATAACCAGCTATGCTGGTAATGCCCCAATTGTCCCTAACATTGATTCGTCTGGCAAACCTATATTAAAAAACCGTGTCCGTAACCAGAGGATACTTATTAAGGTAGAAATGGCCCAGTCAAAGTTAGCGGGTTCATAGGATATTATTTAGGGAATGTGCCCCTCTAATTTCCTGTCGCCAAACAGCATTATAAGCAATGCTGAGAAACTTAATATGGAAAAGCCGCTGACCATTGGCATAAGGGTGCCATCATACATTTGTCCGATAATTGTCCCAAGAGGTATCGCTATTGCGTTAGAAATAGCTCCAATGATAGCAGAAGCTATACCAGCTATATGTCCCATAGGCTCCATTGCAAGGGCATTTAGATTGCCAAACAGCAATCCGACACAAAACAGAACTACAACGCCGTAAATAAAAAACATCCAGAATTGTATTGGGAAAAAGAAATGTACGCCAAAGAATACTATAGATGATATGGCCATTATACTAAGGGCGCGTCCGCATATATGACGCATCCCAAGTTTTTCCACAAGTTTTGAATTAATATGGGAAGAAACGCCAAATGCTAGTGCCTGCAAACCGAAATATACTACGAACATTTCACCAACACCAAATTGTATCTGGAATATCTGTTGCGCTGAATTAAGGTCGCCTATTAACGCTCCGAACATACACCCCATACATATAGTGTATGTCATGCACTGGCGGTTCGAAATGACAGTTTTAGTGCCGCTTATTAATGTGGATATCCTAAAAGGTATACGCTGGGAAACCGGTAATGTTTCCTCAAGGCGTAAATATATCCAAAGCATTACCCCAAGGGCATAAACTATATAAAGAACAAAAATATACTGCCATGATAATAGCAATATTATCCCTTGTCCAAGTGCGGGTGCAACCACAGGGGCCATAATAAATATCATCATGACCAGTGACATGACCTTAGCCATGGGGCGGCCGCTGAATTTATCGCGTATAATAGACATGCAGGAAATATAAGGGCCAGAAACCCCTAATCCCTGTATAAAACGGCCAGCCAGCATTGTATTAATATTTTCCGATAGCAAACAAATTATGCTGCCTGCAAAATAAAGTATTAACCCGCCATATAGTATTTTTTTTCTACCAAGCGCATCAGAAAGAGGGCCGCATACTAACTGCCCAAGTGCCATACCAATAAAAATACTGCTTATAATATATTGTGCTTGGTTGGGATGGTCGGTATGCAGTTCCCGGCCAATAGTACCAAGGGCAGGGAGCATAGCATCGATGGAGATCGAAACCACCGACATCAATATTGCCATAAGTGCAATAAATTCCTTCGAGTCGCTCTCTACCCTTGTATTCATATTATTGGTTCTGTTTTAAGTGGTTTTTAGGATTATTCACTTTTAAGGGTAGGGCCTTTGAATTCTGCCTCAATTGCGACATTTACCATATCACCAACCCCCATATTTGAACCAGCTGCAGGAATTCCATAGCTCATTCCAAAGTCGGAGCGGTTGAAAGCTCCTACGGCAGAAAACCCAATACGCGCATGCGGGTCCATTGCCTGTCCTAAATAACCACCATTAAATGCCACACTTAGAACAATTGGCTTTTTCACACCAAGTATTTCCAAATCACCATACACTTTGGCAGTACGCTTATCAGTGGTTTCTATTTTATTTGATGTAAAGGTAATTGTAGGGAATTTAGCTGAATTCAACCATTTATCTCCAAGTATTTCTTTGGTGAAACCATCAGGCGGGCTTGGCAAGTCAAGCGAATTTGGGTTTATAATGGCAACTAGCTTTGCATTTTCCGGCTTGGCTGGATCTATCTCCAATGTTGCGTCAAAATCATCAAAGTTAGCTGTGTAATTGGAAAATCCCATATGCGGAACCTTAAAAATCAGGCTGGCATGTGACTTGTCTAGCTTATAAGTTCCAGCAGGAAGGGCTTTACCCTGAGCTTGCGCGGCCTGTGCAAAAAATGTAGCTGCAACGGCGGTTAATATAGAGGCAAGTATATTCAATGCTCTGCTCTTCATAAAATGGTCCTTTCGATTACAGTTTTTTACTTTCAACAATTACTTTGAGGTTTGATAGTCCCTTTTCGAACTGGTCGCCAACCATTTTTTCACAATTCATGAATAAACTCATTACTTTGCCAATAAAATTATTTGGGCCATAAAGTGTCCATGTAACCTGGGTTTTATCTCCCTGAATATCAAGCTTGAATTCAGCAGTGTTTGTGGCGCGCATAGGTTTATAAAACTCAAGGCGGTTCCGTACTAGTTCATCAGGTTTAACTTCAGTTATTACCATAGTGCCTTTACCAGTTTTTTTGCCTTCCCAGTGCAGGGTGGCGCCAACCCCGGTTTTTTGGCCTTCAAATTTATAATCCGCATCTGGCTCCATTTCAACCCATGGTGACCATTTCTGGCTTTTTTCAAGGTCATTAACCTGCTCGAATATTATAGATGCCGGTGCATTAATAATAATATTGCGGGTTACGCGGAATTCATCCGGTTTTTTGGAAGCAAGCACTAAGATAACTGCAACCGCAAGCACCAATAATAAAAGAATATATGTAAGCATAGTGTTCCCCTTTTTTAAGAAATATTACAGGTTAGCCTTGTTTTATAGCTCAAAGGTTCTTACGTGTTTATTGGTAACCATGCGTATAGCTTGTAGTATAATTTGCGCTTGGTCAATTCGGATTATCAACATTAATGGAGATATATTATGAAACTATATTACAACCCAGGCGCATGCTCGCTTTCGCCACATATAGTGCTTTGTGAAGCTGGATATAAATACGATGCTGAAAAAGTGGATCTGAAAACAAAAAAGACCGAAGCTGGGAAAGATTTTTCAGCGATTTCTGATAAAGGAGCAGTACCATTGTTGATACTTGATAATGGAGAGCAATTAAGCGAGGGTGTTGCTATTGTCCAATATTTAGCGGACCAGAAACCAGAAAGTAACCTGGCTCCAAAAAACGGAACCATGGAACGTGTACGCCTTCAGGAATGGCTTAATTATATTGCAACAGAGCTGCATAAATCGCACTCGATTTTATTCGGTCCCGAAGCAAAATCTACAGCAGCGGAGATAAATGTAGGTAAAATCAAAAAATGCTATGATTATATATCTGCTAAACTCCAAGGTAAAAAATACCTTATGGGTGATCAGTTCACTGTTGCCGATGCTTATTTATTTACCATACTGGGCTGGCATAAGGCAGCTAATATCGACCTTGCTTCATGGCCTGTATTGGCGGAATACCACAAGCGTATAAGTGAGCGTCCTAAAGTCCAGGAAGCGATGAAAGCTGAAGGCTTGCTTAATGCAAAGGCAGCTTAAATAATATTCTGCTCTGGCTTGCATTTTGAGAGTTTATCTGCAAGGCGTGTAGGTTCAGGCAGGCGGTAACGCGTCAGGCAACTGGATACTATATCGCACGCAGTATCCATAGCTACGCGGTGGCCGGGGGAGATAAACAGAGGGTTTACATTGTCGCGGCTGCGTAGAACTGTTCCTATTTGTTCTTCCCCGGCCATAAGCGGGCTTTTATCACCTTTTAGATTTCCCGGCATATTGAACTTTCCGGTAAGACATGATTTAGCAACGCCAATGCTTGGCATATCAAGAAGTACTCCCAGATGCGCGGCTATTCCCATGCGTCTTGGGTGAGCTATTCCATGCCCATCCACCATAAATAGGTCAGGCGTAGTAGAGAGCGTTGAAAGAGCAGCAAGTATTGCTGGAATTTCGCGGAAGGAAAGAAGTCCTGGTATATAAGGGAATTTAACGGGGGTAAAAACTTGAGTTTGCTCTATCTGCTTAAGGCAGTCTGCGTCCAAAATGACAATAGCGCAATGGGCAAGGTCATTCACGATGTCATACCCGACATCAACCCCTGCTATAGTTTTTATAGTTCCAAAGCTATTTTCAGTTTTTATTTTTGCCCGCATTAAATTTTGTATGGTGCGCGCATGCTCCGTTGATTCAGGAGCAATAAATTCCGGCAATTTAAGCATTGTATTTGTTTTAACCTTCTAGGAAATGGCCAAATGCAGATAACGTCTGTATGCGGTCACAGATTATTTTTGTGATGGCAAGCATAGGCATTGCCAGAATTGCCCCAGGGACTCCCCACATCCAATACCAAAATACCAAGGATAATATAACCAGTACTGGATTAAGCGTAAAGCGCTTTGCAAGCAGCATAGGCGTTATTACTGAACCTTCAAGTATATGGAAAACAAAATAGATGGCGGCAGGGAGGAATGAGCGCCATATATCATCCATTACCAGAAGTCCTACCAGCAACAAAATAGAGGCAGTTATAAGAGGGCCTATGATAGGTATGTAATTTAATAGAAATGCAAGCGCTCCCCATAATAGTGGGTCTTCAATACCTAAGATTTTCATCATTATAGCGGTAAGCATTCCCATACAAGCATTCATTGTGCTGATTGTTAGAAGGTAAACAGAAATATCCTGCTCGATCTGTTGGGATATATCTACAGCCTGACGTTTATCACTGAATTTAGGGAGCACTTCCACCAGTTTTCTTAAAAAGGTATCGCCTGCAGCTAGCAGGAAAAACAATACTAAAAATGTTGTGAAAAATCCGCTGGCAAGGGCCTGTGTGCCTGAAAATATTTTATCTGTAAGCCGGGTCCCCTGTACAGCAACTGGCATAACCCTTGGCCCTTCGCCTTTAGTTATGGCTTCTGCCTCTACCAAAAGCTTCTGGGTTTTCTGCACTGGTTTGCTTAGAAAATTCAAGCGCTGTTGCAGTTGCGGATAACTTTCTGGAAGTTTTTCTGCCCATGATGCGGCAGGCGTTGACAACATAGTTACCAGCCCAATAACGCTAAATACCATTGACATTACAATAATCGCGGCAGCTAGCGAGCGCGGCAGGCCATATTTTGTAAGGAAACGGAATACTGGCTGCAAAACTAGTTTTAGGACAAAGGCAAGAACTATGGGAATAACTATTTCACTGGCTTCATGTATAGCGAAAAGCAGCGCTATTATAAAAATTCCGCCAAGGAATATGGTTCTTATATTTGTCGGAATTAGCACCTCTTCCTTAGTGTTTAGAAGAGGTGCTTCAATAGTTTTTTCCACGCATTATCCCGATTTGTAGGTTTAATTATTATTAGCGGCTGGCATGGCGCATATTTTTATGGCCAGCCTTGGCATTTTTCATTGCCATACTTTTCGACATGGATTTTTTAGCGGCACTGCCTTTTACCGTAATTTTTTTAGACATAGTATTCTTTACAGCACCATTTTTAGCAGTAGAGGCTTTAGATTTAGCAGCTCCTGCTTTTACCGCCGGCTTTTTAACCAAATGTTTAGCAACCGGCTTTCCAGAAACACTGAATTTTTTAGCATTTTGCGCTGGCGAATCATTGCTGCCTTTTTTCTGTTTTGACATCATTTTTTCTTCAGCCGAAGAAGGTACGCCATTTTTCATTAATTGTTCTTTGCGAGCCTGTAATTTTTTACCAAGAATAACGAAATCTACATCAATATTTCTTGCCTTGGGAAAGATTTCGCCTTCTTCCTCTTTGATATGATGTTTAATGTTTTCTGAAAGTACTGTAAATTTTGCTTCCCAATGCTCTTCTGAACCATCCATCTGGTCGAGTTCAGCAATAAGTAGCTTGGCTACATGGTGCTCTTCATCGGCTTCATTTAGTAAATCCTTATCCACCTTTTTGCTGCGTAATGTTGGATAGAATATTTCTTCTTCGATTGTTGCATGAATCTTTAATTCTTTAATGGCATCTGCTACAATTTTCTTTTTATGCCGCAAGTTTTCTGCTTTTTCGAATTCTTCAAAAAGACCCTTCACTTTGTCATGGTCTTTACGTAGCAATACTAAAGCATCGTTATCATCTAATTTTGTAAAAAACTCAAGCATATCAATCTCCTGATGGTTGGATGTTAATATGCCTACCCTAAAAAAAAATGCATTATAATGCGATATGAAAGCGTAAAGAATTATATAACTTTCCCATAAGGATGAATTATTGTAAGATGCCCGACTTGGAATTGATGCAATAATCATCTTAATATATAGCTAAGCAGGGCTATCCATGACTGGTAAAATAAATAATCCGGCAGGTATCTTATGTGGCAGCCAGAATCAAGGCAGTCAGGATAAGAGCGGATATAATTACCTGAAAAATATGCTTAATAATATAGCAGATCCTATTTTTGTGAAGGATCGTAACCATTGCTGGATAGACGGTAACAGGGCATTTTGGGAATTAATGGGTGGGCCTCCGGAAAAATTCCTTGGAAAATCAGATTATGATTTCTTTCCTAAAGAAGAAGCTGATGTGTTTTGGGAAAAAGATAATATGGTATTTCAAACCAACCAATCTGTGGTTAATGAGGAATACCTTACTGATCAAAACGGTGCAAAACATATTATTTCGACTAAAAAAACCTTGTTCCTCAATGAAAGCGGCGAGCCAGTGCTTGTTGGAATAATAAGGGATATAACCGCCCAGCGTGAATTAGAAATGCTGAAAAGCCATATGGAAGCCAATGCGATTGGGCAAAAACTTGGTGTGTTGCTGGAAAAAACCGACCAGCAGAAGCGTATGTATGAAACAGCCCTGTCCAACACTGCTGATTTTAATTATGTTTTCAATCTTGAGGGCAGGTTTATTTTCGTAAATAAGGCGCTGCTGGATTTATGGCATAAAAACCTTGAAGAAACCATAGGGAAGAATTTTTTTGAACTTGATTATCCACCCGATCTTGCCCAAAAACTACAAGACAAGATCCAGGAAGTAATACGTACTAAAGAACCTCTGAAAGACGAAACACCATACACCAGCCCTGATGGAACACTTATTTATGAGTATATTTTCCGGCCAGTAATTGGTGCCGATGGAAAAGTGGAGGCTGTGGCTGGTTCCACGCGTGATATAACTGAATATAAGGAAGCCAACCGCCGTAAGGATGAATTTCTGGCAATGCTTGCACATGAGCTTCGTAATCCGCTAGCACCTATAAGCAATGCCATGCATATAATGAAATCAACATCAGTTAGCGAAAAAATACGTGAAGAAGCAGCAATGCTTGTTGATCGCCAGATCACGCAGATGACGCATTTGCTTAATGATCTTCTTGATGTTTCGCGGGTAACATTGGGAAAAATTGAATTGCGACCAACAAAAGTAGCCCTTTTGGAATTAATCAATATGGCAATTGAAAGCGCGCAGCCTTTAATTGATGAAAGGAAGCAGAAATTAACAGTAAATATCCCAACAGAACCTATATGGCTTAATGCGGATAGAACCCGTATGGCACAGGTTTTCAGTAATTTATTAAACAACTCTGCGAAATACACTCATGTTGGAGGACAGATCAATGTTGTTGCTACGGAAGATAAGATGGGCGTTACCATAAAAATAAGTGATAACGGCATTGGTATCGCGCGCGAAATGCTGCCCACGATTTTTGACCTGTTCGCTCAGGTCGACAGCTCCATGGAGCGTGCACAAGGCGGGCTGGGCATAGGACTTACATTGGTTAAGAATCTTGTGGGAATGCATAAAGGAACGGTTAAGGCATCAAGTGCTGGTAAAGGGCAGGGGAGCGAGTTTACTGTGCGCCTGCCGATACAGATTGCGGCAAGGGAAGAAAAGCAGGAGAATAAGCCGCAAATTCCAATCGCAAAAAATACATACCGGGTTTTGATAGTTGATGATAATAAAGCTTCGGCTAAAACCCTGGGGTGGGCGCTGGAGATGCTGGGGCACGAAATAATGCTGGCACATGAGGGGAATCAGGCCATAGAAATTGCGAAATCATATTTACCGCATATTATATTGCTGGATATCGGGCTTCCAGGAATGAATGGTTATGAGATATGTAAAATTCTAAGGTTGTTTCCAGAATTGGAAAATGCAGTAATAATAGCTCAAACCGGATGGGGGCAGAAAGAGCATCTGGTGCGTTCCAAAGAAGCAGGATTTAATCACCATCTTGTAAAGCCCATAAGTATTGAAACTTTAGAAAATATTTTTGCAGGATTATAGCTATGCTTGAAAATTTTCTCCTGGTTTCATTTATAAGCTCTTTATTGATTTTAATTTCATGGCTATCCACCTATGAAATTTTGAGTAAAGTATGGAACAGGCTCCCATCGCTCAGCATAACTCCTCGTCTAAGGGTAATGCTGGTAGGTATACCAATTTTCTTTGCCCATATAGTTGGCATATGGGTTTATGCCATAGCTTATTTCCTGATCGAGAATTATACCCAGCTTGGGCGCATAGTAGGGGCTGCAAGGATTTACGGCCTTAATTATGAAAGCTTTATTGATTGCCTTTATTTTTCAGCAGCAACATATACTTCCCTTGGGCTTGGAGATTTGGTTCCTACTCATAATATACGCATGCTGGTAGGGGCTGAGGTTTTAAACGGTCTGGTAATGATAGGCTGGACGATTTCTTTTACTTTCCTTACTATGGAAAAATTCTGGCAGCAGCCAAAACGTAAAACTCGTGAATATAAAGATTAATGTAAAATGAAAACTGAAGAAAAGTTAAAAATTTCCCATATTATATCGTTAATTATCCTCGGAATATTTGTCGGAATAATGCTTATGAGCTTCTGGCAGTCACAGTTCTCTGCTGAAAAAATGGCGAAGCAGCAGAATTTAATTCCGCTAATGTGGTTAGGGTTTTGTGTTCTGGTGCCAACCATATTCATTGAGTTATATAAAAGGACAATTAAAATAATACAACGCCTGGGGCTTAATGATAGCACAGCCGCTCTGTTTGGCAGATACCATGTGTTTACTTATGCTATCTTTCTTGCTTATGGACTAGTTCTAATTGGCATAAAACCATATTTATCATTCATACTGCTTATTTTTATATTATTTGCATTGGAGCAAGTATTTCTGCTGTGGTTGCTGGCTGATAAGCCGCAGAAAGAACGCTGGTTTAATTCCCTTGATGTTATTCCTGAGTTATTCTTTGTTTCCGGCTTTGCCGCATTGATATACCAGGTTATATGGCAGCGTGTTTTATTTACCACTTTTGGAAGTAACATTGAATCGGTAACGGTTATTGTTGCTATATTTATGTTCGGCTTGGGTATCGGCTCTCTGGTTGGCGGGCAAGTGCAGAAATATTTTCCAAATCGGCTTTTGGAATATTTTGTAGGTGTGGAAATAGCCATAGCGATTTTTGGTGTTTTAAGTATTCCTCTAATAGAAACCATAGGCGCAATAACACCACGCGACTCACTGCCGGCTCTTATTGGCGTTACTTTTGCACTGCTGGCTTTACCAACTATACTTATGGGTAGTACACTGCCTTTGCTGGTGTCTTATTTGCACCGTCGCCATCCTAATCTCGGGGCTGTGGTAGGAAAATTATACGCCTATAACACTTTAGGCTCGGCATTTGCATCATTCCTTACCGTAATGCTGCTGTTTACAGCATTGGGCAGGCAATCATCACTGGCGGTAGCAGCCCTTTGCAATATTGCTACGGCTTATATGGTATGGTCTTTCTGCAAGCAGAATAAAGGAAACTATTCTTCTAACGAGCATAAAGATGCAAATGTAAACTCTTCCCAAAATAATGGCGGACTTACATACGGTATGGCACTTTTATTATCATCTATAATTGGATATGCCTCGCTCAGCCTGGAGATATTATGGTTTCGTATTATAGGTTTCATGACCGCCAACCTACCTCAGGTATTTGGAACCTTGCTTGCGGTTTTTTTGGTTGGGATTGCTTATGGCTCATTAAAAGCCAAGAGTTGGAGTGAAGCAGGGAAGGATGTACGTGTTTTTGTAAGCCGTTCCTTGATACTCATGGTCGTTACAGCTTATATCTCGGTGCCCCTGGTAGGACTTATATCTTCTTTCGACCAGACTACAGGGATTGGAGTTGGTTACATAGCCATAGGGCTGCTTGCTTTATTTTCTGGAGGGATATTCCCTTTGCTTTGCCAGATGGGTATAAACAATGTTAGCAGCAATAAGTCCGGTCTTGCTGTATCATGGGTATATTTTTTTAATATCATAGGCGCTACATCAGGGTCACTAATTACTGGGTTTGTTTTGCTTAATGAATTCGACCTTGGATTAAATATATTAATAGTTTGTGTGATTATTGTTTTTGCCATTGCATTGTTATCACGTGTTTCTTTAAGGAATTATGTGTTATGCGCCGCTGCTATAGCTGGCGCTCTATTATTGCAGCCTGTAATTTACGAAAATATAATATTCAATCTTCAGGGGCTCAATATAAAAAACGGAGGATTTAAGCATATAAGCGAGAATCGCCATGGCATCATTACTGTGGTAGAATCGAAAAAAAAGGGCGATATTATTTATGGCAATGGAGCATATGATGGCAGATATAATATTGATCCGGTAGTAGATGGTAACGATATTTCACGCGCCTATATGCTGGCAGCATTGCACCCAAACCCTAAGCGTATATTAGAGATTGGCCTTAGCAGCGGTTCATGGGCCAGGGTATTTACCATGTATAAGCCTTTAGATAAAATGGTAAGCATAGAAATAAACCCTGGTTATATAGGCATGATTGAGAAATACCCGGAAATCTCCCCTTTATTGAAAAGCCCTAAATGGATTGATTATATTGATGATGGGCGCAGGTGGCTTACTAACCACCCTGACGAGCGCTTTGATGCCATAGTAATGAATACAACATACTACTGGCGCAATAATGCTTCCAATCTTCTCTCCCGTGAATTCCTTGAGCTATGTAAACGGCATTTAAATGATGGCGGTATCGTTTATTATAATACTACCGAAGCCCGCGATAATATTTATACTGCTGCCCATGTATTTAAGCATGTTGTCCAGTTCCATAGCATGGTCGCAGCGAGCGACCAGCCATTTTCCATGAGCTATGAAGAAAAAAACAGGAATTTGTTGGGCTTCAATTGGGATAATGGCAAGGTTGTATTTGCTAATGATAATGAAAAATATGCACAAATGCGCGAAAAGCTAGCCAGATTTGAACTGGAAGATATCCGTGATAAAGTGCTCTCAGAAAAAGGCTTGTGGCTTATTACTGACGATAATATGTCATCGGAATATAAGATCGAGCATTCTTTCTTACCGGCTAATTGGCGTTAAATAATTTAAAATTAAGTTTTTATGGGGGATGCAGTCCTCAGGACCAAAAAACCCCATATAGTGGAAAGAAGTGATCCACCAATAACGCCGATTTTAGCCATTTCCTGCATTTTTTCATCAGGGAAGGCAAGTAATCCTATGAACAGGCTCATAGTGAATCCTATGCCTGCAATAACTGAAACCCCGTATAGGTGTATCCATCCTGTATCTTCTGGCTTGCTTGCGAAGCGCAGTTTTATCAATATCCATGTGGTGCCGAAAATCCCGATTTGTTTGCCAAGGAATAAGCCAAGCGCAATCCCAAGCGGAAGCGGTTGCATGATGTCTGGGAAGGAGATCCCCGAAAAGCTGACACCGGCGCTGGTAAAAGCAAAGATAGGAAGCACAAGGAAGCTCACCCATGGATGGAGCAAGTGAATAGAATCATTTAAAGGTGAGCGGTGCGGAGGTTTTTTATTACGCATGGGAATAGCCATACCCACCGCTACCCCCGCTATTGTGGTGTGTATTCCACAGCTATAAAGGCAGAACCATAAATATATGCCAATAATCATATATGGGAATATTAATGTTACATTCCTCCGGTTAAGCAATGCAAGCATTGCAAACCCCAGCAACGCAAGCATTAAAGGTATAAGCGCAAGTGAGGTATTATAGAATATGGCGATTATCAATATTGCCCCAAGGTCATCAAATATTGCAATTGCAAGAAGGAAAATTTTTGCGGCTGGCGGGATGTTTTTACCAGCCAGCATAAGCACGCATAAAGCAAATGCTATATCAGTTGCCGATGGAACAGCCCAGCCAGACATGTTTTCAGGATGTGAATAGTTGAGGATAAAGAATATTACAGCCGGGGCTGCCATACCGCCTGCTGCGGCAAGTAGAGGCAGCATTACTTGTCCGCGTTTGGATAGGAAACCTTCTCGTATTTCGCGTTTTAGTTCCATTCCCACAATCAGGAAAAAAAACACCATCAATATATCCTTCACCCAGTCTTTCAGTGGTTCAGTAGAGCCATATTCACCAAAACCAAGGGTTAGTGGCCATGAAATGAAATCCTGGTACCATGATGAAAGAGAAGAATTCGCGGATATAATTGCCAATATAGCAAAGGATATCATCACAATGCCGCTTGCAGATTCTGTTTTTATAAATTCGCGTATAGAACGTGGTAGCATATTATTTTCCATTTGTTGGATATAGATAGGAGAATATATCAAATAAGGTAGTATGTCACCTGCGTCCTGACCTAGCAGAATTGATATAAAATGTTGCTTAGAAAAAATTAAAATTTTAAAGCATGTATATTGAATTATTTGCTAATGGCTAATTAAAATAGCCGCATTTATGCTTAAATGGCGGACAGGGCGGGATTCGAACCCGCGATAGAGTCACCCCTATACACACTTTCCAGGCGTGCGCCTTAGACCACTCGGCCACCTGTCCTTTAGATTTTCTTACCTGTGAAACAGGCTTAGAAAATATTAAGCCTCGCCGTAGATTACAAGCTAAGGCGGGCAAGCACAAATGCCAGAGGCCGCTTTGTTTGTCAACCTTTCCCGTATAGATCGGCTGCCCGCTTGTTGAAAGCATCCACCATTTTGGCGGTAGCTTTGCCAAAAAGCCCGCCTATCAGTTTCTCCAGAATTTTTGAGCGGAATTTGAAATCCAGCGCAAAATCTATAATCGTTCCGCCTTCAGAAGCCGTGAATTTCCAATGATTTGTCAAATATTCAAATGGCCCTTTCACCATCGCCACATCAATAATTCCTGCCTCCGGATTTAATGTAACTTTTGAGGTATAGCTTTCGGTAATATGCGCGAAGGAAATGATAAGTTCACCGAGGAATTCATTATCTTTTCGCTCCATAACTCTTGCTGCGCGGCACCACGGCAGGAAATGCGGGTATTTTTCCACATCCGCTACCATGTCAAATAGCTGCTGGGGAGAATAGGGGGAGAATTGCTGTTCAGCGTGGCTGGGCATTTCTACCTAGCATAGCATCCCGTGCCGCTTTCATCTGTGCGAAATCATCCCCGGCATGATATGAGCTGCGGGTCAGCGGTGAGCTTGCCACCATCAAGAAACCCTTGGCGCGTGCCTGCCTTGCATAATATTCAAATTCATCGGGTGTAACATAGCGGTCAAGCGGCGCATGCGCGGGTGTTGGCTGCAGATATTGCCCGATGGTCATGAAATCCACATCCGCCGAGCGCAGATCATCCATAACCTGCAGCACTTCATCTTTGGTTTCGCCCAGACCGACCATGATTCCTGATTTAGTAAAAATCGAAGGATCAATTTCCTTCACTTTTTTTAACAAATGCAGTGAATTGAAATAACGTGCGCCGGGACGTATGGTTTTATAAAGCCTCGGCACGGTTTCGATATTATGGTTGTAAACATCAGGATGCGCTTTGGCGACAATTTCAATGCCGTGTTCCTTACGCAGGAAATCCGGGGTGAGGACTTCAATTGTAGTGTCGGAGGTACGGCGGCGGATAGCGGAAATACACTGTGCAAAATGCTCGGCTCCACCATCTTCCAGATCATCGCGGTCAACAGAAGTTATCACCACATGTTTAAGCTTGAGTTCAGCGATAGCCTGCGCGAGATTTTCCGGCTCATGCGGATTTAACGCTCCGGGAACGCCAGTTTTTACGTTACAGAAGGCGCAGGCGCGGGTGCAGGTATCGCCCATTATCATGACCGTCGCATGTTTCTGGCTCCAGCATTCGCCTATATTCGGGCAGGCGGCTTCTTCGCAGACCGTATTAAGCTTTAATTTATGTATCACATCACGGGTTGACTGGAATTCGCGTGAAACCGGGGCTTTAACCCTTATCCAGTCGGGCTTTGGAAGCTTTTTGTCGTTTTTTTCCAGCATATTGTGTATTTCAGCCATAAAATCCTGTTTTAACCTGCAATTTTCCTTAAGAACTTATTACTTGCTTTTTAGCGGGTTTCCTTATAAAAGTCCACTCTCTCAAAAAATAAAGTAATTGTAAGGAGCAAAGCATATGGCACGCGTAACAGTTGAAGATTGCATCATTCAGGTGCCTAACCGTTTTGATCTGGTTTTGCTTGCGTCCCAACGTGCCAAGCAGATAACTTCCGGCAATCCGCTCACTGTTGAACGTGATAACGACAAGGATTCTGTAGTTGCTTTGCGCGAAATAGCTGATGAAACCATTGATTTGCAAACAATAAATGAAGATCTGGTCCAGAGCTTCTTCAAGCGCCCGATCTCTGATATTGCTGACCAGAAACTACTCACCAAAGGCGAAGAAATACCTGCTGATGTAGAAGAAGCCTTTAAAGATGCTGCTTCTCATATAAACATACCTCAAGCTAGCATTGAAAGCGAAGAGGGTATGTCATTTGGTGAAGAGAATATTGAAGCTGACGATTAATTAGGCAGTAATAATACGCATTTTTACTAAATTTTCAGGCTGTAGCGAATTTTCGCTACAGCTTTTTTATTTTTTTGTCATCTAACTGTAACTTAAATCTGCATTATTAAATGCTATAGTTATTACTTTCTCTCTATTTAACAAAAAAAGATATGATTTATGGATTCTTCGACAAACCCCGTAATTATTGATGAAATTGAGGAGGCAAGAAAACTGTTTTCACGCCTGCAAGCTGGTGATCATTCTGGGTTCAGCACAGCAAAAGGCATGTCTGATAAAATCAGGAGCATGTTGAAAGATATTAAGCAGAATGTTTCTGCTCTTTCACGTGAAGGTAAAAGCGAAAGGGAAATGGAATTAGAATTAGTAACTGCAACCATTAAGCTTCAGTATGCCGACAGTAAAGATCAGCTAAAAAAATTAAAAGCTGGGGATATTCATGTAAGTCCTGTATTTATGGCTAACCGTATTCGCGAAGATATGTCTGCTGTTGGGCAGAAACTTGATAAAAAGATGGATGATGATCTGACCAAGCACACTGTCATTCAGCAATTGAAAAGGGTACGCCAGAATTTTTCCGACTTAAGTAACGGAGTTATACTTATAAGCCCGGAGCATATGGAAAAATCTATCCGTGGAGATTTGGCGGATATAGGCAAGGACTTATCTGAACTTAATGCCAATCCCAAGATTAAAATAAGTGCCGAAGAAATGGATAAGAAACTTAAAGCAATTGTTTCAAGGGAATCAGGCAAATTGGAAAGGTTTAATGAAGCAAAAGCTATCTATGAATATCTGGATGGCAAAAATTTTAGCGCAAGCAGTAGGATGAAAATTGATAATATCCTAAATGAAATGAATCTTGATGAGCGTAATGTCACTCCTAAAGAATGGGTCGGCATATTGCATAAAAAAATCGAAGAATCAGGCAGGTCATTATCAGAGCTTGTTGATGGGGAATTATCCGCTACCAAGGTTAAGCAGATATTGGATCAAAAAATAATGGAAGACCTCGCAAAACAAGCTAAATCTGCTGAAATCTCAGGCCAAACACAAAAAAAATATAGCTCTCCGACTGCACCTTTAGTGCCTAATTTAGGGCTTGGGTTTACGCAAGGCAGATAACTTAATTATTCCTGCTTAAATAATACGTGCTTAAGTTCCTGCGGGTTTTCCAGAACTCTTCCTGAGCCAAGCGCCACACAATTGAGGGGCTGATCTGCAATAAATACCGGCAGGCTGGTCGCATTAGAAAGTACCAGGTCTAAATTGCGAAGCATCGCTCCGCCTCCAGTCAGCACGATTCCTTTATCAACAATATCTGATGATAGCTCAGGAGGTGTGCATTCGAGTGCTACCTTCACCGCTTCAATTATCTGTCCAACCGGCTCAACAAGGCTTTCGGCGATCTGGTATTCTGATAAGGTGATTTCTTTAGGAACGCCATTTAGCAAATCACGGCCCTTGATTTCTATTAATTTTCCTTCGCCGTTTTCCGGGGCGCAGGCAGCGCCGATTTCTTTTTTGATACGCTCGGCTGTTGTTTCACCGATCAGCAGGTTTGCATAACGGCGGATATAGGAAATAATCGCCTCATCCATTTTATCGCCGCCAACCCGCACAGAACGGGCATAAACGATCCCACCCAGTGAAAGCACGGCAACCTCTGTTGTCCCGCCGCCAATATCCACGATCATTGAGCCGGTAGGAAGCGTAACTGGAAGCCCGGCACCAATTGCAGCCGCCATTGGTTCTTCAATAAGCCACACTTCACGTGCACCGGCATTTTCTGCTGCTTCCTGGATAGCGCGGCGCTCAACCGGGGTTGAACCAGATGGTACACAGATGATTATCATAGGGCGGGGGCGGATAAAGCCGTTGCTGTTATGCACTTGGTGGATAAAATGCTTTATCATCTCCTCTGCAGACAAAAAGTCAGCAATAACCCCGTCTTTAAGCGGGCGTTTCGCGTCAATTTTTGCAGGCGTGCGGCCCAGCATCATCTTGGCTTCGTTACCAAAGGCAAAAGGAACCATGATGCCGTGGTTATCCCTCATGGCAACAACCGAAGGCTCGTTAAGCACAATTCCGCGCCCGCGCACATAAACCAGCGTATTTGCTGTGCCGAGATCAATAGCCATATCAACTGAGGTCAAACCAAGAAATTTATGAAACATGATGCGATGCCTGAAGAGAAAGAAAATTAGTCTGTTACGTTTATAGTAAAGAAAAAAAGCAGCAAGTTTTTTTTCCTTTATACCATTATTTAGTGATAGAAATGGCAGTTTTTAGTCCAATTACCTTAAAAAAACTTTATATAAGCATTTATTTTTATCCATTGCTATTATGAATGTAATATTATAATAGTTGATTAAATTAATCGGGTATATTATATTAGCTTGATTGTTTGGGCTTTTGTGAGTAATTTCCGCGCAAAATTAATGCAAAAATCCACATGTGGATTTTTGATTTATAAGTATTTGGACGGGTTATATTAATGAAGTTTCCTATTTACCTTGATTATCAGGCGACCACGCCGATGGATCCCCGTGTTCTCGAAAAAATGCTGCCTTATTTCAGCGAAAAATTTGGGAATCCGCATTCACGCAGTCATGCGTATGGGTGGGAAGCAGAAGCAGCAAGTGAGCTTGCGCGTGAGCAGGTGGCAGGTTTGATAGGTGCAAACGAAAAAGAAATAGTTTTCACCTCGGGCGCTACTGAATCCAACAATATCGCTATTAAGGGCGTTGCCCGCTTTTATAAGGATAAAAAGAACCATATAATTACCCCGGTAACCGAGCATAAATGCGTGCTTGATTCCTGCCGCCATCTTGAGCAGGAAGGTTTTGAAGTAACCTACCTTCCTGTTAAGCCAAATGGTCTTATTGATCTGGAGCAGTTAAAAGCTGCGATAAAGGATAACACAGTTCTTGTTTCAGTTATGGCAGTTAATAACGAGATCGGCGTTATCCAGCCACTTGCAGAGATTGGTAAAATATGCCGCGAAAAAGGAGTGTTTTTCCATACTGACGCAGCGCAGGCTTTTGGTAAGATCCCGCTTGATGTTGAAGCGATGAATATCGATATGATGAGCATTTCCGGCCACAAGATTTATGGCCCTAAAGGTATTGGCGCGCTTTATGTTCGCCGTCGCCCGCGCATCCGCCTTGAGTCACTTTTTTCAGGCGGCGGGCAGGAGAGGGGATTCCGTTCCGGCACACTTCCAACTCCACTTGTGGTAGGGCTTGGCGAAGCGGCAGCAATTGCTAAAGCTGAAATGGGAAAAGACGCCGAGCATGTGCGCCGGATTTTTAATAAATTCGCCAGCGAAATTTTAGACGGCATGAAAGATGTATATTTAAATGGTGATCGTGATAAGCGCTGGCTGGGCAATATGAATATAAGCTTTGCCTATGTAGAGGGTGAATCAATGATAATGGCTATAAAAGATTTGGCCGTTTCCAGCGGCTCAGCCTGCACTTCAGCATCACTTGAACCGTCTTATGTACTTCGCGCGCTTGGTGTGAATGAGGAACTGGCGCATACTTCCATCCGCTTTGGTTATGGCCGATTCACAACTGATGAAGAGGTTGATTATGCGATCAACCTTATTAAAAATAGCGTAGGGAAACTGCGTGAGATGAGTCCGCTATGGGAAATGGTGCAAGAGGGAATTGATATATCAAAAATTGAGTGGGCAGCGCATTGATAGTGGCCGCTGTAAACTAACGAACGGAGTGAGTTAAAATGGCATATTCAGAAAAAGTAATCGACCATTATGAAAACCCCCGCAATGTGGGTTCTATGGCAAAAGAAGATGACGATGTGGGAACCGGATTGGTAGGTGCGCCTGCCTGCGGTGACGTTATGAAACTTCAGATAAAGGTTGATGCCGCTACCGGACTTATTTCCGATGCGAAATTCAAAACTTTTGGTTGCGGTTCGGCGATTGCTTCCAGCTCCCTGGTAACAGAATGGGTAAAGGGCAAGACCATTGATGAAGCTATCACTATTAAGAATACTCAGATTGCAGAGCATCTTTCTTTGCCGCCAGTAAAGATCCATTGCTCGGTTCTCGCTGAAGATGCGATAAAGGCTGCGATTGAAGATTATAAAAGCAAGCATAAAGCGAGTTAATCTATATGGGCGCACCGCTTATAACCATTTCCGATAATGCGCTTGGCCGGATTCATGCGTTGCTTGATAAGCGCGGAAAGCCATCTGCTGGCATAAAGGTCGGCGTGCGCTCCCGTGGCTGCTCTGGTCTTTCCTACACCATAGAATATGCTGATGAGATCAGTAAATTCGATGATGTGGTGGAAAAAGACGGAGTGAAGGTAATAATAGACCCTAAGGCCGTTATGTTCCTGCTCGGCACAGAAATGGATTTCGTGGAAGAAAAGCTGAAAAGCGGTTTTGTGTTCCGTAATCCTAATGAAAAAGGCCGTTGCGGTTGTGGTGAAAGCTTCCATGTATAATGTTTTCTTATTTTGAAATTTTAGACCTTCCCGTGGCATTTAATATTGATTTATCCGCATTAGAATCTGGATATTTCAAAGCACAGAGGGATTTTCACCCCGACAGGTTCATAGGTAGGCCAGCGCAGGAGCGCAGCGTGGCTCTCAGTCGTTCCATGGATATAAACCAGGCTTATGAAGCTCTGAAAAATCCTCTAAAACGCGCGCAGCATATATTGAAACTACAGGGAATAATTGTTGGTACGGAAAATGATAGTATAAAGCCAAGCCCAGCTCTCCTTATGGAAATTATGGAGTTGCAGGAACAGTTTGAACAAGTGCAGGATATAGAAATACACAATGGGCTGGTTGATAAACTTAAAGACTTGCAGAAAAAATCTTTATTAGATATTGCAAAATTCTATGCTAATGAAGAATGGCAGAAAATGGCACAGGAAACTATTCGCCTTGGCTATATTGTAAAAATCTCTGAAGAAAAAAAATATAAAAAACTATGAACCTGCTCCAGATATACGAACCTGGGCAAACCCCGCTTCCCCACTCCGATATGGCAGCAGTTGGGATTGACCTTGGCACAACCCATAGCGTAGTAGCAATTGCTGGCGATGGAAACGCCGAAGTTATCCATAATATTCACGGTCACGCTCTTGTACCGTCAGTTGTGTATTACGCTCCAGGCGGCAATATCGAGGTGGGTTACAGCGCCAAAGCCCGCGGTGACCGCGGTGAGAAAAATGTAATTTCCTCTGTAAAGCGTTTAATGGGGCGCGGGGCAGGGGACATAAAAAAAATACTCGGTAATTCTCCTTATGATATTGTGGAATCATCTGGTGGAATGGTACGCCTGCATGCAGGTGGGCGTGAATTATCACCGGTTGAAATATCCGCTGATATTTTAAGGGCATTAAAAGCCATTGCTGAAAAAGCCATTGGTAAAGAAGTGTCCAAAGCTGTAATCACCGTTCCGGCTTATTTTGACGATGCAGCGCGCGCTGCTACTAAGGATGCGGCAAAGCTTGCAGGATTGGAAGTTTTACGTCTGGTAAATGAGCCAACTGCTGCAGCGCTGGCTTATAAGCTGGATACCGGGGTTGAAGGGATATATGCGGTTTATGATCTTGGCGGGGGTACTTTTGATATTTCCCTGCTTAAATTGCAGCAGGGCGTATTCCAGGTTCTGGCAACCGGAGGCGATACTTCGCTTGGCGGGGATGATTTCGACCAGGCAATTGCCGCTTGGCTACTCGCCGAGATCGGAAATGGAGAATTAGCGCTTGCCAGCGATCAGGTTGGCGAATTGGTAGCAGTTGCCCGTGAAGCAAAGCATGCCCTTACCGCAGCTGATAAAACTCAAATTACTTATAGGGAAAAATCTTTAACACTTTCACGCGATCAGTTTGAAGAGATCATTTATCCATATGTCGAAAAAACTATTAGAGTTTGCGAGCAGGCTATGGAGGACGCGAAACTAACTATTTCCGACATTAAGGGCATTGTTATGGTCGGTGGTTCCACCCGCGTGCCATTGGTTTTTCAGGAAGTAAAAAAGTTTTTCGCGCAGGAACCGCTTACTGATGTAAATCCTGATGAAGTGGTAGCAATTGGGGCGGCGCTTCAGGCGCAGGGGCTTACCGAAGGTTCTGATAACCTTCTGCTTGATGTCATCCCGCTTTCTCTTGGTCTGGAAACCATGGGAGGGCTTACTGAAAAGCTTATTTACCGTAACACACCCATCCCGGTTTCAGTTTCACAGGAATTTACTACTTATCATGATGGTCAAAGCGGGATTAAGATCCATGTTGTACAAGGTGAGCGTGAGATGTCTGAACATAACCGTTCGCTTGCTAATTTCGAACTTACCGGTATCCCTCAGCTTCCCGCAGGTATTCCGCGTGTAAATGTAACGTTCTCGGTAGATGCGGATGGTTTGCTTACAGTTTCCGCAGAGGAGAAAACTACCGGCCAAAAACAGGTTATTAATGTAAAGCCGTCTTATGGGATTGAGCCGGAAATTATGGAAAAAATGCTGCAAGATAGCATGGAAAATGCCCGCAATGATATAACGGAGCGTATGCTGGTGGAAGCGCGGGTAGATGCAAACCGTTCCATCGTGGAGCTGGATTCTGCCTTGAAACAGGACGCAGACCTGCTTTTAGAGGGAGAATGGCGGCGTATTGAGCGTCAGGTTGCAGTACTGCGAAATGCAATCGAGGGTGATGACCGCGATTATATAGATGCCGAGTTGCAGGAGCTGGGGCGTATCGCCCAGCCTTTTGCCGAAAGAAGGATGGACAGGGCCATAGGCTCTGCGCTAAAAGGTGTGAAAGTTGATGATATTGATATCAAGTAATCAAAGGAAAATAAAATGCCTAAAATAACATTTATATATGTTGATAACCATGAGCAGACTGTTGAAGTGCCAAGCGGCATTTCTATTCTGGAAGCCGCGCATAAATATTCTGTCCCGCTAGAAGGAGCGTGCGAAGGCTCGCTTGCCTGTTCCACATGTCATGTGATCGTAGACCAGGAATGGTATGGGAAACTGAAAGCCGCAAGCGAGGATGAAGAAGATATGCTGGACCTTGCGTTCGGCCTTACTCATACATCGCGACTTGGTTGCCAGATTATGGTGTCTGATGAGTTGGATGGAATACGGGTTAAACTTCCTGCTGCTACACGTAATCTGAGTGTTGACAAGAAATAAACAGCTAATAAAGCGAGTTTAATTTTGTTGTTTATCAAATAAAAAAACACTATGCTGTCTGCCTATTGTTTTAATAAAATCAATCTTTAAAGGAGCTTGTCGGTTATGGCCATAATGTGTTCAGGTAAAAAATGCTCCGTATCTATCACGGTATTCTTTTTCATAATACTTGTTGCTGCCTTATGGCTGGTATGGTTTGGCGCAGGCTCGCTTTTAGGAAAGCCGGAAGTAGAAAACTTCTTGCAACACTTATCTTCACAGCTTTCTGAAAACGGAAGCAAATATGGCCGGAAAATAAAGCTTACTCATGGTGGTATTGATATTGAAGGTTGGGGGCATGAGAAAAAAGCTGTTATCCATAACCTTGCAATTGAAGTTTCGCCAACTGATTCAGTGGCTCCTGTTGTGTTCACCCTGTCTGTGGATGAGGCTACCGTAAGTACTGATCCTTATGATTTTCAGAAATTACTAATAAAAATTTCGAAGCCTGTTAATATCCTGCAAAATGGTAACTTGCTGTATTCATTAGTTGGATCGGAGCCTGTATTATATCGCTATATGCTGGCGCAATCCTCAGCTATTGAGGCTTTTCACCATGATTTTACATTGCCTAAGCATGTGTCTGTTATGGGGAAAAATTCCGGCAATGAAAATAATACTAGTCAAGTGGGTCAGGAACAGCTCTCATTGGATTTTGTGAATAATCCCGTAATAAATTTTATGATTATACCTGATCGTAATACTGATTCACTGACTTATGATTTGTCTGGCGTTACGATAGCTATGGGAGGGCAGAAGAAACTTTCCATAGGTACTTTGAAAAGCCAGAACAATGAAGAGCCTGGCGATGAGGAAGGCAGGATTTCAGGAAAATACTATTTAGATTCTGATAATATAGTTTTATATAAGGATCAGGATTCTACTAAGCCATATGCCCTTAATGTGGATACTAATACTACGGCTGATGCTATTGAAGCCAAAGACTTGGATGAGCCAAAGACCTCAGAAGATGCTCCAAAAGATGCAATGGCTATGCCTGGTTATGAAAATGCACGCAAAGGAGCTCTAAGGAATCGTGAAGTGGTATTGAATAATTTTGTAATATCCAGCAATGATTTTGTGGTTCATGCCAAAGGTAATTTTGCAAATATTAAAGGTGATCCATTACCATCTGGTGAAATAAATGTTGATATTGAGAACCTCCCTAAATTTTTAGAAAGTGAATTGGTGGCCATTGAAGGAAGGGCAGCCGTGGAAAATTCATTGGCAAAAATTACAGGGCAACCGGTTGATGGCCAGGAAAAAGCCTCTTTCGCAATTAAACGTGAAAAGAATGGTGTGTTATATATAGGTAATACCAGCTTTGAAGAGCTTATGGCATCCTTGCTGTCTGGTATCATAATGGGCAGCCCTTCAGGTGGGGAGCGCTTCCCTAATGTTGCCCCGGCCCCAGCAGAAAAGCTGCCATCTGTAGATCCATCTAACACGCAGGATAATGTAATGCCAAAAACGGATGATTCTGTGCAGCCTGACATAGCTGCGCCTAAGCCGTAATTAATCCTATGAGCAAGAAAAACATCACTAAAGTTGACGATAAAAATCAACTTCCCCAGTGGGATTTAGGTGATTTTTACCCTTCGATTGATGCCCCTGAGGTCAGTAAGGATTTTGTTAAACTTGAAAAGCTTTGTTCTGCTTTTGCCAAATCATATGAAGGTAAAGTTGCAAAGCTCAGCGGGGCGCAGTTGGCAAAAGCCCTTTCTGAGTATGAGGTAATACAGGAACTGTTTGGAAAGCTTGGCTCATTTGCTTCTCTGCTTTTTGCAAAGAATATGAGCCTCCCGCAAAATGCCCAGTTTTACCAGAACGTGCAGGAAAAACTTACGGTATTATCGTCTAAGATAATATTTTTCACTCTTGCGATAAATAACATTTCAGATAAAGAAATGGCAGCAAAACTGAAAGATAAGGCACTGGCAAAATATTCGCCGTGGCTTAGGGATGTGCGTGCTTTTAAGCCTTATCAGCTTGCAGATAACCTTGAAAAGCTTTTGCTAGAAAAAAACGTCGCCGGACGTAGCGCGTGGACTCGCTTGTTCGATGAAACCCTGACCGATCTGCGCTTTCCCTATGATAATGAGCAGCTGACCGAGCCGCAGATACTTGATAAATTATCCAGCAGAGATGCCGCAACCCGTAAAAAAGCCGCTTTGGTAATCGGTGATGTTTTTGCTGCTAATGCCAAAATTTTCACGCTTATAACTAATACGCTAGCGAAGGATAAAGAAATTGAAGATTCATGGCGCGGTTTTAAACGCCCTATCTCTTCACGAAACTTGAGTAATTATATTGAAGATGGGGTTGTAGATGCCCTTCTTTCTTCAGTACATAAAAGCTACCCTGATCTATCGCATCGTTACTATAAATTGAAAGCAGGCTGGTTTGGGAAGAAACAACTTGATTACTGGGACAGGAATGCCCCTCTTCCCAGCGATATTGACCGCAAATATAGCTGGAATGAAGCCAAAGAATTGGTGCTTACAGCCTATAATAATTTTTCTCCAGAACTTGCCAGGCAAGGAAAAAAGTTTTTTGAAAACCCATGGATTGATGCGCCGGTCCTGCCAGGAAAATCGCCAGGTGCTTTCGCGCATCCTACAGTTCCCTCAGTTCATCCCTACCTGCTTGTTAATTATCAGGGTAAATCGCGTGATGTAATGACATTGGCTCATGAGCTGGGGCATGGGGTGCACCAGTTGTTTTCAGCAAAGCAGGGCGCACTTATGTGCGACACGCCTCTGACACTTGCGGAAACAGCTTCGGTGTTTGGCGAGCAGCTTACTTTCCGTGAAATGGTAAAGCGTGAAAAAGACAAGAAGGCCCGTAAATTGCTTATAGCATCAAAAGTTGAGGATATGCTCAATACAGTAGTCCGTCAGGTGGCATTCTGTGAATTTGAGCGGCAAGTGCATGATGCGCGCAAGAAGAGTGAGCTGACTACCCAGCAGATCAATGATATATGGATGAAAGTCCAGTCAGATAGCCTTGGACCCGCGATAAAGCTGCATGGAAATTACCAGTATTTCTGGACATATATCCCGCATTTTATACATACCCCGTTCTATGTATATGCTTATGCTTTCGGCGATTGCCTTGTGAATTCCCTTTATGGGGTTTATGAGGGCGGAAAGGTTAAGAATTTTGACAAAAAATATCTGGAAATGCTGCAAGCTGGCGGCACACTCCGCCATAAGGAGCTTCTCGCACCATTTGGGTTGGATGCCACAAAGCCATCCTTCTGGCAGCAGGGACTTAATGTCATCAGCAAAATGATCGATGAACTGGAGCAATAGGAGTTTCCTGCTTTTCCTGAATTCCTTAGATATCATTTGTAAAGCTTAATGCTATTATGATATAACAACTTGTTATAGCGTATAAAATTTTGGCAATTAGGCAAATGCAGGAAAAAAATGCTTTTACTCTGATAGAGCTATCAATAGTTCTGGTTGTAATAGGCTTGGTTATTTCCGGTATATTACTGGGGCAAACTTTAATAAGCGGATACCAGATGCGCGCAACCATGGCGCAGGTTGAGCAATTCAAAACCGCAAGCAATACATTCAAACTTAAATATAACTGCCTTGCCGGTGATTGTGCTAATGCCAGCAGTTTTCTGACAGGTGCAAGTAATGGCAATGGTAACAGTAAGATTGATGGCGCAAGCGCAGTTTTAAACAATGAATATATTTATTTCTGGCAGCATCTATCACTGGCTGGATTTATACCAGGGACATATACAACAACTCCTCCTGGTTCTGTCTATGCGTCGGGGGTGAATTTTCCGTCTTCAAAATACGGTAATGGGATTTCTTCATGGAATTCTTATAATGGCGGCGGATTTGGGGCATGGAATCTACAGGCTTATGAAGGGGGTGGGACGTTCATCGGTACGGGACTTTTATTCCCAGCCAAATATGGCAATACTCTGATGCTGGGCACTCCATGGGTAGACCTTACAGTAAATGTTCCCCTTATGCATCTTTTTCCAGGCCGTGACGCCCGCGCCATAGATTTGAAATTTGATGACGGTCTGCCCGCAACCGGTAGTATAATATCGTGGGCAAATAGTTCTGAATATGGCGGTGAGTGCGCCTCAACTGATGATCCCCAAACCGCAGTGTATCTTGATACTACTGGTTTTGCAGTGTATGATGCCAGATGTATATTGCTTTTTCCAAGCGCATTTTAGCCGTTAATTTTTTTAATTGGTTTTAGCTTAATTTCCTTTGATTTTAGCCGTCAACCTGCTAAAAAAATGGGTGTATTGATAACCTATGCGCGGAAGCGGAATTATGAACGAAAATAACCTTATACAGAACCCAGAACTTTTTAACGTTTCCATTGAAGCGGAAATGAAAAAATCCTATCTCGATTACGCAATGAGCGTGATTGTTTCGCGTGCTATTCCCGATGTACGCGATGGGTTGAAGCCGGTTCATCGCCGTATCCTTTTTGGGATGCTAGAACTGGGTTGCGAATATAATAAACCATATAAAAAATCCGCACGTATCGTTGGTGATGTAATGGGTAAATTCCATCCTCATGGCGACAGCGCGATTTATGATGCTTTAGTGCGTATGGCGCAGCCCTTCTCTATGGGGATTATGCTGGTCGATGGGCAGGGAAATTTCGGCTCTATGGATGGCGATGCTCCAGCCGCAATGCGTTATACCGAATCGCGCCTTTCCAAAGCGGCGCATGCCTTGCTTTCCGACATTGATAAGGCAACTGTGGACTTTCAGGAAAATTATGACGGCTCTGAGCAGGAGCCAGTTGTTCTTCCTGCCAGCTACCCGAATATACTGGTAAATGGTGCGGGGGGTATCGCGGTTGGTATGGCTACAAATATCCCGCCTCATAATCTAGGCGAAGTTGTTGATGCCTGCATGTTGTATCTTGATAATTCGGAAGTCACAATGGATGAACTGCTTGAAGTCTGTCCAGCACCGGATTTCCCGACTGGTGGTATTATCCTCGGGCGTACAGGAGCACGTAACGGGCTTTCCACCGGGCGTGGATCGGTTATCATGCGCGGAAAAACTGAAATAGAAGAAATAAAACCTGGTCGTTACGCCATTATAATAACCGAAGTGCCATATCAGGTGAACAAGGCGAATATGATTAAGCGTATTGCTGAGTTGGTAAATGAAAAGAAAATTGAAGGTATTTCTGACCTGCGCGATGAATCGGATAAGTCTGGTGTGCGCGTAGTTGTAGAAGTAAAAAAAGATGCTGTTGCTGATGTAGTTCTTTCCCAGCTTTTCACATATACGCCATTGCAAACCAGCTTTGGTGTTAACATGCTGGCGCTTGATAATGGGCGTCCTGCGGTTATGAATTTAAAGCAGATAATAACTTCTTTTGTCGCGTTCCGCGAAGAAGTCATCACTCGTCGCACTAACTTCCTTCTGGGCAAAGCTCGTGACAGGGCGCATTTGTTGATAGGTTTAGCCATCGCGGTAGCCAATATCGATGAAGTCATAGCTGTTATTAAAGCCTCGGCTGATCCAAATGTCGCGCGCGAAGAACTTATGCGCCGCGACTGGGAAGCAGGCGACATATTGCCGTTGCTGAAACTTGTTGATGATTCTGGCAATAAAATAAATGGCGGGCGTATTAAATTCACCGAAGCGCAGGCGCGTGCGATCTTAGAACTCCGCCTGCAACGCCTTACCGGAATGGAGCGCGAAAAGATTGACGAGGAAATGAAGGAGCTTGCCGCTGAGATTTCCGAATATCTTTCTATCTTAGGAAGCCGCGAAAAACTCTATGGAATACTCCGCTCAGAATTGCTAACCGCCAAGGAGCAGTTCGCAGTGCCGCGCCGTACCCAGATAGAATTTTCCGAATTTGAAGCCGATATTGAAGACCTGATCCAGAAAGAGGATATGGTGGTCACAGTAACCTCCGGCGGTTATATAAAACGCACCGCACTTTCCGCATATCGTGCCCAGCGTCGTGGCGGCAAAGGCAAATCGGCTATGAACGTGCGAGATGAGGATATAACAACGGAGCTTCTGGTAGTAAATACCCATACCCCGGTTTTATTCTTCTCCAGCCACGGCAAGGTATATAAACTCAAGGTTTACCGGCTGCCGGTTGGGGCGGCCAATACCCGCGGCAAAGCACTGGTAAATATTTTCCCGCTGGCTGATGGCGAAACAATAACCACATTCATGCCGCTTCCTGAAGATGAGTCAAAATGGGATGATATGAATATATTCTTTGCAACTGCGAAGGGTAATGCACGCAGGAATGACCTTTCCGATTTCCATGATATCCGAAGCAACGGCAAGATCGCTATCCGCATGGATGAAGGCGACAAGCTAGTTGGTGTAAAGGTATGCAATGAAAATGATAATGTGCTGCTTGCTTCAAAATCTGGCAAATGTATCCGCTTCTCGGTTTCCGATGTGCGCGTATTTAAAAGCCGTACCTCCGATGGTGTGCGCGGCATGAAACTATCAGGCGGCGATGAGGTTGTTTCCATGAGCATCCTTGGCGGCATCAAAACTACAATTGAAGAGCGCTATGCTTACCTGAAAATGGCGGCGGCTAAAAGACGTGCAGCTGGTGATACCGAGGCTGAGGCAGTAGTGCAGAACGATGAAGAGGCGGTTGCGGAAATCAAATTATCAGATGAGCGCTTTGCCGAGTTGGAAGCTGCTGAACAATATATTTTGACCGTAACCGAAAATGGTTATGGAAAACGTACATCAGCCTATGAATACCGTACCATTGGGCGTGGCGGCTCTGGTATGGTGAATATCATAACTTCTTCGCGTAATGGCAAAGTGGTAGCCAGCCAGCCCGTAGGCCAGACCGGACAGATAATGCTAATGACGGACCGTGCAACAGTAATTCGCTGTCCTCTTGATGGAATTCGTATTGCTGGTCGTAACACTCAGGGCGTAACAATACTTCGGACCGGTGAAAATGAAAAAGTTGTATCAGTTGTAACTGTGCCGGAAGGTGAGAGCGTAGATGAATGTATTGAAGAGAATATCGCTGATATTTCTGGGGACGTAGCAGGACAGGCTAACTAAATACATAAGTTATAAGCGGATTATTTTATAATATTTATAAATCCTGCTATGGATTTTGTATTAGCGGTTATTCCACCAGTTTTTAGCGCCGCGCATCATGTTGCCAGTTTGTTCTGACATTTTTTCTGTGCTGTCCATCATTTCCTCAAGGAAACCATCGGGTCCTTCAAATGCACATGTATGTGCATCATCAGTCTTAAGCTTGCACCAGCCTTTTTTACCTTTTCGTTTACATGCAGAGCCCTTATCCTGGGTTATCTTGTCATCTATCTGCATATTTTCGCTATAATTGCGGCATAGGGATTTCGATTTGCTTACATATTTTTTGCTGACACGGATATTGCCGCTGGCATTGCCGATTTGCCAATGGTTGGATTGGTCATCTGCTGTGTTATCCATAGTATTGTTGAACGTATTTAAATAATATTCCCGCTGCTTTTCATTAAGCTTAGGTTCAGAATCCTCGACATATTCGTCATCATCACCAGCCCATGTGCTGCTTGGCGCAGAACTAACGCACAATGCTAATATAAACATATAGAGAAAAGATGTTTTCATAACCTTATTTTATATTCAGCGCATTATTAAGGCAAGGAAACTTATGAAAGCCAGAGCCAGAGTACACCAGGCAAATACTAGCCAATAATGCTCATGCCCAGCCCTTTCTTTATTTAGTAGCTTTATGGTGTCGGGATGTAGTTTTACACCATTTTCATCACCCAAATTCTTAAGAGTATTTTCTATATTAGTCAGTATATAGGGGAATTTCTGTATTATTGCCTGGGTGCTTTCTGCAGTTCCTTTTAGCTTAGCTTTTATGCCAAAATTTTCCCCTGCCCAGTCCTCAATAAGAGGGGTAGCCAGCTCCCACATATTTAAATTAGGGTTTAACATCCTGCCAACACCTTCGGCAACCATCATGGTTTTTTGCATAAGTAGAAGTTGTGGCTGCACTTCCATTTCAAATTCAGCCGCAATTGAAAACATCTGCCCAAGTAACGCCGCAATTGAAATTTCATTGAGAGGTTTGCCGGTTATCGGACGTGCAACAGCCATACATGCCTGTGTAAAAGCTTCCCGGGATTTACTGCGTGGAACATAACCAGCATCAAAATGCACATCTGCTACAGATTTATAATCGCCCTGCATGAATCCGCGCAATATTTCTGCTATGTAAATGCGTGATTTCCAGTCCAGGCGCCCCATAATACCGAAATCAACTGCTACCAGATCACCGCTCGTATCCAGAAACAAATTTCCCGGATGCAGGTCTGCATGGAAAAAACCATCTTTAAAAACCTGTGAAAACAAGCTTCGTGCTGCCTTGCCAAGAATAATATCAGGTTCAAAGCCACTATTTTTTATAGCTTTTATATTACTGAATGGAATTCCATTTACCCACGACATTGTAAGTATGCGCTTTGAAGTTAAATTCCAATCCACATCTGGCACGCTTAGCCCAGCTTCGTGCCGTTTTATATTATCTGCCATTTCGCTTGCTGCTGCTGCTTCGAAGCGTAAATCCAATTCAAAGAAAACAGCTTCTTTAAAGGTCTGCACCACCTGCACAGGTTTAAGCCTGCGCCAGCTATGAATCCGGCGTTCAATGATATGGGCTATCCAGAAAAAAAGATCCAGGTCTCTTGCGAAGGCTTGTTCTATCTGCGGGCGCAGTATTTTTACCGCTACTGTTTTTCCTTCTTTCGTTACTGCCCTATGCACCTGCGCGATAGAGGCGGCAGCTACCGGGGCATCATTAAATTCTAAAAACAATGACTCAATTGGCGCTTGGAATTCGTCTTCTATGATCTGGCGGGCGATTTTGGTAGGAAAGGGCGGAAGGTTATCGCGCAAACCTGCAAGGTCATCAGCCAGCGCATTGCCGATTAAATCGGAGCGTGTTGAAAGCGCCTGTCCGAGTTTTATGAATGTAGGACCCAACCGCTCAATTGCGGCGGCAAGCCTTTGGCCTTTGCGTTTGTTAGGCTTTTTTGTGGTAAAGATCCTGCATATTGCAGAAAGTGAAGGTGAAATTTCCAGATCGTCGATAATGAACAGCGCATCTTCCTGCGCCAGTATCCTTGCGATAGTAAATAAACGGCGCGTATTACGCAGGCTTCTGATAATCATATTTTCCGCCCGGAATGAATTGCAACTACTCCTTGCGATAAATTACGGTACTGCACATTGGTAAGCCCGGATTTACGTATCATTTCGGCAAATTCTTCCTGCTTCGGGAATCGGCGTATACTCTCAACAAGATATTGGTATGATTCGCTGTCGCCGGTTACGATTTTACCTATGCGTGGGATAGCCGCGAAAGAATAAGTGTCGTAGATTTTCTGCAATATATTATTAGGCATATGGCTGAATTCAAGGCATAGAAATCTCCCGCCTATCTTAAGTACGCGGTAAGCTTCCGCCAGAGCTTTATCAATATGGGTTACATTGCGGATTCCAAATGCTATGGTGTAAGCGTCAAAGGAATTATCAGGCAAAGGCAGGCTTTCAGCATTACCGCAAACCCAATCAATTCCTTCGCGGATATTTCTGTCTGTTGCCCTATCTTTTCCTTCGCTCAACATCTGGTAATTAATATCACAAACTGTTACATGGCTTCCCGCTTTTTCATTGATACGGAAAGCGATATCCCCGGTGCCCCCTGCAACATCGAGAATTTTCATTTGCTCGTTCGGATTTAGCCATGACACCATGTCGTTTTTCCAAGCGCGGTGTAACCCTACGCTCATCAGGTCATTCATAATATCGTAGCGATTGGCAACGCTATCAAAGACTCCGCGAACCAATGATTCTTTTTCTTCTTCGCCAACCGTTCTGAAACCGAAATGTGTATTATTTTCCATATTAATTAACTAGTTGTATTTCTGGGAATATTCAACCGGATTTATGTGTTTCAGGCTTATATATGCTAATGCCTGCTAAAAGGATAAGCTTGTATACTTAAAGGTTATGTTTTACAGTATATCCATGATCTTATCAATAATACATGCTCCCACTGGAGCCACAAATAGAAAGCTACAGCAATGCTGCAAGTGTCAACTGATGCGCCGGGCATCTCCGGACGCAGGGTGCAGGGCGAGTCAGAGCCTGTTTTCGCTGCCTTGGACCTGGGTACCAACAACTGCCGGCTTTTAATAGCTTCGCCGCAGTCAGGATTAGAGGAATCACCCTTTCCAAGGCTTGGGGGGCTTCGCGTTTTTGATAGTTTCTCCCGCGTCGTTAGGTTGGGTGAGGGGGTTAGCACAACCGGGTACTTATCGCAAGATGCAATGGAGCGGACAATGTCTGCGCTTAAAGCCTGCCAGAAAAAGATAAGCCGTTATAATTTGACCAGTGCCCGTTTTGTTGCAACCGAGGCATGCAGGCGCGCTAAAAACGGGCAGGAATTTTTGGATAATGTACGCAGTGAAATAGGAATGGAGATAGATATTATCTCAACAGAGGATGAAGCAAAGCTCGCATTCGCCGGATGTTCGTCCCTGCTTACAGGGGATTCAAAACGTGCTGTTGTGTTCGACATCGGTGGCGGTAGCACTGAACTTATGTGGGTTGATGTGGAAAACGGAAAAACCATAACCGATTGGCTGTCAGTGGGTTTTGGGGTAATGAATCTGTCTGATAAATTCGGTGGCTCCAATCTTGCTGATATGGCATTTTCCGATATGGTACGTACACTAATTGAAAAACTTACGCCGTTTGATGCTTCCAACAACATATCAAATGTTATTGATTCAACTAATGTACAGCTTCTTTCAACTTCAGGAACAGTAACTACTCTTGCGGCGATACATCTGGACCTGCCACGTTATGACCGCTCAAAGATAGATGGCATAACATTATCGGTTAAAGATGTGCGTGCCACCACAAAAAGGCTTCTGGAAATGAAACAATATGAGCGTTTCAACCATCCTTGCATCGGGGCTGACCGCGCTGATTTCATTCTCTCTGGTTGTGCAATATTTGAAGCTATAAGCACTCTATGGCCAACGAAAAACATCACTATTGCAGACCGTGGCGTGCGCGAAGGAATAATTCTTTCGCTACTGGAGGAGCAATTTGCGTGAGCAAATCATCGGCAGGTGGATTTTCCGGTAACCGCGAACTAAAAACCCGTGTAAAAACAGCGCGTGGTCGTAAGCCGTCATCAACTCGCTGGCTGCAGCGGCAACTAAATGATCCTTATGTGGCTTTGGCAAAAAAAGAAGGTTATAGATCCCGTGCCGCCTATAAGCTTATCGAGCTTGATGATAAATTCCATTTTTTAAAACCAGGAAAAACAGTTCTTGATCTGGGTGCAGCGCCAGGAGGCTGGACGCAGGTTGCGGCAGCACGGGTAAAATCCACTGAGAAAAAACCTATTGTTATAGGCGTTGATATTTTGCCTATGCCATCGGTTCCAGCGGCGCACATCATGCAATTGGATTTCATGGATGATGCCGCGCCGGATAAGATCCGTGCTTTGATTGAAGATGGAGTTGATGTAGTGCTTTCCGATATGGCGCCCAATACAACTGGTCATCAGGCAACCGACCATCTGCGTATCATGGCTCTTATCGAAGCAGCATATCCTTTCGCATGTGAAGTTTTAAAAAGTGGTGGCGTGTTTGTTGCAAAGGTCTTTCAAGGTGGTGCAGAAAAAGAATTGCTAAAGCAGATGAATAAAGATTTTACATCTGTAAAACATGCTAAGCCAAAAGCAAGCCGTTCCGATTCTTCTGAAATGTATGTGGTAGCGATTGGTTTTAAAGGCAGGAAATAATTTAATTGTATCTGCATTTAACCAAAAAATAATAGGCAAAAATTGCTAGGCAAAAAATTCCCATTTGTTATAAATAGACAGGTTTTGCCATAGTTTTTGTACACAGCAAAAAAGTTAATTCCGGCAATAGGTAAAGAAAGTATAAATATATAAAATATTACGCTAACGAATTAAATAATACTTATATATTACAGAATGTTATAAAACTGCCTATTTTTTAGGCAACAAGAGAAAATGCTAGGATCCGCCTTTATCCGTTGACCAATTATAATGCTTGCTCACAGAGTTATCCACAGGAATCGTGGAATACTATAATACGTTGAAAACGCGTGGATTGAGATTAGATACAAGATATGGAAATACAACAAATGTCACTCGCCAATGGGCGAAAAATTATAAAAAGTTACGCGGATGAATTGTCGTCAGCTGCAGGTGTGTACCGCATGTTCGATGCTGAAGGAAATACACTTTATGTCGGTAAGGCAAAAAATTTAAAAAACCGCGTGATGAATTATGTAAATACTGGAGCGCTGAATACGCGCTTACAGAAAATGATTTCGCGCACTGCGAAAATGGAAATAATCACAACGCGATCAGAAGCAGAAGCATTGATCATTGAAGCAAACCTGATAAAAAAATATTCGCCTCATTATAATGTGTTGCTAAAAGATGATAAATCATTTCCTTATATATTGCTTAGCGGGGATCATGATTTTCCAAGGCTTTCCAAGCATCGCGGCGCGAAGTCGCAGAAGGGAAAATACTTTGGCCCTTTCATTTCTGGGCAAAGCGTAAATGAAACAATGGCACTTTTGCAAAAGGCATTCCTTCTTCGCCCATGCAGCGATAATATTTTTAAAAACCGTACGCGCCCCTGTTTACAATACCAGATAAAGCGTTGCAGTGCACCTTGCGTAAATTATATTAGTAAGGAAGATTATGCTGAATTGATCCGGCAGGCGCAGGATTTCCTTTTAGGTAAAAGCCAGCAGATTCGCGAGGAACTGCTTGCTAAAATGCAGGCTGCAAGTGACGCGCAGGATTATGAAGAGGCAGGCAGGATACGCGACAGGATACGCTCAATTACACAGGTTCAGCAGCAGAGCAAACTAAATAATCATTCTATTGAGGATGCTGATTTAATAGCTTTGGCGCGTGAAGGAGACAATTGCTGTATACAGCTTTTCTGTTTTCGCGGCGGCAGTAATTTCGGCAGCAGGAATTATTTCCCTGCCAATATCAAGGATCATGCTAACAGCGAGATCATTTCTGATTTCATAGCACAGTTTTATCAAACCCAGCCAGTTCCCAAATTAATATTGGTAAACGAAATTCTGGAAGATAATGCTCTTTTAGAAGAGGCCCTGCGTTTAAATAATAATGCTGCCGTATCGATCTCATGCCCGCAACGTGGTGAGAAATATGAATTGATGCAGCAGTCATACCTTAATGCACGTGATGCCCTTGTCCGTCATCTTTCAGTTAATATTACACAAAGAACTGCGCTTGCTGGTGTGCAGGAGTTGTTCGGGCTGGAAGAAATACCAAAACGTATTGAGGTTTATGATAATAGCCATATAAGCGGCACTCACTCGGTTGGCGCAATGATTGTTGCAAGTCAGGATGGTTTTATGAAAAACCAGTACCGGAAATTCGATATTAAAAATCCTAATACAGTTGGCGGTGATGATTACGGTATGATGCGTGAAGTACTCACGCGCCGTTTTAAAAGGCTGGAAGAAGAAAATTATAACAAGCCGGACCTGGTTTTGATAGATGGTGGTGCAGGCCAGTTAAATATTGCCACGCAGGTTTTTGAGGAGCTAGGTATTAGCGATATTACTTATGTTGGAATCGCCAAAGGTGTGGATAGGAATGCCGGGCGCGAGCAATTTTTTATGCCAAATCGTGAGCCATTCCAACTGCCTGAAAATGATATGGTGCTGCATTATCTTCAGCGGCTGCGTGATGAAGCTCACCGTTTTGCAATAGGCGCGCACCGTAATAAGCGCAGCAAGAATATGCAGGTCTCAGAGCTTGATCAGATAATAGGGGTAGGGGCAGGGCGTAAAAAAGCATTGCTCAATCATTTCGGCTCAGCGCGTGCGGTAGCTGCAGCCAGTATAGATGATATAAGCCAGGTGGCAGGTATAAGCAAACCCACAGCTAAAATAATCTATGAGCATTTTCACGGAAATATTACTATTTAAGGCCTATTAATATAGTACTGGAGTAAAGAAAGAAAAATTATGCTTATAATTATTGGTGCCGGTGGGCATGCTAAAGTTTTGTATGATTGTATAGCCGAGCAAGGCAGGATGCTCTACGCCTGTGTTGACTTGAAGCAGCAGGAATGGCTTGCTGAGCTTAATATAAAGCAGATAAGCCAAGATGATTTAACTTCCATACTTCCAAACAGGCCAGAGCTTTTTATAGGCTTTGTGGGGCTGGATTGCCAATCCTTGCAAAATCGTGTTATGATGATGCAGGAATATGAAAAACTCGGCGCTTATTTTACAGCTCTTATACATCCTGCATCTTTCGTTAGTAAAAAGGCGGTTTTAGGAAAAGGCGTTCAGGTGCTTCCTGGCTCCGTTATAAATAGCGGTGCGGTAATTGGAGATTGTGCAGTTATAAATAGCGGGGCAGTAGTGGAGCATGGTGCCCAGATAGGGAAAGGGGTACATGTAGCACCAAAATCCGTTGTGCTAGGCGGCGCAAAAGTAGGCGACTATTCTTATATTGCTAGCGGCGCGGTTATTATACAAAACTCTGTAGTGCCGCCGCATAGCTATATAAAAGAATTAACTGTCCATAAATAAAATTTAAGGACGTGTTGAACCTTCACCTTTTTCCATGAATTTCAGAAACTCATTATCTGGTGACATCATAATTGTCGTATCTTTTTTATCCAAAGTGTTCCTGTATGCCTGCATTGAGCGATAGAACTGGAAAAAATCCTGATCCTTACCAAAAGAATCAGCAAATATTTTTGTTGCCTGACCATCGCCCTCACCGCGGGTTATTTCTGCTTTCTTATTAGCCTCAGCAAGTATTATGGTGCGTTCTTTATCGGCTTGCGAGCGTATTTTCTGAGCATCTTCTGAACCTTTAGCACGGAATTCCTTGGCTTCGCGTTCACGCTCGGTCTGCATGCGCTTATATATACCTTCGCTGTTTGCAGGTGGCAGGTCAGCGCGTTTTATACGCACATCAATAACCTCAATGCCAAACCCGCCTTTGGTAATATTATCAGCGCCACCTTCAATTTTCTGCCCCATTGCTTGCAGGTTAACGAGGTTTTTAATATTCTCCATAATTTCAGCACGTTTTTCTGAAAGTACGGCAGAAAGGGGAACACCACCAAGAACTTGCCGCAGGCTGGATTCTAAAATAGAATTAAGGCGACTACGCATTGTCATTTCATTTCCTACAGTCTGTTTGAAACGCAGAGGGTCAGTAATGCGGTAGCGTACGAATGAATCAACTATCAGCCTCTTCTGGTCAGCTGCAATCACTTCGTTTGATTGTGCATCATAATCTAAAAGGCGATTATCGAAATATTCAACATTCTGGATAAATGGAAGTTTGAATTTGAGACCAGGTTCTTTAATAACCCGCTCCGGTTTGCCAAATTGTAAGATAAGGGCCTGTTCAGTTTGGCTAACTACGAACATAGAGCTGGAAAGGACAATAAATATTGCCAGGATTGCTATAGAGCCTATACTTAATAATTTCATTATTTTGCCTCCTTAGCGTCATCGCGTTTAGCAGGCTTAAGTTCTGGAAGAGGCAAGTATGGAACCACACCTTGTGAACCTTTTCCTTCAATAATTATTTTATTCATACCCTGTAAAATATCTTCCATTGTTTCTAGATACATACGTTTTTTAGTAACATCACGTGCCTGCCTGAATTCATTATATATTGCAAGGAAACGCGAAGCCTCACCCTCAGCGCGGGCTATAACCTCCTGTTTGTAGCCTTCCGCTTCCAATATCATCTGTTGTGCCGAACCACGCGCCTTTGGGATTATATCGTTGCGGTATGCTTCGGCCTGGTTGCGTGAAGTTTCTAGATCAGCGCGCGCGGTCTGCACATCACGGAAGGCATCTATAACCTGCGCTGGCGGATCAGCCTTCAATAGATTGACGGTCACGATTTCTATTCCGGATTTATAGGAATCCAATGTTTCCTGAATAAGTTTTTTTGCTCCAAGTTCAACTTGTGATTTCCCTTCAGCCAGAACGGTTGCTATAAGGCTTTTGCCGATAATTTCGCGCATCGCGCTTTCGGATACGGCCTTTACAGTATCTTCAGGGTTACGCACATTAAAAAGGAAATTTGGCGCATCGCTTATTTTCCATTGCACTTCAAAATTAATATCTACAATATTTTCATCACCCGTAAGCATCAGTCCTTCTTCTGGTATTGAGCCGTCACTATTTTTGTTGTTCCTTGCAGTAGTGCCGCCTGAATGGAAACCTATTTCCATGCGGTTAATGGCGGTGACACGTGGTGTACGTACGCTTTCAATCGGGTATGGCAGATGGTAATTAAGCCCAGAAGCAGTTGTACGAGTATATTGGCCAAAGCGTAATACCACGCCCTGTTCATCAGCTTTTACAAAATAAATACCAGAAGATAGCCACAGTAACCCAATTATAGCCACTATAAGAGAAATTGCTTTGCCATTCCCGCTTCCATCATTTGGGAATATTTCCTTTAGCTTTTCCTGTCCACGGCGTAGCATTTCATCAATGTCCGGCTTAGGCGGCTGTCCGCCTGGCCCTCCAGTATTCCTGCCTCCGCCACTACCGCTTGCCGGTGGGCGCCCCCATGGTCCCTGATTATTGTCTTTATCGCCCCATGCCATGTTTTTTCCTCTTGGTCTGGTAATTTACTATATCTAAGCTATATAGAGGTATTATCCACGAAATTTCAAGTTTATATCGTTTTAAAAATTATATTAAGTTTATGGCACAAGTTTCTTCCCAGTCAGTAATGGACGCATTATCAAGAGTAATTGATCGAGAAAGCGGTAAGGATATAGTGAGTTTGGGCATGATTTCTGGCCTTGCTGTAAAGGGTGGCAAGGTTGGTTTTTTAATTACAATAGACCCAAACGACAAGGATAAAAAATCCTACCTGCGCGAAGCGTGCGAGAAAGCAGTGCTTGCAATTTCTGGCGTAGACTCGGTTACGGCTGTTCTGACGGCACAGAACGCTGAACCCATAGCTCCCGCCCCGAAGTCTGGCTATACTCAGCCGCGTGAGAGAGCGCAGTGGAATTTAACCCCGGTTGAGAATGTAAAAAATATTATCGCCGTAGCATCCGGCAAAGGCGGGGTTGGAAAATCTACAACTGCCGTAAACCTTGCGCTTGCTTTTGCAGCTCTTGGAAAAAACACAGGATTGCTTGATGCCGATATTTACGGTCCGTCCATCCCACGTATGCTCTCACTTTCTGGGCAGCCGGAAATTCTTGATGGCAAAATGCTTCCGCATGAGCGCTACGGAGTAAAAACCAACTCAATGGGTTATATAACAGGGGATGAGGCGGCTATATTGCGTGGGCCCATGATAAGCAAGACCCTGCACCAGCTGTTGCGTATGACGCGCTGGGGAACCCCAGAAAATCCGCTTGATATATTGATTGTCGATATGCCGCCAGGAACCGGGGATATTCATTTGAGTATGGTGCAGCAAGTGCCGCTTACTAGTGCGCTTATAATAACTACTCCGCAGGAAGTAGCGACTATGGATGCTAAAAAATGCGCTCAGATGTTTATAAAGACAGGGGTAAGGCTTTCTGGCGTGATTGAAAATATGAGTTATTACGTAGATGCAGATGGCAGGAAGGTAAGTATTTTTGGCGAAGGCGGTGGGAAAAGACTGGCAGATGAGTTTTCTATACCATTGCTTGGAAGTGTACCAATTGATGTAAGCTTACGCGAAGCAAGTGATACAGGCATGCAATATAATGGGAAATCCCAAGGTGTTTATTTGGAAATAGCACGGAAATTAACGCAATAAAAAACCACGGGAATGTTGATAGTTATAATCCCGTGGCAAAAATCATATGATTTTTAGTTCAGCTTATGCCGAAGCGCTCTTATTAAGAGTGGTCAGGTAGCGTTGCATTTCTTCCTTTAAAACCAAATTCTGCTTTTTGAGGTTAGTTATTGTTTCAAAATCGGGGGAGGGATGGTTCATTTCGGCAGTGATCTGCTCTTTAATTTGCGAACGTTTTGAAGATAGTGAATCAATATGAGCTTGAATAGACATAATTGTATCAACCTTTCTATATAATTACGGTCAACATCCCTGCAAGGCCTATCGGTTAGTACCGAATAGCAAAACTGTTGTTTTTATGCCGCAGGTGGCGCCCAAAATCCCTTGTGCGCGATTACTATTATAGAAAAAAATTGACCTAAAGTCCAAGTTAAAACAACGTCAAAAGTTTTTATTTTATAAATGATATTTTTTGGTTGACACCTTGTTTTATTAGATAAACCAATTATATAAATAAAGACTATCATTTTATAAACAAAATAGCAGGTTCCATTATGACACAGGCCACAAAAAATGATCTTTCTGCCGCTACCCGTAAAAAAATGAATCTTCTTCTTGGGCAGCTGCTTGCCGACGGGCTGGATATGTATTCCCAGGCTAAGCAGGCGCATTGGAATGTAAAAGGTGAGAATTTTATAGCCCTTCATGAGCTTTTTGATGCTTTGGCAACAGAAATAAGCCTTGCGGTGGATACTATCGCTGAGCGTATTATGCAGCTTGGCGGCAGCGCGCAAGGTACAGTCCGCATGGCTGCAAAAAAATCACGCCTGAAAGAATATCCGCTGGATGCAGTTGACGGGCAGAGCCATGTTGACGCTTTATCTTCTGCCCTTGCTGCATTCAATGCCCAGCTTCGTAAAGCTATTGATGATTCTTCAGCGGCAGGTGATGCGGTAACGGCTGATATGTTCACCAGTATAACTCGCGGGCTGGATAAACAGCTATGGTTTATCGAATCGCACCTGAAAAGGAAATAATATGTTCGAGCTTCGCAAAGCAGGTGATCGCGGCCATGCCGATCATGGCTGGCTGGATAGCTGGCATACTTTTTCATTCGCGGATTATTACGATCCTGCCCATATGGGCTTCCATGCGCTCAGGGTAATTAATGATGATCGTATTGCGGCTGGGCAGGGCTTTGGCACACACCCGCACCGTGATATGGAGATAATCACCTATATGCTTGAGGGAGAATTGGCGCATAAGGACAGCATGGGAAATGGGCGGGTTATAAAAACCGGTGAAGTGCAGGGCATGAGTGCTGGAACTGGCATCACCCATAGCGAATTCAATCCCTCGCCGAAAAATGGCACTCATTTGCTGCAGATATGGATAATGCCGCATACAAAAAACGTCACACCATCTTATGGGGAGCATACCCCTGCCAAAAGCGGGAATTGGGAACTAGTTGCCAGCGAAAGCGGCAATGGCGGCTCAATTATTATACATCAGGATGCTAAAATATATGTGGCGGTAGTAGAAAAAGATAATACCCTGCCTATAAATATAGAACCGCAACGTTTCGGCTGGATACAGCTTGCAACAGGTGAAGCCGAAATTAATGGCACTAAGCTATCAGCGGGCGATGGCGTAGCTTTTTCAGGTGATGCTGCCAAAACGCTAAATGTAAGATCTGGAAGCAAGGTATTGCTGTTTGATCTTGCGTGAATGGAGCGAAGCGACTAGCCCGGTTGACGGGCGCAGCATGCGCGGCGCTTGAGCGCAATTATAATAATATAGCTCTGCCAGATAGCCTGTAAGCCGGGTTTTGTACTTTCCTTGCGGAAAGCGATGACCATTCATCTAGGGCATTAGTCGCCTAATGCCTCGTGCGACCTACCCGAATGGTTAAGCGCATAGCAACGCACCATTCCTATTTGGTCTTGCTCCCAGTGGGGTTTGCCCTGCCGCTGCTGTTACCAGCAGCGCGGTGCGCTCTTACTTTAAGCTTCCGGCTTTCGCCTTTGGCCGCACCATTTCACCCTTACTTTCGCTTGCGCGAAGGCGGTATATTTTCTGTGGCACTTTCCCTAAAGTCGCCCCCGCCAGACGTTATCTGGCACTGCGCTATGTGGAGCCCGGACTTTCCTCGGATTAAAACCCGCGGTCATCCGGCTATCTGACAGGTTTATAGTTTATACCATAGCAAGCAATGCTGCAAGTAGCTTCCCGCATTCATCATCCCACACGCCTGATAGCTTATGGGGGCGGAAATGGCGCTGAAAGGCAATTATAGACTTTTCAATATCGGTTGTATCATAACCATAGTCTTTCAGCACTTCTTCATCTAACTGCTTTGTAGTCTTAAGTTCAGGGAAAAGCCCGATTTTACGGCTGGCAAGCAATTCCCAGTTAAATAATTCACCGGGGTCTTGCTTACGGGTAGGAGCTATATCGCTGTGACCAACCACATTACGCGCTGGTATTCGATGCCGCTTAAGTATGCTTTCGCAAAGAATAATAACAGATTCCATTTGTGGCTGTGGAAAATTAGTATAGCCAAGATCATGGCCTTTATTAACTATCTCAATGCCAATTGAACGCTGGTTTATATTGGTATTCTCACGCCAGCTGCTTACTCCTGCATGCCAAGCACGCATGGATTCATCAACCAGCCCGTAAACACCGCCGTCTAACCCAACTACATAATGCGCGCTGACTTTCGAGGTTTCATCGCATAGCCTGCTTATTGCAGCTTCTCCCGATTCCATGCCGGTATAATGCAAAACCAGCATATCAATTCTATAGCCTTGCCTACTGTCAAAATTAGGCGAAAGATGGTTGTAATTAACTTTCATTTCCCTTCCCCAAGTGCCGCAAGTTTCGGGCGGCGGATAATAATAACAGCAACTCCTATAATGGCAATAGCACCGCCAAGCAATGTTTGTATGGGTAAAGCCTCGCTGAAAAAAACTTTGCCAAACGCAATACTGAATATAGGGACCAGTAGGGAAAATGGTGCAACCTGGGTCATAGGGTATCTGGCCATAAGGTAATACCACATACCATATCCGCCAATTGTGGAAACAAAAGCCGTATATGCTACCGACCATGCAATATCAATTGGCATATTGATAAGCAAATTAATCTGTTCGCTCTCAAACAAATAAGATATCAGCAGCAATTGCGGTGCAGTGAATAGTGAAAGCCATGCCAGCAGCCGGAAAATATTTATCATGCCGATATTTTTCATAAGCAGGTTCGCAGCACCCCAGAAAAAAGCTGCCATAAATGATATTACTGTTCCTAGTGGGTGATCAAAAGCGTTGGGTGATCCAGAAACTATTGCTATCCCTATAAAGGCAACTACCATTCCCCCAGTACGCCATTTACCCAGCCTGTCATTTAAGAATATAGCGCTAAGTATACAGGCGAATGGAACACCCATCTGGCTGATAATCGCGGTGCTGGCAATATTAAGCCCAAGATACATGGAATAGAAAAGCATTGCCAGGTGGAGTGTGCCAAGTGTGAAACTAAGCACTGCAATACGCCGGATTTCCAGCAAGCTGACTTTGGGAAGAAAAGGAAATAAGGCGGCAGCTACAATTATAAATCGCAGTGAGCTTAATAAAAATGGCGGGAAATAGGCAAGCCCGTACTTGGCAGCAACAAAATTGCCACCCCAGATAGCGGCAACGCATATTGCCAAAAATATATGAAAAACCGGCATGATAATTCTTAGCTTGTAAAATGAACTATATGCTAGCTATTTAAAAGATGCTTTCAACTTCTTATTATCTTTAAGCGGCTTTTTTTGTAAGTGCACGGTAGGCTTGTGAAATTTCTGAAGTTTTCAATGTAAGCAGCATCTGCACTTCAGGGGAGACCCCAGTAGCAGCATAACGGTCAGGATGGTAGCGGTTCATAAGTATATGGTAGTGTTTTTTTATTATAATGCGTGGACTGCGCTTTTGCACGCCAAGTACAATATGCGGGGGCAGGGGCCTGCTATATCTTTCATGCAATACGCTATATTCCGCTGGGTTAAGCCCTAAAAGTCTAGCTATCTTAGCAAGTATCCGTTCTTCTTCCCGGCTTAGGGGTTTATCAGCGGTTGCTATACGAAACAGGCGCTCCACCAGCGAAATATATAGTTCTATCTGCTGCGGGAATAATGATTTTATCTGTTGTACGTGTGCAGAAAAAGGCGTTTGGCTCTGGCAAGCCAGTAAAAAAAGCTGGCGTATCTTTCCGCACATTCCTCCCGTTAAAGGGAATGAATCACGAAATGCCAGGTATTCTTCCTTGGTTACATTTCCATCGGCACGGGCAACCAGGGCTGAAAGTGAAATAGCGGCAAAAGTAAAAGATATATGTTTATGTGAATCTTCGCCCGGTAAGGCGTTTATAATGGTTTTGCCGGATTTAATTCCTGTGTCATCGGTGCCAGAAAGGATATAGCGCAGTGCAGTAGCGCCGCGCTTTGGTAATTTAGCACAACCCCTTAACCAATCCAGGTTTGAATTTCCAAGATTAGGCAGCCCCTTGATTTTAGGAAGCATTTTTTTCAAGTTTTACCCGTTGTTATTTAGTTTCCCCAATAACCTGCTTATGTGCAATTGGCAGTAAACGCTCCATTTCCGCATTTATTTCCGCTTCTGTGATAGCTATTTCAGCATGGAAGAAATCCTTAAGAAGCTTGCCAATAACGTCATTATCACCTTCGCCTTCAAAATCAACCAGAACTACATCTTTGGCATACTGCGCTGCATCTTCGCCGGTCTTTCCCAGCTTTTCTGCCGCCCATAGCCCTAAAAGCTTATTACGCAAGGCATTGGCTTTGAACGCTAATTCCTCATCATGCGCGTATTTGCGTTCAAAACCCTTCTCGCGTTCGTCAAAACTGGTCATTTCTGCTCCTATTGTACTATTGATAATAATGCCTATATAAACCATTCTATTTTGCACTGCAAGTATTGCAGTTATAACATTTACAGTATAAAATACTGGATAATGTTATGAAAATCGGACCGAAAGTCCGGTTTTTCGCGAACTGCGTGAGCGTATAAAAAAAATAATGAGTTATTATTATTTTTTGGCAGACTAAAAACTAAAAACCCTCTAAGACATGTGTCTATGATTCAAAACCAGCGAAAGATATATACTATGGCGCCGCGCAAACCAATTTATGAAGGTAAAGCCAAACAGCTATTTGAAGGGCCGGAGCCTGGTACGCTTATCCAGCATTTCAAGGATGATGCAACTGCATTCAATAATGTGAAAAAAGGTACTATAAGCGGCAAAGGTGTTTTAAATAACCGCATATCTGAATATCTAATGCTTCGTCTGCATGATATGGGTATACCTACCCATTTTATACGCACCCTGAATATGCGCGAGCAGCTTATAAAAGCAGTGCAGATAGTACCCCTGGAAGTTATTGTGCGTAATTATGCAGCCGGTAGCTTTTCAAAGCGTTTTGGTGTGACCGAGGGCAAGGCGCTTGGGCATCCCATGATTGAATATTGCTATAAGAATGATGCGCTCGGTGATCCGTTCGTTACTGAGGAACATATCTTTGCATTTAATTGGTGTACTCCGCAGGAGATGGACGAGATCCGCATGTATGCCTTCCGCATCAATGATTTCCTCTCTGGCCTGTTTGCAGGAATTGGTATCCGGCTTGTGGATTTTAAACTTGAATTCGGGCGCCTGTTTGAAAATGAACGTGAGATGATAATTCTTGCCGATGAAATAAGCCCGGATAATTGCCGCCTGTGGGATTTGAAATCCGGGAAAAAACTTGATAAAGACCGCTTCCGTCAGGATCTGGGACAGATAGAAGATGCTTACCGCGAGGTTGCGCGCAGGCTTGGAGTATTACCGCAAGACGGCACGGAAAGCAGCTACGTTATCGAAGTGAACGCAAAAATGCCTGAAAAGCGCAAAGCAGCTTCCAAGTCATCAGCAACTAAAACAAAATCAACCAAAGCAAAGAAGAAAAAATGAAAGCTAAAATACATATCACATTAAAAAATGGCGTCCTTGATCCGCATGGTCGTGCGATTGCTGGCGCGCTTCATAATATGGGTTATGGTGAAGTAGAAGATGTACGTCAGGGAAAATATATCGAAGTGGATTTGAAAACCACCGATAGCGAAAAAGCGAAGACAACACTTGATAAAATATGTTCATCACTGCTAGCAAATACTGTAGTGGAAAATTATAAATATGAGTTGGTTGAATAATGAAGTCAGCAGTTATAGTTTTTCCCGGTTCCAATTGTGACCGTGATGCAAAGACAGTCTTAGCAGCAACCGGTTTGAATCCGGTTATGGTATGGCATGGTGACAGCAGCCTGCCGGAAGTTGATCTGGTAATGTTACCCGGTGGATTTTCTTATGGTGATTACCTGCGTAGCGGTGCAATGGCTGCCAAATCGCCTATAATGCGCGAAGTCATCGCCCATGCTGATAAAGGGAGGTATGTGCTTGGCGTCTGCAATGGCTTTCAGGTACTTACCGAAGCCGGTTTGCTTCCGGGTGTATTGCTTCGCAATCAGAAATTGAAATTTATCTGTCGTGATGTGAATCTGCGTGTTGAAAGCACTGATACTGTTTACACTTCTAAATACTCACAAAAACAGGTTATAAAGGTACCTGTTGCCCATCATGACGGCAATTATTTTGCCGATCATCGTACACTTAGGAATCTTCAGGATAATGACCAGATAATTTTCCGTTATTGCGATGAACAAGGCGAAGTAACACCAGCAAGCAATCCAAATGGCTCGCTGTTAAATATAGCTGGTATTTGTAATGATAAGCGTAATGTTTTGGGAATGATGCCGCATCCAGAGCGTTATAGTGAATTGCTGCTGGGCGGGTCTGATGGCGCGGTTATGTTTGAATCTTTGCTTGCAGCTTAAACAGTAAGGATTTATGCAATCCCATTTTGCTGCATTTTCATTTTGTTTTGTTGTTCTTTAGCAAATTCCCGCCAATTCGTTGAATGCTCCAGATTGCTTTGAAACGAGTTGTCTTGAGCAATATTGCCGCTAGATACCACTTCAGTTTTTTTGGTATCAGGTGATCGCTTTTTTATAGCAAATAAAATTTTTGAAGATTCCCAAGGATGCTTAATTATATCCTTCCAATTATCTATGCGTCCGCCCAGTTTCCACCCCAGTGCTGCACCTATTACTCCACCAATTACTGTAGTTAGAACGCTATATTTTAAAACTTTGGGTATAGTGGCAATTACACCTTTATTTTCCTTTTGCATAACGGTGCTAAATTCAGACTTCAGTTCATGCCATAATTCCTTATTAAAAGGTGAGCATATTTTTTGCCATGTTGTACGGTTCTTTTTATTTAAAAGATGGTTGGCATCCATCACCAAGCCTATATTATTAACTTTTCCAGCTAGAACCACACCAAAGGCTGTTGCCACTAATGATCGAGAGGCAATGGTATGGTCTTTCTCCCGAACATTCTCCGGGGATGGCTCTGCAGTTTGCTGTTTATATGGTTCCATAAGGCGATTTTATCCCTAAAAACCTTCTATAACAAATTGTATATTATTAAGTTTTTATGACGATGATGTTATGCCATATATTCTGGTAGCCACTTCTCATTGGCAACCTTTAACTCACTGGTTCTTATAGTAATATTATCGACAGTCAGTTGGCTGACTTGGGTATTTCCAAGCAGTATGGCAGTAATATTAGCCTTCTTCGCCGCCTCTAAAATAGCAGCTCCATTAGCCGAACTTATAATATAGCGTGCCTGGTCCTCACCGAACCAGAAGCGCGCATCACCAGTAGCTGTTATATTAGCGCCCATTCCATTGCGATAGGTCATTTCTGCTATTGCAACCAGCAGTCCGCCATCGGAAACGTCATGGCAGGCGGTAATTTTTCCAGCTTGAATAAGCGAGCGCACAAAATCCCCATTTGCCTTTTCAGCCTTTAAATCTACTGGCGGCGGCGTTCCTTCTTCCTTGCCAAGAATCTCGCGCAGGTAGAGCGATGCGCCAAGATGTCCCTTGGTTTCGCCGATGACGATTATATCTTCCCCGGCTGCGGCAAAGCTATTTCCTACCCGTTTGCTCAAATCCTTTAAAATCCCGACACCGCCAATAGCAGGTGTTGGTAAAATAGCATTGCCGTTAGTTTCATTATAGAGCGATACGTTACCAGAAATAATAGGGTAATCCAAGGCGCGGCAGGCTTCACCCATACCTTGCAGACAGCCTACGATCTGTCCCATTATCTCCGGCTTCTGAGGATTGCCGAAATTCAGGCAGTTGGTGATTGCAAGAGGTGTTGCACCTACAGCAGTTATATTACGCCATGTTTCCGCCACGGCCTGCCTGCCGCCTTCTACAGGATCAGCGTAGCAATAGCGAGGCGTGCAATCGGTGGTGATAGCCAATGCCTTATTGGTTCCATGCACGCGTACAACTGCGGAATCACCGCCTGAACGCTCCACGGTATCGTTCCCTACCATGCTGTCATATTGTTCGTATATCCAGCGTTTGCTGGCGAGATCGGGACAGGAAAGCAGCGTTATTAGATCAGTTCCCAGTTCCCGGTTCCCAGTTTCAATACCTGACAACTGACAACTGGCAACCGGCAACTTTCTTATCTCATACGGCCGATCATAAACCGGTGCATCGGTAGAAACCGGTGCTATCGGCATGTCACAAACTGTTTCACCGTGCATTTTCAGCACAATATTCCCGGTATCGGTGATCTGCCCTATGGTTGCAAAAGACAGCTCCCATTTTTCAAAAACCGCACGGGCGATATGCTCTTTTTCTGGTTTGATAACCATGAGCATACGTTCCTGAGATTCTGAAAGCATGATCTCATAAGGTGTCATGCCGGTTTCGCGCATCGGCACTTTATCAAGCCACATTTCAATCCCGGTTCCGCCTTTGCCCGCCATTTCAAGCGATGATGAGGTAAGGCCAGCAGCGCCCATATCCTGGATCGCAAGGATGGTATCAGTCTGCATAAGCTCAAGGCAGGCTTCGATAAGCAGTTTTTCGGTGAACGGGTCGCCCACCTGCACAGTCGGGCGCTTTTCTTCTGCATCTTCGCCGAACTCAGCCGATGCCATGGTCGCGCCATGGATGCCGTCGCGCCCGGTTTTCGAGCCGACATAAACCACGCTGTTGCCAACCCCGGCAGCCGCCGAATAAAATATCTTGTCGGCGTTGGCTATGCCCACAGTCATGGCATTTACCAGAATATTTCCGTTATAGGACGGGTGGAAATTGCATTCGCCGCCAACAGTGGGAACGCCTACGCAATTGCCATAACCGCCGATCCCCGCCACTACCCCCGAAACCAGATGCTTGGTTTTTGGGTGATCCGGCGAGCCAAAACGCAGCGCGTTCATATTGGCAATTGGCCTTGCTCCCATTGTGAATACGTCACGGAGAATCCCGCCCACGCCAGTTGCTGCTCCTTGATATGGCTCTATGTAAGACGGATGGTTATGCGATTCCATTTTGAAAATCGCCGCCTGCCCATCGCCGATGTCGATTACACCCGCATTTTCACCGGGGCCGCAGATAACCCACGGAGCCTCGGTAGGAAGACCGCGCAGATGCTTACGCGTGGTTTTGTATGAACAATGCTCGCTCCACATTACCGAAAAGATGCCAAGCTCCACCATGTTCGGCTCGCGCCCCATGACTTTCAGCACACGCTGGTACTCCTCAGGAGTCAGCCCGTGTTGTGCGACTATCTCATCGGTTATTTTCTGGTTTTGCTTCTGTGCAGCGGCAGTTTTCATTTATTGTTTTCCCGTTATTTAAGGCCTTTAGCAGCTTCCAAAACAGCGGCCACATGCCCATCCACTTTTACTTTGCGCCATATCTGGCGGATAATTCCCTTTTTATCAATCAAAAAAGTAGTTCTTTCTATGCCAAGATAGCTTTTTCCATAGTTGAATTTCTCTTTCCACACACCGTAATCCTCTAAAGTGCTTGTATTTTCTGAGGATGCCAGTGCGAAAGGCAGGCAGTATTTTTCCACGAATTTCTCGTGGCTTTTGATGGAATCCTTGGAAACTCCAATTATCACAGTGTCTGCCTTGTCAAATTCCTTGATATTATCGCGGAAATCCTTGGCTTCTACGGTGCAACCGGGAGTGTCGTCCTTAGGGTAAAAATAAAGAACGATATTTTTTCCGGCAAGCGAGGAAAGGCTGGCGTTTCCGCCAGAATTGGTAGGCATATCGAACGCCGGAGCGTTATCGCCAACTGCCAGGCGGTCATCATTGGTTTTTTCAGCGGATTTCATATCATCTCCTTGTAAATTGGGGTTATCAGTGATTTATAATAGTCATATACGGTTTTTTCAACCTGTATCAGCCGCTCATTCAGCTTCTCAAAATCTTTTTCATCCACAGTTTCCACCAGCAGTTTTTTTAGGCCTTCAGGGGCGGTTTTGCTATCGAATTTATTATCCGAGCATAGGCGGAGCATATTGAATATCTGCTCTAAAAACTCTTTGGCGGCTAATAATTCATCCGCTGTTTTTTCATCGATGCAGCCTGCATGTTTAAGCATTGTAAAAATATCGCCAGCGCTTCCTGATCTGGTTCCAAGCAGGTTAGGGGCGTGTTTAAGGATCATATATTGAGCGATGAAATCAATATCGATCAGCCCGCCGCGTGCGTATTTTATATCCCATGGATTCTCGGCACTATATTCTTTGGCAATACGCTCGCGCATATCAGCCACGTCATTTTGCAGTTTATCCATATCACGCGGCTTAGTCATTTGCTTGATAATAAAAATCTCAAGCTCATCCACCAGTGATTTATCCCCTGCTATCACGCGTGCCTTGGTGAATGCCATATATTCGAATGTCCATGCCGCTCCTTCAAAATAATTTATGAGTGCAGGTTTGCTCACTGCGAGCGATCCATCCTTTCCTGATGGGCGCAACCTCGTATCGACCTCATAAAGCCTGCCGTCGCGCCCCATGCCGGTAAGGGCATTAAGCACGCGCTGGGTCAGGCGGTTATAATAAACGCTGGCGGTGAAGGATTTTTCGCCGTCTGAATAGGCTTCAAAATCTGGCGCGTCGTAGACAAAAACAAGGTCTATATCGGAAAGGAATGTAAGCTCGCGGCTGCCCAGTTTCCCAAGTGCCATGATAGCAAAATGGCTTCCTGGTATTTTACCGTAAGTTTTTTCAAATTCCAAAACCACAGCTTCCAAAGCTTTATTTATTACACACTCAGCGAGTATAGTTAAAAACTCGCCTGCTTCACTCGCATCTATCATATGTTTAAGCAGGTGTACCCCCGCCTGAAATTGCTTTTCATTGCGGAATTGACGAAGATTATCCATATAGTCTTCGAAGAATTCCACATGCTTCATTTTTTCTTTAAGCTGCGATTCCAACTGGCTGCGGGAAGGAAGTCCTGAATAGAAATCTTCATAAATAACTGCATCCAGAAGCTCGGGTGTGTGGCTAAGCGTGTTGGCGAGGGTAGGGGCACTGCCCATTATATCAGCGATAAGACCAAGAAGGTGCTGGTTCATTTGGAATAATGAAAAAAGCTGGATGGCAGCAGGTAGCTTTTTCAGGAATTCATTGAATTTTAGGAATGCAGTATCTGGATTGGCGGTTTCAGATAAACGCTTAAGCAGCGCAGGCATCATTTCTGTAAGCAGTTCACGGGCACGTTTTGTGCGCGTGGCGCGTGCGCCGCCATGATGCCATCCCATAACAATTTCAGAAATCACATCCGGCTGCTTATAGCCCATTGTCCGCAATGTTTTTAGTGTTTCTTCGTCATGCGTTGTTCCTGTAAATACAAGATTGCCAGTATCCCCTAGCTGATCCCCGCCCTTAAATGATGAAGAATATATTCCATGCACTGCATATAAATGCTTAAGCAGCTCTGTGGAAAATTTATTCACATTTTCATATCCCATGAAGCTGGAGATATTTTGAAAACCGGCTTCGCTATCAGGCACATTATGGGTTTGTTCATCTGCAACCATCTGTATGCGATGTTCGAGCGTACGCAGGAAAATATAGGCCTCGCGCAAAGTTTCTTCTTTATCTATGGTTATAAGCCCCAGTTCGCGCAGCATAAGCATGGTATCGCAAGTTGCGCGCAGGCGCAGGGCAGGCTCACGCCCGCCCCAGATCAACTGGTGTATCTGAGTATAAAATTCTATCTCACGGATACCGCCCAGCCCTAGTTTTATATTATGGCCTTGCGGTTTTATGTTCTTGTTCTCTCGGCTGTCCATCTGGCGTTTTATGGAATGTATGTCATTGATCGCAGCAAAATCTAAGCTGCGCCGCCACATGAATGGTGTCAGGCTTTTTAGGAATTTCTCTCCTGCCTCCATGTCCCCGGCGACTGGGCGAGCTTTTATCATGGCAGCGCGTTCCCAGTTCTGCCCCACGCTTTCGTAGTAATTATAGGCTGCATCAACAGTAACTGCTGGTGGTGTAGAGGCGGGATCCGGGCGCAGGCGCAAATCTGTTCTAAAAACATAGCCGTCCTTTGTGCGGTCCTGCATGATGGAAACCAGCTCATGCGCCAGCTTGTTCATAAAGTGCTGCTCGTTGTAGCGCCCTTTATAACCCAGCTTCCCCGGCTCATAAAATATTATAAGGTCAATATCACTCGAATAATTAAGTTCACGCCCGCCGAGCTTGCCCATTCCTAGTATTATAAGCCCACTATCCCTGCTTTCACCATGAGTGATATCACCCCGTTTTTGACCGGCAGCAAGCAAATGGCGTATAGTTATTATAAGGCAGTCCTGTGCGAAATCTGAAAGTGCGGCGGTAACTTTTTCCAATTCCCATACCCCTGCTATATCAGCAAGAGCGACCAGCAGCGCGATCCTGCCTTTGGCAAGGCGTAATTCCCGCATTAATTCTGGTTGCTCCAATTCTTTTTGTGCTAGCTGCTGCATTAATGTGCAGAATTCACCATAGGCTATATCAGCCCCATGTTCCTTTAGGGATATGATTACATCGTTATGCAAGAGTAAAAGCCGTGAAAGGAACTGCGAGTGGTTACGCGCTTTTTCTGCTGCCTGTTCAAAAATTAGATTACCATCTGGGTTTTTCATTTGTTGTTCTGCGATCTATATGGCATTGTCTGTTTAGCTTTTACTATATAATCAGTATCATAAGAGACAAAATTACATTGCGAAGCAAAATATTCAGATTTTTTTTAGGTGTGATGCTGATGCTGGTTATTTCTGGCCTGCTGGCGTTTAATGCCTTGCTTTTATGGGTAGCAACGGGACCACGCTCGCTTGCTGCCATTACCCCGTATATTGAGGATGCCCTTTCCAGCACTGATGGCAGTTATAACGTTAAGATAGATGAAACCCGCCTTATCTGGGATGGGTGGAAACACCCGGTAGATATACGCCTGAGTAATGTTTCAGTAGTAACAAAAGAAGGCAAAATATTCACTGTTTTTCCAGAAATAGCTCTAGGCGTGGATATATTATACCTGCCTCTGGGGCAGGTGATACCTACATCGCTTACAGTGTCAGCTCCGGTTATGAACCTTGTGCAGAATGATGATAGGAGCTTTGGCTTCGGGTTTGAGCAGAAAGATGATAGTAAATCCAGTGATATTGCTCCCACAGTACCATTCTCCGTTTTGCTTTCCTCATTTTTGGAGCAAAGTGAAACAGGAAGTTTGCGGCATCTGCGAAAAATAGCTATAAATAACGCGGAGCTTCGAGTCAGCAATAGCAGGCAGCATGTGTTTTTTGAAGCTTCCAGGCTTAATATAGATCTTCTGCGTAGTAAGCATGGTGAAATTAAAGTAAGCAGCTCAGGGAAAATACATTACAGCGAGAACAATGCGGAGATAAATACTAAATTCTCTTTTAAACCTAACCATACCTCAATTGATGGTGAGGTGGAATTTTCTGAATTAATGCCCGATATTCTGGTTGGCCTGTTTTCTGATAATGAAGATATGAGGTCATTTGCAGTGCCTGTAAGCGGGATTATAGGCGTATCATTTGGCATCCAGGGAAAATTACAGGCGGCAAGCATTGATATTTATGGGCAGAAAGGCACGATAATATCAAAACGTCTGGCTGGCCCTATCCCTGTAGCAAGCTTACGTTTGAAAACAACTCTAACTAATAATTTGCAGAATATGCACCTTGAAATATTAAAGGTTAATATTGAAGGGACACAGCTTACGGCAAGTGGCAATGCTAATTTTTTTGATACTGCCGCCGATTCCAGTAATACGCCTGAGATCAATGCTGACTTAACACTTCATGACGTGCCCAGCGAAAAAGTCGCTCTGTTATGGCCGCTTGCGGTTTCACCGCTTACCCGAGAATGGGTTACGGGCAATATAAGTAATGGCAAGATAGAAAAAGCTACCCTTGCACTTGATATTAAAAAAGGTGATCTCGCTAAAACAGTTTTACCAAAAGAAGCTGTTGATGCTAATATTGATGTTGAAAACCTTAGTATTCTTTATCTTCCAGAGCATCCGCCTACAACACATGTTAAGGGAAAGATACATATTGATGGAGTTGGCTTGCTGGCAGATATTACTTCTGCCGATTACCTTGAAAAAACAAGGCTCAGTAATGGCCATGTGCTGATAGAGGATTTGAACGCTGATAATCCATATATCAAAGTCGACTTGCATGCTGATGCACCAGCAAAAGATATTGTCCATTTTTTAGGATTGCCACGCCTAAAGCATGCTGAGCATCTTGGGCTTCATGAAAATGAAGTGAAGGGTACGGTAAAAGGGGAAGCCACTGTCGGCTTTAATTTCTTTGCGCCAAAAGGCAAGAAAGCCGAGGATGCTATTAAATATGATGTGAAAGCGGTGGTTGCAGGTATTAGCCAGAAAGATTTTCTCCATAAATTTGATATAGCTGGTGCTAGCGGTTCCATAAGCGTTGACAATAACGGCGTTGAGTTTTCAGGGATAGGGGAGGTGAATGGAGCATCGGTAAATAAAAGCACAGTAAGATATTTATTCACCCCGGAAAAGGGAATTGATACCATTCTAGATATCAATGCCAATTCTCAGGTGGAGAATTTAAAGCGTTTTGGTTATCCGGAATTTGCTTTTATGAAAGGTTCAATAGGCGTAAATGCCAAAGCTAAATTTGGTGATAAAGCTGAACAGGTAGAAGCCACCATTAATCTAGGAGAAGCTGAAATAAACCTTGAGGGGATCGGCTGGAAGAAACCAGTCGGAGAAGCCGCTGAGTTCGAGCTTGCAACTGAAAAAAAAGATGGTGTACTTAAAATAAATTCATTCAGTTTAAGCGGTAAGAAAATCAATGCTAAAGGCTCAGCTGCTTTTTCGCAGGATTTTTCAACACTGGCTCAGCTAAATCTTGGAAAATTTTCTTTGGACAGCAATGATATTGCAAGCATGAATTATGAGAAAAATGAAAGTGGCACTAGGCTTGATATAGCTGCGAATAGCCTGGATTTAAGTTCTTATATGGCTATGAGTGATGGTGGCTTTTCATTTAAAAACTTTCCGGCGATTAAATTAAAGGCAGATATAGGAAAACTTATATTAGGTAAGGATAGGGTTTTATCGGAATTAAAAGGCAATTTGTTTTGCGATATAAATATCTGCCAGGACGCTAATTTCGAAGGGTATAGTGATTCCAAAAAAGCTTTCGCTATCAAAATTGATAGAAATGCAAAAAAACAGAGGAAGCTGCTGGTAATTTCCGATGATGCGGGTTCGTTCCTGCATACTCTTGGGGTGCTCGATGGCATGAATGGCGGTACATTGACATTAAATGGGGTTTACAAAGATGACGAAGCAGGAAGTGCACTTAAAGGCAATCTAGATATAAGCGAACATACAATTAAGGATGCACCGCTCCTTGGCAAAGTTCTTTCCCTTGCATCACTCACCGGGTTTATTGATGCCCTCCAGGGAAACGGCATACGTTTTAAACAACTTAATGTTCCTTTCATGCTGCATAATGATGTAGCAACGATTGAAAAGGGAAAAACTTTTGGTCCTGCCATAGGAATGACAGTGGATGGCACCATAACCTTTCCGGAAAAGACCCTTGATTTAGAGGGAACAGTAGTGCCGTCCTATACGCTGAATAATGTTCTGGGCAATGTTCCTATACTCGGTGATATGCTGGTAGGAGGTGAGGGACAGGGAGTATTCGCTGCGCGTTACAGCATCAAAGGCACTGAGCAGAACGCTAAGGTAAGCGTAAATCCGTTATCCATCCTGACGCCAGGTTTCCTGCGTGGATTATTCGATATATTTGATAAGCCGAAAAAGCCTGCAGCTAATTAATGCGAAGCTGATCTCTTTGCACTTTGTGCAAGTACATAAGTACGGCTGCAATAAGGGCACGCGATAGCTCCCTTGTCTGGTTCGATTTTTAAATAAACTTTTGGGTGCCCAAGCGCGCCACTGCCGCCATCGCAAGCTACATCTAAAAAAGATACTTGTATTTCTTCAAATTTACTCATGGATTTTTCGCAATCAGTCGTTGAAAATAAAGTTTGGTCCAGATTTTTTATTTGGCACAGTATTTACAGGGTGTCTACTGCTAACTAATTTATTATCAAGGCGAATGATTTTTGCTCCTGGGTCAGATGAGGTTGCTGCCGCCGGGCTAGCTGTTCCTGCGCTTGGTGGTAGGTCAAGCAGGCTTTGCCTTGTACTCGCTCCGCTGGCATCTGCTACAATCATTGTTTCTGGGCCTGGTAGTGAAGCGTTAGCTCTTTTAATCTCAGGCTTCATGGTTGCTGCTGAAATTTCAGGCTGTACAACTATGATACCGTTTTCACGTTTCCTTGATTCATTGCTTCCAATTACTGTTCCCTGCGACGTAACTTTTATACTTTTCATGCTTGGTGTTTTATATATCGCTTCTTTCTGTGTGCCGGTGGAATCGGAAACCTTTATATATTTGGGGCCGGAAGGTACTGCTGCAAGCTGAGGGTTTGTATCTGGAATTTTCATATCACGAAGCCCATTTACCGAGCTGTCAGGTACGTTAAGCCGTGCGGCGCGTAATTTATCTATTATTTTGAACCAGCTGCTGTAAACCAGCCCTACATATTGCCTGCCCCTGTCAGGGGTTTTTGAATGATAATCACTGGCTGCTTTTTTCCATGAGCCGTCATCTTGATACAAGTTACGCAGAAAACTCGCGGCATATGCAACATTATTTTCTGGCTCAAAAGCCTGTGACATAGATACGAAAGCTGAAGGATGGTGATGTATATTGACCTGCATGCATCCAACGTCAATACTTTCAATCCCGCGGGCTTGTAATTTTAATGCTGCCGCAACTGCTTCTTCTTTGGTATCGAAGTAATAGCCTTTGCCCTCAGCGTTTATGGTCCATGGCCATGGCAGCTTTATCTTAAGGCCTTCATGGTAGCGTCCCGATTCGGTGGAAGCTATTGCTGATAGAAGGTGTGATGGGATGCCATACTGGGTTTCATAACGCTGTAGGTGGCGGGTACATAATTTCGCGCCTTCTATAAGCGGATCCATCACCTGCGCCTGGGAAGGAGAATATTGCATGCAAAGTAATGCAATAACAAAAATTCCCGGTAATTTATTTTTCATTATAGCCATTAATATCCATATCCATTATGCCAAGGATTCTAGGGCGGCAAGGCTTAATATTTAGTTAATTAAAGCTAATGTAAAAACAGCCAAAAAGCAAGCAATTCCAGTAATTACGGATAATAATCCAGTAATTCAGTGGCTAATCGGGGTAGTCATAGCTGGTCATCCTTGAGAAAAAGCCGGGTTCGCTGGCTTCCTGAGAAGATTTTGGTTCAGTTTTAGCATTTAGGTTTTTAATTGCAGCAGGAGCTGATTTTTTAACCGGTGCGGCAGGCGGCTCAGGCGGAGTTATAAACCCCACATTATGCTCGTTGTTTGATAGCTTGTTTGGAACACCTTTCTTGGTGTTATTGCCGTTATTGGCAACGTAGTTTTTATAATATTCTATGTTTTCCTTGGCTTCTTTAATACTTAGATCTTTGCGGTTAATTTTTGTCGCCTTGTCATACTGCCCGGAAATTCCATAAGCCAATGCCAGGTTATGGCGTATAACATCACCAGACTGGTCTTTGTCAATTCCTGGCTTTTTAGACAGTGGTTCCAGAATCGCTATTGCCTGCTTTACCTGCTTGTTAAGGATAAGCGACATAGCAAGGTTATTTTTGATAGCCAGTGAATTCGGCGATAATTTAAGTGCGGTCTGGTATAGGTCTTGTGCTGCCAAATGGTTTCCAGTGTGGTCGAATGCTACGGCTTTGCCGTTATATGCAAGTGCATTCTTAGGGTCGATGGCGATTATCTTATCAAATACGGTTATTGCTTCCTGTTCCTTACCGCTTTCAATAAGATCATTACCATTTTTCCGCATGGTTTCAATCTGGGCAGTGCCGCCTGCCATTTCAGGCTGCTCACATGCGGTAAGCAAACCAAGGTTTGCCGCTGCAATAATGAAGTATAAAATTTTCGCGCATCTATTCATGCGCGAAATACTACTTGCTTATTCGCAAATTTGCAAGCGAGTCTCCGATCTGATTAAAAGCGCTCGCCAGATCATCGGTTGTCGGGCTGTCAAAATAATATTCTGGTTTACTTGCACAGTTCTGTAGCATTGTTTTCGCAGTGGATCCGATGCCAGTACCTAAAGCTATTGTATAAATAATAACGTTGCTGTTATTCGCTTTGATATTGTTGCAAACTGTTGATGTCCTGGTGTTAACCTCGTTTATGCCATTAGTGCAATCCCCATATGGGCAGGGGTTGGGGCCAAGCTGCCCGGCACTTGGGTAATCATATGCACTGTATTTACCATTGCTTATTGTATTATCGCCGTCGGTCATAAGGATGATGGCTTTATTCATAAGTGGTGAATTATAATCCAGCGGCAGGTTATTTGTATCCATTTCCCCGCCCCATAAGCCGCGCCATTTTGGTGAGATCATTCGCCATCCCCATGCAAGCCCCAGGTCAATATGGGTATTCCCGCCTGTTGCCATTGCATTAATGCTATTGGTTATAGTGGTTTTGCTTGATGTCATTGGCGTTACTGCCTTTGGGCAGTATAAGTTAGGTCCCCTTGAACTGCTTATGTTATATGTAGTTGTGGTAGTGCCATGCCATGTTGTTGTGCTTATCCAGTTATTGCTTCCGTCATCAGGCCAGTAATATTTATCAAACAGTCGTGTTGAAGGCGTATCATCGGTAATATCATATTGCGGAGTAAGGGTTCCATTACTGCGTGATTCCACGCAGCCCCCCCAACTGGTAGTTCCCCAGTTCAGGTAAGTGCTGCTAGTCCAGCTTGCGCGTCCTGTACCAATATTGACCGCCTGTGAAAATGGTACCAGCCCTATGTATAGATTGGATACGGTTTCATTGCTCCCAAAAAGTATGCCAACCAGTGCGTTTGCTGCGCTTTTAGCGGCGGAAATCTTACTAACACCACTGCCTGCCGAGTCGTTCATTGATCCGGTATTATCCATAACCAGTATAACTTCCAATCCTTTGCTTCCCCGTGTGATCTGTGCGTAGGCAGCTATAGGCATGCTGTCGTAGCCTACTATCTTCATAAATGTGGTTGGCACAGACCCAGTTATAGATAAATTTAAAACACTATTATCTGCATTGGGTGTAACTACCAATGTATCAAGCGTCGTACCCATATAGCTGGTTGGAAAGTTGGCATTAAAATATTTATTGGCTTCGCTGTTTACATCGGTTGTGCTGGCAGTTGCCGCTGCAGCAAGTCCGGCATTATCAAGCGCGCTGCTCATCCTTGCCTGAACAAGCTGCGCCCTCGACATATCTATCGCCGCGCCTATGCAGCCCATCATTGCAAATATTCCCATGCCTATAAGCGGGATTGCAGATCCGCTTTGTTCTTGGGCTATCGTTTTTATTGGGCTAATTAATTTTTTTAGCTTAAACATAATTGCCTCCTTGTTTCCCGGTCAGGAAAAATCCAGCTAAGGGTGGTCAGGTTACCAAGTCTTGGTTTGTAGATACTGTAGCGGTATATCTGGCTGCTGCTATAGATAGTGCCGGAGAGTATCGGTTTATAATTATAAAAAACTTCAGTTATTATTACGTTATCCTTATCAACCATAGTAAAGCCCGACGGCAAAGTAGCGTTGCTTCCTACTACACCTATCTTGCTTGTTTGTGCCGTGCCTGAGCTTACATATTGCCAGTTCACAACAGGGGCATTGGTGCCTGTTTTTGTAACTGACGATATTACAGCATAGCCATCTGCCCCAAAATTATAAGGAAGCATTACTTGGCTTGCCGCCTTTATTATTTCATCAAGCTGTGTCGTATTTATTGTGGTGGATTGTGCGACAAGGTCGGATAAATTAATGGAAACCCGTTCCACTTTCTGGCTTATTAGGATGTATAAAGTAACCTCTATTGAACCAAAAGTAAGAATAATCATTAGCGGCAGGGCAAGCGCGAATTCAACCGCAGCCAGTCCCTTTTGGTTTTTAAATAATCTCCAAAACATATAATTTATTTTTTTCATATCAGTAAGGCTCATTTTTTACAACGGTGCGGCTGGAAATTATATATGGATTACCAAAAAAACTTCCTATCAGCGGTGTATTTATAGCCCACGGATAGCTTACTGTATAAACTACAATATCATTCGCGTTGCCAAGGCCGGAAACGCCAGAGCTGTCCCATTGGCCATTATGGTTTACATCGGTATAGGCTTCACCTAGGTCATGTGTACCGTTATGATTAGTGTCGATATACGGCTCATCCTTACTGATTGAGTCGAAAGAAGGATATACTGTAGTAGTAACCGTTATAAGGCTGGGGTCAAGCAGCCCATTTGTCCTGGCTGCTACAGTTGCGATGATCTGTTGTTGCCTGCTGCTTCCATATGCTGTGTATCCCGTTTTTCCATAGCGCCCGCTGGCGGCAGTTGCACCTTCTATAGTACTGCTGACAAACATTATCAGGGAAAATTCTATTATTCCCATTAATAAAAGTACGAAAACAGGTGCAATCAGCGCAAATTCTACGGCTGTGACGCCATCATTGTCACTTACAAATTTCCTTTTGTATTTTCTGGTTATTAAAAACACATAATGCCATAGATAAGAATATGCTATTCATACGCTTAAATAGTAGCATTTAAAAATTAAAAAGAGGTGAATAAAATAACGCAGTTTGCTGAATATTATTAATAATATGTATAATATACTGGTATAATTTTAAATAAATTACGGGTAATTTTATTAAACTGATTCGATCAGCGTTTTTGCCGCTGCTGCAGGCGTATTTTATTGATCATGTCAAGTTTCCAGCGTAGCCCGGTATCAACCATCCCATATACTCCATTAACCATAGTTGTAACACCGTTAGCGTTGGGGCGGTAATTATCGCCCATAGTCATATCTGGTACCCCTGAAATCCCTGTAAGCGTATATGGGTAAACAGGCGTATTTGCAGATATTCTTTTAAAATAAGTATCAATTTTATCTACATATTCAGCACCGTTAAAGCTAGGTGATTTTGTTCCCATAACAATGGTATAGATGCCGTTCTTTTTAAGTGCCTGGATTATCCTTAAAAGGTTATCATAAAATCCTACATGGCTGAACCCGCGCTTCATATCGGTTTCGCCAAGCTGCACAATAACCAGGTCAGGAGCCCTGCCTATCAAATTATCAATTCTTTCAAGGGCAGTTGAAGTGGTGAATTCAGGATCCCCCATGGCTACTACTTTAACCTCAAATCCTGTAATTCTAAGCCTCTTTTCCAATTGATAAGGGAATGTCTGGTCATGCGGCAGGTAATTTGTAGAAGTTAAAATATCACCATATACAACAACAAGAAGTTGATGGGGGGCAGATGAGCCAGTTTGGGCAGATGCCTGAAAAGGCAGGCATAGAAAACCACATATAATTATCAGAAACTTTAACATCTTCATGTGTTTAATATAACTTTTCTTGTTTCGAGGTGCAAGCGTATTTATGTTGGTTTCTAAGCATTTCCGACCTTTTTTATACCCATCGCATGGTGCATGAATATCCTTTTTACAACCGGCAATTTTCCAACTGTCCATAAGCCAATATCCCTGGCTGTACGAATTGGTAAAATGTTATTAGAAAATAATCTATTAAGTAGGTCAGTTATTGCGATCATGGATAAATTATCAACTGCTCTCAATTTTTCGTAATCGGACAGGATATTTTCCGCCCCAATATCAAGACCGCATTTATATTGCTTTCTTATAAGTTCTCCTAATGTTGCAACATCCCTGAACCCCAGGTTTACACCTTGTCCGGCTATAGGGTGTATGCTGTGGGCAGCATCACCGATAAAAGCTATTCTTTGTGCGCTGTATTTTTTTGCATGGAGCATAGATAGCGGGTAGGAAAATCTTTTTCCACTTGTGCGTATATCTCCAAGATAGCCGCCTATGCGCTCTGTAATTTCCTGAACGAACTCATCTTCTGGTAAATCCATATAGATTTTTACCCTGTCATTTGGTTCAACCCAAACCAGTGATGATCGGTTTCCTGTCATTGGCAGGACGGCAAAAGGGCCTATCGGTAAAAATCTCTCCTGCGCTAGCCCATTATGTGCAAGGCTATGTTCTATTGTGCATACAATTGCAGTCTGCTTATAGTCCCAGTGCGTTGCCTTTATCCCAGCCAATTCACGTATTTGCGAATTTTTTCCGTCAGCTGCGATTATAAGGGATGCAGTTATTGATTCACCATTATCCCTGGTAATGCTTGCGTTATACTGGTTCTGAAATAGTGTTTTGATTTTAAAATTTTCTATAAGCGTTATATTTGGAAGCAGGGCTGCTGCTTGATGAAGTGCATAACGTGTATAACGGTTCTCAATAATATAACCAAATGGGTTTTTTCCAACTTCCTTGTGGTCGTAATGTAGGAAAAATGGAGTTGCGCCATCACTTACACGTATATCAAGGATCGGTTCCGCGTATAGTTGCATGAATTCCCATGCGCCTATGTCGTCTAAAATATACTGTGATCCAAGGGCAATAGCACTTACCCGGCCATCAAATTCAGCATCGAGCTGGCTGCTTATTTTTGTTCTTTCGATTACGGCAATTTTTAGTCCCGTTTTGGCAAGGGACAAAGCCATGCTCATACCCACTAATCCAGCGCCAACAATAACAGCGTCAAAATCCTTGACCATAGATGCAAAATTCCCTGTCCCGCATATAGCAATTCATTTTGCTGTATACGGAATTATTGTTAGAATTTACTTAACTATGCTGGGAAACACTAAACTGGTGCATCATCAGTGCTATGCGGCTATCGCGTGAACGTAGTGCGTCCAGTTCTGCTTTGCTCATGATGCTTTGTAGTGATATCTGGCAGAGTTCTAAAAATATCGCTATTACTTTATCAAGCTGTAGCTGGATTTTCTTGATAATAGGTGTTGTAAGGGCAACGGCAATATTGCCGGATTTCTTTGCAATATTTTTTGCATTATCCTGATATTCGCTAATTGTGCTGGTAATGCGGCGTAAGGCTGCTTCAATACGCTTTTTGCTGAATTTGTTAGCGCTGCGGTTTTTCTTGCTTTCTGCCACCAGTAAAAATTCTTCGGCAAGTACATCAGATGCATCAGCAATTTCATTAATAAGCGGCTCGATCATGTCAAGATGTGCTTGCGGGTCTTTAACTGCCGGATTTTCAACAGTTGAAAGCAGCTCTTCGGCAGCATCGCAAAGCCCGGTTATATCGTTATAAGCGGCTTTATAATCGTCCATTGAATATTCTTTTTGTTGTGTACTCATAACAATCCCAATTGCTCTAAATAAATCTATATATCGTTTATGATAAAGTATTTATCTGCAATTTGTATGACAATTTAATGACAATTATATTTCTGTAAGAAAGCCCGCCCAAAGAATTGTCAATGGACGGGCTTTGTCATTAAAAACAATATGTTATGCTGCTACCCGGTTGTCTTCCTTAGCAGAGGCGCTACGGTTGATCGGGCGGGCATTAACTGCAGAAGCCCCGGCGATTTTGATTTCACCAGTAAGTTCGCCGCCGCGCTCAATTTCAATCTCGCCATAGGATATTTTGCCGCGCACCTTCCCGGTTGCGTAAATAACGAGGCGTCCGCGCACAGTCAGGTCACCTTCAAAAAGACCGCTAATTTCAGCATCCTCTATTGAGGCGGAGCCTTTGAAAGAGCCGCATTCAGCAATTTCAACAGTGTGGACATCGTTAAGAGTGGCATCTACCTTGCCTTCGATAACAAGGCGGTCACAGGTAGCAATTTCACCTTTGAGCAATATATCGTTGCCAACGGTAAGCACCCGTTTAACCGATTTTGATTTATCGCCGCCAATAGGAAGAGGGGTGGCAAAGGTAGAGGTTACGCTTGGTGTAGCCTGTTTAGCATCAGGCATGCGCCCGCGTGTAAGGTCAGCTGCTGGAGGAGTCGCAGCTGCCGGGCGGAAAGAATTTGCAGTTGGCGGCGCAGAGTTAGGGCGTGTTATAGGAGCTGCTGGCTGCATGTTGTTTTGCGCCGAAGCAGGTGATGAAGGTGTCGCGGAAGCGGTGGAAGAAGAATTTGAAGTGCTTGTGCTGTTGAAACTTGCATTCGAAGTAGGCTGGCTCATTGATTTTTCCTCATTTGTGGCTTCGTCATGTATCTGGTCTTGGTCGGTATCGCTATCAAATAGCCCTTCTTCTTTGCGACGGAACATATTCACTCTCCTGACTGATTAATTTTTCGTTATCTTGGAAACAAAGCATTAACATCATTACTTGAGTTAGTGCGATATTAGCAAATAATCTATAAGAAAAACTTATGTGAAGCTACAAGAATTTTGCATATCTATTCACTTATTTTTAACGCAACTGCTTTCTCTTGAAAAATACGTTGCTTGCACAAAATTTAAATAGTGGGTTGGTAAGTGAAGCGTTCAGCAGCCAGTTCGGTGAGAGATGCTCGTATATTTTCCGCAAGCCCTGTTTCAAATAAAAACGCGGATAGATCTTTGCCATTACGTTTGCGGGATGATCGCCGTTTTCGCGTAAATTTTTTGCGATAGTTTCGCCAAGAATTTTTCCGTAATGCAGCGCTGTGTGTATACCCCCAGCCGTAAGCGGCGACACTATTCCCGCCGAGTCGCCAAGCAGTATCACATTTCCCCGCGCAAATGGCGAAACCAGCCCGCCAACCGGAATAAGCCCGCCGCGCCGCGCCACCACTTTCGCCTGCGAAAAATCAACCACGCCTTTCATTCTGGCCACAAATGCGTCAATGTCCGGGCGTTTTGGCATACTGCAGGCAAGCCCCACTTGCGTAACTCCAACGCTTGGTATCACCCAGCCTAAATATCCATAAGCCTGCATCTGGTCGAGGAAGCAGTAAAAGCTATTTTGCGGCAGATCCAGCCCTTCATATTCAGCTTCCGCGCCCAACAGGAATTTTGTGTTCTGCCCAAGGCTAAAATGATCGGCGACTTTTGAGCGCGGACCATCCGCCCCGATCAAGAATTTACAGCTATATGCGCCGTCATTTACCAAGATATTTTCGCCGTCCTGCACAGCATTTTCATAAGCCGTATCATACATGATATTCGCACCCGCTTTTTCAGCTTCATCCGATAAATGCTTCATCAGGGCAGGGGTATCGGTGGTCAGAAAAAAATAATCCGGCGCTTGCAGGTCGATATATTTAAGGTTGGGCGCGAACAGGCGCACATCAGTGACCTTGCGCGTGACGCTTTCCGGCAGGGAAAATTCCTCGGCGCATTCACCGACGATAATCCCGGTTGTGTGCATCCCTTGTCCCGCAACTTTCTTGCGCTCAAGGACAGTAACGCTAACACCCAATGCCGCAAGCGCGCGGGCGCACTCCAACCCCGCAAACCCCCCGCCAGCTATGAGAACGTCAGTATTGGTCATGAGGCAGATACATTGTCATTCCCGCGCAGGCGGGAATCTCTATATGATTTTGCGCTAGTATATAAAGAGATCCCGGCCTGCGTCGGGATGACAGAATGAAACATCAAACAGCAACCTTCTGGTAAATCTCCCCGCCGGATTCCTTGAATTTTTCGGCCATTTCCTTCATGCCTTTATCGCGTTCACCCTGCGCGAAATCACGCACATCCTGCGAGATTTTCATGCTGCAGAATTTCGGGCCGCACATCGAGCAGAAATGCGCCACTTTTGCGCCATCGGCTGGCAGTGTTTCATCATGGAAATCCTTTGCGGTTTCCGGGTCGAGCGACAGGTTGAACTGGTCCTGCCAGCGAAAATCGAAGCGCGCTTTGGAAAGCGCATCGTCGCGCATATGTGCTGACGGGTGACCTTTGGCGAGGTCAGCCGCGTGCGCCGCAATTTTATAGGTCACAACGCCGACTTTCACATCGTCGCGGTCAGGAAGCCCCAGATGCTCCTTCGGTGTGACGTAGCAAAGCATCGAAGTGCCGAACCAGCCGATCATTGCCGCACCGATACCGCTGGTGATATGGTCATATCCCGGCGCGATGTCGGTGGTCAGCGGCCCAAGCGTGTAGAATGGCGCTTCATGGCAATATTCAAGCTGTTTATCCATATTTTCTTTTATGAGGTGCATAGGCACATGTCCCGGCCCCTCGATCATCACCTGGCAATCATGTTTCCATGCTATTTTAGTAAGCTCACCAAGCGTTTTCAGTTCGGCAAACTGCGCTTCGTCATTCGCGTCATGGATGGAGCCGGGGCGCAACCCGTCACCCAGTGAAAAGCTCACGTCGTAAGCGCGCATGATCTCGCATATTTCCTCGAAATTAGTGTAGAGGAAACTTTCCTTGTGGTGACTCATGCACCATTTGGCCATTATGCTGCCGCCGCGCGAAACTATCCCGGTCTTGCGGAACTCGGTCATGGGAATGAAGGGCAGGCGCACCCCGGCATGGATGGTGAAATAATCGACTCCCTGTTCGCATTGCTCAATAAGGGTATCGCGGTAAACTTCCCATGTCAGTTCCTCGGCAATGCCGCCTACTTTTTCCAGTGCCTGATAAATAGGCACGGTGCCGATGGGCACGGGTGAATTTCGGATTATCCATTCGCGGATATTGTGGATGTTGCGTCCGGTGGAAAGATCCATCACGTTATCCGCCCCCCAGCGTATCGCCCACACCATTTTTTCGACTTCCTCGGCCACTGATGAGGTCACCGCTGAATTGCCGATATTGGCGTTGATCTTCACCTTGAAATTACGCCCGATTATCATTGGCTCGGCTTCAGGATGGTTGATGTTTGCGGGAATGATAGCGCGGCCTTTAGCGATTTCATCGCGCACGAATTCCGGGGTGATTATCTGCGGGATTTTTGCGCCGAAACTTTCCCCACGCTGGTAAGGTTTTAGCTTTGCACTTTCCGGTTTTACGGTCCGTCCTTCATTTTCACGCGTGGCAATATACTCCATTTCCTTGGTGATAATTCCTGCGCGGGCATAGGTAAGCTGCGTAACCGATTTGCCTTTTTTTGCCCGCAGAGGGTTTTGTACCACATTGGGAAACACAGGAACTCCTGAATCCCGAATCCCGAATCCCGAATCCTTTTTCAAGCCATTATCTTCTGGTTTTACTACCCGCCCCGGATATTCCTCAACATCACCGCGCTCGCGTATCCATTTGTCGCGCAGCTTCGGCAAACCCTTGTAAATATCAATCTTGGTTGCCGGGTCGGTATATGCGCCTGATGTATCATAAACAGCAAGTGGCGGTTCGCCACCGGAAAGCGCGATTTCACGCATCGCAACGCCATTCACATAAATTTTGCGCGAAGCGGGTAGGGGGCCCGTGGTTACTGTAAATGGGGTTACGCTGAATTTTTCGTTTTTCATATTTTCTCCATTCTTGTCATACCGGCGACATGTCCGCCGAAGCCTTGGCGAAGGCGGAAGGCTGGTACGACTATTTTATCCTATCAACGATTTTATTTTTTCAATTGCTTTGCTAAGCGCATCCGCATCAGTTCCGCCGCCCTGCGCCATATCCGGCCTGCCGCCTCCGCCTTTGCCGCCCAGTTCGGCAACCGCTGCCTGCACTAAAGTAACCGCGCTTATTTTTGCCGAAGCGGTTTTTTCCACCGCGACGACTATTGAAACTTTTCCTTCGATCACCGTGGATACTACAGCAATCTGTGCCTGTTTGCTATAGTTTTCGGCAACAGCCCGCAGTTCCTTCGGATCAAGCCCGTCAAAATTTTTGGCGATGAAGTTATAGCCGCCAACCTGCTTCGCTGTTACATCCCCGCTATCACCCATAGCGGCCTGCTTCTTGGCTTCGGCAAGCTGCTTGTTCAGCTTTTTGTTTTCCTCAAGCAGCGCCGTAATAACTGCTTCCTGCCGCACGGATTCGCGGCTGTAAATGCTATCCGCATCTTTAAGTTTGGAATTTGCCACCCACTGGGGCGCAGCGCTGGCTGGCCGTGCCGGGTTATTCACCGACATTTTTTTAAGTTCATCAATCAATCCTGCGCGGGTTTGCTCCAGTTTCTGCAACTGCTCATATTGTTTTGCGAGTTCACCGTCCATATAGCTAAGCACAGCATCCCCGGTAACTGCTTCAATACGCCGTATTCCGGCTGCAACTGAGCCTTCCGAAGTTATTTTGAACAGGCCTATATCAGCCACATTGCGCGCATGGGTTCCTCCGCAAAGCTCCACTGAATAATTGCCGCCGTCGGCATTTTTTCCTATGCCCAGCACGCGCACCTTATCGCCGTATTTTTCACCGAATAGAGCCATCGCTCCGGCTTTTATTGCATCATCCGGCGACATAACTTTGCATTCAACCGGCCCGCCGCGAGTAACAACCTCATTCACCCGGCGCTCAATTTCTGTAATTTCCTCACGCGCAACCGCTTTATTATTGCTGAAATCAAAGCGCAGGCGGCTGCCATCAACCAGCGAGCCTTTTTGCGTAACATGATCGCCAAGAACATCGCGCAGAGCCTTATGTAGCAGATGTGTTGCCGAGTGATTGGAGCGTATCGAGTCGCGGTTGGCCACATCAATTTGTGCATTGACCTTATCGCCGATTTTTATTGGCTTGAGAAGCGTCGCCTCATGCACAAAAAAATCATCCAGCGGTTTGCTGGTGGTCGATATGCTAGCAATTCCCGAAAACTCGCCGATATCGCCAACCTGTCCGCCAGATTCACCATAAAAAGGCGTTTGGTCGAGGATAATAAAAACTTTATCCCCGGCATTTGCCGTTTTTACTTCTGCACCATCTTTCACAATAGATAAAATTGTACCTTCCGCGCTTTCCTGATCGTAGCCGAGGAATTTAACAGCGCCGTATTTTTCCTTAAGCGAAAACCATAAATTGCCAACCGCTTTTTCACCAGAACCACTCCATGCCGCTCGCGCCATTTCGCGCTGCCCTTCCATGGATTTTTCGAAGCCGTCAGTATCAACTTCCAGCCCACGCGTGCGTAAAATATCCTGCGTCAGGTCAAGTGGAAATCCATAAGTATCATAGAGCTTAAAAGCAGCTTCTCCCGCCAGCCTCTGGCCTTTTGCCAGTTTTTCAGTTTCCTCGTCCAGCAGTTTTAGACCGCGTTCAAGAGTCTGTTTGAAGCGCTCTTCTTCTGCCCTAAGATTCTCGGTGATGGTGGCTTCTGCACGGCCAAGTTCTGGATATTGCGCTCCCATTTCAGCTATCAGTGCAGACACCAGTTTATACATAAGCGGGTCTTTGCAGCCAAGCTGGTGAGCGTGGCGCATTGCCCGGCGCATGATGCGGCGAAGAACATAACCACGCCCTTCATTGGAAGGCAGCACCCCGTCAGCCATCAGGAAACAGCTGGAGCGCAGATGGTCGGCGATCACCCGGTGCGAAGTTTCATGCCCGGAATTGCCCGAATAGCTTTTCGATGCTTCTATCAAATGCCTGAACAGGTCAATATCATAATTATCATGCACGCCCTGCATCACCGCTGAAATACGCTCCAGTCCCATGCCGGTATCAATTGATGGTTTTGGAAGTGAGATCCGCTGGCCGCCAGCCAATTGCTCATATTGCATGAACACCAGGTTCCATATCTCTATGTAGCGGTCACCGTCAGCGTCGGCGGTTCCTGGGAGCCCACCGGGGATTTTGTCGCCGTGGTCGTAAAAAATCTCAGAGCAGGGACCGCACGGGCCGGTATCACCCATTGACCAGAAATTATCATTGGTTGCGATGCGGATGATCTTGCTATCAGGAAAGCCGGTTATTTTTTTCCAGATTCCGAACGCCTCATCATCGGTGTGATAAACGGTTACATATAACTTATCTTTGTTCAGCCCGAAATCCCCGGTAAGAAGTTTCCAAGCCAGTTCTATCGCGGTTTCCTTGAAATAATCCCCGAAGGAAAAATTACCAAGCATTTCAAAAAATGTATGGTGGCGGGCAGTGTATCCCACATTGTCAAGGTCGTTATGTTTTCCGCCTGCGCGCACGCATTTTTGTGAAGTGGCAGCGCGGGTAAAAGGCAGTTTTTCAACGCCGGTGAATACGTTTTTAAACTGGTTCATACCAGCATTGGCAAACATGAGAGTGGGGTCGTTATGCGGCACCAGCGAACCGCTTGGCCGCACTTCATGCCCGTTTTTGGCAAAAAAATCGAGGAAGCCAGCGCGGATGTCTGAAACTGAATTATTTGTTTTTTTGTTCATAAGTAGATTCACTTTACAAAAAAACATGCGGCCTTGCAAGGCCGCATGTTTTAAGGCTTTAGATTAGCTAAATTATTTCTTTTCAGCACCTTTATCGTTAACTTTAACTGCGGTCATAGTGTATTCAATTGTAACCTTGCTACCTACCTTTACACTCGCAGGCACAGACGCCTTATCATGAGCAATTTCCCATTTTTCATCACCTTTTTGCACGACTATTTTGCTGTCGGTAAGTTCCAGAACCGGTCCGGTTACCTGGTAGGTTTTCCCTGCAGCAAAAGCGGCAGGTGTAAAAGCTACGATGGCAGCACTGGCAAATAAAGCGTATTTAAGCATGACTTACTCCATTAATTTAGGTTGATAAAATTAAGCATCCTCGGCTTCAGTTTCGGAAACTTCGCCTTTAAGCGCATTGGAGATCACCCCGGCATTGTCGCGGATCTTCTTTTCTATCTCATCGGCTATCTTGGAATTATCCTTCAAAAATTGCTTGGCATTTTCCTTGCCCTGTCCGATACGCTGGTCTTTATAGGAGAACCACGAGCCGGATTTTTCTACTATTCCCGCCTTCACGCCGAGGTCGATAAGCTCGCCGGTTTTGGAGATGCCTTCGCCGTACATGATATCGAATTCAACGATGCGGAATGGAGGCGCTACCTTGTTCTTTACCACTTTAACGCGGGTCTGGTTGCCAACGACTTCTTCTTTATCCTTGATTGCCCCTATGCGGCGTATATCGAGGCGCACCGAAGCATAAAATTTAAGCGCGTTGCCGCCTGTGGTGGTTTCAGGGTTTCCAAACATTACGCCGATCTTCTGGCGTATCTGGTTGATGAAAATAACGGTGCAGTTAGTGCGCGATATTGAGCCGGTAAGTTTACGAAGCGCCTGGCTCATAAGACGTGCCTGAAGACCCATATGTGAATCACCCATTTCCCCGTCAAGTTCCGCCTTTGGCACCAGCGCTGCAACCGAATCTACGATAACTACATCTATAGCTCCTGAGCGAACCAGTGTATCAGCAATTTCAAGAGCCTGCTCACCAGTGTCAGGCTGGGAAATGAGAAGTTCATCAATATTTACGCCTAGTTTTTTTGCATAGATTGGGTCCAGCGCATGTTCAGCATCGACAAACGCACAGGTTCCGCCTTTTTTCTGTGCTTCAGCTACGATATGCAGGGTAAGGGTGGTTTTCCCTGAGCTTTCCGGGCCATATATTTCAATAATACGCCCACGCGGAACGCCGCCGACCCCAAGTGCTATATCAAGCCCAAGAGAGCCTGTAGAAGTTGCTTCTATGGCTTCCATTTTATTATCGCCAAGCTTCATGATAGAGCCTTTGCCGAAGGTTTTTTCGATCTGGCTGAGGGCAGTTTCTAGTGCTTTATTTTTATCCATATTAGTCCCTATCTTTTAAGTAATATTTATTAGCAGATGTTTACTCTATCAGCTTTGTGTCAGTGTGCAAATGATTAATTAATACTTTAACCAGTACATAAAGCAACACACCGTTCAGCAGGTGCCAGATGAAATGAGTGCCTTCTAAAAATTCATTGCATAACGCCATATCAACGCTGCGGAATATCAGCGAACAGGAGAATACAGCGCTTGCTAAATAAAGTGGTTTCTGGTGGCTTTTCCATGCGACAAGAAAAAGCGCGGCAAGGCATGGGAAATATTGCACCGATCCGTTAAAGCGTAATTCTGCCGGTGCAAAACTTGTAGCTGCGCTGGCAAGCAGCAATACTAGCAGTGACAGACGTGCTTTTGATTTTGAGAATCCCAGCAAACGGATCAGGGCGAAGAACAGATAACTAAGCACAAAAACCATTATCGGGATTATATCAGCAAGCATCGTAAGATTATTTGCAAATGTATGAAAAAGGCTGCTGCCGACGCCGACTATAAACACCATTAAGATAAGCGCCATTACCGGGATATCATACAAGCCTTTCTTCTTATATGCCCTGTAAAGCATCCATGCTGCAATAATAAATGAAAGATTGCTAAGTGCATTCAGCGGCTCGGCCATAAGGCTAGGAGACAGGCGTTCGCAGTAATTATCGACTGGGGTGAGTAGAGACATAAAAGCAGGTTACTAGCTTTTATGTTGTAAGCAAATAAAATTCAGCCTACAATCACACAAGCATATGGCAACTGAAATGAATATATACCGGATAGATGACGGCCAGCTGGTTAAAGTAGATGATTGCATACCTAATGGAGAAGTATGGGCAGCTTTTGCAAATAATATAATAATTGAACCAGCCCTCACTAAATATTCTGCAGAGACTTTACAGAAGCGTTTCCTCTCAGGATTATCCGCTATAGTAATAGGAGAAAATGGACAAATTATAAGCCATACAAGCCTTATACCTATTACCGAAAATGATAAATGGCGCGCTGCTTTTCTGGGCGTACCGATTGCCACCAAAATTTTTGAGGTTGCCACTGGATGGACAATATCCTCGCGGCGGCATAAAAAAATCAATACAAATATCCGGATTAAGTTACTGTCAGAGCATGGTGGTGATTCTTTGTTTATGAATTATTGCCGCGGTATCGGTACCTCAAAAATTGTAAATGAACTTGGCTGGAAAATAATCCCATGGGATAAATATCCTTATGTAAGTTCCCTTATCGGCTGGTTTGAGAAGAGCCAATATTATAAAACCCGCTATGGATTCTGTTCCTCCGATGGTAAAAAACCTTTCAATGAAGATGAAATAGATTTTCTTTCGCATGATTGGGATAAATATTATCATTTATGGGCTTCTGATCGGGAAAAAGCTATTGCAATGGATAATATTTTTCAAAAACGTTACAAGGATATAGGAAGCTGGCGCACAGAGCTTAAAAATATTTTTCCGAGTTGAAGATTTCCTCAATTATTTTCCATTGTTTGGTGATTCGGCCACTCTCTAATAGGTAAACGCTATTGTCCCAGGTATGGCCATACAGATCTATCAATTGGCTTATGACCATTCCATCAGATTCGGATTTGCCGTTATAATAATTGCATCTTGTGGTAGCCTGGTTGAAAAGGGAATCGGGGTGCAGGGTAAAAACAAAGCCTTCCTGCTGCCCATTGCCACAGTTAATCACCTGGATACTGCTGGAAAGGGAATATGGTGCTATATCTATTATAGATTTGTTTTTTTCATCTAGTATTCCAAAAAATTTCATAGAGATATTTTTATGTCCCTCCATCATATATATAAAGTCACGTATATATAGATATTTATATTTGCTGCTTTGGGTTTCGGTAAGCCTTACCAGCCTGCTGAAATTAACATTGGGCGAATTTTTAATTGTTTTGATCGTATGTTGCTGAAGGTTGGTTAAGGCAGGGAATTTCTTGCGGTCATGCGTGATCTGTAAAGAGGTAAGAAGTACATCACCATCGCCGACCTGTGCGATATTATCCAAAGAACTTATCATCTGTTTAAAGTAGATTGTGCTTTCTATTATTTTCTTACCGCCGGTTATATCAGATTTGCATGTTGTCTCTTGGATCTTAGCATCTACCAGCTCATTAAATGCTTTAAGGCTCATCCGAAAGGCCGCAGAATTTTTTTCCTGCACTATGTTGTTTGGCATTCCTTCTGAAGTATTTAGCGCCTTACGAAGCGTTCTTTGGTCTATTTTTGCTTTTTTAGCGAAGCTACTGGTTGAATAGCCATATTCTTCCATTAGTTGTCTTAAAACGTGGGAATAGGCACCTTTTCTGCGTTTTTCCATTTCATCCATAATGCCTCGCGACCATATTTATTAATGCACATATACCAATAGGCTATACCCGATAATTGAAATAATATGACCGAATATTATGATAACATATGGTGTCATAATCGTCTCCTCTAATTATTGTTTACTAAAAAATAATATAGCAGATTAGGCATGCAAGGTCAGTGGCAGGATGAGATGCAAAAAATACAAAAACGTATTCATTGCAGTACAATTTTAAATGTTGTGCACAAACTATAATAAGTTAATATGTTATTATGAATGATGAATCGCGCCCAGACCCAGATGAATTGCTCAGCCGCATAAATGCGGAGGAGAATGAGCAGGCGCAAGCCAAAAGTAACCGTGGAAAACTAAAAATATTCTTTGGCGCTTGTGCAGGTGTTGGTAAAACATATGCTATGTTATCAGCAGGTAAATCTGCCCTTGCCGATAAAGTTGATGTAGTAATAGGGCTTGTTGAAACGCATGGGCGGGAAGAAACCAAAAAACTGCTTGAGGGGTTACCGATCCTCCCGCACCGCGAGGTGCAATATAAAGGAACACTCATCAAGGAATTCGATATAGATACTGCGCTGGTGCGTAAACCCCAGCTTATCCTTCTTGATGAATTAGCGCATACTAATGCCCCCGGTTCCCGGCATCCCAAGCGCTGGCAGGATGTGGATGAGCTCCTTGATGCCGGGATAAATGTTTACACAACGATAAATGTACAGCATCTGGAAAGCCTGAATGACGTAGTAGCGCGTATCACAGGCGTGTGGGTTAAAGAAACCGTGCCGGATGCAATTTTCGATAAGGCGGATGAAATTTCATTGGTTGATATTCCGTCTGAGGAACTTCTCAAGCGCTTAAGCGAAGGCAAGGTTTATATCGCTAATGATGCGAAAAAACGTGCTGCCCAGAATTTCTTTAAGAAAAGCAACCTGATCGCATTGCGCGAGCTTGCGCTGCGCCGCACAGCTGAGCGCGTAGATGCTCTCATGGATGTTTATAAGAACCAGGGTGGGGGCGCGCAGGGCTGGAGTGGGGCAGACCGTATATTGGTATGTATAGGCCCTGATGTGCTTTCTGGAAAGCTGGTACGCACCGCAAAAAGAATGTCCAGCGGCCTTAAATCGCAATGGACGGTTATTTATATTGAAAACGAACGCCATTTCCGCCTGAGCAAGGAAGGCCAGGATGCGGTAGAGCGTACGTTGCGCCTTGCAGACCGTATGGGAGCGCGCACTGAGATAATACAAGGTCATAGGAGGGCGTCAGAGGATATACTTGCCTATGCAAGAAGTAACGGCATAAGCAAAATCATTGTTGGCAAGCCAAATAAATCGCGCTTGCATGCCTTTGTTTTTGGTACATTGGCTGATGAAATTATCCGCGGTTCCGGTGATATAGACGTATATGTAGTGACTGGGGATACCGATGATAGAAAGGGGTTACGCGCTCCTTTCTGGCGTACTAACACACCATGGCCACATTACCTTATCGCAGCAGGAATTACTGTAATCTGCACGATTATTGCGCTTCCCATCCGCCAGTTCGTTGACCCGACCAATCTTGTGATGTTCTATCTTATAAGCGTGGTTGGTATAGCATTACGCTACGGGCGCATACCTTCACTTGTTGCCACTTTCCTTTCTGCGGTCTGCTTTAATCTGTTTTTTGTACAGCCCTATAACACATTTAAAATCGCTGATGATAAGCATATAATAACTTTCTGCGTATTGCTGCTTACCGGGATTATCATAAGCTCACAGACTTCGCGTCTGCGCCTGCAAACACTGAGCGCCCGCAAGCGTGAAAAGAACACTTCGAGCCTGTTCGCTATGACACGTGAGCTCACCGCCAGCCGCGGTAAAGTAAACCTGGCGCAGGTTGCAGCCCAGCATATTGCTGAAGTTCTCGATAGCAATGTGTTCCTGTGGCTTCCTGATGACAAGGGCGAATTGCAAACCGTGGTTGCTGAAACACACAGTGATCTGCACAATGCCGATCCGGTGCGGGAAGAAAGCGTTGCGCGCTGGGCATTTTCCCATAAGCAGAATGCAGGGCTTGGAACTAACACGCTTCCAAGTGCCAACGCGTTTTATACCCCGCTTATTGCTTCCGGAGGAGTGATGGGCGTTATTGGGCTTATGCCGCATGAGGAAAAATCCACGGGCTATTCCACCGATAAAATTGAATTGATAGAAGCATTCTCAGGCATTACAGCTTCGGCTCTGGAGCGCGCCCAATCAGCAGAAATTGTAGAAAAAACCATAGTGGAAGCGGAAAACGAAAAACTGCGTAATATCCTGCTTTCGTCAGTTTCACATGATTTGCGTACGCCCCTTGTAGCTATCACCAGCGCCGCAAGCACGCTGCTTATCGAAGGCGATAAAATCGCAAATGAGTATAAAACAGAACTCTTGCGTTCCATACATGAAGAGGGTGCCCGTCTTGCCCGCATGGTTACCAATCTGCTCGACGTAACCAGCTTGGAATCAGGTTCGGTAAAGCTGAATAAGGAATTATATTTCATCGAGGAATTGATTGGATCTGCGCTTATGCGCGTGGAACAAAAACTAGCGCAGCATACTGTCGTAACCAATATAGAGCATGGGCTACCGCTTTTGCGTATTGACGGTTTGCTGGTTGAACAGGTATTGATTAATCTGCTCGAGAACGCGGCTATGCACACTCCGCCCGGAACAACTATCACAATAACAGCTGCTGGTATTAAGCCAGACATAGAGGTAACTGTTGCTGATAACGGTCAGGGCATCAAAATAGGTGATGAGGAAAAAATCTTTGATAAATTCTATGGCGGCACTAGCAGCGATGGAAGCTTAGGGCTTGCCATCTGCCGTGGTATCATAAACGCGCATGACGGCAAGATATGGGCACAGAATGCTGAAGAAGGAACTGGTGCGGTATTTACTTTCCGCCTGCCGATAAAATCTGGCGAAGGTGATTAAAGCAATCCTATCAATTCGCTGATTATTTTCCTGATTGCGGATATTTTATCATCCACATCCTTCCATTCATGGCTAAACAGAAGTTTCTGGTCAGGGCGCAGCTTAAGGGTTCGCGGTTTAAGTGAAATAAGGCGCAGCAAGGCTTCGGCATTACCAAAATAATTATTATGGAACGTAATAACCGCGCCTTTGGGTCCGGCATCGATTCGTTCTATGTTTGCTTTGAGGCAAAGTAACTTCAAATTTAAGATAGTTATAAGATGTGCAACTTCGTGCGGCATTTCTCCAAAACGGTCAACCAGTTCTGCGGCAAAACCGTTGATTTCGTCCTCACTGTCCATTTGTGCAACCCGGCGGTATAGACCTAAGCGCAGTTGCAGGTCTTCAACATAATCTTCGGGGATGAGAACCGAGATACCTAAATTTATGGTCGGAGAATAGCTATCAGATGACGAAGAATCCTTGTCATCTGCCATCCGTGATCTGTCATCCGCTTTCAGCGAAGCCACCATTTCCTCCAGCATCTGCTGGTAAAGTTCTATCCCCACTTCGCGGATATGCCCTGATTGTTCTTCACCTACCAGGTTCCCAAATCCGCGAATGTCCATATCATGGCTGGCAAGTGTGAAGCCCGCACCAAGTGTATCGAGCGTCTGCATCACTTCTAAGCGCTTAGTTGCGTTTTTACTGAGTTGCTTATGCGGCAGCAGGAAGTAAGCGTAAGCTCGTGTTTTGCCGCGCCCGACCCGCCCGCGCATCTGGTAGAGCTGCGCCAGACCAAATAAATGCGAGTTATGTATTATCATGGTATTGGCCGTTGGTATATCCAGCCCGGATTCAATTATCGCAGTTGATAGCAGGACATCATATTTTCCGTCATAAAAATCATTCATAACGCTGTCGAGTTCCGTGGCCGCCAGTCCGCCATGCGCCACTACAATTTTTGCTTCCGGTACCAGCTCTGCAATTTGCCATTTAAGGTCGGCAATATCTTTTATACGCGGAGTCACCACGAAACATTTTCCGCCGCGGTGCAGTTCCCTAAGCATCGCCTCACGGATAACTACTGGGTCAAAAGGAATCACGAAAGAGCGTACTGCAAGGCGGTCAATAGGCGGCGTGGTAATAAGGCTTAAATCCCGCACGCCTGTAAGCGACATTTGCAGCGTGCGCGGAATTGGCGTTGCCGAAAGCGTGAGCACATGCACATCTGATTTAAGCTCTTTAAGCTTTTCCTTCTGTCCTACACCAAAATGCTGCTCTTCATCCACGATCACCAGCCCAAGCCGCTTGAATTCTATGGTTTTGGCAAGCAGGGCGTGCGTGCCTATAACAATATCAACTTCGCCATTTGCCAATTTTTCTTTGGTGTCTTTTTGTTCTTTCGCTGTAACCATGCGTGATAATTGCCGTACCGTCACAGGGAAACCTGAAAATCTCTCACGAAAATTGCGAAAATGCTGGCGGGCAAGCAATGTGGTCGGGCAGACCAGCGCAACCTGCATTGGCTTTTCCTCATTGCAGGCAACTGCAAATGCAGCCCGCATAGCAACTTCGGTTTTACCAAATCCGACATCGCCGCAAACCAGCCTGTCCATTGGTTTGCCTGAACTAAGATCATCCAGCACTTCGCTGATTGCCCTATCCTGGTCCTCGGTTTCTACATAAGGAAAACGCGCTGTGAATTCATCATAAGTGAGTTGGGGCGCTTCGGCGATTATACCTTGCTTAACTAAACGCTCTGCTGCGGTTTTAAGCAGTGCGGTAGCTGCGATTTTTATACGCTGTTTAAGTTTTGCCTTGCGGTTTTGCCAGGATGCGCCGCCCAGCTTATCAAGCTGTGCATTTTCTTCTTCCAGCCCGAAGCGCGATACCATTTCAATATTTTCAACAGGCACGAATAACTTATCGCCATCGGCATAAACCAGCTTCAGGCAATCATGTGCTGCGCCGGAAACCTCAACCGCAACCAGCCCTTCGAAGCGGCCAATTCCATGGTCTTTATGCACCACCAGATCGCCCTCGGCAAAGTTGGAAGCTTCTTGTAAAAACACTTCCGAAGAGCGCTTCTTTTTAGCAGTGCGGGTTATGCGCTCGCCCAAAACATCTTGTTCGCTGAATATAAAAAGATTCTCGGTTTCAAACCCATATTCCAGCGGCAAAACAGCAAGCCCAATGGTTTTACCTTTTACGTTTTTACTTTCTTTCCATGTGTCGATGCGGATATTATGGAATCCGTGTTCCATAAGTAAAACCTGCAGCCGTTCTCTGGAACCTTGGGTAAAACAAGCAAGCATAATTGGCTTACCTTTTTCTGCCTGTGCCTTAAGTTGGGTAAACGGAGTATTGTCAGACTGTCCCTGAACAAAACGCAGGGTAGGGCGCAATCCTAATGATATGCCACTACTGCTGCCGGTTTCGCTGAACGGGCTGAATGTAATGTTATTATGGTTTGCAAGTGTTTTTCCCCAGCTATCTTTCATAATAAAAAAACTATCGGGAGGGATGGGATGATAAACATTTCCGCCCACAAAGCTGTTTTTCTTAGAGCCGGTGCTGGTTGCTGTTTTGCGGGCTTCGTAATAATCGAGTATTGCTTCTTGCCTTTCATTTATCGCGCTTTCAACTTCGCTGTCAAAAGTAAGCAGCGAGCCTTCACAATAATCCAGTAATGTTTCAGTGCGCTCATAAAATAACGGCAGCCAATGCTCCATGCCGGAATAAGAAGCGCTTTTGGAAATTGCTTCATATAGCGGATCTTCCTTGCTGACTGCGCCAAACAGGTCACGGTAGTTGCTGCGGAATCGGGTTATATTTTCTTCGGTGAGTATCACTTCGCTGATCGGGTATAATTTAAGCTCATCAACCGATCCGCCGCTAAGCTGTGTCATCGGGTCGAATGGCTTCATGCTTTCCACTTCGTCACCAAACAGGTCAATTCTTATTCCTTCGCTAAAGCCGGATGGGATTATATCAATAATGCCTCCGCGCATGGCAAATTCCCCTGGTTCCATGGCTTTTCCTGCGCGGCGGTAGCCCTGGCTGGTAAGATATACGCTAAGTTCATCCAGTTTTAATTTTCCACCGCGCTTTATAGAAAAAACAGCGCGTTTTATTATTTCCCTGGGCGGAAGCTTTTGCAGTATTGCGCTGGCGGTGGTTAGTATAATGACCTTATTGTCATTCCCGCGCAGGCGTGAATCTAGTTTATTTAAAAGTCCCGCCAATGCCTGCATCCTTGCCGCCATTAAAACAGGCTGTGGCGAAGAACGGTCATAAGGCATACAGTCCCATGCCGGGAAACTTATCACTTCCGCATCCGGCGCAAAAAATGCAAGCGCAGATTGCAGAGATTCAAGGGCACGGTCACTGGTTGCAATATATAAAATACTTGCAGGGGCAGGAAGGGGCGTAACGCTTCCTTCCATAAGTCTTGCCAGCGCCAATGCCTGCGCGCTGGCCGGTATGCCGGTTAATTTCGCTGTAAGTATGGGATTCATTTGTTATGTTGCTGGCTATATTCTTTCAGCTCTGCAAGTATCAAGGCATAATCAGGGTTTTTAGGCGGAAGTTTCCCCACCAGCCAGTCCCATATATCGGCGTCGTTCTCGTCAAGAAGCTTTTCGTAAATATCAATTGTTGAGGCATCCATTTTTTCTAGGTTTTCATCAGCAAAATGTCCAAGCACAAGGTCGGTTTCTTTCCAGCCCCTATGCCAGCTGCGGTAGCGCAGGCGTTTTAAGCGCACATCATTTTCTGTTGTAACCATATGTATTTAAATTGTTTTTTCTGTTAATACTTTTTTCATGATAGCAGGTTAGAATAATAGATTCAAATATACAAGAGCAAGGTTCTCCCGATATGTCGATTGAATACCGTAATAATGATGCTGTACTTACAATTTGCCAGAATAATAAGGCAGGTTCTGTAACAATAAGTGAGTTAAATTATTCTGCCAGCGAATTGCTTGGTTTCGGCTCATATGAACTGGCCGATCAGCCGCTTTCTACCATTCTTCCCCAAAGGATAGCCGATCTGCTGAATGAGTATATAGATTTTGAAAATGATACAAATGATGTCGGTTCCGTACTGTCTAAAGTGCAAAGCTTCAGTATAATTGGAAAAAATGGTAATGAGCGTGCTTATCGCATAAAAATATACCGTATAGAGTGCAGCGGTGGAAATTCTTACTTTTCTATAGTATTGCATGATGCACCGGTAATACGCAGGAATGAAGCCTTACGGAAGGTTATCAGGGATAATTTTAGAGGGCATGAATCCCTTGACCAAAATACTTCTCTTCCTAACAGGTCGTCACTAATTAAAGATATTGAGGTTATGAAGCACCACATGAACAATAGCGATATGCTTTCATGTTTTGCAGTGGTGCAGATTGATGGTTATGATAAGCTGCTTGCCCAGAATGGCAGGGAAGTATGCAATGAGCTTGTTAAATATTCGGTATCTATGGCAAAGCGCAGCTTGCGCCCTGATGATGTTATCGGGATAGTAGGGGATGGGCGCGTAGGTGTTTTGCTTGTTGATATAAACAATGGCTCTGAACGCCTGGTGTTAAATCGTTTGCGCTGGCAGATAGCATCAAATCCTTATGTCGGGGAGAATGGAAGGCAGGTGGGGCTTACGGTGAGCATAAGCTTCTGCGGTATTTCAGGGCGTGGCAAGGAAGTAAATGAAATGGATAAATGTGAGGCCGCGCTTGATAAATTGCATGGTGATGCCACTAATATATTAATTGATACCTCAATTAATTACTGATTAGATCAGAATGTTGCCTTAAAAAATAACTGGCATGCTGTTTTGCCAATAGATACATCATATGCCGACCATGTTGTGGCATAAACATCAGGTGCTGCATTTTGGTTCGTGCAGCCTACATTGCTATTTCCGCTATAATTCCATAGGCTTCCATCAAGCTGCATCATCGTTTGGACGGAACCGGCGAACGGCCTTCCATCATCAATTTTAATATCAATATTATAAGCGGAAATTGCAGGCAATGAAAGCAGGCCTCCGATACATGAGTTGCTTGCAGCGCCAGTGCCGTTATCTATTTTAGGGTTTCCAAGCTCAAACATGTTTCCCCTGTCGAATGGAACTTGCAGGGTATCATTATAAGGCAGTTTTACCGCAGCATCAGCGCTGGTATAACCCGCCGAATTAACAGATATGCAGGCGCCCTTAACCTGTGATTGCGGAACATTAGTTCCCCCAACTACATAATTTGTAGCATCCATTTTTCCCGAATAACCACCTTCAATAAAGCCAGCTATGGATAATTGCTGCCAGAATAATACAGTTTCATCGTAATACCATGAATTAGTGCCCGGCGGGTCGCTGGGGTTGGTCAGTGTTACCAGCCCGTCACCATCGCCATTGCAGGTAGTACTGTTGGTGTGGGTGCCTGTTGCGCCCGCGCAATCCTGGTTGCTGCTAAAAAAACTGGTGGCTTTTTTACAATCACCGGGAATGCAGCCATATTTATTTTCAAATGCACTTACTGCTGCATTGTATTTTTCAATGCTGGTGATAACAGAGCGTAACCTAGATGCCTTAATAAGATCATTTCCAATAAGTATTCCGCCTATTATAAATCCAATAACTATAATAACTATGGCTAATTCTATCAGCGTGAAGCCAGTATGTTTTTTCTGGAAAGATTTGTAAGGCATGTTTCTAAACATATGATAATTTTAAAATAAATATTTTTAATAAGATAAATTAAGAATGATAATTTATCCAGTGATTTATATTTACAACAGCGTTAATCTCTTACTATGCGCCATGAAATGCTCAATTATCTTTTTTCGGCAGTTACGCGGGTAAAAGGCGTGGGTGGCAGCACGTCGGAAGCTTTATGCCGTTTGCTTCCGGCACCTACGGTAATATCCGGCGCGACTATGCCAATAATCCGTGACCTGTTATTCCATCTGCCGGTTGGGTTGCTCGACAGGCGTTTTACCTGTCCGCTTAATGAAGCGCCCGATGGGGTTATTGCTACTTTCGTAGTTACAGTGGAGATCCACCAGCCGCCGCCAGCCGGGTCAAGACGCTTTAGTAAAAAACCTTATAAGGTTATCTGCTCTAATAAAACTGGTGATATCACTTTAGTATTTTTTAACCCACGCGAGGATTATTTAAAACAGGCGCTTCCAGTTGGCAAAGAACGGGTAATAAGCGGGCGCACGGAAAAGTTTGATTATAATTTGCAGATGACGCATCCCGATATAATAACCACTGTTGATAAACTTTCAGATGTTCAGAAGCCAGAACCCGTTTATCCTTTGACTTTGGGCCTTACCAGCAGAAAAATTTATAAACTGGTTTCCGATACACTGGAAAAAACGCCGGAATTTCCAGAGTGGATCAGGCCGGAAATCCTGGCACAGAAAAATTGGAAAAGCTGGAAGCAATCACTAATTGATGCCCATAATCCAAAAGAGCAGGAGGATTTGCATCCTCTCTCTCCTGCCCGTCTGCGTCTTGCTTATGATGAAATGCTCGCCAACCAGCTGCACCTTGCGATATTGCGTCAAAACCGCCAGCATCAGGCAGGGGAAATTATAAAAGGAACTGGCAAGCTTACAGATATTCTCCAGAGCGAACTGCCTTATTCCCTGACTGTAGGCCAGCAGCAGGTGTTGAAAGAAATTGCGGCGGATATGGAATCGGGAAGCCGTATGGGTAGGCTGCTGCAGGGAGATGTCGGCAGCGGCAAAACCATAATCGCATTACTTTCCATGTTAAAGGCAGTAGAGCAGGGGCTGCAATGCGCGCTGATGGTTCCCACCGAGATCGTTGCCAACCAGCATTTTGAGGTTATCTCAAGCCTAACAAAAGAACTTGGTATATCTGTTGCCCTGCTTTCTGGTCGCATAAAAGGAAATGAACGTAAACAGGTTCTGGAATCATTGGCAAATGGCAGCATCAACATAATAATAGGTACTCATGCGCTTTTCCAGGAGCAGGTAGAGTTTGCAAACCTGGCCTTTATCGTGATCGACGAGCAGCACCGTTTCGGTGTCAATCAGCGCATGGCTCTTTCCGCAAAAGGTAATGCTCCTCACGTATTGCATATGACTGCAACGCCGATCCCGCGCTCGCTGACCATGACCTTGTATGGTGATATGGAGTCATCGAAGCTCACCGAAAAACCAGCACATCGCCAGCCGATAACTACGCGGGTCATTCCCCTTTCACGCTATGATGAAATAATGGAGCGTCTTAAAGTGGCTCTGGCACGTGGCGAAAAAGCCTATTGGATATGCCCGCTTATTGAGGATAATTCCACTCAGGATAATTTGGGCTTTACCACTGAAACCGATATAGCCGCGGCAAAATCACGTTATACTGAGTTCAAGGCGCGTTTTGGAGATAAGGTAGGTCTGGTACACGGGCAGATGAAAAGCGACGAGCGCGATGAGGTAATGCAGGCTTTTGCCGCAGGTAACATTAGCCTTCTGGTTGCCACAACGGTAGTCGAAGTAGGAGTTGATGTACGTGACGCTACCATAATAGTGATTGAAAAGGCAGATCGTTTTGGGCTTTCCCAGCTTCACCAGCTGCGCGGGCGGGTAGGGCGTGGTGATAAACCAAGCGCCTGCGTACTGCTTTGTTCAGACAATTCCAAGGAAGTGGCGCAGTCCCGACTTTCCATACTGCGCGAAACCGAGGATGGCTTCAAAATAGCTGAGGCCGACCTTGCTATACGCGGCAGCGGCGATCTGCTGGGAACTCGGCAAAGCGGGCTTCCGCGCTTCATATTTACCGACCTGTTCGAGCATCAGGAGCTTCTGGAGCAGGCCAAAGCGGAAGTAACCGGCTTCCTAGCCAGCGAAAAAGCCATGCAAACCCCGCGTGGCAAGGCTTTGGAGCTTCTTTTGCAGCTATTTGGCTATCAATAACCCCTAATGTCTATTGCCTAAAGCCCATCCTGCCTATATAAGGCCTGCTATGAAAAATATTGCAACATCTAAACAAACTGCTCCTAAAGTTGGCTTCGTAAGCCTTGGCTGTGCCAAAGCTCTGGTTGATTCCGAGCGTATACTTACCCAGCTTCGCGCTGAGGGTTATGAGTTCTCTGGAGGATATGGTGAAGCTGATGTAGTGGTGGTGAACACCTGCGGATTTCTAGATAGCGCCCGCGAAGAGTCGCTTTCTGCGATTGGCGAGGCTTTAAGCGAAAACGGTAAAGTAATAGTTACCGGCTGCATGGGCGCAACGCCTGAGCTTATCCGCAGTAAATATCCCGATGTTCTGGCCATAACCGGGCCGCAGCAATATGAGTCGGTGGTGAATGCTGTGCATAAGGCCATACCCCCACTGCATGAGCCATATATCGATCTTGTGCCGCCGCAGGGGGTAAAGCTCACCCCGCGCCATTACGCTTACCTGAAAATTTCCGAGGGCTGCAATAACCGTTGTTCTTTTTGTATTATACCAAAACTGCGCGGCGACCTTGTAAGCCGCCCGGCTGCCGATGTGCTGGGTGAAGCCGAGCGGTTGGTTGCTTCCGGCGTAAAGGAGTTGCTCGTAGTTTCACAAGATACCAGCGCTTATGGCATTGATGTGAAATACGCCGCCAGTGATTGGAAGGGAAGGCAAGTACGGGCAAAATTTTATGATCTTTGTGAAGAGCTGGGTGAACTTGGCGCATGGGTACGCCTGCATTACGTTTACCCATATCCGCATGTTGACGAGGCAGTGCATTTAATGGCTGCGGGAAAAATACTGCCTTATCTCGATATTCCTTTCCAGCATGCTTCGCCTAATGTGCTTAAAAATATGCGCCGTCCGGCAAGCTCAGAAAAAGTTCTGGAGCGCATAGCAAAATGGCGTGAGATATGCCCGGAAATTACTCTGCGCTCAACTTTCATTGTCGGATTTCCCGGTGAAACCGAAGAAGATTTCCAATTTCTGCTCAATTGGCTGAAAGAAGCGCAGCTTGACCGCGTAGGCTGCTTCCGTTATGAGAATGTTTCCGACGCAGATTCCAACGCGCTGGCAAACCATGTCCCGGCGGATATTATAGAAGATCGCTGGAATCGCTTTATGCAGGTGCAACAGGAAATAAGCGCCAAGCGTCTTAAGAAAAAAGTTGGCAAAACCATCCCGGTTCTAATTGATGAAGTAACGCCTGAAGGCACGCGATCAAGTAGCGAAGCGGTAGCGCATTATAAAATAATCGGGCGCTCATCTGCTGATGCACCCGATATTGACGGCGTGGTACATGTAACCAGCAAAGGCCGTGTGCTTCCCGGTACGATAGTCAATGTGAAGATCGAAGCATCAGACGAATACGACCTATTCGGCAGAGTAGTTTAGGCAGTATTTACTGCCCTGAAACCACCAGGCAATCAACCCCGCGTGCTTGTAATTTATCGCACAGGCTATTTGCATCATTCTCATTTTCAAACGAGCCAAGGCGCATGGAGTATTTCGCATAAGCTGACGAAGATACTGAAAGTTTGCTGTTCACACCTTTAAGTGCTGCCGCATTTTTCTTCTTAATATCATTCCAGCGGTGGGTTGCTTCACCTTTGCTTTCAGCAATTGCTACCTGCGCCCAATAGATTTTTCCCTGTTCAGGAAGTTCCTGTATCTCAATGGCCGATTGGTGCCTTGGCACGTCTAGTACGCGTGCATTTTGCCCGGCAGGAACCCTTCTTTGGAACTGACGGCGCTGTGCATAGGCGCTTGTATGTGCCGATTCATCATTTTCAAAGTTATTATTGCTGCTATTTGATGAAGCCTGCGGATTGCTAGCCTCATAATGGCATTCTAAAGAGATGCCAAAACCATTCACTGCCTGGTTGCAGAACGCTTGTGCTGCAGCCCCGCTTGCAAACGGGTGTATCTTTATTTGTGCTGCCCTGCCGTTACTGGCAAGCATAGGGCGTTGGATACGTACACGCAGGCCATTGACCATATCTGGGAATTCACTATTTACATAATTCCAGAAGCTGCTTGCCTGCTCTTCGCTGGAAAAGCCATTTACAACTAGCGCTCCGCTTTCCATTGAAGCAAATTCCTGCTGCGAGAAATTACGTACAAGGTTAGCTGATTGTGGCTGGTCATCCTGGATTATTTCAGGCTCCGGGACCGGGCGGTTATCATTCATCGCTGTGTCAGCATGGTTGCTAAGTGGTACGGCAATAGCCTCCGCGACATCTACTTTTGCTTCTGACTTTCTCCCGTTTGCCCTAGGAGAAGAAGGGGCAGGTTGTTCTGGCGGGGCATCATTTACATGCCATGGGAACACAGTATCACCAGGCTGGGTTGCTGCTTGCGAAACCCTTATCGACATTGTAGGCGGCTTGTTTTCAATTCCTTCAATTACGAAGCATGGCGTATTATTGGAAAATAATTTATTGCAGATTTTCTGTGCCCTTGCTTTTTCCCTTATAGGGCCAGCCTGGATAGTGTTTGTGGTTTCACCTTCCTGGCTTATAGTTGCTTTCGGGTAAAAGTTAAGTTTTCCCAGAAGGGATCGGTATTTTTTGGTAAGGTCACTCCATTCTTCATGTATTTCTTCGATGCTGGAAGGTTTGCCTACCTCGATATAATAGGTTTCAGCCGCATATACCTTTGCTATAAGAGCAGATGCAGAAAGCATAGACAAACTTATGAATAGATTGAAAACAATCTTGTTTTTTTTCACTTAATCCTCACCGAAAAATAAATTAATATTAAACAAAGAATAAAATCATGAATTGGGATTTTATTAAAATATTTGTCTAGGAATATAGTTATATTTGCCAAAAAACCAACATGTTTTTTAAATGGCTGGAAAAATATGGAGGCCAGGGGGAGAATCGAACTCCCGAATACAGGATTTGCAGTCCCGTGCATTACCACTTTGCTACCTAGCCCCACTCTATCAAAGGGGCTGCATAATAAGCATTATAAGGTGCTTGGTCAACTTGTTTATGGCCTTTTTAATTGCAGTTTAAACTTGGTGCATGACTTTAACAAAAATTAATGATATTGTTGCTGATTGGTGAATATATATGGCATAAACCCCTTGATAAAGTTGCTATGTATAATATTTTACATAATGTACAATTAGGGTTAAGCTGCATACAAAATTATGGTTATGAAGGAGCCTGTAGGGAGCTGTCAGGAAAGCTTTCATGTGCATTAATGAATTTAGTCATTGCAGGAATCGCAATGAAATTAATAAAGTATAACGACAAACTCTATCCAGCCTTTTTCTTTTTCGCTTCTCTCTTCGTGTCTTCACGTTCTTTTTTGCGTTGGGCGACTACCAGCTTTCGGTAATCCTCTAGGTCACCGCTGTATGGTTTGCATGTTCCATCGGCCACCAGCCAAAGGCGGTCAACTACTGAATCTACAAGATGCGGGTCATGGCTTACCAGTATCACCGCGCCTTTATAATTATTTAGCGCCTGCATGAGTGCTTCGCGTGCGTCCATGTCCAGATGGTTGGTAGGTTCGTCAAGCAGCATTATGTGCGGAGCGTCAAAGCTCATCAGGCAAAAAAGCAGGCGGGCTTTTTCACCGCCCGACAGGTCGCCAACCACAGTGTCGGCCTTATGCTTGTCAAACCCGAATTTACTAAGCGCAGCCCTGATCTTGGATTCAGCAGTTCCTTTTGGCATAGCCTCGCGCATAACTTCAAACGGCGTTAGCAATACATCCAATTCATCAGTCTGGAACTGCGCGAAATAACCGACCCGTAATTTGCTGGATTTATGTATCTTCCCGGTAAGTTGCGGCAAGCGCCCCGAAAGCAGTTTTACCAAGGTTGATTTACCATTGCCGTTCGCGCCGAGCAGGGCGATGCGGTCATCGGCATCAATACGTAAATCAAGGCGTTTAAGTACTGGTTTTCCCGGTTCATATCCCACTTCAACATGTTCCAAAACCAGCATTGGTGATTTCTGCTCATCGGGTTCTGGGAATTCAAATGCCGTCACGCGGTCTGCCATCACCGCATCGACGATATCCATCTTTGCAATTGCTTTCATCCGGCTTTGGGCCTGCCGCGCCTTGCTTGCTGTAGCTCCAAAACGGTCAATGAATTTCTGCATATGCGCTTTTTGCGCCATCTGCTTTTCATGAAGTGCCTGCTGGCCAAGCATGCGCTCGGCGCGTTTGCGCTCGAATTCATCGTAGGTTCCGGTGTAAAGCGTAAGTTTTTTATTTTCCAGATGCGCGATGTGGGTAACGGTTTTATTAAGAATATCACGGTCATGGCTGATTATCACTAATGTTTCTGTGAACTTCATCAGGTAATTTTCCAGCCATACCATAGCTTCAAAATCCAGATGGTTGGTAGGTTCGTCAAGCAGCAGTAAATTCGGCTGGCAGAACAAAACAGCAGCCAGTGCCACGCGCATCCGCCAGCCTCCTGAAAAGTCCGAGATCGGGCTGTTCTGCGCTTCTTCATTAAACCCTAACCCAGCTAGGATGGTCGCAGCGCGGGCAGGAGCATCATATGCGCCGATTTCTTCAAGCCTTGTGTAGATATAGCCTATCCGGTCTGGGTCGATGCAGGTTTCGGCTTCTAAAAAAAGCTTGGCGCGTTCCGTGTCGCTGGCAAGCAGAACGTCAATAACCTTGGTATCATCTTCCGGCAGATCCTGGCGCACCATGCCAAGGCTTGCGCCTTTTATCATTGTTATGTCGCCGCCGTCAGCGTGGTATTCGCCGGATACCAGCTTGAACAAGGTGGATTTACCGGTTCCATTCGGGCCAACCAGCCCCACGCGCATACCTGCAGTAATGCTGATAGACGTATTTTCAAGCAAGGTTCGCCCGGCGATGCGGAAAGTAAGGTTGTTTACAAAAAGCATAATATCTGGTGCAGAGTTTCTAAATTCGAGCGGTATATGTAGAGATTTGCATGGGTTTGTCTATAGATTAATTAGCGGCAACAGCACGCTCTTCAAATTCTTTGCGTTTCTGCTGCACAAAAACCGCGTTGCTTTCCGCCCAATGCGATAATTCATCAATTGGTTTTAGTAGCGAATGTCCGATTGTGGTAAGGCGGTATTCAACGCGCGGCGGTACTTCAGGAAATACCGTGCGTTCAACAATTCCCGCTTTTTCAAATTCGCGCAAATGCTTGGTGAGTTCGCGCTGTGAAATTCCCGGCAGCATTTTTTGCAATTGCCCAAAACGCAAAGTATTTTCATCGGCATGGAGTAAATTTTGTAAAATACGTACAGACCATTTATGTGCTATAAGTTGCAAAGTTAGAAATATTGGACAGTTTTTTGACATGTAAACCCCGGTTATGCTGATAGTATCTATTTGAATACTAATATACCTAATTGGTATCTATATATACAAATGTTGCCTACTTTACAAGCCCGACTAATTCTATATGGTTTTTTGGCATTTAATGCATTTTTTAAACTAACTTTTGGAGAATTATCAATGAAAATTCAATCAATGCTTGCTGTGTCTGCCCTCTTTGGCATTTTCGCTATCGGCTCAGCTAATGCTGCTGAACCTGCTAAACTTACCGATCCGCAGATCGCGCATATCGCCTATACTGCTGGTGAACTTGATATTAAAGCTGCGGAGATCGCATTGAAGAAGACCAAAAATCCTGAAATAAAAGCATTTGCTGAGAGCATGGTAAAAGACCATAAAGCAGTAAATGACCAGGCGCTTGCTCTTTGCAAAAAGCTGGGTGTAACCCCTGAAGACAACGATACCAGTAAAGGTCTTGCTGCAGGCGCGGCAACAGAACGAGCAAAGCTTGAAAAGCTTGATGGTGCTGCATTTGACAAAGAATATGCTGCAAATGAAGTAGCATATCACAATACCGTAAACGGTGCTTTGAAAAATACACTTATCCCATCTTCAAGTAACTCAGAGTTGAAAGACCTGCTTTCTACCGGTCTTAAAATTTTCACCGGCCATGAAGAGCATGCAAAAAAAGTTGCAGCTGGCTTGAAATAGTCAGATGCAAAAGCCTTTCGCACTTATAGTGATGGCAATGGTCTTTGTGGCAACCTTCCCGGCTGCTGCAAAGACTATCCATATTGATATTAACAAAATGGCTTATTCACCAGCTAAAGTCACCGCGCATGTTGGCGATGTTATTGAGTGGACAAATAGTGATATTGTTGATCATTCAGCTACCGAGAAAGACGGTAAGTTTGAGGTTATTCTCCCGGTTAAGGGAAAAGCCAATATTACCGTTAAAGAAGCTGGTGTTATTGATTATTATTGCAAGTTCCACCCTAATATGGATGGTAAAATTGAAGTGGTAAAATAATATTTTGTTAATATATTAACTATTTGAACCCCGGATTTTATAATTAAAACCGGGGTTTTTCTTTTGTAATCCAGATTTAAACTAAATATTAAGCTTTATCATTTAAGGTTATGAAAAGTGAATTATGTTATATTAAGGAGTAATATAGTTGAAACAGGTATATACAGAATCAATCTTGCTCATAGAGCGGCTTCACCGCCGTTTTCTTGATGTGGTTAAGGCTGAGCTTGACCGCCTGAAAATTGACGACGTGAATAACGTGCAAACCCTTATACTCTATAATATAGGCGAGGAGCAGTTAACCATCGGTGAGCTTACCAACCGCGGCTATTACCTTGGCTCCAACGTGTCTTATAACGTTAAAAAATTAGTAGAGAACGGCTACCTGGAGCAGGCCCGTGCCCAGCATGACAAGCGTTCTACCCGTATCAAGCTTTCTGAAAAAGCTATTATTCTATGCAAAAAAATAGACGAGCTTTATCAGCGCAATATTGATGTTTTATCTAAGGAAACCAATCAAAATGAATTGTCATCCCTTAATAAAACATTGATACAGCTTGAGAATTTCTGGACCAATTACATAAATAATATTCACAAGGTTAAATAAGCCAGGTTTTGAAAAACTCCTTGACTTGCTGGCATCCCGCCCTTAAAAATGCAGCCTCTTAAACTTGAAATCAGATAGGTAATAATATGGCTAGACGTTGTGCAATCACGGGGACAGGCTCCCAATCGGGCAATAAAGTATCACACTCAAACCGTAAAACCCGCACCCGTTTCATGCCTAACCTTCAGCATGTTTCCCTTCGCAGCGATGTGCTTGGGACCAATATTCCCCTACGTGTAACCGCCGCAACTCTTCGCAGCATCGAGCATAATGGCGGGCTGGATGGCTATCTTTTGAACCATAGCGCCAATAAAATGACGCCAGAAGCCGCCAAGCTTAAGCGCCAGATAAAGAAGAAAATATCTGATAAAAAAGCTGCTTAAGCTTTATCCTGTAATAAAAGTTTAATAATAATACTGTACCAACAGACCTCAAAAGCTATTAGATGTGCTTTGTCTAATTTTATAGGAGCTATTATATGGCTGAGGGTGAAGTTCATAAAACCGCTGGAATGTTTAAAGATATCATAGAGGTAGAACTCCTTGAATCGCAGGATCACGGTAACAGCAAAAAATTAGGAATAATAGAAGGCAGTGTGCTTGGCGCAGAACATGCTGGCAGATTACTGGCAGCTATGGATAAATTCGCAAGTGTATCAAGCGGCCTTGGAATTAATATTATCCAAAAGGGTGTTCCAAAGGAGGAAATGGAAAGAAAATTTATTTCATCTTTTCAAAGTGATTATATGGAAGAACCCGCTAAACAATATAAAATAAAGATAGATGGAAAAAGATTCGGGGTTACAGGGGAAATTGAAGTAGGCCCTGATAATAGCCCAGCCTTAACTAAGGCTTTTGAAGAAGCTGCAAAAATAGGGCAAGAACTTAAAAATCAATATGAAATGAAAAAAAGAGCTAAGGATTCAGTCGGGTTGGGCGGATTTGATGAGTACGAAACAGCCAGGGCCTATGCTCATATGGAGTTAGAAATGCGCCATACGCTGGCCAAAGGAATTGAGAAAATTCGCTACCGCTAACTAATTATTGCTGAATAGACTCACCAACTGCTGGGTCATGGTTTCGCCCAGTTTATCGATCTCGGAAATAGTAACTGCACGGCTGTAATAGCGTGTAACATCATGCCCAATACCAATTGCAACCAGCTCTATAGGCATTTTGTTTTCCACCTTGGCAATAACTTCGCGCAAATGTGCATCAAGATAGCTGCCGTTATTTGATGAAAGCGTGCTGTCGTCAACCGGTGCGCCATCGGAGATCACCATAAGTATGCGCCGCTGTTCGGGGCGGGCAAGCAGCCTGTCGCATGCCCAAAGTATAGCTTCGCCGTCTATATTTTCCTTGAGCAGCCCGTCCTTGAGCATAAGAGCTATATTTTTATGCGCCTTGCGCCAGCGCACATCGGCTGGCTTGTATATTATATGGCGCAGGTCGTTAAGCCGTCCGGGGCGAGGGGGCTTTCCGGAATTCACCCAGTTTTTATATGATGTGCCGCCTTTCCACTCTTTGGTTGTAAAACCTAGTATTTCAACTTTCACCCCACAGCGTTCAAGAGTGCGGCTGATAATGTCAGCAGAAAGTGCGGCTATGGTGATGGGGCGCCCGCGCATTGAGCCTGAATTATCAATAAGCAAAGTCACCACAGTATCTTTGAAATCAGTATCTTTCTCAAGCTTGTAAAGCTGCTCGTAATTTGGCTGGGTGATCACGCGTGCAAGCTTGCGGCTGTCTATCATCCCGTCTTCCTCGTCAAACAGCCATATACGCGCTTGCTTGGCAAGCAGCAGGCGTTGCAGGCGGTTGGCAAGGCGCGAGGTTACGCTGTGGAACTGAGTAAGTTTCTGGTCAAGCTGAAGCCGCAAATTATCAAGCTCAATTGGGCTGGCTAGCTGGCTTGCATGGATTATTTCGTCAAAATTGGTAGTATAAGCATGATAAGGCTCAGGTCCTTTGGCCTCATTACGGTTTAATGGATAAGTAGGGGCTTCTTCCTGTGGTGCGTCCTCTCCCTTTCCAAGCAGCATTTCCTCGCTTACCAAAGTTCCAGGTTTCATGCTGCCTGAAGGTTGCTGCGGGCTTTGCTCAGCTATTGCATTTTCCTGCTCCTGCTGTTCACTGGTGCTTTGCTGAATAGATTCGCCAGGGCTTTCTTCCGGGTCTTTATTATCTTCTTTATTGTCCTTGTCACCTTTATTGGCGTTGTGGCTGATAACATCTATAAGCTTAATTGCAAGGGTAGCAAAATCATGTTGGCTACTTATATTTTTCTGCATCTGTTCGAGTAGTGGTAATGCATCTTTAAGCTCTAATGTCGGATTCTCTATGGCTTTCGCAACAAAATCTGGAATTGGCATCTGCTGAATTGATTTACGCGCCTGCAGCCGTATCTTATCGAGAAGAGGAATATTTTCAGCGTTTAATTCCTGTTGTATACAGTCAAGTTCAAACCGGCGGTAGAGGTTGTATTTCACCCCCTCCATATCCGAGCTGCCAAGGGTTTCAATTCGTATTCCCTCTAATGCATCGAATAATGCAGCGCTGCCTGATTGTTCTGGCCTTAGCTTGGCATGTGTTTTTTCATTATGGTGACGTATGAATAGCGCATCATGGTCTGCCTGTCCGCGTACCGAGGAAATAGTATTGGTAAGTCGCATATCGAGGGCTGCCGGTAGGGTAATATCCGCGCCGGTTGCATGGTTGCTGAATTCCACCTTAAGGTCGCGCTTACCCGAGAGAGCACGGGCGGTTGCACTTATAGAGTTCTTCAATATATCGGTATTATTGTTCAGCATCGTGTAGTAACTTATTCCGCAAGGCTCCTGTTAAAGCAGCGCTGGTAAAACTCAGAGATTACCGGACGCTCGCTCTCGTCACATTTGTTAAAAAATGTAACTTTGAAAGCAAAATGTATATCGTCAAATATCACCATATTTTCCGCCCAGTTTATCACTGTGCGCGGTGACATTACGGTTGATAAATCGCCATTCATGAATCCTTCGCGTGTAAGGTTCGCCATAGCTATCATTGCGCCAAGGTTTTCTTTTTGTTTGGCGGACATATTTTTAACCCGCGAACTAATTATCTTATACTCAACATCCTTTATCAGGTAACCAAGGTTGGCAACAATATTCCATCTGTCCATCTGCCCCTGGTTTATCGGCTGCGTGCCGTGGTAAAGCCCGGTTGAATCGCCAAGTCCTATGGTATTAGAGGTCGCAAATATCCGAAAATATGGATGCGGCGAAAGAACCTTGTTCTGGTCAAGCAGTGTAAGTTTTCCCTGTGCTTCCAATACTCGCTGGATAACGAACATGACATCCGGCCTTCCGGCATCATATTCATCAAACACAATAGCAACCGGGCGGCTCAGCGCCCAAGGTAAAATACCTTCCTGGAAATGGGTTATCTGTTTGCCGTCTTTCAGTGTTATCACATCGCGCCCGATAAGGTCGGTGCGGCTTATATGGCTGTCAAGGTTCACGCGGATACACGGCCAGTTCAGATGCGCCGCTACCTGCTCTATATGTGTGGATTTACCGGTTCCATGAAAGCCCTGCACCAGTACCCTGCGGTTATGCACAAATCCGGCAAGTATAGCGCGGGTAACATTAGGCTCGAAATGATAGTCCGGATCGATTTCCGGCACATGCTCTGTTCTGTTTGCAAATGCTGGAATGGGTGTTTCCCATTTTACATTAAATTCATTTTCTGCCGATATTGTTTTATCAGGAGCTTCGATCACGTGCGGTTCAACTATCATGGGTTTGGTCATAAATTATAAATTTCTGTTAGTAAATTCTGGTTAATAGGACCCTTTTAGAATACACATATTTACAACCAGCGCAATTACAACAGATGACAATATGCAAAAGATAGTGTAGGTTTTTAGCCCCTGAAAGCAGATTTCTGGGTAAATTAATAAAATATTGAAAGATAAAGAAAGTCATGAGTTACAAAATCGCCGTTGTCGGCGCCACCGGGAATGTTGGTCGCGCCATGCTTAAAATCCTGTCTGACCGCCGTTTTCCAGCCAGTGAAGTGGTCGCTTTGGCATCTAAAAGATCAATCGGCAAGGAGGTCAGCTACGGCGAAACTGCCACTTTAAAGGTGCGCGCACTTGAGGATTATGACTTTTCAGACACCGATATAGCTCTGTTTTCTCCGGGTTCAGCGGTTTCCAAGATATATGCGCCCATCGCTGCCAAGGCCGGTTGTGTGGTAATTGATAACACTTCATATTTCCGTATGGATCCTGAAATTGCACTTGTAATACCGGAAGTTAATGCAGGCGCGCTTAAAGATTACCGCAAGACCAACATAATCGCCAACCCGAATTGCTCGACCATGCAGATGCTGGTGGCCTTAAAACCACTTCATGATGCAGCGAAAATAAAACGTATCGTTGTTTCCACCTACCAGTCAGTAAGCGGCGCTGGCAAACCGGCGATGGATGAGCTTTTCGACCAGACCAAGGCGCTGTTCATGAACGATAAGAAAGAAGCGCAGCTATTTACCAAACCAATAGCTTTCAATGTGATTCCTCATATTGATTCATTCATTGATAACGGCTCGACCAAAGAAGAAGCAAAAATGGTGAATGAGACCAAAAAGATACTTGATCCTAACATTGAGGTTATCGCAACCTGCGTGCGCGTTCCTGTGTTCGTTGGCCATTCCGAGGCTGTGGTTGTTGAATTCGATAAGCCCATAAGCGTTGATGAAGCCCGCGAGATATTGGAAGGTGCCGAAGGCGTAGTGATGTATGATGAGTTGCGCGACGGCGGTTATTCAACCCCACTGGAATGTGCCGGGGAAGATGCGGTATTTGTATCGCGCCTGCGTGCAGACCCAACGGTGAAGCACGGGCTTGCCATGTGGATAGTGTCCGATAACCTCCGCAAGGGCGCGGCACTCAATACTGTGCAGATAGCCGAGGAACTTATCAATAATTACGGCCTCGCCCCTAAGAAATTGAATTGATATCTGTTCATAACTATCTGTATTATAGGGCTTTTATTTTGTAACAAGGGAAAAACCTTTGTCACAAAAGCTTAACACTCAGCCTTAGGCAGATATGCTACCTTTATGAGCAATAATAATTTATATGCTTAATTGGTAGATATAATGGAACCACAAAATACAGAACCGCAAATTATATTTGAAAAACCCCTGCGTGGTATAGCAAACAAGCAGGAATGGAATGATACTTATAATTACGGCACATTAAGCACGGCAGCAATTTCAACAAGTCGTGATACAAAACAGATACCTTTTGAATTATTTGCCAGATCAAGTGATGGTCAGGAAATACATTTCAAAGGTAAAACGCCAGATTCTAAAAGATTTGAAGAGGCAGTAATTGATTATTTAACTATAGCAAAAGAGAATTTTAAATTATATCCGCCTTTAAAAGTAAATATTTCTGCTGATGGTTTTTTAGAAAGCGAAAGCTCATTTGCTTTGAAAAAACTGGTGACGGAAAAACCCATTGCCGAGCAGAGTTTATCGGAATTGATCAGCAGTTCCAAAACCAGGCTTATCCCGGCAAACAAAGAGCCGCTGTCATTTATTGAAATAGCGCAAAATACTCTCGACACGCTGGTTAATCCAGGCTCTACGCCAAATATATTTAGTAATAAAATCAAGCAACGATAAAAAATAAAACAGGGAGAAGTTATGGTTGATAAAATTGATCCGCAGAGTTTAAAACTAGAATTAAAATCTGCTAAGACGGCTGACCAGAGGGAGATTGAGAGCTTGGATGTTGGTGCAAGTTCTTTAAAGAAGAAATTAAATATGGAATCGTCAAATGAGTCATTATATCTGGTTGGGAAAACTGGTGATGATAAGCCAGTTGCCTTTAATGCAAAATTTGCGAGTGGAAAAATTGAAATTACAGGCTTTGAGTTTGAGGGGCAGAAATATAGTGCAAGCAAACCATTCCATGTTACTCTGACTGATGGAAAATTAAACCCTAAAGATATTTCTTCATTGGAAGATGCTATTAATTATAAATCAGCCAGCGTTCCTAATGAGGGGTTAGTAGGAGGATTTTTAGGTACTAAAGATACTATAAAATTTACCCCAAAAGGACGCGTTTCTTCTCTTGAATTGCCTGAAAAACATGGTGACATGAAACTAGCACTTGCTCAGGCTGCTGCTCCTGCTACCGGGTTTAAATCCGAGCATAATGTGACTCCCGCGGCTGCAAAGCCTCAAAACAGTATTTCCATAGGCTGATTTTTCACTTAACTATTGCGCGATACCCTATAATTCGGCTAAGAACGGCTATCACTCAAGATAAGCGAAGCCGCAAGCATGAAACAATTACCAAAAAACTACGACCACCAGAAAAGTGAAAAGCATTGGCAGGAGCAATGGGTTGCAAACGGCACCTACCACTGGCGCGATGACCAGCCGCGCGAGCAGACCTTCGTAATCGACACACCGCCGCCTACCGTTTCCGGCATCCTGCATATGGGGCATATTTTCAGCTATACGCAGGCGGATTTCATAGCTCGCTACCAGCGTATGTCGGGCAAGGATGTTTTTTACCCGATGGGTTTTGATGATAACGGCCTGCCCACCGAGCGCCTTGTGGAAAAAATTAAGGGCGTGCGTGGAAGTGCGATGCAGCGTGCTGATTTCGTGGCCCTTTGCCGCGAGGTGGTGAAAGATGCCGAAGAAGAATTCCGCCGCTTATTTAAAAGCGCAGCGCTTTCGGTTGACTGGCGTCAGGAATACCAGACGATAAGCGATGATGTATGCCGCCTCTCGCAGGAATCATTCTTAGACCTTGCCAGAAAAGGCGAGGTGTACCGCGATTTCCGCCCCACCTATTGGGATTGGGTGGATCAGACCGCGATAGCGCAGGCTGAGATAGAAAACAAAGAAATGCCCGGCGTAATGAACGAGATAGAGTTCACCCTTGAAGGTGGTGCGCCTCTCGTAATCATGACAACAAGGCCGGAACTCCTCGGCGCTTGCGTTGCGGTTATGTATCATCCAGAAGATCCGAACGCGCTTAAATATAAAGACCAATTCGCCATCACCCCACTATTCGGCGTGAAAGTTCCCATGATAGCTGACAAAGCAGTCGAGCGCGACAAAGGCACCGGCCTTGTAATGTGCTGCACCTTCGGAGATGATACCGACAAAGAGTGGTGGCGGAAGTATAATTTGCCGCTGCGTCCGATTTTAGGAAAAGACGGAAAAATAGATTTTGGTAATGAGCTTTTCGTAAATTCTTTTGTCATGCCAGCGCAGGCTGGCATCCAGATCCCAGGGCAAGTGCGGGATAACATGCAAGGCCTCAAACCCAAGCAAGCCAACGCAAAAATAATCGAACTGCTGCAGGCAGAAGGCAAACTGCTCAAGCAAACGCCGATGACCCACACTGTAAAATGCGCCGAGCGTTCGGGAACTCCGATTGAGATCATCCCGACCCACCAATGGTTCGTAAAGATCGCCGATAAAAAAGAAGCGCTGCTTGCCAAAGGCGCGGAGGTGAATTGGCATCCAGAATATATGCGTATCCGCCTCAACCAGTGGATCGAGGGGCTGAAAGAGGACTGGTGCATATCCCGCCAGCGTTTTTTTGGCGTTCCGTTCCCGGTTTGGTTTAAAGTAGAAAAAGAAAAAGCCAACGAAACTAAATGGCTAACATCAGAACATGAGCATCCTGCAACATCTGATGAACTTCCTTTAGACCCTATGGTAGTTCTACCTAGAGGCTTTAAGGACTTAGGCGCATTATTGCCTGAAGAAGCACGCAATTTAAAATTGCCTTCTCTTTTTTCTAGAAATCAAAAGATATTTAAGTCTATTGAAGAAAAAACAGGAAAAGAATATTATATTTTTGCAGAATCTGACGTGATGGACACATGGGCGACATCTTCTATTTCGCCGCAATTGAATGCCCATGCAATTGCTGGTAATGATGCGCGTTTCAAGAAACTCTTCCCCGCCGACCTCCGCCCGCAGGCGCATGAGATCATCCGCACCTGGGCGTTTTATACAATCGCTAAAGCCCATCTGCACACCGACACTGTCCCGTGGCAGAATATAATAATTTCCGGCTGGTGTCTGGCGGCTGATAAAACCAAGATGAGTAAATCGAAAGGCAACGTGGTAACTCCGGTTGCGCTTATTGAGGAAAAAGGCACCGACTCAGTGCGTTACTGGGCGTCAACTTCGCGGCTGGGTACAGACACAGCATTTTCTGAAGATTTACTGAAAATAGGCCGCAAGCTTGTAAATAAGATATGGAATGCCAGCCAGTTCGCCGCGCTCAATCTTGATAAACTAAGCGGTAAACCAACCACTGCCGTGCAGGATACTAAAAATGGTATCATTACGGAAACGCTCGATCTGTGGATTCTTTCACGCCTCAACCAATGTATTATCAAGGCTACAAAAGCCTTTGAAACATTCGAATATTGTGATGCGCGGGTAGCAATTGAGGATTTCTTCTGGAATGATTTTTGTGATAATTATTTAGAGCTGGTAAAAGCCCGCGCGTACGGGGAGAGTTCTGGCAACCAACAGTCTGCTTTGTTTTCTATATATCATTGCCTTGATGCGCTGCTGCGCCTGTTCGCGCCGTTCGTACCGCACATCACTGAAGAATTATACAGCCATATATTTGATGATAAATTCGCGCAAAATGGTTCGGTCCATGCTCTCGGAAACTGGCCGCAAGCCAGCGATTATCCTTATTTAGAAGCAGCGGAAAAAAGTGGCATGGCAGCGGTTGATGTTCTGAATATAATCCGCAAGGCAAAATCAGAAGCCAACGTGTCGATCAAATTTCCGATTGAAGAAGTTAAGGTTCATGCCTCCATCGAAAATCCTAAATGGGAAGATTTGATTCCTGTGCTTGAAGATTTAAAAGCTGCTGGTAATGCACAATCTATAGTGTCATCAAATTCTCCTGATCTAACCTATTTGTCAGAACAGGGATGGTTTAAAATAGCCGTTACATTAGGTGAAGCAACCAATCAATAGGGGGATTATGATTAATACCTTTAAAATGTCTGCAATATTATCAATTTTTCTTGCGGGCAATGCCTTTGCAGCCGATGCTCCAGACGATCAGAATGCTTTCACCCGTGTCATGAAAAAACCGTTGGAAAATATTGCTAAACCTGTTGCCAATAAGGATAACAGCATGTGCAACAGCGTTATAGAATGCCGCAAATATGGTGGTGACCTTAAAACTAAATGGCAGATGGATAACGGAACCGACACCAGCCCAAAAGAATATCCTGATAATTGCTATGTTCCGGGCAAGAATGGTAAATATGTCTTCTCCACACCAGCCTGTGCCAAATATGGCCGTCATCACTGATTAAATGGTTTGGGGCGGCTACACTTGAAAATCTGCCGACCCAATTCTTCACGCAGCTTTATTCATAAAGTTTTTGCTGCCTTCTTCCATTTCCTTATCCGATACATCGCGTACATGGGTTGCAATGGTCCACATTACACCGAATTTATCCTTGAGTGATCCGGTTCTGTCGCCCCAGAACATATCAGTAACCGGGTATTTTTCTTCAAGCCCGGCTTGTTTTGCCTGTTTGAAAGCGGAATCTACATCTTCCATATATAAGTAGAAACTGGAAACTGAAGGCTCAGCGCAGCCCATTTCCGGATTCACATCGGCAATGAATAACTTGGAGGTCCCGATCTGCAGGCAGGCATGAATTATCTTGCCAGATTTGTCGGGGCTTTCCATGCGGCTGATCTCTTTGGCGCCAAAGGCTTTCTTATAAAGCTCTATAGCCTGTGCAGCGCCATCTAAATTAAGGTTACAGGTTATAGTATTAAAACCTTCCGGTATTTTTTTCATAACATATCTCCTTTTGTTGGTTTAGTAGTGGGATTAAACTTTTCTGTATGAAGTATAAAAAAGCAATACGGATTAAATGGGCTGATAATTTATATTTTTTTTATTTCACTCAATAAAAATGCTATAGAAAAATAATTTGCATAGCTGCCATAGTTTTCTTTTTATTATGGAGGATTTATGAGTGCAAAACCAATTTCCAGCGCCGCGAATATTTATCTGGATGAAGTATCGGTCAAAGACATGGTGCCCAGCCAGAATCTAAAAACACTGCACCCACTTTTTAATGCTTTTGCACAGGCGGAATATGGCAGGCTTTTCTTAACTGCTCCCGGCGGTGCCTGCTACCGCTTTAAAGGTCATAAGCAGGGCGTAGAAGCGCAATTAACTTTACATAGTTGGAAAGCGCTGGACGCTTTGCTTGCCCGCGGGGAAATAGGTTTTGCCGACAGCTATGCAAAAGGCGAGTGGGACTCAGAAGATCTGGCAGGTCTGGTAATATATGGCATCCATAATGCCGACAGCCTGGAGCGTTATTTTTATGGTAGGCCATGGTACTCATTATGGCAGCGGCTGCGTAGCATGATCCAAAGCAATAGCCTTATGGGAAGCCGCAGTAATATTTCCAGCCATTATGACCTTGGCAACGATTTTTATAAATTATGGCTTGATAAAAGCATGACATATTCATCAGCTTTGTTTGAAGGTGATAGGAGCAGGTCATTGGAGGATGCACAGAAGGCTAAATATCAGCGCATACTTGACAAGCTTGATCCAGAGCCTGGTTCGCATATTCTCGATATAGGATGTGGTTGGGGCGGTTTTACGGAATTCGCTGCAAAGCAGGGATTCCGCGTAACTTCCGTGACTATATCGAAAGAACAGGGGGAATTTGCGCGCGAAAGGATATATGATAAGGGGCTGGATAACATTGCGAGGATTGAGCTTATGGATTACCGCAACATTTCCGGGCAGTTTGATTACATAGTATCAATTGGGATGTTCGAACATGTAGGCGAAAATTATTGGCCGGTATATTTTGAAAAGGTCAAATCGCTCTTAAAGCCCGTCGGTAAAGCTATGATACAAAGCATTGTACTGGACGGCGAAGTGTTTGAAAAAAACCACGACAAGCGTGGTTTTATTGAACAGGTGATTTTCCCCGGCGGTTGCCTGCCTTCGCAGGAGCGCTTTCGTAAATGCGCTGATAAAGCCGGGCTTTTTTGCAAGGAAATGTTCACTTTCGGCGGCGATTACGCACTTACACTTACAGAATGGCTAAGACGTTTCGAAGCCAGTAAAGCCGAGGTTAGAATGATGGGTTATGATGAATACTTCATCCGTATGTGGCGCTTTTATCTTGCAAGCTGTATAGGTTCTTTCAGTGCGGGGCGCACCAGTGTAATGCAGGCGGAAATAACCCATAACCATGATGTTTAATAATTGAATAGGGTAATGTAGAATAACACTACAGAAACAGCCGTCTTTGTGCTATTCGCTGATAATTACAGGTATACCAGCCCTTTTTTGTATAGCCTGGTTTATTACTTGCCAGTTTACCTTCGTATCACTCGCTTTTTGTGAAATAAGTTCATGAAAATTTTTAGGGGTATAATTTTGTTTGCTGGGCATTGCTTCCATATATAATTTACCATCTAGCCATCCAAACTTTATTGGGTTGTCAATTATAGTTACTGTTGTGCCTGCCTCTACCATATTAAATAACTGCTCTATATCCTCCGGGTAGAGCCTTATGCAGCCATGACTGGAGCGCTTACCGACGCTATACGGCTTATTAGTTCCATGGATCAAAAGACCGGTAACTCCAAGGTCAAGTGCATAATAGCCAAGCGGGTTATTAGGCCCAGATGGAATAGACTGCGGTAATTTTGGGTCTTCCACGCGCAGTGATTCTGGTGGTGTCCAGATAGGGTTTTTCCGCTTCCTGAGTATTTTAGTTCTTGCAGTAGGGGTTTCCCACCCATCCCGGCCAATACCTATAGGAAAGGTTATGACTTTGCCTTCCGTACTATAATAAAACAAGCGTAATTCAGCTAAATTTATAACTATACCGCTGCGTATTGGCTCCGGTAAAATATACATGCTTGGTATCACTATCTGCATCCCGCTTTTTATCTTTTGTGGATTGATGCCGGGATTTGCAGCAAGCAGCTCTATGATTCCTACATCATGTTCACGTGCTATTTGAGAAAGATCATTCTTTTCTTGCAGCGTATAGAAAGTTTTTGCGCCTACAACATCCCCGGTTATTGTAAAAGTAGCGGCATTTGCTATATTTATTGGGATATAGGCGCATACTGTAATCAGGGAAAGCAATATAAATATTTTTAACCGCATAACAAATTACATATTTAGTGATTTTATATCTGTATCTTTTTCATCCATACCAGATTTGATATAAATCAAACTGCGGATTTTTTTATAGGATATGACTATATTGATTTTATCAATATATTTCGGTAACAATTGCTAAATATATTAGGTAAAGCAAAAAACAGTGATGCTTACATGCGGAAATTTGTTTTTTTAGCCATTGTGCTTGCAGGGTGCAGCTCATCAGGTAACGAGTCAGAACGCTTTGTGCCGGCCCGCCCTGTAACTAATATTATATCAGATACAGTTGTAGGCACTTTTGAAGGTGCATGGGCTGCAGTACAAACACCTTTTGAGGATCTCAACCTAAAACAAAAGCCGATACCGGATAAGTTAAGGCAAATTGCCGATAATCCTTATGGTGTTCCACCCATAATTCTTTGCGAGAATATTAGCGCCGAGGTTGCAGAGTTAGATTTACTGCTTGGTCCTGATATTTGCACTGAGCAGAATCCCAGCGGTACTGTTTCAAAAAAAGGTGAATATATTGAAAAAGGTGCTAATGCCGCCAGGGACAGGGCTATTGGCATGGTTGGTGATAAGGTTAATATCATACCTTTTCGTGGTGCTGTAAGGTATGTAAGCGGCGCAGAGCGACATTCAAAAGCCGTCACCCAGGCATATGAAGCTGGTAAGTTACGCAGGGCATTTTTAAAGGGATTGGCCGCATCATTGGGGAGTAACTGCTTAATTCAACAGAATACACCGCAGCAATAACATGGAATTAGGTTTCAAGTAATGGTGCACCCGGAGCGATTCGAACGCCCGGCCTTTTGATTCGTAGTCAAATGCTCTATCCAGCTGAGCTACGGGTGCGTATTGCAGGTAAACCCTATTATAAGCAAAGAGGCGGCAATGTAACCAATTCATGCTAAAACACAAGCAGTTTTTATAGAATACATAGGTTTTATTATATTCGTGCCTTGACTTGGGTTTGCTGCTATTTTAAATTCCAGTTATCTGTGCTGTGCATGCAATTTATATTTTATATAGGAGAATTAATATGATACGTCATGGTAAAAAAGCCCTGGGGTTTTCCCTGTTTACGGCTTTACTTGTAAGTTTTGCCCCGGCGTATGCCGATATTGGCGGTATTGGCTCCTCTGTCCAAGGCGATGCCCCGGCACAATCAGCACAGGATGATTCTTCATCATTGGGCGATGTTCCGGCTGGCTCTGCGATAGCACCAGCTTCAAATGAACAATACATAAATGCGATAGCTGCAGTGCGTAGTGGCGATGCTATTAATTCTACGGCTTCCGTTGCGCCAACCTCAAATGTACCAGCTGCTTCAGGTGGGGCAACTAACCCTGAAGGCGCAGTAATGATAATCCGTTACAATCAGCAGTATGTTTATTATGATAATCCGCTTCGTAAAGTAGTATATAAAGTTTCAGCAACCAGGCCGGAAGCTAAGTATGACCTTGAGTCAGTGATCCCGCGCGATAGTAAGGCTTTCGAAAATGACAAATATAACCAGAATCTGCAAAATGTTGTTAATGTACTTGGAAAATATGGTGTTAGCGGTGATCGCGTAAGCTCAAGGGTAATTGTTTCCGATTCAGTGAAATACCAGGAAATAAATATTTTTGTCCGTTAGTTTTTATTTATAGCTTGCAGCCTCCTTTCGCTTGTTCCATAATAGCTCCGCTGGTGGCGGGCAGTGCGCCTGCAAACCCGGTCAGGTCCGAGAGGAAGCAGCCGTAGCAGATACGCGCTGGGTCGTCACCAGTCCCAACTTATAAGCCCAGATTACTATGGAATACCGTGTCCTTGCCCGTAAATACCGACCTGTTAATTTCGATGACCTGATCGGGCAGGAAGTTCTGGTTCGCACTTTATCCAATGCGATAAAGTCCAACCGAATTGCCCATGCTTTTTTACTCACTGGCATACGCGGTATAGGTAAAACAACAACAGCCAGGATCATCGCACGTGCCCTTAACTGTATAGGTCCCGACGAAAAAGGAGGGCCTACCATAAATCCTTGTGGTGTGTGCGCGCATTGCAAAATGATAGCCGAGGATAGGCACGTAGATGTATTGGAAATGGATGCCGCAAGCCATACCGGGGTAGGGGACATACGCGACCTTATCGATACAGTACGTTACCTTCCAACCTCTGCACGCTACAAAATATATATAATCGACGAAGTGCACATGCTTTCTACCAATGCCTTCAACGCATTGTTAAAAACCCTGGAAGAGCCGCCTCCGCATGTGAAGTTTATTTTTGCAACCACTGAATCGCGCAAAATCCCTGTTACTATACTTTCCCGCTGCCAGCGTTTCGATTTAAAGAGGATAGATTCTGAAAATCTTACCCGGCATTTGCAAAACATCGCGGGGAAAGAAAATGTACAGGCGGAAGAAGAGGCGCTTAAATTAATATCCATTGCTGCTGAAGGTTCTGTGCGCGATGCGCTTTCCCTTCTCGATCAGGCAATTGCCCGCGGCGTTGAAGAAGGCGGGGAATTGAATGTAACCACCAAGGCGGTTCGCCAGATGATAGGCGCTGCCGATCATTCTGCAACTTTCCGGCTGTTGGAGATACTGCTTAGAGGTGATGTTGCAGATGCAATAGCTGACCTTGAGGCGCAGTATACCGCGGGTTCTGATCCGCTTATGCTGGTTCAGGATGCGCTGGAGATTGTCCATCTGGTAACGCGGGTGAAGGTGGCTCCTCTTGCCCTTACCGATATTTCACTTTCAGAAAGTGACCGTACGGAAGCAAAAAAATTGGCAGACGCATTATCAATGCCTATACTCACCCGCCTGTGGCAGATGTTGCTTAAAGGCGTAAGCGAGGTAAAAATCGCGCCATCCCCGCTTTCTGCGCTTGAAATGCTGCTGGTACGTATTGCCTATAGCGCGCAGATGCCAACCCCGGCTGAAATAATCCGCAATATGCCAGATAGCGCCGCTGCTCAACTGCAGCCGCAGGTAAATACAGAAAAAAAAACTCCTGAACCAGCACTGAGGCAGGTTATAAGCAGTTTTGAGCAGGCGGTGGGCTTGTTTTCTGAAAATCGTGAAATGCTGCTGCATACCCAGTTGCAAAGCGACGTATGGCTTTCTTCTTTTCAGGAAGGTAAGATCGAACTTAAATTATCTCCCGAATTAGGGCGTGATTTTACTGCTAAAGTTGCCGATTGCCTCACCAGATGGACAGGGCAGCCATGGAAAATATTAGTTTCTCAAATGGCTGCAAATCCAAGCTTGCACGAACAGGAAATCGCCCGTAAAGAAAAAGATATAAAGGAAGTATCGGCACATCCTCTGGTAGCCAGCGCTCTTGAGCAATTCCCCGGCGCTATGGTGGTTGGTGTGAAAGCAAATATATAAACAATAACAGGAGAAAATTATGAACTTACAGAAAATGATGAAACAGGCGCAGGAAATGCAAAGTAAAATAGCCGCTCTTCAAGAAAAGATCGAAGCAGAGGAAATGGATGGCGCATCTGGAGGTGGTATGGTGAAAGTACGTATAAACGGAAAGCATAGCCTTCTTAAGGTAAGCCTTGATGACAGCCTTATAAAAGTTGAAGAAAAAGAGATGCTGGAAGATTTGATAGTTGCAGCATTTAATGATGCTAAGGAAAAAATGGATGCTTCAACTTCCAGCCAGATGGCAGCGGCGACCAGCAGCCTGAACCTGCCTGCAGGCATGAAGCTGCCATTTTAATATACGCCTGTGGCACATTCCGATATTGATGAACTGATCAGGATTTTTTCTAAGCTTCCTGGGCTTGGTCCGCGTTCAGCACGCCGTGTAGTGCTGCTGCTTATGCGTAATCGCGAGCAGGTTATGAAGCCATTGCATATTACTTTGGGAAAAGCCCTTGAAAACATCAAAACCTGTAATGTATGCGGCAATCTCGATATTCACGATCCTTGCGTAATATGCAGCGACGTAAAACGTGATGATTCGGTTCTGTGCGTGGTTGAAGACCTTGCGGATTTATGGGCGATTGAGCGCTGCAATTTATATAAAGGGAAATACCATGTTCTGGGCGGCACATTATCAGCGCTGGATGACCGCGGGCCTTCACAATTAAATATTGAATCCTTGGTCACAAGGGTAGGGGCGGGGCAGGTTAAGGAAATAATTCTGGCTACTAACGCTACAATAGAAGGGCAGACCACCGCGCATTATATAACCAATCGTTTGAATGGTTTTAATGTAAGTATTTCACGCTTGGCGCAGGGTATACCAATGGGTGGTGAACTGGATTACCTGGATGATGGGACCTTAGGAGCCGCGTTGCGCGCACGGCTTCCTTTCTAACCAATATCATCATTATTTAATATTATCGCCCCATTCTTCCAGAAGCCTGGCCTGTGATTTTTCAAGCGCAGCAGAGCGGAATTTATATTGTATATCAAGAAATACACGCGCTACATGCCCGCTTATATATATCATACACCAGCCTATAGCCGCCCCGCTATATATAAAAAGCCATACTTGGGGGTTGCCGATAACCGAGCTTATATCAAAATGCTTGAGTTTAAGCCCCGAAATGAATATCGGGGTTATGGTAGGGATAGTTGCAGCAAGGTTACAGGCGAAAATAGTACGGAAATTAATTCGGTAATAATCTTCATCAATAAAATACGCTGTAATAGATGGCAGTAAAGCCAGTATCAGGAAAATAAATCCCAGCTGTAAAAGCCCTATAAGAAGTATGCACACAATTACCATAAGAGGTAATATGAGCTTCTGTCCTATCCTTATTAAGAACATGTCTTAATATCCCCCTCGGATTGCAATTATAAAGCTTGTTATAAGTGCTAATATGGCAATGTAATGCGACATTCTTGCACCAAGCTGCTTGCTATGTATTTCTATCATCTCTTTTTTATTATAATAAATTATATCTTTAGCATTTTGCTTAAAGCTTCGTACAGCATGTTGGAAAGCTTTTGATTCTGCCTGAGCATATCCGGATTCAATCACAACATCAGCCATTTTCTGAATATTTCCGCTACGTGCAGCGTTGGCTATCATAGATATAAGTTTTTTCTTTAATGTGCGGCTGCGTATTACATCAAGCAATGGCAATATTCGAAGTGCCAGCCAATTTGTAAGGCCCGGCAAATGCGAGATGCTAACCTTATTCTGCGCTGTTGCCAGCAGTTTAAGTGCTATCATGACTGGCTGCTTGGCAAGTTCGGGGTGCGAGCTTAAAGAATTTATATAAATTTCATGTTGGATATTAAGCAGGCTGGCAATAAAAGCTGCAATATGAGTGTCTATAGGGTCATTGGTTTGTGCAAGTTTTGGTGCAAGCTTATCAAGTTCTTTAAGCATTGATGAGAGTGATGATACATGGATACCATCTAGAAGCGGGCTTATACATTTCATGCCGGGATTCAAATCATATAATATTCTCTCAGGCCCGAATCCCAGCCCAGTATTGCGGGTAATGCTTCTTAGGCGGTCAAGGCGCATGAAAATAGCGCTGAGGTTGCTTCCAACTGTTTCTGCGATCTTGTCTGGCTCTTTGGTTTTCTGGTTGGTTATGAAATGAAACATGCTTAGTTCTATAAACTGTACAATATTGTATAGTTCATCTGTTTCCTGTGCAAAAAACTTATAGGCAAAAAGTGTATTTATTCCCTCCAGGTGAAATGAAAGGTTCCCGATGCGTACAGGTCCTGCCGGATCGAAAACCGAGATCGCTCTCATGATCTGCTCATTTATATAAGCATCATTCTTCCTTGTAGCACTTCCTATAACTTTAGCGGTTCTAAGCAAATATTCATTTAGTTCTTTGTTGCGAAGCGATATGGCAACCCATGTTGAAAGTTGCCCGCCTGCAAAAATTTCTGGGACCGATCCCCAGTTATGAAAAAATATATCAGCTACTTCGCGGCGGTTATACGCAATATCGCCATTAAATTCAAAAGGCCTGATAGCTTCTTGCGGCGGGGGAGTTGGCATAACGTTGTATCGCTTTCCGTCCAGCCATGCCTTAAGGTAACGGTAATTCCAGCGATCCTGTGAATTAGGGCTTAAGAGCCCGCGGAAAAAATCATAAAAAACTTCCGGCATATCTTTGTGGCGGGTAAGGGCGTTGAATGCACCTTCTTTAAGTATTTTCCGTACCAGTTCATTTTCACTCATTCCTACAAAATGGTTCATACCGTAAATTATATGCAGTATGACCACAGCAAGCGCATAAAAATCCTGTGTTGAATCACCTTCGCCTTTTCCGGCAGGAAGGGCCTGAATTCGTTCTACCGGTTCATAGTAAAAGGGCTGGGTATATCCACTGGGATGCCTTGTGCATGGGCCTATTATCGCTCCAATAGTACCCCGAGGGTCGAAAAATATATTATCACAGTTTACGTTCCCATGCGGTATGCCAATATCATGCATATGCTGTATGGCAAGGGCGAGTGGTGCTATTATATTGTGGCAGATGAAATCAAAACTTGGCGGATTCTTGCTCATCCTTATGAGCTTTGATAGCCTTTCCCCTTTTGGCCTTTCATAAAGTAATACGAAGCGCTCTTCTTTTGGCTGTGATAGGGAAACAACACCAGCTGTTACCAATGCCATGAGATTGGGGTGCGGGGCGTTAAGCAATGGGTTGATAAGATGAAGCCTCTGAATGGAATTTGCTTCGCATACAAGTGCTACATATGGCTTTTCACCGCCATCTATATCCACGGCTTCATATGCCATGGCAGTGCTCGCAGTAAATTCAGGGAGCGGGGTATTTAAATTGATACGGAAATGGCCGCCTATTATATCAATTTCGCTTTCATATTCATTATAAGGCTTGTAACCGCTTAGGAAATTAGTAAGGGTTTTGCCAAATTCTATTTCAGCCTCTGCCTTTGCCACCGTTTTTGGCACTATCTCGGTTTTTTTTGTAGCTGCTTCCTGTGCCATACGTCAAACCTAACTGGTTTCTTCAATATTGCCGCAAATTATTTATAATTATTTCCGTTCAGTATTATCCTTAATCTCCGTGGGTGCCTGAGCTTTATCATCAGGCAATTTAATAGTACCTAAAATTTTTTCACCGGTTTTTACTGATTTGCTGTTTGCATCTTTCGCAATATTATCAATTACATTATCAACTGTGGCAGGCTTATTATCAGCCTGGCCGTTTTCTTGCTTTATTTCATGCAACACATCAACAGGCTTGACCTCGCTCTTTGTAGCAACTGGTTCCTCAATTATGGTAACTTTCCCGGCTTCCTTAGGAGTTGATTTAGATTTTTTACCCTTTTTATTTTTATCTTTCGGGTCTTCTTTCCCTTTGTCCTTACCGGCATCCTTAACCGGGGCTTTATCATTGGTTTCGTTATTGATAGCTTCCAAATTATCCCATGCTTTTCCGTAATAGGTTTTGCTCTCGGTAAGCGCCATGTTGAGGTAAGATTTGGCAAGGCCATCATCTTTTGCAAGATGGGCGTACAGCCCAAGATTATTATTTAGTGAAGGCCCGCTTAAATAAGCTTCGGCTATTTTACGCGCTTCTGCCAGTTTGCCGGCGCTTGCATAAACTAATGCAAGGTTCAATTCTATACGTTTCCTGGTAATGGAATTTACAGCGCTCTGGGAAGATGCCTTTGTTAGGGTTCCAATCGCAGTTTCATATTGTTTATTCAGCGCCTGAGATAGGCCAAGGTTATTCATAACCGAAATATTCCCCTGGCTTTGTTTCAATGCTTCTTCAAAATATTTCATGGCATCTGGGTAAAGCCCCCGTGTTACAAAAAGTATGCCTATAGCATTTAATGATTTCCAGCGTGTGGGTTCTGCTTTTAATACTTCATCGAACAGCGAGGTTGGGGTTTCAAAATCGCCCTTTGCCATCAAAGCAAGGCCTTTTCCTTCCTTTGCCGCTAAATTGCCTGCATCCTTGGCTAAAATATTGTCATAAATTCCGATGGATTTTTCATATTCACCACCCCGGCGAAGGCTATCAGCATAATATTGTGCAACCTCTTTATTATCCTGGTCTTTTTCCAATATCTGCTGGTATATTTGCGAGGCGCCGGCAAAATCTTCATTTTTTTCTGCTGCTTTAGCTGCTTCTATCTGGTTATCCTGCATTGTTGGGATCTTTGGCCCTTCAAAACTGGAAAGCAGTTTCTGACCATCAATAGGCAGTATACCGCCATTCTGGTCACAGGCGGTAAGGGCTAAAAGCAGTAAGGCGGTATATGAAAAGCGCATCGGATTCCTCGCAAAATGTTATTTTGTAAAATTAGCCGTAAATCGCAGAATTGCAAGTTATATCAATTAATAGGCGAAAATATTGGCTTGAATTAGACAAAATTATTATTTTTTGCATTTGCCATAACGATAATTGCTAATTATGCTGGCAGGCATGAATAGCGATAAAAAATTATCTACAATCTCTTTTAAGCACAAACATTTGTTAGGCATTGACGGTCTTTCCCGTGGTGATGTTTATTCGGTTATGGAAATTGCCGAAACCTATATCAAAAAAAATCGTGAGCCTGATAAAAAGCATGCCATCTTAAAAGGCCGCACATTAATTAATTTGTTTTTTGAAAATTCAACCCGCACCCGTACATCTTTTGAACTGGCGGGAAAGCGCCTTGGTGCGGATGTTATAAATATGTCGGTTTCCAACTCCTCTACCAAAAAAGGTGAAACACTGATCGACACAGCGATGACCCTGAATGCAATGCACCCGGATTTCATAGCTGTCCGCCATCCTGAAAGCGGTGCGGTGCATTTGCTGGCGGCGAAAGTAAATTGTTCGGTCATAAATAGCGGCGATGGCTGCCATGAACACCCGACACAGGCTTTGCTTGATGCTTTAACTATATACAGGCGCAAAGGGAAGCTAGAAGGGCTGACTGTTGCAATTTGCGGAGATATACTTCACAGCCGGGTTGCCCGTTCCAATATGAAATTACTGACCCTACTTGGCGCTAAAGTTCGTATTGTAGCACCCCCAACCCTTATGCCGCCATTTCCTGAATCGTTTGGAGTGGAAACATTCTATGACATGAAAAAAGGGCTTAAGGATTGCGATATTATAATGATGCTGCGCCTGCAGATGGAGCGTATGTCTGGTAATTTTATCCCCAGTATCCGCGAATTCTTCCATTTTTACGGATTGGATGAAGAAAAGCTTGCCTATGCTAAGCCTGATGCACTTATAATGCACCCTGGTCCTATCAATCGTGGTGTGGAGATCGATACGCGCCTTGCCGATGACTTAAACCGCAGCGTAATACTTGACCAGGTGGAAATGGGTGTTGCCGTGCGCCAGGCGGTCTTGGAACTTCTTGGCAGAAATATAAATTAAGCGAGAATCAGATGAGTAAAAAACAACATTTCGTAATGCCCACCCATAAGAATGACGCGAATAAAAAAGTGGCATATACAAATGCACGCTTGTTCGATGCTGAGTCGGGGCTGGATGCAAAGGGCAGCCTTCTTACCATCGGAGATTCAATAGCCGATTTCGGCGAGCGCTTATTCAGTGATGGTGTGCCTGAAGGGATAGAAGTAATCGATTGCAGAGGAAACATACTTTCGCCGGGATTGCTTGACATTCAGGTGCATTTCCGCGAGCCGGGTCAGGAATATAAAGAAACCATTGCAACCGGCAGTAAATCAGCCGCATCCGGTGGGGTAACCACCGTTGCCTGTATGCCAAATACAAAGCCGGTTATTGATGATATATCAGTGGTGGCCTTTATCCATAAACGTGCGCGTGAAACGGCTTATGTAAACGTCCGCACCTATGCTGCCATAAGCAAGCATATGAAGGGTGAAGAGATAACTGAAATGGGGCTTCTGGTCGAGGCGGGTGCGGTTGGTTTTACCGATGATGGTCTTCCGGTAATGAATGCTGGCGTTATGCGTAAGGCGCTTGCTTATTCGCGTGAGCTTGGCGTGCCTATCGCTCAGCATGCTGAAGATCTTAACCTTTCCTGCGGCGGCTGTATGAACGAAGGGAAAATATCGGCACAATTAGGTGTTGCCGGAATTCCCAATGCTGCCGAAGCGGTGATGGTCGAGCGCGATATAATCCTAGCCGAGCTTACCGGCGGACAATACCATGTGCTGCATATCTCAACCGCCGAGGCGATAGATGCTGTTCGCCGCGCTAAGAAAAAAGGCTTGCGCGTAACCTGTGAAGCCGCGCCGCATCATTTCACGCTCACCGATGAAGCTGTCCTCGAATACCGCACATTTAGCAAGATGAATCCTCCTTTGCGCGCTGAAAAGGACCGCATGGCGGTAATAGAAGGCTTGAAAGACGGAACTATTGATGCAATAGCGACTGACCACGCTCCGCACGATCAGGAAAGCAAGCGTGTTCCCCTTTCATCCGCCGCTTTTGGTATTGTTGGGTTGGAAACTATGCTGCCGCTTTCGCTATCGCTTTATCACCAGAAGATAATGCCGCTGCGCGATGTGATGGCGGCAATGACCTATAAACCAGCTGATATTATCCATGTTAATTCCGGACGCCTGAAAAAAGGTGCGCGTGCCGACCTGACAATTATCGACCTCGATACGCAGTGGAGCATCGACCCAAAGCAGTTTATGAGCAAATCCCTGAACTCACCATTTGACAACTGGCCGGTGAAGGGCAGGGCGGTCCGCACCATTGTTGGCGGTGATACAGTGTTCAAATGGGAATAGATGAATACTCTGTTGACTAAATTAGATAAATCAGCTAAAATGGCTAAAATGGCTAAAATGGCTAATTTAAAACAGGTGTTATATGCGTGTAGAATCAGCAACGGATGCAAAAAATAACTTTGGTAAAATTATTGATGCCGCTCTGCGCGAGCCGGTTATGATTCAACGTTCCGGACGTAATTCTGTGGTTATGCTTTCCTGCGAAGAGTATGAAATACTCCAGGCTTTGTCGGATAGATATTGGGGCGAAAAAGCCAAGGAAGCTGAAAAAAAAGGTTATCTTGGCGCAGAGGAAAGCGAAGCTATTTTACAGAAGTATTTAAATGCTGATACTTAGGCTTGAAAAACATGCTGATAAATTTCTTTCTCGTATACCACCAAAACACGCTAAACAAATATCTCAAAAAATACAATTATTACGCCAGAATCCCAAACAGCATGATTCAAAGCAATTGATTGGTTATGATTATTTACGCGCTGATAGTGGCGAATATCACATAATTTATCAGTTTGATGAAAAGGTTTTGACTGTAATATTAATCGGAAAGCGCAATGATGACGAAGTCTACAGGAAACTTAAGCAGCAATAATCCCATAATCTGCGCTATCGACACTACCGACATTGCCAAGGCTAAAAAGTTGGTTCAGTCCGTGCGCGACTCAGTTGGTATGATAAAGCTAGGGCTGGAATTTTTTACCGCTAATGGTGTAGCCGGAGTAAGGGAAGTGGCGGGCGATATACCATTATTCCTCGACCTGAAATTCCACGATATTCCTAACACAGTAGCAGGGGCGATCCGTGCGACAGCTGCAATAAACACATCCATAATCACTATCCATGCCTCAGGTGGTAAAGCCATGATGCAGGCGGCGGCAAAAGCAGCAAAAAGCCTGCCATCTAGTCCTATAATAGTTGGGGTTACTGCCTTAACTAGCCTTGATGATGACGATTTAAAAGCCATTGGCTTTGCTAATAATATTCAAAATCAAGTAAGTAAGTTAGCTGACTTGGTGCTGGAAAATGGTCTGGATGGAGTGGTTTGTTCCCCGCATGAAATCGAAATATTACGCAAGCAATGCGGCAAGGATTTTAAGCTGGTCGTTCCGGGTATCCGTCCCGCGGGAAGCGCCAGCGGCGACCAGAAGAGGGTGATGACCCCTAAGGAAGCCATTAATTTAGGTGCTAGCTACCTTGTAATTGGTAGGCCGATAACCGAAGCAGAAAATCCCGCGCAGGCTGCAAAAGATATTTTAGCCAGCCTTTAAAGCTTTAACACGCATTCTTTCAAGTAATATATTCAATGCCTCTTCTATTCTCTTGCATACGACTTCCTGGGCGTATTTGGTGCGTACTTTTGCGAAAGCATTGGCAGCAAGTTTATCAGATGTAGCTGGGTCTTTTATTAAGGTTTCCAGGGCATTTGCCAGTTGCGTGGCGTCACCTTTAGCAACTATCATGGCATCGTAATTAGCGGTTATTATATCGCGTGGCCCTTCCGAATCTGTAGATATTACTGGTGCGCCGTAAGCGAATGCTTCAAGAAGCACAATGCCAAATGGTTCATGCAGCGATGGCAGGCAGAAAATATCAATTCCTGTGTAAAAATCTTTTTTATTCAAAACCCATCCACTAAAGCTAAGTTTCCCATCGAGGCCACCATCCCTTGCGCGGGCTTTAAGGCTGTTTTCTTCAACTCCGTTTCCACCCAAAATAGCTTTGAAGTCAACGCCTCGTTCTTTAAGTATCTTCAGCGCATCAATATAAACATCAAAGCCTTTTTTCGCAACGAACCGTCCCATTGTGCCAATGATAGGCGGTGAATTACGCTGACCACGGTGGGGCAGTTCTCCGCATTTCACCATGTTTGGTATATGAAATATATTTTCTTTAGGTATCCCCTGTTTTGCAAGTGTATCTATCAGGTCATAAGTTGTGGTAAATACCATATCTGCGGCATTGTAACGGCTGGTATTATAATTCTGTACCACCCCAACAAGTGGGATCTTCCCCTTGATAGCCTTGCGTGACAGGCCGAATGCCCGGTTCGCATGCGCGATGACCACATCGATCTTGAGTTCCAGCAATAATTTACGCAGGCGCATTACTGCAAAAATATCCCACTCACCCATATTACTTATGGAATGTGTTTCAATTTTAAGTTCCGAAAGTTCGCTGTTTACCATAGCACCAGCAGCTGTAATGGCCACCGATTGATAGCCAAGGTCGCGCAGCCCCTCGCAATAATCAACGAATGCTTTTTCAATTCCGCCGCCGCCCTTGCTGAACATTATATTGGCGATACGCATATAGTTTTCCTTTACATTAATCATTTTAAATATTCATTATTATCTTTTATAGTTTACTTTATTTACAACACAATGGTTTCTATGAAGCTTCCTATATCCGTTTTTATAATCGCGCAGAATGAGGCAGACCGCATCGCAACCACCATAAACAGTGTTCGTGACTGGGTGGATGAGGTCATAATTATTGACAGCGGCAGCGTGGACGACACAATGTCAGTGTCAACTTTTCTGGGTGCACGAGCTATTTATAATAAATGGCAAGGTTATGGTATGCAGAAGCGTTTTGGCGAGGAAGAATGCAAAAACAACTGGCTTTTAAACCTTGATGCGGATGAGGAAATAACTCCAGAGCTAGCTGAGGAAATAAAAGCGTTATTCGCAAACGGTGAGCCGCAAATGGGCGGTTATATCATTAAAGTACGCGACATGCTGCCGGGTGAAAAAAAACTGGCGCTTCTTGCCCACACCAACCATTGCCTGAGGCTTTATAACCGGGGTAAAGGACGTTTTTCCGAAAGCCCGGTGCATGATTCAGTAATAATGGATGCAAAAGACGTAGCCCATTTAAAGGAAGTTATTTTGCACCGCTCCTTCCGAAGCATCAGCCACGCACTTGCAAAAATGAATAGCTATACTAGCGCGCAGGCAGAAAATTTAAGAGCGGGAAAGGGGCTTTCATTTGCTCGCTTGCGGCTGGTTTTCGAATTCTCGGTTTCCTTCTTCAAGGCCTATATACTCAGGCTTTATATACTTCGTGGTATCCGCGGCATAATTTACGCCAATATCTATGCCTTTGGTCGCGTAATGCGTGTTGCGAAATATATCGAAAAACAAGAATAATTATACACTGTCATCCCGGCGAAGTCCGGGATCCATTTAATAAATAGATTCTGCCCTTCGGCGGAATGACAACAGGTTGCTAAGCCGCTTCCGCCTCTTCAAATTCAGGGAGCATCCCGAGTGCGCGCATATAGGTGTCGAGCACAGTTTCTTCTTCCTCGCGCTCCTGTGCGTCCATTTTACGCAGCTTGATTATCTGGCGGATAGCTTTTACATCAAATCCATTGCCTTTTGCTTCAGCGAATACATCCTTGATGTCGTCAGCGATTGCACGTTTTTCTTCTTCAAGTTTCTCAACGCGTCCAATGATGCTTTTTAATTGGTCAACTGCAACGCCGCCCACTCTTGCTGACTTACCCATATTCTTCTCCTGTAATGTGATTTCTCGTAGATGATTAGATAATTAGATTATTAAGGCAAGCTTATTTTTATAATTTTATTTTTGCCGCGTTATCCTATCATCTTCCTTTTTGTTTCTTTATGGTTTCCGCGATCAAAAAAGCAAGCTCCAATGATTGTGATGCGTTAAGGCGCGGGTCGCAATGCGTGTGGTAGCGGTCGGATAAATTAAGCTCCGAAATTGCCTGCGCGCCTCCTAAGCATTCAGTAACATCCTGACCGGTCATTTCAAAATGGACACCGCCTGCAACTGTGCCTTCGGCTTTATGCACCTCGAAGAAGTTACGCACTTCAGCAAGTATGTCGGTGAATTTGCGCGTCTTGTATCCATTTGGAGATTTAATGGTGTTGCCGTGCATCGGGTCGCACGCCCACACAACAGTTTTGCCCGCGTCTTTAACCGCCCGCACTAAGGGCGGAAGCAGATCACCAACTTTTCCAGCACCCATGCGGCTGATAAGAGTCAAGCGCCCCGGTTCATTTTCCGGGTTCAGCGTGTCGATAACTTTTAGGAGTCCGTCAACCGTAGAGCTAGGCCCAACCTTACAGCCGATAGGATTTGCAACCCCGCGCAAGAATTCAACATGTGCTTCATCGGGCGAGCGCGTGCGGTCACCTATCCACAGCATGTGTGCAGCGCACGCGTACCATTTTTCATCAAACGGGTCAAAGCGTGTAAGCGCCGATTCATAACCAAGCAGCAATGCTTCATGTGAAGTGAAAAAACTTGCTTCGGCGAATTCTTCGACATCATCCAGCGGCAGGCGGCAGGCTTGTATAAAATCAAGGCATTCATTTATACGTGCGACCAGTTCTTCAAAGCGTTTGCCCTGGCTCGATGAATTTATAAACTCCATATTCCATCGGTTTATCTGCTTAAGCGATGCATATCCGCCACGCGCCAGCGTACGCAGGAAATTAAGCGTAGCCGAACCTTGGTAATAAGCGCGAAGCAGGCGGTCAGGGTCGGCTTGCCTCCCTTGCTCTTCAAATTCCATTGAGTTCACCATATCACCGCGGTAGCTGGGAAGCTCAGTGTCACCGATCTTTTCCATATTGTCCGAGCGCGGCTTGGAGAATTGCCCCGCTATGCGGCCAACCTTCACAACCGGACGGCCAGCACCATACATAAGTGCCATGGTCATCTGCAGCATCACGCGGAAAAAATCGCGCAGGTTTTTTTCATTGAATTCCGCGAAGCTCTCAGCGCAATCCCCGCCTTGCAGCAAAAATGCCTTGCCAAAAGCAGCATCAGCCAGCTCGCCTTTAAGCGCCCGAATTTCCGAAGCTGAGGCAAGGGGAGGGAAGCTCGCAAGAGTGCGCTCCACGTTCTTTAAATGTTCGAGGTCTTTATATACCGGCTGCTGTTTTATAGGGAATTCGCGCCAGCTATCGGTGTTCCAGTTTTTGGTCGTCATGTATTGATTTTCTGCAATATGCCTAAGATAAATAATTAAAATAAACTCGAAAAATATACCTTTTTATCCGAGCCGTCCACTTACAAATTTATGCAATACGCTGGCTACAAGAGTCTGGTATGGCATACCTTCTTCAGCGGCTTTTAATTTTAGCCCCTGTAAATCTGCTTCCGATATGCGAATATTTATACGCGCATCTTTCTTCAGATAGTTACCGGCAGCTTTCTCCAACATTTTTTTTAATTGCTTAGAGTTTGCGGAATCCACAAATTCACCTGCTTCATAGGCTTCAATGATTTTACGTTCTTCTTCATCGATAAAAGTTTTTTTAGGCATCATTTTTTCCCTTTCTTATAAATCTTTGTAGCCCTTTCTACTAGGATAAATGGTTTTAAGAAAAATTTTATTTTGTTCAGTTACAAGCGGCACCAGATAAATGTAATCATCAGAAATTACCTCGGCGATATACTGATTGGGATATTTTTTCTGGTTATGATGCGGCTTTACC
>CAUJHR010000019.1 GCA_963205195.1 Pseudomonadota bacterium | reverse complement strand
TCCAAAGATTACGAAATGTCAAACAATTAGGGCTTGCATACTCTGCATTTCCAGGAGCTGATTACAGTAGATTTTCTCATTCTATTGGCGTGTGTCATATCACCGGTCTTATTTTAGAAAACTTAATAAGAGTTGGTATCGAGATTGATAAAAAAGAAATTCAGTTGTATCGGCTAGCAGGTTTGATGCATGATATTGGTCATTATCCTTTTTCGCATGCTATGGAACATGCAATTGCAGATTTTTACCTTAGAGGCGTTGGCGAAGGAAAAGAACCTGTTAAATTTTATAAGCATGAAAGTGTAAGCAAGGCTACCTTAGAGAATAATAGCCAAATACAAGCTGTTCTCAAAGCTGCTGACTTGTCCCCAGAAGATATTTATAAAGTATTCAATCGAGAACAGCCACCTCGATTTGCCAATTTGATTAGCTCAGATTTAGACGCAGACCGAATAGATTATTTGATGCGTACGGCTCACCATACAGGATTACCTTATGGTACGGTTGATCTAGGGTATTTATTAAGCCAACTTCGGTTAGACAAAAATGAACGCATTTGCTTTACAGCAAAAGCATTGCGGACGGCTGAACACCTATTATTAGGTAGATATTTTGACTACCAACAAGTCGCCTTTCACAAAACTGTAGCTGGTATGGAATGGCTCTTACAAGACTTATTGTGTGCTTTACTAGAAGAAAAAGAAATAGAAGGCTCGGCTAGCTGGGTAAATGCCGCAATAAAAAACGGTGAATGGGATATGTTTGATGATACCTATGTTACTAATAAAATTCGTGATCTAGCTAAAAAACATGGGAATAAGAGCGTCATTGGGAATAAAGCAAAGGCTTTAATAGAAAGAAGACCTCCCAAATTAGTAATCGAAATGGAAAATATGCAGGCAGAAAATGATCAATCTCGTAAAAACTATTCCAATGAGCTAACTCTTTTAAAAAATCATCTCCCTAACTTAATTAGTGAATTTGGTATTGCCGCAGATTATTGGACAATATGGAAACCAGGCATTAGAACGCTTACAAAAATAGGTTCTCGTATACCAGTTTCTAGTGCTGAAGATACAAAAGACAAATATGAACAGGCTGTAAGAATTATTGATGACCAAGGATCATCAGCCGCAATTATGGAAAAAAGCTCTTCGTTAATGAGCATTCTTTCAAATTATGCCCTCTACACTTTTAGGCTGTATGTATTGCTACCAGAAGACAATTCTGTTGATATAGATGCGATTAGACAATCTATTAAAAAAGCACTTCCAGATTTAACATTAAAATGATTCGTTGATGTTAAAAGTATACCCAGAGTATACCCAACAAATTTTGATATATACGAAAATCACCAAAATCGTTGAAATAACTGGTGCTGCTGAGGTGAATCGAACACCCGACCCCGTCATTACCAATTAGCAAATAATAAGTAAAATCTTTTATTAATCAATAACTTGTAACGCTTGCCAATTTTAATAGTCAATCCCAACTAAAGGCAAAATCAACCTTTCCAAATAACGCCATGGCACAAATCTGTCACATGTAATATTGATTTTCTAAAGTTTACCATTATCTTTGAGAAGTTGTAACTTAATTATTCCTTATTTTTCTCTATAATCACCAGATCAAACATAGTCCCATTATCCAAAGTTATCGTAACGCCTGCATCAAAATCACTTTGGTCTGAGCTAAAAAATGATTCAATACTCGATATGAGCCTTGAGCGTTTAGCTTCTGGGGATTGCAGTAGTTTGATGATTAAATTTTCTAGTGCTTCCTTATCGTTCATGAGATAATTTCACCCCCTTTTCTTCGTAGGACAAATTTCGCTTCAGAATACCGTATGTTGTCATACCCGTATCATCACTTTTGGAAGCATTAAGTGGTGTTGCACCAGCTGCAAGTTGTTTCTGAACCTCGGATTTCCATCGATCCAAATGCCCACATGTTAACTTTACAAGAGCAGATAAAGAACGCCCATCTCCAATAAACCCCTTTTTAGCATCGTTAAATACTTGAGTCCAAACTAAGGCATCATATACACGTTCAGGATTTATCACCCCAACTTTTGGATGGATATGGCTAAGATTAGAAAAAGTTTCTTTTAATTTATCGAATGTGACAATCTCGGCGGGATATTTGGGATCAAAAGCAAATCCACGCAGTTTTTGTAGGGCTACTATCCGTCTAATGTATTCATCTTTCTTCTCTTGAGGAACATCGTCTTTAAGGCAAATAAAAGTGTCTAGGTCACTACGCTTGCTGAAGCTAAATACTTGCTGATTCTTGGCTACACTTCCAAACACAAATGCGAAGGTCAAATGGTCTCCAAATACTTCATGCGCTATAGCCTTAAACTCTTCCACGGTAGCATTGATATGATCGTCAACATCAATTTTAGGACGTTTAGATATTTTTCTATCTTGGAGTGCCACCCCCTTTACCAAATGGTCATGCAAAGCTTGAGGTATTAAGATTGGTTTTGCCTCACACACATAATTATTTCCATTACGCATCGTGAGAGATGAAGCATTTGTAGAATATCCTCCGTAGGGAGCGTTCCCATATTCGATATCGTGAATAGTTTTGTCTTTGATTAATATACCAACACCATTTCTATCAGGCAATTCAGCATCGTTTCTTGTACCAAGATACTTACTGTCTCCATACACAGTAACGTACATTTTGTTTGCAACATATTGACCATCGGCATCTTCAAAATAGTAGGCTAGATCTTTATCCTTATCATACACATGTATATAGGCTACAGGACCAAAACATTCTTTATAATTTCTCTTTTCCATTACATGTGATTGCAGGACAGTGGGGTCCACTATTGAACTTCTAAAGTCGATATTACCCCCTGCCACTATGTGTGCCTTGTCTTCATGAAAAATACGCCCGAACTTCATTAATTCTGATGCTCTATCAATGGGGCCTATTCTTACTTCTGGGTTTGTATAACTACCTTTTTTTAGTTTTGTAAATTTATTGATAAATTTCTCTATAAATTCATTTGCAACAGAGGAATGAACTAATATAGCATCTGGCCCTGCACAGTCTTGGCCACAATTGAATCCTTTAGTATATACTGCTCCTTCTACTGCTTTATTTACGTCCGATGTTTCAGTGACGACGATCGGATTGTGACCAGTTCCATTTAGTATAAGTAATGCACCGTCTTTCATTTCGGAAAGAATTTTCCTACCATTGGTTGGGGTGCCTGTAAAAATAGCAGCGTCGCAATTCGGAATATATGCCTGATTGAATTCAACACGTCCCATAGACCTGACGCTTACATTAGGAAAGAATGTGTCTAGGTGTAGTATCTTATTCAAGTCTTTAAATATTTCTTTGTCTTGCATGATTTGATTGGGGCGTATATTGACTTCACTGGCCATAATCGAAGGCATGGCTGCAAATAATACATACGAATATAACGGTAAATTCGAAGGAAGATAGGCGGCAACCCCTCCAACCGAATGAGTAAAGTATGGTGCCAACACCTCTATGTCCCTAAGGATTTTTACTGAACGATCAATTTCATCCAATGTAACTTCTGTCGATTGATATTTTGAGAGTGCTTTAAGCAATTCTCCGCGTTTTGCAGTAATTTTATCAGCGAAACGATGTGCATTCTCAATTGATTGAGCTAATTGCTCTTTAGAAATTTTGCTAGTTTCTACCACTGCGTTCCCTCTTGTCGGAATCATCAAAGAAATGATCCTTTGTCATGTATGCACCCAAGCAACCCCTCTCATAGGAGATTGTACTTAATAAATAATATAGTCGTCCCTCCAAACTTCTATGGTAGGGTTCTGGTGGATGCACTAGGGAAATAATATATTGAGCCCATTCTCCTGCTGTTTGCGAGGGATTTACATCAGGGCGATCAGAATATTTTTGTCTTACCCGCTCTGCCCAAAGCCCATGCACCTGCTTTCTTTTTTGGATATCACTCAATGAAAAATTATAATGGTGATCTACTTTGCATTCTGGAACGAACAGAATATCTTTCCCAGCCGCTCTGATTCTAATTGCTAGTTCCCTATCATCGGCACTTTTAAAGCGCTCATCGCATCCACCTAGCTCAGTGCGTACTTTTTTACGCACTATTTGGTTGAATGCCTGCAATGTTCCTATTTTATGTCCAGAATATTGCGGCAGTTCTCCGTCAATTTGTGTCACGTATTGTTCTATGGTATGTGCATTAGGATTGGTAAATGCGGTTTGGTAAATATCCTTATTGATGCCTTCCAAAGTACCAACCAAGGCCAGTTTATCCATTAACGCTTCAAACTTACCAAATTTACTTAAAGAAGCAGCCCCAATATTTCCCGAGAGTGCATAAACATTTCCAAGATTATGCTGCTTTGAGAATTTTTCTAGATTATCAAAATAGTCGTGGCTGATTTTAGTATCAGCATCGGTAAACATAATCCACTCAGATTGTGCTTTATCAAAAAGGTAATTTCGTGATTGTCCTATCGGCAAAGCATTAGGTATATGAATTACTTGCAAATTCGGAACCCCAACATCCCGGATGATATCATCAACAGCTTGTCTGGATGCATCATTTGCCTGAGTGTTTAATAAAATGACCTTATACCCTTTATCCCGAATTGCTGTTTTTAGGGCGTGCAAATGCTCTTTTAAGTGTTTAATATGCGGAGGATGGCATAGGGTGGTTACAGTTAAATCTTGCATAAAACATCAATTCTTAACATTTTAATGGTATAAACATTTATGTTTTCTCTCTCCAATATAACTATTTCACCTTTATTGTCGCACGATGCTAAAGATGCGTTAATATATCTTAAATTAATTGCTAAAGAAACATCTTTTCTTACATTTGGCATAGATGACTTAGATATGTCAGAGAAAAGGGCAGTAGCATTTTACGAATCTCTGCAAGATCCGAGGAGTGGTCACATAATTAAAGGCGTGTATAAAAATAAAATAATTAGCATTGCAGACATCCAACGCCCTGAAAAAAAAAGATTATCTCATTGTGGTGAATTAAGTATATCAGCACTTAAATTATATTGGGGTACAGGTGTAAGCTCCAAAATGTTTAATAGTTTATTAAAATGGGCACAAGATGAAGGATTGAAGCGCCTTTCATTGATAGTGCGAGAAGATAATCTTAGAGCCTTGAGATTCTACAAAAAATTAGGTTTTGTTGAAGAGGGTAAAACAATTGACAGCATCTACGTTAACGGATATTACTATAATGAGTATATAATGGCTAAATATCTTAAGTAATCTAAAAGATTTTGTCGCCAAATATAAATTTATTAATAAATCTAGGTATTAAACGTGAGTAACAGTAAGATTATAAAGTCATCTCTTCTCAGTAATGAGCTGCAACCTATTCTTGCAAAGGCGTTTAGCGATTTAGGGTTTCCCACTGAAGAAGCAGTTTTGATTAATGCCACTGATGTTAAGTTTGGCGATCTGCAATGTAATTCTGCATTGAAACTTGCACGCATTCAAAGAAAAAACCCTGCGGAAATTGCAACTACAATAAAAGATAAGCTGATTGAAAACGGTATTGAAGATTCTTACAAAGTTTCAACAATAGGTGGATATGTAAACATCTCGATCTCTAACAAACATATTGCTGAACTGGTTGGTAAATTAGCCACAACTGGGGAAGTTGATTTTCCACCAGACAAGAATAATATATCCACTATTATATTAGACTATGGTGGACCAAACGTTGCAAAACCTTTGCATGTTGGTCACATGCGGTCGGCGGTAATTGGAAATACTTTGCAACGCATATTGCAGCATCAAGGGCACAAGGTTATTGGCGACATTCATTGGGGGGATTGGGGTGCTCCTATGGGAATGGTTATTGCTTTGATTAAAGAAAAATATCCAGATTTGCCTTATTTCAAAAAGGATTTTAGCGGGCCGTTTCCTTCTGAACCTCCTGTTACTCTCGAGGATCTAAACAAATTATATCCTGAAGCAGCTAAACGCTATAAAACCGAACGCCCTGATGATGCCGTTGGCGAGCGCCGGGAGGGAGGAGCCTTCTGGCTGGCTGCTAATGAAGTAACAGCCGCATTGCAAAGTGGCAATAATCCTGGTTGCATGGCTCTCTGGGAACACCTATGCAATCTAACCAAAAAATCTGCTCTATCCACGTTCTCTCAGTTCAATGTATCTTTTGATAAATTAATGGGAGAGAGTAGTGTGCAGGCTATTTTACCAGTTATGGTACGAGATCTTTTAGATAGGGGGATCGCAATCAAAGAAAATGGGGCGGTCATCATTCCTGTAAGCAAAGATGATGATACACACCCTTTGCCACCGCTGATGTTGATAACTAGTACTGGTGCTTATACCTATGCCGCTACAGATCTTGCTACCATTAAGAGTCGTCAAGATGAATTTCACCCTAACCAAATGATATACGTAGTGGATCATCGGCAGTCAGACCACTTTGCGGCACTAGCTCGCGCGGCTATGAAAGCTGGGTATATCGATGATGTGTCACGGATACAGCACATTGCATTTGGAACAGTGAATGGCAAGGATGGAAAACCGTTTAAAACACGTGATGGTAATGCAATGCAACTTGAACAACTTCTTGAAATAGCGGTAGACGCAGAATCTCAAAAAGTTGCTTCAAATACAGCTTCTGATTTAATAAGACCAATCGCGGTGGGAGCAGTGAAATTTGCTGAATTAAGCAATAAACCTGATGCTAGCTATGTATTCGATCCTGATGCCTTTCTCAAATCCGAAGGAAAAACTGGCATTTACGTTATGTACGCAGCTGCTAGGATACAATCCATATTGGATAAGTTGGTACAATCCGATCCAAGTTATTCTGATAAAAAAACATATACGATTGACCCTAATTTGCTAAAAACCTCCTTTGAAGCTAGAGAATTAGCTAAAACACTTTTGTCTTTTCCAGAAGTAACAGCACAAGCAGCCAAAGCATTCAATCCAAGCATTGTAGTTGATCATTTATATGATCTTTCCAAGCTAATGTCACAATTCCTTAGAAATGAACAAGTGCTAGCGGAAGTTAATTCAGAAAGAAAAGAATCAAAAATAGGGCTACTTAAAGCTTCCTGCACGCAAATGAAACAATGTTTTGATCTTCTGGGTATCGATATGCCAAAACGTATGCCAGAGCTTACTAAGGCTACAGCAATTACTGATAGTTCAAGAGAAACAAGAGAGAAGATGTAGGTACGACTGCGAGGCGCAAATTGTACAAAGATCTTGTTTGATAACCATACCACCACGCACAGTAGAATCTTGCATCAAAAAACTGCTGGATCTGAAAAAAATTAGCAAACTGGGCGAAGGTCATGCCACTCGCTATCGGCTGGAATCAAGCAAATAATAATTGCTTAACTCTTAAAGCCAGAAGCAAGCTTCTTCTTGCAACGAATATATTACATCAAATTTCAGTCCTATTACTTCCCCTAGAAAAACGCAAAACTGCTAAATTGTAATAGCATCAATATTCAGAGATAATTGGAGGCAGTGAGGCGGGCAGGATATGTAATGTTAGCTAACATTACATTTTTATTCGCACGAGTGCTCAACAAATTACTATGCCTTAATGGGCATCGGCTGCCGCCTGGAGGGGATATGACGAAGAAACAATCTAGGCGCAGAGTGCATCATCTTCGTGTGCCAGTGCTGCCATCTGAAACAACCAAAATTAAACAAACTGCTGCTGATTGTGGTTTGTCGGTTGCTGCTTATCTTCGCAATGTCGGACTTCAATATAAACCCAAAGGCATCTTGGACTATAAAGCCATTGGTGAGCTGGTAAAAGTCAATGCCGACTTAGGACGGCTTGGCGGACTTCTTAAAATGTGGCTGAGCAATGATGAGCGATTTGGAATATTGAACAAGGAATCTCTGGCAATTAACGAGCTATTGCAGGAGATTCAATCGACGCAGGCGTTGCTTCTTGAAACAGCAAGGAAAGTATAGTTTCAGCGTACTTCAATTGCTAGCGAAGTGATTTCTGGCCATAGCTGCGTGGCACAATTCTGGATGTCATCGTGATAATGGCTGTTGATCCAGCTGGCAATAAATCGTGTCGGTGCGCTGAGACGAAGTAATGTGCAGTTTTTATGTGCAATTTGGATTTGGCTAAACCAACTTCGGAACACTGCTTCGCCATGTAGGGCTTTTAGTTTTTCTAAGATTATTAGCAAACCACGATTTTCTGGCGTATCATCACCAAGATCATTAATGCTTGGCATTATTTCAACCTCTGGATTCTCATCAGGATATTCCAACCAGCGTTCCCGCTTCAGCCATTTGGCTGGATAGGGTGCAAAGCCGTCCTTTGCTTCCTTGGAGAGCAAATATCGCTTTGCCGCTTCTAAAAGGGCATTAGAATTAATATTACAGCACGCCTCTTGCCAAGCAATGTAAGCAATGGGTTTTTCGCATCTGCGTTTCTGAGGCCATGTCATCCAAAATTGTTCGAACCCCTGCAAATAACGACATTGTTTTTTATTATTCAGGGATAAAGTTCTATGGGACGTTAAGTGGGTAGTTAAAGTATCTATATTATAAGGGGTGGGTCTCTCAGTACCAGGGGGGTGGGTCTGTGCGTCATAGGGGGTAGGGTCAATTCGCCCAGGGGGGTGTGCAAATCCATCAGGCAGGGCTGCATTTAAATCATCAAAAATAATGCGGTATTCATTTGAAGTTTGTCCGCCATCTTTTCTGCTGCGACTTTTAATTTCCAGATAACCACAAGCAGCGAGATGACGAGTGGATTTTCTTACAGAATCGACATGGACATGGATAATGGAAGCAATAGTGGCATGACTAGGAAAACACCAACCTTCCTTATCACTGAACAACCCCAGCGCATTGAGTGTAACAATATCGGTTCGGCATAGCCGTTTATCGCCAAGCACGCGGGCAGGTATAATAGAAAAGCTGGCATTCGCCATAAATAGTGTACGAGCATTGTTTATATAAAAATATTAAACAATTGTGATATTTATTTTTGCCCATTGCAAACAGCCAGTTTTGCGTTTTTCCAATAGCTAAAATTTGCGAAAAACGCAAAACTGCGGGTTTGTGAAACACGAAAAGAATCTATATCATCGGCAAACCGCCAAAATATCTGGCAGGGTATTATTAGAATATTGAGATTCAAATGCGGGGCTTGGTACATAAAAATGTTAACTCTTAATCTTACAGAAGCTGCAAAATTCCTCTGGCTTCATCCTGAGGAATTAAGACGAAAAACCAAGGCTGGTATTATCCCAGGTGCGAAGGCTGGCAAGTGCTGGGTATTTATAGACCTAGATCTTGCAGAATATCTTCGCTCCTGCTATAAACCTGATTGGCAAGCGTTACGAGTGCAGCATAAGGAAAAACCATTATGTCACTCATTAAACGTGGTACAACGTGGTGGATTGACTTCACCACGCCAAGCGGTCAGCGCATTAGATGCTCTGCTCGAACAGAAGACAAGAAAGAAGCTCAAGAGTTCCATGATAAGGTCAAAGCCGAATCATGGAGAGTTGAGCAAATAGGAGAAAAACAAAAACGCAGTTGGGATGAGGCTGCTCTTAAATGGTTGCAAGAAACTACGCACAAAAAGACACATTCTCACGATGTGGCTAATATCAAATGGTTTCAGCAATTTTTTAGAGGCAAACTTCTAACCGAGCTAACAAAGGATTTGATTTTTGAGGTGGTAGAAATCAAACGCAAGGAATTTAGCAACGCTACCGCTAATCGTTACCTTGCTTTGATTAGATCCATTCTCAGGCGAGCAATGAATGAATGGGAGTGGATAGATAAAGTGCCTCATATAAGGCTTTATCCAGTGCCAAAGCTCAGGGTTCGTTGGATTACTCCAGAACAAGTTCATATTTTACTAAACGAATTGCCAGAACATTTGGCGGATTTAGTAAGATTTTCGTTAGCAACAGGGCTGCGTAAGGCAAATGTGCTGAGCTTAGAGTGGTCGCAAGTTGATGTGCAACGAAATGTTGCATGGGTACATGCCGACCAAGCTAAGGGTGGAAAAGATATTCATGTTTCGCTTAATGCTACAGCCTTGCAGGTGCTAGAAAAACGGGTAGGGATTCATCCAAAGTTTGTTTTTACATATAAGGATAAACCCATCGGTCAGGTTAGCACCAAAGCGTGGTATAAGGCATTGAAACGGGCAGGAATTGAAAACTTCCGCTGGCATGATTTACGACATACTTGGGCAAGTTGGTTAGCTCAAGGTGGCGTGCCTCTGAATGTAATTCAGGAAATGGGTGCGTGGCAATCAACCGAAATGGTTAGACGCTATGCTCACCTAGCTCCTGAGAAGTTTGGAGTTCACGCCTCTATCGTAGATAATATGCTCTATGGCACAATATCGGCACAAGCTACTAATCATAAAAAATGTGCTTAGTAGCTAACTTGTTGAAAAAATTGGAAAATAATGGTGCTGCTGAGGTGAATCGAACACCCGACCCCGTCATTACCAATGACGTGCTCTACCACTGAGCTACAGCAGCAACTATATAAAATTACTGATAAGGCAGCGGAAAATGCCACAAGAATCGTTTAAGCGCAAGCATTGAGTTGATAATAAGGGATTTAGCCGTTTATTATTTGCAATATCAATAACTTTTGGGCAAAATAGGGGCATGGAAGCAAAAACCCCACCTCATAATTCTACCAATCATAAAAAGGGCGGCACTACCCGCCCGCAGGTAAGGAAACGGCAGCAAGAGCAAAAAGATAAGCTTGCCGGTGCGCTGCGAGATAACCTGCGCCGGCGTAAAATTGCCAAGCTGGATGATGAGCAGAACTTCAGTGGGAGCGGGAAGTGATCTTTTTCCGCAATAGCCACCAGCAGCATATGCTTAATAAAAAAGCAAAAAAGAAAGCCCTGCAAAAGAGAAACCAGGTTCATATGAGCTTGTTTGCTTTTGCCAGGCAGCGTATTGCTGATGACAAGAAAAAAAGGGACCTGAAGGAAATTGCTGACAAGGAAAGAAAGAAAGCCCTTAGCAGGGAAGAGCAGAAGCGGGCGGATAAAAAAGAAATATGGAGTGTGAAGGTGGCCACCATACGCAACCGCTTAAGTGATAAGAAGCGCACCAGCGACGAACGCTGGAATCGTTTTTCTGCCAGCGAAGAAGGTGGCGGACGGGCGCGGTAGCTTTTCAGGGATTAGAATTTATCCTTGTTCGCTGCAGGTTTTGCTGGAAGGCGCGAAAATATAAAATCTGTAATAATTGGAGAAAGGCAGGAAAGCCACCATAGGGGGATGAAGAGTCTTCTGGGGAAGGCAATACGGCCTTTGCCTCTTTCAAGCCCCCTAGCTATTATTTGCGCGGCTTTTTGCGCTGTCATTAAAAATGGCATCGGGAAATTGTTCACATCTGTCATCGGAGTTATCACATAGCCGGGGCAGATGACGCTCACCAGAACATTGTGTTTAAGCAGGTTGCCCCTGAGCGCCTCGCCATAATAGCGTACACAGGCTTTACTGGCGCTATAAGCTGGTGAGCTTGGCAATGCGCGGATCCCGGCAAGGGAGCTTATAATAGCGATCTGCCCGGATTTGCGTGCAAGCATAAGGGGTATGACGGGTTGCACTGTATTTATAACGCCGTCAATATTAGTTGCGAAAATTTTGCGTACCTGTGTGCTTTCTTCAGTAGCCCCTCCAGTTCCTGCAGAAATTCCGGCATTGGCTATAAGCAGGTCGATAGGCTCTATGCTATCTGCCTGCCTGATATAATTTTCCATAGATTCTGCATCGGTAACATCTATAGACTTTATATGCGCTATAGCTCCATGTTTGCGGCAGTTTTCTGCTACTGATTCCAGGCGCTTTTCATTGCGTCCCAAAAGATGCAATGTTACGCCGGGCTTTGCGTATTCCTCGGCGAGTGCTGTACCTAAGCCGCTACTGGCTCCGGTTATCAAAATATTTTTGGGAATTTTCATAAAACTTTAATTAATACGCGGTTAATCTTATAGTATATTATGTTATAATTAGATAAATAAAATAAGAAAAAAGTAGGAATTCATGACTGGAAGAAAATCGGTTTGCGTATTTTGTGGTGCATCTAATAATGTAGATAAAAAATTCCTGGATATTGGCGCTGAATTTGGAAAGCTGCTTGCACAGCGTGATATAACATTGGTTTATGGCGGCGGTGACTGCGGCGTGATGGGGGCGGTTGCCAATTCCACCATGAAACATGGCGGATACGCGATAGGGGTTTTCCCGCGCTCACTGCGTAATATCGAAAATGAGCACCAGTCACTCACCGAGATTACCATTGTTGATACAATGCACGAACGCAAGCAGAATATGTTTGAGCGCTCAGATGCTTTCATAGTTTTCCCCGGCGGGTTCGGAACGATGGATGAAATGTTTGAAATACTTACCTGGAAGCAGCTGATGCTGCATAATAAACCGGTTGTTATTTTTAATTACCAGGGTTACTGGGATCCGCTGATCGCGCTTATGAAAAACATAATCGAGCAGCAATTCGCCAAGGCGGAAGTGGCGACATATTATCATGTTGTTGATAAACTTGAAGATATTATCGATGTGTTGGGTTATTAAGCTTTTATAGCTACCAGTTTTCTGCTGCAACAAAAATTTAACAAATCTCCTATAGAGCTTTCTGGCTGTTTTGATACAGTTATGGCTGTAATCTAACCAGAATATGATTTGAAGTATCTAAATGGCGCAGAATGAAGAAAATCTTGGAGATAAGGTTGAAAGAGCCGGTGAAACCATTGCACAAAAGGCATTGAATAAAATTACAGGCCTTATTAACCAGCAGGTTGCTCCAATAGTTGATGAAGTAAGGGACTGGAGCCATGTAAAAATTGGAGGCCAAGAGTCTTTGATTTATGCAAAATTATCTAATGAAGCTTTTAATCGTTTGGATTTGGGTCCCGATAGATATGCTATTGCCACAGAATATGCTCTTAAGTCCAATGTTGCGGCTGTTAACACCAATGTTGATAGAGGTAAATATATTGTTGATAAAGGTACGGAATTGGCAATAATTGCTCTAAGCGAAGAAGGGAAGGCTGGAAAGCAATCTTTACAAGATCTAAGGAATTATAATTTTCGGGATGCTATTATAAATGGTTTTGAGGCAATAAGTGGTCGCCGTGCGCTTGCTAATGTGCTTTCTATGGGTGGCGGCGGTCTTAGCAACCTTGGAAAAGATGCTGTGGTTGGTATATATAATAAAGTTAAAACTGATAAAGATGGTATGGCTTCACCAATTCCCGGAGATGATAAATTCATTGGCCCTGTAGAATTTATCGGTCCAGTAAAGCCAGAGAAACCCCAAAAGATTGAGGCTGGCAAAAAAGATACAAATGTAAAAGTCAGCGGCGGAGAAACGGTAAGCGGCCAGCCGCCGGTTCAGAACACTCCTGCTAAGCCCAGGAAGCCTGGCGAACAAAAAACACATTAGGATTATTTATGGAAAAATTATTTGCACCTATAAAAAAAATATTTGAAGAAAAATATAGCTTATTTTTAAGTAAGGTAAAAGAGATAATGGTACCTGAAAATGATGCAGGCGGTGGATTAACTAAGGGAAAAGAAATCGTAGAAAAAATTGCGACCCCGACCACTATACCTGTTTCAATGCCAAAAACCCCAACGGTTTCTAGGCCTTCTGAAGCAATGCAACGTTAAAACAACTTTATTGCTACGCTTAATCCCTCATTGGTGGGTATTATGGTTCCATCATATCTGCTTTTATCGGCGAGGCGTTCATTAAAGCTGCGGATGTTTTTCCATGTGGTAGGTGCGGTTCCTTCCGGCGGCGATCCGGCAACTGCATTGCCAGCAAGCAATGTGTTATCAGCAACTATCAGGCCGCCTTTTTTGATATTTTTCTCCGCCCAGTCGAGATAGGCTGGATAACTTATTTTATCTGCATCAATGAACACCATATCAAAAGGGGCTTTTGCAGATAGGGTAGGCAGGGTTTTGTGCGCGTCGCCAGCGATCTGGCTTATTTTTTCCTTGCACTCGCAGCGGTCAAAAAAAACCTGTGCCATTTTTACGTGCTCAGGGTCTTTGTTCAGCGCGTAGATATGCCCGTCTTCTGGCAGGGCACGTGCCATCCAGATAGCTGAATAACCAGCCAGTGTGCCTATTTCCACGATAGTTTTAGTGCCTGACAATTTTACCAGCAGCTGTAATATCCGGCCTTCTTCCGGCCCTACCTGGATAGCGATGTTGCGCCGTTCCAGTTCACGCACGATATCATTAAGCAAGCTGTCTTGCGCTGCGTATAAGCTGCGTATATATTCAATTGAAGGTGTGGGGTCATTACGGGGCATAGATGGAATATAAATCCAATACAGCAAAAATCAATAGTTTGGAGCCAGAAAATATTTCGGCTACAGGCAGAAACTGGTATTTGCGCGAAGTTGATGAGGCATTAGTTGCCGCAATTGCAAGGGAGCGTATGCTTCCTGAAATAATTGCGCGTGTGCTGGTTTCCCGCAACATAGCGCAGGAAGATATTGATAATTTCTTGAATCCGACACTTAGGAATTCGCTTCCTGATCCTTCGCACCTGCTGGATATGGATAAGGCAGCAAAGCGCATTGCTGATGCTGTTATTTCGCAGGAGAAGCTTGCTATTTTTGGCGATTATGATGTAGACGGGGCGACGTCATCGGCATTGCTTGCGCGTTATTTCCGTGCCCTTGGAGCTACACCAATATTATATATTCCTGACCGCATGAAGGAAGGCTACGGCCCTAACAGCAAGGCATTGCTTGCTCTTCGAAAGCAGGGCGCAACTCTTGCCATAACCGTTGATTGCGGCACACTCGCGTTTGAACCAATCAGGGCCGCGCAAAACGCAGGGCTGGATATGATAGTTATCGACCATCATCTGGGAGAAGCGCGCAGGCCTGAAGCAATTGCGATTGTAAACCCCAACCGTTTAGATGAATCTTCACCACATACACAGCTTGCGGCTGTAGGTGTTGCATTCCTGCTGCTGGTTGCCGTGAACCGCGAGCTACGTGGGCGCGGGTTTTTTGCATCCCATGTTGAACCGGATATAAAAGAATGGCTGGATATTGTAGCTCTGGGAACTATTTGCGATGTGGTCCCGCTTACCGGAGTGAACCGTGCGCTGGTATCACAAGGCTTAAAAATTATGGCTGGCAGGCGTAATACAGGAATCCGTGCGGTTATGGATATAGCCGGGTCGGAAGAAAGGCCAAATGTTTATTCCTGTGGGTTTATAGTCGGCCCGCGAATTAATGCCGGGGGCCGAGTCGGTAAATCAGACCTTGGCGTTCGCCTGCTGGCAACTGACGATGAATTGGAGGCAAAACAGCTGGCGGCAGAACTTGAGCAATATAATGCTGAGCGCAAAGCGATAGAAGCTATGGTTTTAGAGCAGGCAGTAGAACAGGCAGAAAAATTGCCGCAAGATGCACCTCTTATGGTTATTGCCGGGCAGGGCTGGCATGCCGGAGTGATCGGGATTGTCGCAGGAAGGCTTAAAGAGCGCTTCCATAAGCCAGTTGCGGTGATTGCTGTAATTGATGGCATAGGCAAAGCATCAGCTCGTTCAGTTAGTGGAGTTGATTTTGGCGCGGCAGTGATCGCTGCGATGGATGCGGGCTTATTGATTGCAGGGGGAGGGCACGCGATGGCAGCCGGATTTACTGTGGCTGAAGATAAAATTCCTGCCCTGTCTGAATTTTTATATGCGCGTATGAGCAGTAAGATGGAGCAGATAGCATCAGGAAGGAAGCTTATGCTTGACGGTATAATAAGTATAGGCGGTGCTAATGTGGAATTGCTTAAGGATATGGAAAAGCTTGCGCCTTTTGGACAGGGTAATCCCCAGCTACGGCTATGTATAAAAAAAGTTTGCAATCTGCGTTCTGATATTGTCGGCGAGAACCATGTGAAAACTTTGCTGATCGATAAAATAAGCAATCTGCGGCTTTCTGCAATTTCCTTTCGCTGTGTCGGAACCAAACTTGGCGAAGCATTGCTTTCAAGCTGTGGAAAAAATATAGATGTTGCAGGGCAGCTCAAGCTTCAGGAATGGAATGGGAAACAAACAGTAAGCCTTACCATAGACGATGTTATGGTTTCATGATATAGTGCAAGAAAATATGGGGATTTTATGCTCTCAAGTTTTCTTAAGGCGCTGCGTAATTTACTGCTGTTTGATATTATCAAGCTATTTTTCCTTTGCCTGCTGGTTTACATATTCAGCTGGAGCGTAATAGCTTGGGCACTTTCCGCAGCAATTAGCAGCTATATAGGGCTGGTAGGAACCGAAGGAGTATTCATTCACTTATTTGCCGGTATGGGCGGTGTTACTGTAGCTTGGTTTTTATTCCCGCTTTTATATCCAATACTCATAAGTTTTTTTGACGATAAAATAGCCGAAGCGATAGAGCGTGCGGATTATCCGCAATTGCCGCCAGCCCAACCACCTTTCTGGCCAACATTTGCCAGCGATTTTTGGTTTTCTCTTAAGGCACTTGGACTTAATATAATCTGCCTGCCGCTGTATTTATTTCCAGTTATCGGGCTATTTGTTTACTACGGGCTAAATGGGTATTTGCTGGGAACGCAGTTTTTCCGCATGACAGCGGGGAGGCGGGTAAGTGTAGTGGAAGCGAAATTGATGCAAAAGAGGGCAGCCAGTTCCATTTTCATTATTGGTGTTGCTATAAGTTTCAGCGCAACAATACCTGTTTTAAACCTTGCTGCCCCTGTTATTGGTGTTGCTACAATGCTGCATTTATTTCATGAGCTGCTTGGCACTAATAACCAGCAGATAATTCCGCCGCACTCTGCTACTATCAATCTATAGTTTCTTTTCTTCAAGTTCCAGCCAGCGGCTTTCGGCTTGTTCCAGCTCATGCTGAGCTTCTGCGAACCGGCGCGATGAAATATCAAAACCTTCCGGGTTTTTAATATAAAGATCAACATCCAGCAATTTCACGCGCAAGGCTTCTACTTCTTTCTCCAGCGCCTGGATTTTTTGCGGTAGTTTTTCTAGCTCATGGCGCTCCTTACCCGATAAGGGGTTTTTAGATATTGGCTTTGTTTCCGCAGTCGGGCTTGCAGCAGTTTTTTTCTCAGATGATCTTTTCGGAAGCGCAATCTTTTTTTTCGCCACGTAATCACTATAGCCTCCTATGTAACCTTCAACAATCCCATCTCCTTCAAAAGCCAGTATTTCTGTTACTGTCCTATCCAGGAAATCACGGTCATGACTTACGATAAGCAATGTGCCTTTATATTCGCTTAGCAATTCCTGAAGCATGTCCAGCGTATCCATATCAAGGTCGTTGGTAGGCTCATCCAGTATCATTACGTTTCCGGGATTAGCCAGGATCTTTGCCAGCATCAGGCGGTTCTGTTGCCCTCCTGAAAGGGTAGAAACACGAGCGCGGGCGATCTTGGGGTCGAACATGAAATCTTTGAGGTAGCCGCAAACATGAATACTGCGCTGTTTTTCGCTGCCAAGGAAAACATGGTCGCCTCCATCAGGACAGAGAGTGTCCCATAGAGTTTTATCGGGATTTAAAAATGAGCGGTTCTGATCAAAATAGGCTATTTCTATATTTTTTGCGCGGAAGATGCGTCCCTGGTCGGCTTTGCTTTCGCCGATAAGTAATTTTATAAAAGTTGATTTTCCCGAGCCGTTTTTCCCTAAAATACCAATCCTGTCACCGCGCATGATACGTAAATTAAAGTCTTTCAGTATAGGGATATTTTTTCCATCATGGCTGAAGCCTTTATGCACATGCTTGAATTCAACTATTATCTTGGAGGCCTGCGTTGTGCTCAGGGAATCAATATTTACTGATTGCATTCGCTGGTTATAGGCTGCTTTGTCGGCTTTAAGCTTGTCACGCAATTTAAATAATTCATTAAGGCGGCGCTGGTTGCGCTTACGCCTGCCGCTTACCCCGCCTTGGGTCCAATCGACCTCGGCAGCAAGCTTCTTTTTCATATTCTGCAATTCGCGGGCTTCCTGCTCCACCATCATTTCTGCCCAATCTTCAAAGCCTTTATAACCGGTGGGGCAAGTGCGGATCATGCCTTTATCTATCCAGAAAACTTTTTTAGAGATTGCTGCAAGAAAAGCACGGTCATGGCTTACGCAAACCAGTGCACCGCGGTAATTGCCCAAATATTTTTCCAGCCATTCTATCCCGCCCAGATCAAGATGGTTCGTTGGCTCGTCGAGCAGCAAGACATCCGGCTCGGTTATTAGGGAACGGGCGAGTGCTGCGCGCCGCCGCTGTCCGCCTGATAATGTTCCCATAGCAGCGTTTGCATCCAGTCCCAGCGGAGAGATAACTATATCGGCAAGGTGATGCTTGTCCTCGCTTCTTTTATCATCAGCAAGTCCTGACATTACAAATTGGTGTATACTGTCGGCAGCATTAAATTCTACATTCTGTGCAAGGTATCCGATAGTTATGCCCGGTAAGCAGAACCTTGTACCGCTGTCTTGTTCCAATTCTCCCATGATAAGGCGCATGAGTGTGCTTTTACCTGCGCCGTTCCTCCCAACAAGGCAGATCTTGTCACCTTCAAGTATATGCATTTTCAGGTTTATAAATAGAGGCTTGCCGCCGAATTTCACGGATATATCTTCTAAACTTACAAGTACCGCTTCAGCCATTTAAATAGTTAGCGTATCTGGTCGTAAGGGCTGGGCCTTGATAAAATATCAGCATTATTTTTAGGTTCTGCGGCTTTTGGTGTTTGCTCTGCTATATCTTGGGAAGCTGGTTTTTGAATAGCTTTTTCAATAGCTCTTTCAGCCGCTTTTTCTTGGACTTTTTCCGCGCTATTATCATTACGTACATTCACAGGCTGCCCATATGGTTTTTCTTCGGCTGCCTGGGTATGTACATGCTTTTCCACCCATTCCTTTGACAGGCGCTGGCCCTCTACTATCTGTTCAGTGGGCAGGTTCTTTTCCAGCATATCACGCATGCGGGCTGCATTCTGGTTGTTTTTAGATGCTGCCAAATTCGCCCACATATAAGCTTTCACATAATCGACCTTGGTTGCCAATTCATTCGTATACATTACACCAAGGTTGTATTGCGCTTCGGCAAGCCCTTTTTCGGCTGCCTTGCTATATAGGGCAACTGCCTGCGGCAAATCTTTAGGCACACCTTTGCCGTTTGCGTAAATATAGCCTAGATTATTCTGTGCCTCTGCAATTCCACCATCTGCAGCCTTTTTATACCATTTTATAGCTTCGTTCTGGTTTTTTGGCATGCCTTTGCCATATTCATACATATAACCAAGATTTGACGCTGCCTGGGCATCTCCAAGTTCAGCAGCTTTTTTTGTGGCGTCTGGTGAGTCTTGGGTATCAGCTATCGCTTGCGGTGATTGTATTATCTGGGCATCAGGTACAGAAGGAGTGGCCGCGTAAATTGGAAATCCTGCGGATACAAACAATAATAATATGGATAAGCTGCTAATTTTCATCAATTATGTCCTCTGGAGCGGACACTACCAGAATAATCGTTTCGTTAAAAGTGCTTTATTTTGAAGAAAATATTACAGGCTTATGAAGGCCTCTTCAGTAGCTTTTTGTTTAATAAGCTTTTTCCCCAATGGTGCTTAATAGCAGGGTAATGCGACTTATGGGCTATAAAGACTGATTGCTGGTTATACTCACTTGGTTATCACTGCCTCAGATTGAGCTGACTCTAATGTTTGCTGCTACGGAATTTACGTAAAGCTGCATCTACTATGCCCTCGCTGCTACCTCGCTCGTTAAATTGTTTGCGTAGGTAATGGGCGTCGCTTCCTTCATGCAAAGTTGTTGTTAGATATTCCAATGCATCAAAACTGCCTAGTGATTCGGCATACGGCGTAATCTTTCGTAATGTGGTCAGAATATCTTCCCTAAGCGAAAGGGTTTCATAAGTTTTTGGATGTACGATAGAGCCTTCCAATCCGAATCTACATGCTTGAAAACGATTATAATTATAAACCAGATAATCATCTTCAACAGGCGGCAGCTCCTTGCGCTCTAGAAGATATTTGCATAATGCTTGTAAATAGCAGGCGAGTGCTGCGGCTTTTTCGATGGAAAGCGGTGTATCACATACACGAAGCTCGATTGTACCGTATTCCGGTTTTGGACGAATATCCCAATAGAAATCTTTCATGCTTTTAACAATACCAGTATGTGTCATCTTATAAAAATATTCCTGTACGAAAGTATCCCAATGCAATGTAAAAGGCGCGCGGCCCGACAGCGGGAAGGCAAATACCGAATTGAGCCGCGCAGAATTGAACAGCGTGTCGCGGCCTTGCACGAATGGAGATGAGGCCGAAAGCGCGATGAAATGTGGGATATGGCGGTTCAATGCATGTAGCAAAAACATGGCGTCATCGCCAGACACACAGCCTATATGCACATGCTGGCCAAAGATGGTGAACTGCTTGGCCAAATAACCGTAAAGCGCCGATACCTCACGAAAGCGCGGCTTGGAGAATATCTTTTGTTCCGACCAATTTTGGAAAGGGTGGGTTCCACCGCCGCAGATGCCGATATTAAGTTTATCTGCCGCATGAACCAACGTATTCCGAATGTTCTGTAACTGACTCAGTAAATTTGCATAGTTCGTATGAATGCCGGTAGCAATTTCTATCATGCTTTCTGCAATTTCTGGCATAACAGTTCCAGGAAAAGGTTTGCGCTCTAAAAGATGCAATAGGTCTGGGCTGGAGGCGGTCAGGTTGAAATCAGAAAGACTGACAAGCTGCAACTCCAGCTCTACACCCATCGTCAATGCTTCGGATGTTTTGAAGTATTCTAGCGTCATTATTCCTCCGCTTGCTGAGGCGTTTCGTTCGCCCAAATCAATGCCCTCTGTGTAATGATGGGACCGAGTATTTCCATTAATAGAGTCATGGTCGCCAGTGCCGCTAATTCATCAACGAAGGAAATTCCCAGATATCTGGCTTGTTCTAATACGAGAATCACAAATACGGAAATGGGGGCGAGCGCGAGACCGGCAAATATCCCTTTACGCCATGATGTGCCGCTTAGATGGGCAAAGGCAGCAACACCAATAGTTTTTGTAAAAAGCCGGGCGGCTATCAGTATTAGACCAAGGCTAATGCCGGCTAATACCTTCCCCCATTCTAAAGTGGCTACTACAAAGACGAAAAGCAAAACGGTCAATAATTCACCCAGTGCGCCAAAGTTACGTTGGGTTGGGCTAAAGGTAACGCGGCGATGGCGCGCAACTATACCGAATGTTAACGTAGCCAGTACGGGTGATAATTTCGCCGCGTGAGTAATCGCTACAAGAAAAATCACAGCCAACGCAAAAGCGATTGTTGCATCCTGCGTTAGTTTTCCTAGACAACGCATGATGCTGGGTATAACAACACCGAATAATGCACCAACCGATGCCGAAATAATGAGTATGAAGAAGCTGCTAGATGCAGCATCCCACACGCTGCCTGAGCTTTTGAAAACTGCAAACCCAATGATTACTTTGAATATGAATACCGCCAGCGCACAATTAATAGCAGATAGATGTAAAATCCGTTCAGTCACCTGACCGGAGCTACGCTGTTCATTGATAACGCGTAACACGCCCGCAGGGGAGGTAGACATGGCAAGCGAAGCAAGAAGCAGTGCATGAATCGAGGATGTACCGTAAATATCGGCTATATAATACACACAGAAGAATGTTCCCAACGATTCAACGAGTCCAGCAATGCCAATCCACGGATTGCTACCGAGCCAGCGCAAATTAATGCGATAGCCTAATTCAAAAAGAATAAGGCCGAAGGCGATATTGGCCAGAAGCAGCATAGAGCCATATTCATTGCTGGGGAGGAAACCTGTTTGGGTATTAGCCAGCACAAACCCCACCAACCCATATATGCTGATACGTGGAAGGCCGGTTCCGCGCGCTCCAAATTCTCCAATTATCCATGCGAGTACGATGGCAAACGACCAAGCCACGTCTGGAGGAATTGAAAATAAGTCGGTCATCTATATTTTGTAATAGCAATAGATATGATGAGCAAGTTTATTAAGTGTTTTTGAAGAGATGAAGGTTGGCGGTTTTCTTAAAACAGTAAAATATTTTTATAAATCAATTGGTGGAGGAGGCTGGATTTGAACCAGCGAACTCATAAGAGGGCAGATTTACAGTCTGCTGCCATTGACCGCTCGGCCACTCCTCCACACGGGGTAAAATCTGTTCTATGAACATAGAATCAGGCGGAATGCACCGAATTAGTGGAGTAAGCGCTCAAAGTCAAGCTTAATGAAGCGGTTGGTTATAACGATCCTTATAAAAATACAGTGCCAGCAGGGAAAATACGTTGCAAAGCATGACATACCAGCTAAGAGAGCTATTCTCGCCGGTTGTTCGTATAAGCCATTCACAGACCATAGGCGCGGTACCGCCGAATATAGCTGCGGCGAGGTTATAAGCGATTGCCATGCCCGTAAAGCGTATGTTGGTTGGGAACATTTCCACTAGTATAGCTGGAATAGGCCCCGAATACATGCCCACTAATGCTGCAAAAATAAACTGGGTAATACCGATTGTAAGCAGGGAAGCCCCGGCAACCATTTGGGAAAAAAGCAGCGGGGTAAGGATAAACATGGCAATCGCTGCTGCTGTCATCAATTTTTTGCGCCCGATTTTATCGGAAAGCCATGCAGAAAGCGGCATGGTGATCAGCATCGCCAGCATATTATAAACATTAAAGCGCAATCCCTGTTCCATGCTGGTTCCGAGGTGATTCTCGCTAAAACTGATGAAATAGACCGAAGCAAGGTAAAATGGCATGGTTACAGTCATGTAAAAGGCAAAGCCCTGCAGCATCTTTCCGGGGTGCTGCATGAAAGCAACGCGCACCGGCGTTTTGGAGATTTTGTTTCCCTGTTTTGCTTCCTCGTAAACCGGGCTTTCCTCACAGCAGCGACGTATATAAAACCCGACCAGACCAATTACTATACCGCCTAAAAATGGCAGCCTCCATCCCCACTCGGTAAATGCTTCCCTGCCCATTATATTTATAGTGGCATTGACTACAAGCGAGCCGAGCAAAAATCCTAGTATCAGGCTTACAAGTGATGCAGAGCCTGCCCAGCCACGTTGTTTTGGCGGGGCATGTTCTACTATATAGGTAATGGATCCTGCAAATTCACCGCCGAGTGACAGGCCTTGCAGCAGGCGGATAAGCGTGAGCAGGATAGGGGCGATAAGCCCGGCATCCGCATAAGTTGGGAGCAGGCCGATACAGCCTGTAGGTATCGCCATCATCAGTACGGCAAGAACCATTGCAGACTTGCGCCCATAGCGGTCTCCTATCCAGCCAAATAATATAGCTCCCAGTGGGCGGACTATAAAACCAGCAGCAAAAATGCCATAGGTTGCAAGTAACTGTACTCCGGGGTCACCCTTAGGGAAAAATAATGTGCCGAACAGCGCGGCCATTTGTCCATATAACGCGTAATCATACCATTCCAGGCCATTGCCGATCATGCCGGAGGCGACGACTTTTCTCATTTTTATTCCTGTTTAATTTTTGCTCAGGCGTTCGCACGCTTTCGCTATCACGATTTCTTCATCGGTAGCAATAGCATAAACCGCAAAATCGCCAAGCCATTTTAAATGCGCGTATATTTTTTCGCGCACCGGCTTTGCATGCTCGCCGATCCCGCCGGTAAATACCAGCGCGTCCAGACCGCCGATAGCAGGAAGCAATGCGGCAATTTGTTTTGCCGCAATATAGCAGTAAAGTTCTATTGCATTATGTGCTGCCTGCTCATCGCTTGCCAGCAATTCGCGCATGCCAGAGCTTGCTCCGGAAATGCCCAGCAAACCCGATTCCTTATAAAGCAGGTGGTTTATTTCATCCAGCGCCATTTTTTTATGTTCGATAAGGTGCATGATAACCCCTGCATCAAGTGCGCCGCAGCGCGTTCCCATCATCAGCCCATCGAGAGTTGAAAAGCCCATGGTGGTGGAGGCGCTTTTTAAATTCTTAAGCGCGCACGCGGAAGCGCCGCCGCCCAGATGTGCGACTATTACTCTGCCAGTTGCCTTATCGCCCAGATGCTGCTGTAGGACGGAGGCTATATATTCGTAGGAAAGACCGTGGAAACCATAACGTTTTATTCCGCTATCGTAATATTTTTTGGGAAGCGCGAACATCCTTTCGATTTCCGGCATTGTGTGGTGGAACCCGGTATCGAAGCAGGCTATATGCGGAATATCGGGGTATAATTTCATAGCTTCGGCAATAAGTTCCAGCGCGGCTGGCTGGTGTAGGGGGGCGAGGGGGATGAATTCCTCAAGCTCTTTTATTATTTGCGGGGTAATAATAACCGGGGCAGTAAATTTATCGCCTCCATGCACCACCCGGTGGCCGATTGAAGTTATATTTTTTTTGCTTGCGGATTGTAGCCATGCAGTTGTTTCTAATTTGCTATGGGTTTGTAAATCCTCAATTTTGTTGAGATTTGTACCATCAAACAAAGCCAGTTTAGTGTTGGATGAGCCAGAATTACAGGTGATTATAGGCATATTCCTACCTTGTCATGCCAAACGCAAATTTTCTTTACGAATAAATTGAGTAACCTTAGAAAATTTAGCGATGTGGCATCCAATAAATCAGTAAGGTTGGATACCAGACAGCTCAGTTTTTTACCCAATCGCTGCACTCTTGGAAAAAACGGGCTTCTGGCATGACAATGATAGATTATCATACACGCTTATTCTGCGCGTAAAGCAGGGCGAGGGCGGCGGAGACCACGCGGTTCTGCGCGTCTGATGTTCGGCTGGTAAGAATTATCGGGACTTTCGCACCCAGCACAATGCCGATTCCCTGCACACCGGAAAAATAGCGCAGCTCCTTATAAAGCATATTTCCCGATTCAATATCAGGGACGATAAGTATATCGGCATCCCCTGCAACTTGCGAAACTATGCCCTTAATATCGGCGGATTCACGTGAGATGGCATTGTCAAAAGCCAGCGGGCCATCAACTATTGCGCCGGTTATCTGCCCGCGTTCAGACATTTTGCAAAGTGCTGTTGCATCAAGAGTTGCTGGCATTTTTTCATTCACTGTTTCCACCGCCGCTAAAATTGCAACTTTAGGTGTGCCTAGGCCAAGCGCGTGAAACAGGTCAACCGCGTTCTGGATAATATCTTTTTTCTCCATCATGGTCGGCATGATGCTGATTGCGGCATCAGTAAGGAAAAGCGGCTTGGGGTAGCTTGGTACATCGAGCATGAAAACATGGCTCACACGGCGGTCTGTACGCAGCCCGGTTTCTTTATTCACCACAGCTTCCATAAGTTCGTCAGTATGTATCTTTCCTTTCATCAGGGCTTCTACCTGGCCGCTGCGCGCCATACTCACTGCGGCGGCAGCGGCGGCATGACTATGAGGGGTCGGG
>CAUJHR010000018.1 GCA_963205195.1 Pseudomonadota bacterium | reverse complement strand
CGCCGTAAGGAAATTCAGGAAAGCAAAAACGCTGCTTAGCAGATCAAGCGTTAAAATATAAAGCCCCGGCGAAATCCGGGGCTTTTTTTGTGGCTTTTGATTAAATCGCAGCCTGAATGCTATAGAATTTTTATCATGGTTTTTCTAGCATTTCAGCATGAGAAACTTGATTATATATATTATCGCTATTTCCTTCTTAACCTTGGCTATACCGGTTTATGCCCAGACAGCTTCTGTGCCTAATGGTGTTTTTGGTAATGTGCATATGGCGCAAGTGGGTAGCGGGAAATATAAAAAACTTGGTTTCAATATCTACAAAGTGGCTTTATGGGCTCCGGGCGGCCAATATGATAAATTAAAACCATACGCGCTGCAGGTTCATTATTTACGCAGCCTATCCAAGGATACAGTAGTTGGTTCAGTGGTTGAAGATGTGCGTGATCAAAAAATGGCAGATGATTCTACTATGGATGAATGGGAGAACATGTTGACCAAAACACTTCCAGCAGTTGAAGAAGGGGATGAAATAGTTGGTCTTTCGCTGCCTGGAAAACCGTCAAAATTATTTTTTAATGGAAAGCAGATAGCCAGTATCGAGGATAAACGATTGAGCGATTCATTTTTTAATATCTGGCTGGGCGAAATTGCTAACCAGGATTTGCGTTCTCAGCTTCTTGCTGGTAACCAACAATTAAATGCTTTGTCTATACCTTAAATATTTTTCATATTTTATTATTGCATTGCAATATATTATATCGAAACAATACATTCTTACTTATAGAATTTTTATTCCTTTTATGTTATGTTCCTCTTTAGAATTAACCAAGGGGGAGTTTTATGAATAGCTCAGCACTAAAAAAACAAAACTCTGAACAAAGCATTCCTGAAGTTCCTGCTATGGATGCTGCTGCCGCAATTGCATCTGAAACTGTAGTGAAAATGAAAACCCGCCAGCAGATGATCGCAAAGCAATCTGAAGATGCCTGCAATATTCCTGGCAATATTTGCGGGCCCGAACTTGATTTTTTTGAAGAAAAGTATGGCATCACTGGCTTTGCCTAAATTTAATTTATGCCGGATAAAACAAAACCCCGCCCATCTTTCGATGAACGGGGAGTTGGTTAAGCAGCTAATCGATTTCTAGAATTTTCTAGTGAACCGGTTTTTTCAACAGGGTTGTATATGTTGTAAGCAACATATATATACCAGAAAAACCAACCAGTACGCTGATTATATGGCTTAAATCGCCAAAAATCACACCGATCAGGTCAACATGCAGCATCGTTACTAGTCCGATATTAACGGCACCTAATATTACGAGCAGCAAAGTGATCTTGTTGAACATATGCTTTATTTAACCTCCTCCCAATTGTTACTGGATTAAAATCTCTTCTAATCCTAAATTTATATTAACATAATTATTTGTGAATTAAAAGAATAATCTATTGAAATTAAAAGATATTTTTGCTGCAGCGCACAATAGAAGAGCAAAAAATCACAAAAAATCAACCGCCATCTAGCTGTAATTAAATATAAATAAGGCTGAGCGCTGCTTTGCAGCATTTATAGCTGGAAAGTTTCAGTTGGAGGCCAGATCTTCGTAAATAGAGCAAAGCCCACCAGCTATTATTGGCATGACAATGGGTATCGGTATGATCAAAGCGATACATACCATATAAAATAATATAAGCGATCCCAAGCGCATTAAAGCTGATTTATCTAATTTACGCAGCAATGATATTATAGATGTAATTGTTTTGCCGACATCTGAATCAAAATCCAAAATAAACATAGGAATATATATCAATATAAGCATGGTTATTATACCCGGCACTATAAGCAATGGTAATGTTGCTATGACCAGGAATGAAAAGAGCACAGAAACAAATGCCAGCTTGCCTAAAATTGGCGCAAAGCTATGCTCAAGGAAATTAAGGTCGGTTTTCTGTCCGCGATAAACCCTAAGAGCAATAGAGAAAAAGCAACTTTGCAGGAATACAAACATTATCCAGCTGCCAATGGCGCCTGAACCAGTTGCGTGTAATACCTCCTGCATCAGTACACCAAACAGCCATGATACTAATAATATACCACCGGCAAATACTGCCATGCCTTGATGGTCCATAGTGAAGTGCCAACCTTTAGAGAAAGTTTTTACAATCGGCACCTGATGTGAAACTTTTAACTCATGCCTTATATCTTCAACAGGATTATTGAAAAACGATGATAAATATTCAGTGCTATAAGCTGGCATAAATTCACCACCTTCCCTGCAAACCAAAGTTTCAGGCAGTATGGTTTCAGTTCGGATTCGGCGCATCATAGTAACCAGATCGTGCGGCCCGTCTTTTTTTCCACTATCGTTTATATAGTAATAATATTCCATAAATCATATTATAGATGTTAATACTTAAAAAAACATTATACTATTTTTTGTTAATTCGTTTCTTTTGAGGCGCTTAATATAATATCGGCGAATTCGCTCAAGTAAACAGAGCCTTTAACGGTGCGCTGTATTATTACATTGCGCTTATCCTGCTTATCGCGAATGCGTTTTACCATTTTTACATTTTCCAGGGCGTCCACTGCACGGCAAATTGCAGGCTTGGAGATCATCAATTCTTCCGAAAGTGATTTAATGCTATGCGGAGAAGGCATTATATATATATTAAGCAGAACCGCAGTTTGCCTGGCTGACAAATCCACAGGCATTCTTTGCAGGGCTGCTGCTGTTACCCCATGCCAGAAAGATAGTGCGCGGATTGTTTTTGATGAGCCTATTTTTTCTTCTTTAGCGCGTACCGTCATAATTTTCCTTTATTAATTTATATAATGCTCGAATTGCCATTGCCTCGCCTCCTTGTGGACGGCCCGCTTTGTTTTGCAGATTCCATGCCATCATGTCAACATGAATCCACGAGGAAGTTTTGATCACGAATTCCTGCAAATATAAAGCTGCGGTTATTGCGCCTGCGTAACCATTATCAGGGGCATTATTTAAATCCGCATTTGGGCTATCCAGCTGTGTACGATACCCTTTCCATAGAGGCAGCCGCCACAATGGGTCAAACTCGCTTTCGCTTATCACAGACAGCTTGTTTGCAATCTTATTATCATTGGTAAAAAACGCCGGTATATCAGTACCAAGGGCAACCCGTGCAGCACCTGTCAGTGTTGCACAGTCAATAAGCAGGTCCGGCTTTTCGCTATCTGCTTCAAACAGCGCATCGCAAAGTATCAAGCGGCCTTCCGCATCAGTATTCCCTATCTCAACGCTTACGCCTTTACGAGTCGGGATTATATCCAGCGGGCGCATTGCATTTCCTGAAACCGCATTCTCTACAATCGGCAGCAACACTCGCAGTTGCACTTTTAAACCAGTTTCAATAATTATACGGGCAAGGGCCAGCACATTTGCTGCGCCACCCATATCTTTTTTCATTAATTTCATTCCGCCTGAGGATTTAATATCCAGCCCGCCGGAATCAAAAGTTACGCCTTTGCCAACAAGTGTTATTTTTGGCGCACCCTTGCGCTCGAATTTAATATCCACAAGGTGAGGTGGAATAGCTGCTGCCTTGCCAACCGCATAAATCATTGGGTAGTTTTCTTTAAGAAGTTCTTCCCCCTTAATTACCTTTATTTTGCCTTTTGCTGTTTTTGCCCAATTTACAGCTTCGTTTGCCAAAGATTCGGGATTCATGTCATTAGCTGGGGTATTAATCAGTTCACGCGCCCAGGATATTGCATCAGCCATCGATTTTACCAGCTTAAGATCGCAATTTTTTGGAGCTATAAGCTGTGCAAATTTTTTGCTGCTTTTTTTAATTGTTTTATATGTGGTAAATTCATAAGCGGCCAGCGCCCAGCCTAATGCCAGGTTGGTTGCATCTTCTGATTTAAAAGTGCCTTCCAGGTGGTATGCCCCATTAGGGATTTTTGCAGGCAAATGTGCTATGCTCCAGATATTAAGCGCGTCATCAACCCCGGCGATAACCGCGCTGATTTTCCCGTCAGTTCCGCAAAGTGTAATATAGCTTCCGGCCTTCGCCTCAAATTCATTGGTTGCTACCCAGTTTTTAACCTGCACAGGCTGCTTTTTAAGCCATGCTGGAAAAGCCGATTTTGTAAGCGGATAAATAGGGGTGGTTTTGCTTTTAGTCGCACTTAAAATAGGGAAGGGCATATAGCCTCGACTTATGGTTTATCGGGATTTGGAATTATCTGTATCAGTATCTTTTACCTTATCAACATAGCTTGCGTCCCAAGGTTTTTTTCCAAAACCTCTTATTAGATCGTGCGTTGATTTTGCCCCTGGAATTTCCGGTAATTTAGTTTCGGTTGTTTTATCGCTTTCCATCTTTTCCAGATTATTCATAAATGAGGCTGCTGGGCCTAATACAAGTACCGGAGCCATTACCGCAGTTGTAGCCAATGTGCCAATTGTACCGAGCGTATTCTTAGCTCCATTTCCCGAATCATGCCTGCCTATTCTCCTGTTTGGGAAATCTACAGCCAATACATTCCTATCAATGAAATCAGGCTTCTCTAAGTCTTCTTCGTGTCGGGTTGTTTTTTCCATATATACCTTTTCGATCAGTAGTTATTATCTGCCCTTGATCTCGGTTTTTTTATCATCTTCTGCTTTACCAACATAGCCAGCTTCACCTAATTTTCTTTTCTCAAATTCTTTTATAAGTTGCTGTGGAGTTTTTTGGGTATGTGCAGGTGATGCAGGAAGAAGTTTTTCAGCAGCTTTGCTAGGCTTATTTGCTATATGTTCATAAGCGGTATCGACTACAACTGCTCCACCTACAGTTGCTGATATTGCGCCAATTAAACCTACTGCTTGAATTCCGGCTTCCTTGGTTATCTGGGCGTGAGTAAGGGTTCCCTCCTTACGCATAACATCGCCCCTATCTAATATGTCAATAACAGGCTTCAGCCTTTTTCTTGCATGTTTTTCTATGCGTTGTCTAATATTGCTATTTTCTTTTTCTTCTTCCATATTTTTTCTCCCGTTATTTTTTTTATTATACTAAACATCCAGTCCTTCGAATATCCGCTCGCGGGTCTGTTCCTGAATAAAGGTGAAGCGGTGTTCCGGTTTGCGGCCCATAAGCTGCTCTACGCGCTCGCCAGTCTGCTCCATATCGTCTTCATCTATCATGACTTTAAGCAATATGCGGTTTTCCGGGTTCATTGTGGTTTCTTTAAGCTGCGGCGGGGTCATTTCGCCAAGCCCTTTGAACCTGCCGACCTCGACTTTGGAATTGGCTTTGGCATGTTTGGCAATTATCTGCGCCTTTTCCTTGTCATCCTGCGCGTAATAGGTCTGGTTATGGATAGTGATGCGGTACAGCGGCGGACGGGCAAGGAACAGATGCCCACCGTTTATTATCTGCGGCATTTCCTGATAGAAAAATGTCATCAGCAATGATGCGATATGCGCCCCATCCACGTCGGCGTCTGTCATGATGATAACTTTTTCATACCTAAGGGCCTCAGGGGAATAATGTGTGCCGCTGCCACAGCCCAAGGCAAGAACTAAATCTGCAAGCTCCTGGTTGGCTTTTATCTTGTCAAGGCTTGCGCTTGCTACGTTGAGTATCTTGCCGCGCAACGGCAATATCGCCTGTGTTTCCCGGTTGCGTGCCTGTTTCGCGCTTCCACCCGCCGAATCACCTTCCACGATAAAAATTTCTGTGCCTTTATTGGTAGAGCGTGAACAATCGGCAAGCTTTCCGGGCAGGCGCAGGCGTGTGGTAACTGCCTTGCGGCTTACTTCCTTTTCCGATTTGCGGCGCAGGCGTTCTTCCATGCGGGCGATGATGAGCGTCATAAGCCGGTTTGAATTTTCCGGGTCGCCGCTTAGATAATGGTCAAAATGGTCGCGCATGGCGTTTTCCACCAGCTTGGCAGCTTCTGCGCTCACCAACCTGTTCTTGGTTTGTCCCTGGAATTGCGGATCGCGTATGAACAGTGAAAGAACAATCACTGCTCCGCCTAAAATATCTTCGCCCTGCGCCTGTACGATCTTCTTGTTATTGGTAAGCTCGCCGTATGCACGGATACCCTTATTTATCGCCGAGCGCAGTCCTGATTCATGCGTTCCGCCATCGGGTGTTGGTATCGTGTTACAATAGGTGCTGACATAGGTTTCTTCGTCCTGCGGCCAGTCTATCGCCCATTCTATCCTGCCCATTTTTCCTGCAAGTTCCGCTTCACCGCAGAAAGGCTGTGAAGTAACGCTTGCGCGGCCTTCTAACTGCTGCGCGAGGAAATCGCTAAGCCCATTAGGGAAATGGATGGTGTCTTCGGTAGGAATTTCACTTCCTTCGGGCAGCAGTGATGGGTCGCATTTCCAGCGTATCTCAACACCCCGGAATAGATAGCCTTTGGAGCGTGCGAGTTTGTATAGTTTTTCCGGCTTGAATTTAGCCTTGCCGAAAATTTCATTATCGGGGCGGAAAGCAACAGTTGTTCCGCGCCCTTTCGGGTCGCTCCCGATTTCCTTTAATTTACTGGTTGGCTCGCCGCGGCTATAGGATTGGCGGTAAACCATTTTGTCGCGCACTACTTCGACTTCAAGATAGTCAGACAGGGCATTCACCACTGAAATCCCAACACCATGCAGCCCGCCGGAGGTGTCATATACCTTGCCGCCGAATTTCCCGCCGGAATGGAGCATCGTCAAAATAACTTCAAGCGCGGATTTCTTTGGGAATTTAGGGTGCGGGTCGATAGGAATACCGCGCCCGTTATCGCGTACAACAATAACATTGTCGGGCTTTACCTCGAACTCAATACGGTTGGCAAACCCGGCAACCGCTTCATCCATCGCATTATCGAAAATTTCATTGACCAGATGGTGCATCGCGGTTTCATCGGTTCCGCCGATATACATGCCCGGCCTGCGCCGCACTGGTTCAAGACCTTCTAATACTTCGATATCGTCAGCAGTATAAGATGAATTTGCGTTATTGTTCTTTGAGTTGAATAAATCAGACATTTTCTTTTTCTATGTTTTTAGCGGGTTTAAGCTGTATACAGGCTGAAATTAATAGCAGTAAATGGAGATACTTCAATTTATTTCTATATAATTCTAGGATTTTCGGCGGTTTTGGCGGGTTTCGCTCAGAATTTAGGCCGGTATATTAAAACACAAGAAATGCTGCTATCACTTAGGTTGTAAAGCGCCGTAACATTATCAGTGCTGGTTGGGCAAGATGTTAATTTGTAAGCTGTAACTTTTCCTGAAATAACTAATCCGTCATCAATTTTAGTATCTATGTAATAAATGTCCGAAGGGGATATTATGGGGCTGTTGGTTACATAATTAGCGGTTAGCGATCCAAAGAAATAAACACTTTTTCTTGATGTGGTATTAAAATAACTGACTGTATCGGCAGTATCCTCTATCCATCCAGAATATCCGCCTTGAGGAATTGCTTTTGACGTTGGAATATTAGTGTCAAGGATGCTTACACATTTGTTGCCGCATCCTCCTGCCCCTGACCTGCCGGTGAATTGTCCGGCAATTAAATTGGCCTGTGCAAGCTGCTGCCAATAGCGATATAACTCATTGCCGTTAAAGGTTGTCCAGCCATCGCCTGCGCCTATAAAACCATCGCCGTCACCATCACAAGTGCCTGTATAGCTGTCTCCATTCGGGCAGCCATTGCTATTAATGCCAAAAAACTGGGTGGCGCTGGTGCAATCACCGGGCAAGCAATTATATTTCAGCCGGAATGTATTTGTCGCAGTTTCAAAACTTACCAGCTCGGAGGCAACTGTACGCATTTCGGCGGCGCGTATCAGGCTGCGCCCGACAAGTACACCACCAACAATAAGGCCGATAATAACCAGAACTATTGATAACTCAATTAATGTAAAACCATTATTGGGATTGCCAATAAAATCATTCCGTATTTTAGAATTATTGTTATCAGCGGTTTTCATATTGCCTTCTATGTAATTGATATACATGATTTATCATTTGCCGAAAATTAATCAATTATAAAATAGAATTTGGCGGCTTATCTATTAGTAGAGGCGTTGTTATGCGCGTGTTGCAATGCAGCAAAAAATCATTGTTTTTTATTGCATTAAATACTTGCAAAACTGATTGTTTTTCTGCTTTATAGCGCTTAATCACCATGCTTAAGCCAGATTAATATATTTGTGGAGTTACCATGTCTAAAGCGGCAAAAAAAATTACCAATGAAATTCCTGCGGGCAATACGCCAGTCACTAAAGAGCTGCTCCTTTCGCTTTACCGGGAAATGCTCACCATCCGCCGCTTCGAGGAAAAGGCCGGCCAGCTTTACGGTATGGGGCTGATCGGCGGCTTCTGTCATTTATATATCGGGCAGGAGGCTGTTGTTGTTGGTATGCAGAGCTGCATAACGCCAAATGATGCTGTTATCACCAGCTATCGCGACCATGGGCATATGCTAGCCTGCGGAATGGACCCAAAAGGCATCATGGCTGAACTGACCGGACGCATTGACGGATTTTCCAAAGGTAAGGGCGGCTCGATGCACATGTTCTCAACCGAGAAGCATTTTTACGGCGGTCATGGTATAGTAGGCGCACAGGTTCCGCTGGGAACTGGTATTGCATTTGCCCATAAATACCGAAAGAATGGGGCTCTGAGTCTTGTTTATTTTGGTGACGGCTCGGTTAACCAGGGGCAGGTTTATGAATCATTCAATATGGCCAGCTTGTGGAAACTTCCGGTAATTTATATTATCGAGAATAATGAATATGCGATGGGGACTTCGGTAAAACGCAGCCACTCCACCACTGAGCTTTTCCGCCGCGGCGAAGGTTTTGGTATTCCGGGGCGGCAGGTGAATGGTATGGATGTAGTTGCTGTGCGTGAAGCCGGGGCGGAAGCTGTAGCCTATGTGCGCGCCGGGAATGGTCCATTCCTTCTGGAAATGAAAACCTACCGCTACCGCGGCCATTCAATGTCCGACCCTGCTAAATACCGCAGCAAGGAAGAGGTTGAGGATTACAAGGAGCATCACGACCCAATCGAAGGGCTTAAAGCTCGCCTGATAAAAGAAAAATTTGCAAATGAGGATTCACTAAAGGAAATCGATAAGGAAATAAAAGCCATCGTTGCCGAAGCTGCAGATTTCGCCCAGAAGTCGCCTCTGCCGCCTGAATCAGAACTATGGACCGACGTATTGGTATGATTATTTACTGTCATTCCCACTTTCGTGGGAATGACAAGCAATGGGATTTGATATGGTAAAGATTCTTAGTTCTTTGATGTTGCTTGCGATCCTTAGCGGTTGCGGTTGTGTTTCCGAACCCAAGGATGATTCAGATGTTTCTGGCTATTTCTCAGGTTGCTGGTCAACATTTAAAGGTGAAAAACCTCAGGCGTCAAAACAAGAAAATAATAAGCAGGAAAAAATAAATAAGGAATAATCAGTATGGCACAACAGACAGTAAGGGTTGCACTCAGGGACGCGATGGCAGAAGAAATGCGCCGCGATAAAGAAGTTTTTGTTATGGGTGAAGAGGTTGCCGAATATCAGGGCGCTTATAAAGTTACTGAAGGACTGCTTGCTGAATTCGGCGCGGCGCGTGTAGTTGATACGCCAATTACAGAACATGGTTTTGCAGGGCTTGGTGTTGGTGCTGCCATGATGGGGCTTAAACCGGTTGTTGAATTCATGACCTTTAATTTTGCAATGCAGGCGATGGACCATATTATAAATTCCGCTGCCAAAACTAACTATATGTCAGGCGGGCAGATTCGCTGCCCTATAGTGTTCCGTGGGCCAAACGGAGCGGCATCACGCGTTGGCGCACAGCACTCGCAGTGCTATGCCAGCTGGTACGCACATGTTCCGGGATTAAAGGTGGTAGCGCCATGGGACGCGGCATCTGCTAAAGGCTTACTGAAAGCAGCGATACGCGACCCTAATCCGGTAATATTCCTGGAAAATGAAATACTTTATGGCCAGAGTTTTGATGTTCCGGAAGGTGATGATGTTACGCTTGAAATCGGCAAGGCTGCCGTAGTGCGTGAAGGGACTGACGTAACTATAGTTGCATTTTCCATAATGGTGGGAAAAGCGTTGGAGGCGGCAAAGCAACTGGCTGACGAAGGTATCAGCGCCGAAGTTATAGATCTGCGTACAATCCGCCCACTTGATACTGAAACAATCATTGAATCTGTAAAGAAAACCAGCCGCTGCGTAAGTGTAGAAGAGGGCTGGCCAGCAGCAGGTATTGGCGCGGAGATCGCGGCAATAATCATGGAACATGCCTTTGATCATCTGGATGCTCCAGTCAAGCGTGTGGCTGGTGTTGATGTTCCGCTGCCATATGCCGCAAATCTTGAAAAGCTGGCTCTTCCACAAGCCAGCCATATAATGGAAGCGGTAAAAGAAGTTTGCGCGAGGGAAATATGAGGTATTTTTTAGCGGCGATTTCCATCCTGTTATTAGCAATTCCAGCCTATGCTGAAAAAACCGTGGGCAATATTGCTGCTAAATGTTTAATGCAGGAGCAGGTCAGTATTTCAGTGAATTTCAATCTGTCTGCAGATAGCTTTACCCAGGCTAAGGCTAAATATGATGAAAAAATACAGTCAGTCACTGAGTTTGCTAAAAAACAGAATATTAAAAAATTTGAACTGCAGTCGCTTAATTATAATATAAACAGCAATTACAATAATGGCTCTTCCGGCTACCAATTAAATGGCAGCGCCAATTACCAGATCGATGTTGCGGATGAGGCTTTTAAACTTGCCGAATTCCTGACCCAGCAGAAATTCAATGTGTCGGTGAATGGCAATAGCTATAAAAACGGAATATGTGCAAATATGAATAATGCTGAGAATCGTGATTAATAACCAATAATTTGAAGAGATTTTATGCCTATAGAAATTTTAATGCCTGCACTTTCGCCAACCATGACTGAGGGCAATCTTGCTAAGTGGACAGTTAAGGAAGGCGATAAGATAAAATCCGGTCAGGTTATTGCCGAAATAGAAACTGACAAAGCTACAATGGAAGTAGAGGCAGTTGATGAAGGGGTTGTTGGTAAAATTATGGTTCAGGCAGGAACGGAAGGCGTTAAAGTAAACGAACTTATCGCCCTGCTTTTAGAAGATGGTGAGGATAAAAAGGTTCTTGATGGGTATAAGTCTAAATCTGAAACTGCGCCAAAGGCATCTCCGGAGAAAAAGGATGACGGATTACAGGTGGCAGATGACAAGAAGCTGGCACCATCTGTATCATCTTCGTCATCCGTCATGAGTCATCTGTCATCTGACCGTGTAAAAGCATCTCCTCTTGCTAAACGTGTTGCGGCCAATGAAGGTATTGATATACGCATGGTTAGCGGGACTGGTCCGCATGGCCGCATTGTTAAGGATGATGTGCTAAAATCCTTGGCCTCTGGGGGGACAGCTAAAGGACGCGTTATGCGTAACTCAGTTGAATTTACAAAAATCCCAAATAACAATATGCGTAAAGTTATTGCGCGCCGACTCACTGAATCCAAGCAAACTGTTCCGCATTTTTACCTTACTGTTGAATGTGAGCTGGATAAGCTTCTTGAGATCCGCAAGGAGATAAATTTCGACGCCGAGGCTACAGCAGGAAAAGATAAAAAGCCGGCTTATAAGCTTTCGGTTAATGATTTTATTATCAAGGCAACCGCACTGGCATTAAAAAAAGTGCCAACTGCAAACGCGTCATGGAGTGACGAGGCGATATTGCAATATAACAATGTCGATATTTCTGTTGCCGTTGCGATTGACGGCGGGCTAATTACACCGATTGTTAAAAATGCTGACCAGAAGAATGTTGTAGCTATTTCAAACGAAATGAAAGATCTGGCTGCCAGAGCTAAAACTGGAAAACTTGCTCCGGAAGAATTCCAAGGTGGTGGTTTTTCCATTTCCAACCTTGGTATGTTTGGTGTTAAGCAGTTCGCGGCTATTGTAAACCCGCCGCAAGGCTGTATTTTGGCTGTAGGGGCAGGGGAGGACCGCGCAGTTGTCCGCCACGGTAAAATAGAAACCCGCAATATAGTCGATCTAACCCTTTCGGTTGACCACCGCGTAGTGGACGGCGCAGTAGGAGCGCAGTTCCTGCAGGCGCTGAAGCATTATATAGAAAGCCCCAGCCTGATGTTGTTGTAGGAGCGATATATGGCTAATGTTATTTGTAAAGAATGTGGGTATGTTGGTAAGTCAAAAAAAATTACTAAAGGAAGTATTTTTATAGAAATAATACTTTGGCTTTTTTTTCTTATACCTGGATTAATATATTCTATATGGCGTTTAACAACCAGGTGTGATAGTTGCCCAAAATGTAAACATAAAACAGTAATACCGATTGATTCTCCTATAGGTGAAAAATTACTAGCTGATATACAAAAACCTTGAGTTTTTATTATGACACTCCTTGATGAACTCCGTAAAAATCGTGAAAAAATACTGGCAATAGCCAAGGATTGCGGTCTGGAGGATATCCGGGTGTTTGGCTCTGTAGCGCGCGGCGAGGAAAGGCCAGATAGCGATATTGATATACTGGTGCATTATGGAAAAGGTGCAACGCTTATGAAACACGCAGGTTTTATGGTAGAGTTGGAAGAAATCTTTGGTCGTAAAGTGGATGTGGTTGAGGATAAGCGTCTACATAGGGTTATCCGTGATGATGTTTTGCACGAGGCTAAGCAAATATGAAGCAAGAAAAACTATATTTAACCCATATATTGGATGCCTCGGAAAGGCTCGCACGTTATCTTCCTGCAACTTTACAGGATCTTGCAAATAATGAAATGGCACAAGATGCTATAATAAAAAATCTTGCCAACATTACTGAATCTGCAAGTAACTTAGAGAAAGTTACTCAATCGGCATACCCGGATATTCCATGGAAACAAATTAAAGGAATGCGTAATATTCTTGTTCATAATTACCTTGGAGATTTGTCACATGAAGAAATATGGAGGACTGTCAAGGAAGATTTGCCAATTTTGGTTAAAGTAGTAAAAGTAATACTAAAGGAAAGATATAATGTTTAGAGCTAGTTTAATAATATTATCATTAATAGGAATATTGGCTCCTCCATTAGCGTATGCACGCGGAACTGCCCCGGTTGCGGTAAAGGAAGGTACACCTGAAGTTGCTGGTGCGCTGGATGCTTGGAAGCAGGCGGTTGAAGGTGGTGACGCGCAGGCAATAGTCGCTCTTTATGATAAGAACGCTATAATGATATCAACTTTCGTGCAGCAGCCAATTACCAAGAATACTGATCTGCTTGCCTATTATAAGAAAGTTGTGGCCAATCCTGACGTACGTGTAGAGGTTGAAGAAACTCATCCACGCCGTTTTGGTAATGTAGCAGTTAATACAGGCAGGTATACACTTAGCTATACCCAGGAGGGTGAGGAAGTGGTTGTGCCTGCGCGTTTCTCATTCGTCTATCAATTACAGTCTGGAAGATGGGTTATAGTTGACCATCATTCATCTGCTATTCCAACGCCACAAAATCTGAATAACACAAATTAAAGAAAATCGGTGTGCTCATGGATAAAAATATACAGCGTGGTATTTTCAGGGTCTGGCTAGTGTTAGCCATGCTATGGATAGGTGTTATGGGTTGGTATCAATACCAGGAGGCAAATAAAGCCGATAAAAATAGTATTACACTTTCTCTATCCAAAGATGCCCAGATACGCATAGATGCTAATGGAATTTCTGATAATAAAGATAAAAATTCAATGCAGTTGCAGCGTTTGGAAATGGTTTTTTTGCCCCCGCTTCTTCTGCTTGCAATATTTCCAATTGGAGCGTGGATGGCACGCGGGTTCAAATCTGACAAGTAAATAGTATTAACGAACAGATCCCACATGTGGATTTGTCAATAAAAGGAAAAAATATGACTGAGCAAAGTTTTGATGTGGTGATTATTGGCGGCGGTCCGGGCGGCTATGTTGCAGCGATCCGCGCAGCGCAATTGGGGATGAAAACAGCGGTAGTGGAGGCCAACCATATGGGCGGTATTTGCCTCAATTGGGGCTGTATCCCAACCAAGGCGCTGCTGCGCTCGTCAGAAATTTATCATCTGATGCATAATCTTGATGCTTTCGGCATAAGTGCAAAAGATATTAAATTTGATATTGCTAAGGTCGTTGCCCGCTCACGCGCTGTTTCGGCGCAGCTTTCTAAAGGTGTGTCAGGGCTTATGAAAAAAAATAAAGTAACAGTGATTGATGGCTACGGTAAACTTGCAGGAAAAGGAAAAGTTTCAGTTGAAAAGGATGGAAAAAAAGTCAGTGAGCTGACTGCCAAGCATATCATACTTGCAACTGGTGCGCGCGCACGCTCTTTGCCTGGGCTTGAAGCTGATGGCAAACTGGTTTGGACATATCGCGAGGCGATGGTTCCTGATGTTATGCCTAAATCCCTTCTCGTTGTTGGAAGTGGGGCAATAGGTATTGAGTTTGCAAGCTTCTACCGTTCAATGGGTGCAGAAGTAACAGTAGTTGAAGTTATGGATAGAGTTTTGCCGGTAGAGGATGAAGAAATTTCTAAATTGGCTCATAAGGCCTTTGAAAAGCAGGGAATGAAAATTCATACCGCGACCACAGTGAAAGCCTTGAAAAAAGGAAAGAACAATGTAACGGCTACTTTGGAAGCAGGCGGTAAAACCAGCGATATAACCGTTGACCGGGTGATACTTGCGGTTGGTATTGTCGGAAATGTAGAAAACCTTGGGTTGGAAGGAACTAAAGTAAAAGTCGAAAAGACCCATGTTCTTACTAACCAGTGGGGAGCAACTGACGAACCGGGGGTGTATGCTATAGGCGATTTAACAGGTGCTCCATGGCTTGCACACAAGGCCAGCCATGAAGGTGTTGTCTGCGTGGAAAAGATCGCGGGCCAGAAGGACGTGCATCCGCTTAAAACGCAGAATATTCCGGGCTGTACCTATTGCCACCCGCAGGTTGCAAGTGTAGGGCTTACTGAAAAAGCGGCCAAAGAAAAAGGTTATAATGTTAAAGTCGGGCGTTTCCAGTTCATGGGCAATGGTAAGGCGATTGCGTTAGGCGAACCGGAAGGACTGGTTAAAACTATATTCGATGCCAAGACAGGGGAGCTACTCGGAGCACATATGATTGGCGCAGAAGTCACTGAAATGATTCAAGGTTATGTTATTGCCAAAACCGGGGAGCTTACTGAAGCTGACCTGATGCACACAGTATTCCCGCATCCGACATTATCGGAAATGATGCATGAATCTACGCTTGATGCGTTTGGTAAAGTAATACATATGTAGGCCTTTTGAGTTATTTTACTTCGCATATCCATAGTTATAGCGTATTATTTAAAGGTTTATAACCTTGTAGATAGCTTTATGAAAAATTCAGATAAAAAAGCTTTTACTCTTTTAGAACTTGGCATAGTACTGCTGATTATTGGTACTGTTACTGGAGGCATGATGGTTCTTTTCAACCAGAATATTGACCAGCGCCAGATACAGGAAACCAATGTTAAAATGTCTGCTATTCAACAGGCGCTTCTTAATTACCGACGTGCTTTCAACCGTATTCCATGCCCGGCGGATGCCACTCAGTCAATGGATGCCACTGCAAGTAATTATTTCGGTGTGGAGGCTGCAAATATGGGAACCTGTACTGGCGGAACCCCAACTGCTAATTTTTCTATTGCCGCCAGCACTTTTACTGGAAGCACTACAAATGGTTCGTATGTTGTTACTTCAGTAAGTTCTACAGCTGGTCTTTCAATAGGTACTCTGGTATCTGGCACAGGGATCACATCAGGAACTTCAATTGCAAGCATTGACAGCTCAACACAGATTACTCTTGATACAGCGGCAACAGCAACAAATGCGGGTGTTACCATCAGTCGTTATACAGTAGCTGGTGGTATGGTGCCAACAAAAACACTACAGCTTCCTGATGACTATGCCGTAGATGGCTGGGGGCGGCGTATAATGTATATGGTGGATGTTAATATGACTGCTCTCTATGGGGCAGCAAACATACCTGTAACTGATAGCGCAACCAACCGTATAACTGTAACAGGAGCAGCATCTTCAGCGAAAACGACTGGTGCCGTTTACCTGCTTCTAAGCTTTGGAAAAAATGGGCATGGCGGATATAACCGCAGCGGGGCTACTGCCCGTCTTGCCAATTATATAAGCGCTGATAATGATGAACTGACCAACTGTCATTGCAATAGTTCTGCAGCAGCAACGGCGTTTAGCGCTAGCTTTGTACAAAAGCCAAGCTCGATTGGCACGTTTGATGATATAGTCCTGTATGGTACCCGCGCTGACCTTCGCAGTTTAAGCGAATAATTACTTAGTACCTGTAATGTTCGCGGCGGTCACGATCATGACGGTCACGGTCATGACGGTCATGATTCCAATGTTTGCGGCCATGTTTATCATACCAGTAGGTGGAATAATAAACCGGGTATGGATTGCTATAAACCACAGGATACGAACTTACTACGTATGTTGGTTGCGGCTGAACATATACAGGCTGGCTGTAATAAACTGGTACTGGCTCGTATGCCTGCACTGGTGCAAAAAAACTGAAGCTGAAGCTTCCGGCATTGGCTGCGCTGGTTCCAAGCATAAGTATAGCCGCACTTAATAATAATGTCTTTTTCATAACCACTCCTTTTAAAAATAAAAACTTATTTATTGAGCGTATAGTATATAGATACTTCTTACAGGTAGATGGCATGAAGATTACAGATAATTTATAATTTAATATATAAATTCTATATAAAGGAATGCCCTTGGTGACCTATAGTGGGCATTATAGCTTCACGCTGGGAGAATTTATCCGGCGGCTGAATATACTGGCCGAAAGGAATTATGGTTTCCATGCCATCTGCTTTAATTTGCAGGAAAAACTTGGTAAATCCTTCGTTTTGAGGTTCAATATGGAATTGCAAAATTCCACCATTGTTTTCTGGGTTTAAAGGATGGCAATGTATAAAATTCTCGCCGTCTTTACTAAAACCCACCAGATGGGCATATGCACCCATTACCGGTTCCAATTTAGCCGGGATACCAGCTTTCGTAATGTTAAATTGTAAATTGGAATTTTTTCCGCTGGTAAGAGGAGGGGTAGGAGTGATTTCAACATTGATGCCATCTGCAAAAGCAAAATTCGCATGCTGGATTACTGCCGGTATTTTATAATCACTGTTACTTTCTATTTTATTTCTTAATATAGAGTTCGAGGAGTCATTCTGTAGTGTAAAATCACTCCACATGTTATATTCATCCTGCATCTTAGGGATAAAAGAAAAGCTGAATTTATTGCTATTTTTATCAAATTCTGGATGAAGATGGTGATAGTCGTTCAGTGAATTATCTACCATCATTACATGTAATTTTTTGGTGTAAGTTTCCTTCAGATCTTCGGGGGCTAATGGGTTTCCTGCAGAATCAATAATTTGAAATTCTATCTTGCAGGTTTCGCCGCGCTTTATTGGTGTTTTCTTGGTTATTTCTATTGCTGGTTTGTCATTGGTTGGCTCGGTTGCTTTATCAAGGTATATTGCCCCTGCAACAGAAAGAGCCGCGCCGCCACAGGTTATTATATGGGTCATGGCGCTGCCTATGCCGGCACCAGCTGCCGCAACATTCATGCCTCCTATAGATCCTAAAACACCGGTTGCTGAAGCTATGGCATTACTTATAACCCCAGCACCGGCAAATGATGCCAGGTAGGTAAGCCCTACGCTAAGTCCCGTAAGTATGCTTGGCAGGGCTATAAGTATTGAAGTGGTAAGGGCTGAATATTTTATGATCTTGCCCCATGCAATTCCACCTTCCTTATGGTGTTTTTTTTCAAGGTAATTACCAAGCAGTATGCCACCTATACCTATTATACCGGAAGCTGCAGTTGTTGCCATGCTGCCTGACGACAATGTTTCGCCAATATATGGTATATTGCTAAGTAAGGAATTTATGCCGCCTGCAATGCCGCTTCCTAAACCATGACCATGCATTACTTCCATTATTTCCGGTACGGTTTTAGCGCTTATGCCAATAGCATCGCCTGCATAAGGCGCAATAATAATGCCGGAAGTCGCAAGTCCGCCTTTAAGCAGCAGCCCGGCTTTTTCAGCAGAATGATGAGTTGCACCACCCGCATAATGATTTTCATGCGATATCATTAAATATAGCTATTCCGGCAATAAAAATTAATATTTATGAATTTTCTAGGATTTTGGGTGTTTAGTCAATCAAATCGTCGGGTTTGTTGCTGTTTTTATGCTTGTTATATGCGATAAAAGTCTTTTCAATTGCCTAATAATTGAGTAGTTTCCTGTTCTTTATTAAAACCAGCCATAAACCAAAAACTTAAGCGGAGAGTTGAAATGCGCGTTTATTATGATGCCGATGCCGATGTAAATCTTATAAAAAATAAAAAAGTTGCCATAATCGGCTATGGTAGCCAGGGGCATGCACACGCTGCAAATTTGCGTGATTCCGGTGTAAAGGATGTGCGCGTTGCACTGAAGCCTGATTCTATAAGCGTGGCAAAAGCCAAAGGCGCAAAGTTCGAGGTTATGACCCCGGCTGAAGCAGCGTCATGGGCGGATGTTATCATGATACTTACACCTGACGAATTACAGGCTGATATTTATAACAATGAGATCGCCCCTAATGTTAAAAAAGGTGCAAGCCTAGTATTCGCACATGGTTTTAATGTGCATTTCGGACTTATTGAACCACGCGCCGATATGGATGTGTGGATGGTAGCGCCAAAAGGCCCCGGCCACACTGTTCGCGGTGAATATCAAAAAGGCGGCGGTGTTCCATGCCTTGTAGCAGTTCACCAGAATGCTTCTGGCAATGCGCTAGACCTGGCACTTTCTTATGCCTCAGCTGTAGGTGGTGGGCGCTCCGGCATTATAGAAACTACTTTCCGCGAAGAATGCGAAACAGATTTGTTCGGCGAACAGGCTGTGCTTTGCGGCGGCGTTTCAGCATTGATACAGGCTGGTTTTGAAACCCTGACCGAGGCGGGTTATGCTCCGGAAATGGCATATTTTGAATGCCTGCATGAAGTTAAACTGATTGTCGATTTGATTTATGAAGGCGGTATTGCAAATATGCGCTACTCAATTTCCAACACTGCTGAATATGGGGATTATGTAACTGGTAAACGTATCATTACTCCTGAAACCAAAAAAGAAATGAAGCGTGTTCTTGAGGATATTCAATCAGGGCGTTTCGCACGTGACTGGATGCTGGAAAACAAGGCAGGCAAGCCATCATTCAAAGCTACCCGCCGCTTGCAGTCCGAGCATCCTATCGAAGCCATTGGTTCTAAACTGCGTGGTATGATGCCGTGGATAACCAAGAATAAACTTGTCGATAAAGCTAAAAACTAATCAAACCATAAAAGGATAATTTATGAAAAATCTTACCGTAATTATTACCATATTAGCTCTTACTGCTTGTGGCAATACCCAGGGTGAACGGGCCCTGAGCGGTGCTGGTATCGGTGCCGGAGTTGGCGCTGTTGGTGGCGCTATCGCGGGTGCAAACCCTGTTGTAGGCGCTGTAGTTGGCGGCGCGGCAGGTGCGGCGGTTGGCGCGGTAGTTGACAAAAGCAAGATAGATCTTGGGAAACCGGCCTGGAAATAATTAGTTGAAAGTTAATAGCATGGCTGAAAAGAAAACTGAGCAAAAAAAACATTACCCGTGGGATGATTCTATCCGTACAGTTATATTTGCAGTATTACTTGCTATTACAGTACGCAGTTTTGCCTATGAGCCTTTCAATATTCCTTCAGGCTCCATGAAAAGTAACCTGCTTATTGGAGATTATTTGTTTGTTTCTAAATTTTCCTATGGTTACAGCCGTTATTCATTTCCTTTCGGGCTGCCGTTTTTTTCTGGAAGGATTTTGGGTGAAGAACCAAAGCGCGGGGATGTAGTTGTCTTTCGTTTTCCTCCTAATCCCAGGATTGACTATATAAAACGTGTGATCGGTCTTCCCGGTGACCATGTACAGGTTAAGGAAGGAATTGTTTATATAAATGGTAAAGAGATTCCACGCCATTATATTGATGATTTTGCGGATAAGGAAAATAATATAGTAAAATCGATACCTCGTTATATTGAAACATTACCAGAGGGTAAGGTTATAACCATACTTAAGGAAAAAGAAGGTTCGTATGCTGCCAATAATACCCAGGAATATATAGTTCCAGAAGGGCATTATTTTATGATGGGGGATAACCGGGATAATTCAAAGGACAGCCGTTTCGATGTCGGTTTTGTTCCCGCAGAAAACCTGGTAGGGCGCGCTGAGATTATCTGGTTCTCTACTGATGGAAGCGCTAATTATTTGAATCCCGCCAGTTGGTTCTCTGCCTTAAGGACAAACCGTTTTTTTAAACTGGTTAAGTAATAAATGGATAGTTTGCAGGAACGCATCGGTTATAAGTTCCGCAATGCTGAACTGCTGAAACGTGCATTGACACATCCAAGCCTTGCAAAAAAAGAAAACAACCAGCGCCTTGAGTTTCTTGGTGATGCAGTACTGGGAATGGTGGTCGCCCGTATTATTTATGATATATTTCCCCATGAGCAGGAAGGAGAGCTTGCGCGCAGGCAGTCGGCTCTTGTGCGCGGGGAAACGCTGGCGCAGGCAGCGCGTGATATTAGCCTTGGAGCTGCTTTAAAAGTTGCTGCCAGCGAGATTCAAAGCGGCGGGCTTGATAATCCCTCAAACCTTGAAGATGCTTTCGAGGCGCTTATCGGTGCTATTTATTTAGATGGGGGGATAAGCGCCGTTGAAGAATTTATTGCACCGCGCTGGAGTGATCTTGCCAGGAGCATAGCATCAGCTCCCAAGGACGCAAAAACAGCCCTTCAGGAATGGGCGCAAGGTAAAGGACTTCCGCTGCCGGTATATAAGCTGCTCGAAACCATAGGTTCGGCGCATGCCCCGATTTTTACAATGGAAGTTACGGTTACTGATCATGGTTCAGCAACTGCAAAAGCCCCATCTAAACGCGCAGCGGAACAGATGGCGGCAGCAATTTTATTAGAAAGACTTGAAAATGGGCAGTAGTAAGTGTGGAGTTATTGCGATTATAGGCGAACCAAACGCCGGGAAATCGACTTTTATAAATCGTGTTGTCGGTGGCAAGGTTTCTATAGTTACACCTAAGGTGCAGACTACCCGTTTTAATATACGCGGTGTATGTGTGCATGGAGATTCGCAATTGGTTTTTATAGACACGCCGGGAATTTTCGATGCTGATAGGAATTTTGAAAAAGCCATGGTGCAGGCGGCGTGGGCTGGTATTGGTGATGCTGATGTCGTTCTGTTGCTTTTAGATGCTACCCGTGGCCTGCGCGATAGCACATTGCATATTATTGATCGCCTGAAGGATATAAAGAAACCCGTTTGCCTTGTGATAAATAAAATAGATGCGCTGGAAAAAACAAAGCTTTTCGAACTGGTAAACAGTTGCAACGAACGCGGCGATTTTGCGAAAATATTTATGATATCCGCGCTTGATGGCGATGGGGTGGCTGATGTTATTACCCATCTTGCCGCAATTGTTCCTGCCCATCCGTGGCTTTACCCGGCTGAACAGATGAGCGATATTTCAATGCGTTTGCTTGCCTGTGAAATTACCCGTGAAAAAATATTCCTGCGCTTGGAGCAGGAACTTCCTTATGCAATTTTTGTGGAAAATGAAAGTTGGGAAGAAACTGAAAATTCAGTGAAAATTTCGCAGGCGATATTAGTTCAGCGTGAAGGGCAGAAAAAAATAGTTATCGGCAATAAAGGCGGAATGATTAAAGACATTGGTATAGCTTCACGCCGCGAACTGGAAAAAGCACTAGATAAGAAAGTGCATCTTTCCCTGTTCGTAAAAGTAAAACCTGACTGGAAGGATAATAGCGAGAATTACCAGGCGCTGGGCCTGGAATTCAGGAAAGGTTAGCGGTTGTGACCGTTTTTATTGCTAGCGGAAGTAATAGAGCTTGAACTTTCGGCATTAAGATTCATGCCGCGCAGACCACTTACTGCTTCAATTACCGCATTATGTACATCCTTAGGGAAGGTGTTTTCAGCAAGCACCTTAGAACCGGTAACTTCTTTTATTCCCTTTGGCAACGAATTTTCAAACTCACTCATACTATACTCCTAAAATTATATTTGTGCTTACTTGATAAACCCATAATAGCGCATTTCCTGCGAAAGTGGATGATAATTTTGTGAAGGTTTTGTGAAGCGCCGGGGTTTTTAATATTACAGTTTCCTTAATATGAGTAATGTATTGTAATATAATAAATTTATTATTGATTTGTCCCGGAATATTCCAGTATTTGTTCCTCTATATCATCGGTGCTTTTAGGAAGTGTTTTAGAGGCTTTAGCTCCTAATATTTTTAGTTTTTCCACCTGATTCAATATATTGCCCCGACCCCTGCTAAGCTTATTGCTGGCATTATCATAAGCTTTGTGCAAATTGTTGATATGCCTGTTTATTTCCTCCATATCGCCAATAAATCCAGCGAACTTGTCATATAAGGCGCCGCCCTGCCGCAAAATTTCTTCAGTATTGCGGTTGCCGCGTTCTATATTCCAGATCGAAGATATGGTTCTTAAGGTAGCAAATAATGTTGTTGGGCAGACTATGGCGATTTTTTTGCCCCACGCGTAGGAGTGGAGTTCGCTATCAGCCTGCACCGCGAGCGAGAAGGCGCCTTCAACCGGCAGGAACATCATAACAAAATCTGGTGTCCCAAGCTTTTCTATATCCTGATAGCGCTTCTGCTCCAATCCGGCTACGTGTGATTTTATAGACCTTATAAATTCCTTTACCAGTACAGGGCGCATGGATTCATCAGTTTCATTACAGTAGCGTTCATAAGCGGTGAGTGAAACTTTGGAGTCTATAATAAGATGCTTTTTATCCGGCAGGTTTATTATCACATCTGGCTGGAGCCTTGCCCCATCGGAATTGGTAAGTCCCATGCCGGTAGCCTGTATTATATATTCTTCACCGGCTCGAAGCCCGGATTGCTCTAGGATCCTCCCAAGCATTACCTCGCCCCAGTTCCCCTGCGCTTTAACATCGCCGCGTAATGCTTTGGTTAGCCCATCAGTTTGCAATACGATCTTTTCGATCTCAGCTTTCAGGCTGTGTTGTTCTTTTCCATGGGCAACGAAAGAATCCCCGATTGATTTCTGGAATTCAGCCAGTTTTTCCCGCAGAGGATTTAATATATGCCCGATCTTTTCTTCGGACTGGACAGTGAATTTATTGCTGAAATCCTCGAAAATGCTGGTTGCCGTGTTTTTAAATTCAGTACGTAGTTTTTCCTGTGTTTTCTCCAGTTCTTCCTTAAGGTTGTTCCGCTGTGTTTCAGCTACTACAACGCGTTCGTGGAACTGAGTGCGCTCACTTTTTGCAAACTCCAGTTCATCGCGTAAGCTATCAAGCTCCTGCTGTACCATATCAAGTCTTGTGGAAAGGGCGATTTTTTCACCCCTTGCATTCTCCATTTGCCTGCGTGAAGCCAGCCATGCGGCAGCGAATCCAAGAGCCAAAGCCGCAGCTAACAATAAAATAGTAGTAATTTCCATATTCTGCTCACCAGTTATTGCACAGTTATATTATTTAAGGTAATTCTTACGCCTATGACCGATCAAAACAAGCATAAAATTTCCGGCGGGTTTTCCTGCGTAATACTTGCAGCTGGCAAGGGTACGCGTATGAAATCCGCGCTTCCCAAAGTCATGCATAAAGTTGCAGGGCAGCCATTAATTACTCATGTGCTTTCTGCCTGCGCGCCTCTGTTGCCTGAAAAAACTGCTGTGGTTGTTGCACCTTCTATGGATTCGGTAAAACAGGCAGTTGCCGCTTTCGGTAAAAATGTCCAATTGGTTGTGCAGACCGAACAAAAAGGCACAGGGCATGCCGTTTTATGCAGCAAAGAATTTTTTAATGGTTACAAAGGCAAGGTATTGGTGCTTTGCGGAGATACGCCGCTTATAACAACAAAAACTTTGGAAGGCTTGCTAGAGGCCGCCCAGTCACACGAAATAGTTGTTTTGGGTATGCGGCTTGCTAACCCGTTTGGTTATGGCAGGCTAATCACTGATGCAAGCGGCAGACTCGAAGAAATTATTGAGGAGCGTGATGCAACAGCGGAGCAAAAAGCTATAGATCTCTGCAATTCAGGTATAATGGTAGTAAGTGGCGACAGGCTATTTACGCTTCTTGAAAAACTTACACCAAATAATAGCGCTGGTGAATATTACCTGACCGATATTGTGGCGTTGGCAAATGATATGGAGCTTCACTGCCAGACGGTTGAAGCGCCTGACTCCAGCGAACTGGCTGGCATCAATACCCGGGCGCAATTGGCTTCCGCTGAAAATGTTCTGCAAAATAAACTGCGTGCTCAAATGATGGAGAATGGTGTAACCCTTATCGACCCGCAGAGTGTTTATTTACGCAGTGATACGAAGATCGCCGCCGATGTGGTGGTGCATCCGCAAGTGGTTTTTGGTGATAATGTTATAGTGGAATCAGGTGTTGAGATACGCTCGTTTTCACATATTGAAGGCGCATATATCAAGGAAGGGGCAATCATTGGCCCGTTCGCGCGCATACGCCCGAAAAGCACTATTGGCAAAAACGCCCATATAGGGAATTTTGTTGAGATTAAAAATACTATGCTTGGCGATGGAGCGAAAGCGAACCATTTAAGCTATGTTGGCGATAGCGATGTGGGTGCTGCGGCAAATATCGGCGCTGGAACCATAACCTGTAATTATGATGGGGTGAATAAACATAAAACAACTATAGGTGCTAAGGCATCGATAGGTTCTAATTCCTCCTTGGTTGCACCCGTCACAATAGGAGAGGGGGCGGTAACTGGTGCAGGCAGCGTTATCACTCAGGATGTGCCAAAAGATGCACTGGCTCTGGGGCGTGCCAGACAGGTGAATAAAGAGAACAGGGCAAAAAAATGAAATATATAAAATTATTTTTGCCTATTCTTTTTCTATCTGGCAATTGTGCTTATGCTAATACAGACGCTAAAGATTCTTTCGACAAAATAAATAATTGCATAAAAAATAATGACCCCAATAATTGCAGCCAGCTGGTTACAGCTGACTCATCCGAACTTTATAACCGTTTCATGTCCTACGGTCTTATTAAATGCCTGCCTAAGGATGCAAAGTTTGTTTCCCAGGAGAATATAGGTAATGATATAATGATAAGGGCAGGGGTGGTGGATAACGGGAAAGCCCGCACCATGCGCCTTATTTTTTCGCAGGAAGAGGGGCAGTGGAAACTTGATACACCGCAGTCGCTGAAGCTTGCTATGGGTAAGAACTGGCAGCAGCAGATAGAGCTTGTCGAGCAGTTATATCTGCTTATGAAGCAGCAGTTTGGTTCGCAGCTTGACTGCAAGACAATACGCGGCCTTGTAAATGTGAAAAAACAATAGCGATATTATGCAGCTTCCCTCGCATGACTGCCCGCTATGCCCAAGGCTTTATTCATTCCGTGAGCAGAATAAAATAAAGTACCCTGAATATTTTAATGGTCCGGTTCCGCCATTTGGTGGGATTTATGCCAAGTTTTTGATAGTTGGCCTTGCGCCCGGTCTTAAAGGAGCCAACCAGACCGGAAGGCCATTCACAGGGGATTACGCAGGATTGATTCTATATCATTCACTTAAAAAATACGGCTTCGCTAAAGGTAATTATGACCAAAGGCCGGATGACGGCTTTGAGCTGGTAAATGCCAGGGTGACCAATGCTGTGCGTTGTGTGCCTCCTGATAACAAACCAGAGCCTTCAGAAATTAATATTTGCAATAAATTCCTGACCTCAGAAATTGCTGCAATGCCCAATTTAAAAGTTATTCTTTCACTTGGCCTTGTTTCGCACAATGCTGTATTGAAATCGTATGGATGCAAGCCGTCATACGCTAAATTTATTCATGCAAAGTCATATAAAATAAATGATAAGATAACCTTGCTGGATAGCTACCATACCTCACGCTACAATATAAATACAGGACGGCTTACGCAGGAAATGTTTGATGACGTAGTGGCGCAAGCAGCTTCACTTGCTATTTAGCATCTAAGCACGGCCATTGGCGTTGGGAAAAAACTTCCTCAGTTGATCAACCCAGTTTTCAGCCTGCCCTATAGCCGCTTTTATAGTCGGATTTTCAATTTTATTCGCCCATCCTTGTGCTGGATGGTTTTCGCCTGATACAGCTAGACCATCGGAACGTTGTGAAAGGGAATGGATTATAGTGTCAGCAACACCGCTTGGAAGCTCATAACGGATCAATATTTTTCCGGTATCTGCATGGTAATCATGTTCAGGCTGCAATTCCTTTGCTTTGTGCGGCTGTAGCTCGGTCAGTTTTGCCAGTTCGCTTTTTATGGTGTCATACATCAAGTGTGGGTGATGCCTGTCCAACTGGGTTATATGGAATGATAACTCTTCACCTTTTTCAGTAGGCTTAACCAGTATTTTTATTTTGGTGGGGGTGAGTTGATGTTCAGAATTACCACTGGTTTCAAGTATTGGTTTGCCTTTTAAATGTTTTATAAGCGCATTTGCAGCATTGGTTTCCTCCAGCTTGTCTTCCGGCCTTTTTTCAGTATCTTGCATTATAATCCTCCATTTTGGGTGATTATCTTATAATTATCCGCAGAAATAAACGTTTTTTTTAATAATTAGCTGATTCCCCCTTGCTTTGCACAATTAAGCTAAATATAGATAATGGCTTACATACCGATAATATCAGGATTAAATGGATTTATATGCATAATTACCGCACTCATAATTGCGCTGGACTTAATAAGTCAGATGTTGGCAAAACCGTAAAGCTTTCTGGATGGGTTCACCGTGTTCGTGACCATGGAAATCTGCTCTTTATAGATTTGCGCGATCATTATGGTATCACCCAGCTGGTAGCCCAGAAACCTGCAGATGGAACGAAAGAAGCTAAGTTTTTTGATGCAATGAGCCATGTTTCACTGGAAAGCGTGGTTATTGTTAACGGTAGCGTGGTGAAGCGGGCAGAAGGAACCGCCAATAATAATATCCCTACTGGGGAAATTGAAGTGTTGGTCAGCGATTTTATAGTTGAGTCCACCGCACAGATGCTGCCGCTGCAGGTTAATTCCGATGCACCTTTTCCTGAGGAAACCCGCCTGAAATACCGCTTTCTTGATCTGCGCCGGGAAAAGATACATAAAAATATCATGTTGCGTTCGCAAGTTATCGCCAGCTTGCGCCGTCGCATGATCGAGCAGGGATTCAACGAATTCCAGACCCCTATACTTACTGCAAGTTCGCCCGAAGGTGCACGCGATTATTTGGTTCCAAGTCGCATACATCCGGGAAAATTCTATGCTCTTCCTCAGGCACCCCAACAGTTCAAGCAGCTTTTGATGGTTTCAGGGTTTGATAAATATTTCCAGATAGCGCCCTGTTTCCGCGACGAAGATGGCCGTGCTGACCGCTCTCCAGGTGAATTCTACCAGCTCGATATCGAGATGAGCTTTGTAACGCAGGAAGATGTTTTCGCGGCGATTGAGCCTGTGTTGCATGGCATATTCACCGAATTTGGCGATAAGCAAGTAACCGCCGCGCCATTTCCACGTATAACCTACCGCGAGGCGATGCTTAAATACGGAAGCGACAAGCCTGATCTGCGTAATCCTATTTTGATAAGTGATGTCACCGAAGTCTGGCGTGGTTCTGGTTTTGGAATTTTCAATAAGGTTATTGAGGGCGGCGGTTATGTTCGCGCTATTCCTGCGCCCGGCTGTGCAGGCAAGCCAAGAAGTTTTTTTGACAACATGATTGAGTTTGCAAAAAGTGTTGGCGCGCAGGGTCTTGCTTATATTATTTTTGAAGAAAATGGTGATGCCAAAAGCCCGATAGCAAAATTCCTCTCTCCGGAAAAACTTGCCGAATTAAAGCAGGCTGCGGGAATTAAAAATGGCGATGCTGTATTTTTCAGCTCCGGGGCTGAATTGGCTGCCGCTAAACTTGCCGGACAGGTGCGCGTACAGCTTGGCAATGAACTCGATCTGCTGGAAAAGGATGTTTTTAAATTCTTGTGGGTGATCGATTTCCCATATTTTGAATATGATGAAGATGAGAAAAAAATTATCTTCAGCCACAACCCGTTCTCAATGCCGCAAGGTGGTATGGATGCGCTTATTAATAAAGACCCGCTGGAGATATTGGCTTACCAGTATGACATTGTATGCAACGGTGTTGAGCTTTCTTCCGGTGCGATCCGCAACCATAAGCCAGAGCTTATGTATAAGGCATTCGCTATAGCAGGTTATGGCCCGGAAGTTGTTGATTCCAAATTTGGCGGCATGATTTCGGCGTTTAAATTTGGTGCACCCCCGCATGGCGGGCTTGCTCCAGGGGTTGATCGCATTGTGATGCTGCTGGCTGACGAACCAAATATCCGCGAGGTTATCGCTTTCCCAATGAACCAGAAAGCAGAGGATCTTCTAATGCAGGCGCCGAATGTTGCCGATGAAAAGCAACTTCGCGAACTTCATCTGCAGCTTTCGCCAAAGGCGAAACAATTGCTTGCGGAAGAGGCGGAAAAGTAAATTTACCTTCATAATTGCTGGTTATTTATAGTGAATTTACGCTTGAAACCCAAATCTTTATGGGTTAGGGTTTTTGCAGCCAAAAACCAGCAAGTGAAGTGATGACCGAAAAACAGCAGAAAACATCAGATTCAATGATCATAAGCCGCCGCCAGTTTGCAGGTGGGCTTGCTGCTGTTGCCGGACTTTCCTTTATACCTAAGCCAGTTCTTGCTGCAATTCCTAAAGAGCATGTAGGCCCGCTTATTAAGCCAGCACGTTTCCTTGCGTTTAACAATCTCCATACAGGGGAAACCACCAAACTCATATATTGGGAAAAAGGCCGCTATATAAAGGGCGCTCTTTCAGAAATAAATTATATCCTCCGTGACCACCGCACCAATGAAGTTGCTCGTATGGATACAGCTTTGCTTGATCAGCTTTTCATCCTGCATAATAAGCTTGGTTCACGCACTCCTTTCCAGGTGATTTCCGGCTATCGTTCTCCAAAAAGCAACGCTATGCTGCATGAGCATTCAAATGGGGTCGCAAAAAAAAGTATGCACGTGCAGGGGAAAGCTATAGATATACGCTTGCAGGATGCCGAGCTTATAAATGTTCGCAATGCTGCTTTAGCTATGAATTGCGGAGGTGTGGGATATTACCCTGAATCTCAATTCGTTCACGTAGACACAGGCAAAGTCAGGCATTGGTAGCTACTGCATCGCGATCTTGGTTTCATCCTTGGCTTTGCTCAATTCAGCCCATATCTCGGATACACGTTTTTTATCGCGCCCGTAAATATCTGCGCTGAAATGTGGTTGCTTTGAATCTTCATCAATCCAGCTAGTCCAATAAGTAATATAAACTTCAACAGGGGCTACTTTCAGGGTTTTGGTTTTGTCGCTATCATAAAGTTGGGATACGCGTTCTTCATCCCAGCCAGTAAGTCCCTGCATCACAAAATAGGCTAGTTCGCGTGCCATTTCCACCCGGATACATCCATGGCTAAGGGCGCGTTCAGTTTTGGCAAAAAGCTTTGGGCTGCCAGTTGAATGCAGGTATATATTATCAGTGTCCGGCAGGTTGAATTTTACTTTACCAAGAGCATTTTTTTCGCCTGCTAACTGAACGAATTTATAATTATTTCCTGATTCATTTTCCCAATCTATCTCATCTGCATCCACTATTTCACCGTGTCGGTCTTTCACTATATAATTCCCGTTTTCCAAATAATCAGGATTCTCGCGTATTTTGCCGATAAATTCATTTCGGGCTATCTTAGGCGGTACGTGCCACGCGGGGTTAAAGCTTACATCTGTTATTGGGCGATTGAAAAGTGGTGTTGCATTTTGAGGTTTACCAACAATAATACGTGAATTAATAACAGTATTGTTATCATCCACTGCCTTCAAATAATAGCCCGGGATATTTACCAGCACATAACGCTTGGAAAGCTCCGGCATTGCTTGCATACGTTCAAGGCTTGCCTGCATCTGTGCTATTCTAAGGTCCACAGGTATTGAAAGCGCCGATTGTGTTTTAGCGCCGAGTGCTCCGTCAGCATCCAGCCCATGGCGTGTCTGGAATCTTTTTACTGCTTCTACCAGTGCTTCATCAAAAATTTTGCCATCGGATTTTTCTATTGTTTTTTCATCTGAACTGTAATCGCCCATAACACTTAATATGGCGCGTACAGCAGGAATCCGGTCATCCTTTTCCCCTGGCTTTATTATTTTTCCGCTTTTAAAAGATGGCCACCCGCCATTTTGCTCTATTTTTTTATAATTATTTATAGCTGTTTCCATTTTTATTGCATATTGGTTTTCATTTTTAGGAATTGCATGCGGTGTTTCATTTTGGATATTCGCTTCGCGCATGCTTGGAAAGCTGCTGGCAAAAGTAATTGCTGTGGAAGCGAATAAAGTGAAAATAAATGCAGGCAAGAGAAAAGACTGTATTCGTCTTTTGATTGTATATATATTATACATATAATGCTCCATAACCCTTAATTTATAGTAATATATTAACGCATTAAGGTTAACTATTAGTTATAATACATTAAAATTATATCTATATATAATGTCCATATCGATATGGGGTAAATATGCTAAAAATTTCATGTGTTCAGCTTACCAGCGGCCCGGATTTGCTGGATAATACAGTCAAATTGGAAAGGCTGGTAGCAAAAGCTGCTGGGGAAGGGGCTACGCTTGTAACTACACCGGAAAATACATTTTTAATAGAGGAACCCGGTAAAAAATCCGGTATTTATCCGCAAAATGAGCACCCAGGGGTTAAAGCGGCTGCAGGCATTGCTGAAAAATACAAAATCTGGTTATTAATAGGCAGTATTGCAGTGGCTGCCAAAGAAGAAGGCAAAACCTATAACCGTTCCCTGCTTTTTGATCCTGAGGGAAAAATTGCTGCGCAGTATGATAAAATACATTTGTTCGATGTTGATGTGGGTGATGGGCAGGTTTACCGGGAATCGGCAAAGATAATGCCCGGTAATGAAGCGGTAGTTGCCACACTTCCTTTTGCAACTCTGGGAATGACCATTTGTTATGATCTGCGTTTCCCGCAGCTATACCGCGCATTGGCAAAAGAGGGTGCTAATATCATTGCGGTGCCTGCGGCGTTCACACAAGTTACAGGTGAGGCTCACTGGCATGTATTGCTGCGTGCCCGTGCTATTGAAACCGGAAGCTTCATAATAGCTCCTGCTCAAGTAGGGACTCATGCGGGCGGCAGGCAAACTTACGGGCATTCGCTGGTTATTGATCCTTGGGGAAGAATAATGGCTGACGGTGGTACGGAAGAAGGAATTGTAACTGCTGAGTTGGACTTAAGAGAGGTGGATAAAATCCGTGCCAAACTTCCAAACCTTAAGCATGACCGGGGCTTTAAGATTTCTTGCCAGCCACAAGGTAGTTAACCGCAAGGTCTTTGGCGTCAAGCCTCCATTTCCAGGAAATAGGGTTCATAACCATGCCCATTAGATCGGAAACCTCGATATTGCTTTTTTCCATTGCATTGCATAGCTCGCTGGGGCGCAGGAACTTACTCCATGTATGGGTTCCAACCGGCAGAAGGCGCATTATATATTCAGCCCCCACTATAGCAAAGGCATAGGATTTTGCAGTGCGATTAAGGGTAGAGAATATTATGATACCGTTTGGTTTTAAAAGCTCGGAGCATGATTTTATAAATAAATTAATATCAGCTACATGTTCTATGATTTCAAGAGCAAGTACCACGTCGAACTTCTCACCGGTTTTTTCCAGATATTCAGCGCTTGTATGACGGTAATCAATATCCAGACCCATATTTTTGGCGTGGAGTGATGCTACTTTTATATTTTTTTCTGATGCGTCAATTGCAGTTACTTTTGCTCCCAGCCTTGTCATGGGTTCAGAAATAAGGCCTCCGCCGCAGCCAATATCCAGAAGGCTCAGCGAGGAGAACTTGCCAAAATGCTCATTTATTTTATCCTTTATATATTCAATACGTACAGGATTCATGCTATGCAATGGTGCGAACTTTCCCTTTATATCCCACCATTCATCTGCAATTCTTGAAAAGCGCTCGATTTCTGCATTGTCAATCGTGCTTCGTGACCCGTTATTAATATTTTTTTCTTCCATTTGCGTATATAAGTTTATAAATTAATTAAAACATAAAGGCGGAGTATAATATATGCAGGAAAAAGAATCCCCTAAAAAGAAAAATTTCTTAGAAAAATTGCAAAGCCCGTTCAGTAGTGAAATAGGTCAGGAAAAAATAGTAATAAGATTCAAGAAATGGAAAAAGGAAATTTCAGAGCTTATTGAAAAGCTTAAGACTATAGGTAATCTTAGGGAAAATAATTTTGAATTAGGCAAGAAGCACTATTCCCTTGGAAATTTTGACGATGCGGTTATGCGTTTTAAATTTGTAACATTGCTTGACCAGAATTATGCCGATGCCTGGTATTGGCTAGGTAGAAGTTATATAGCAAATGGAAAAAAGCCAGATGCGGTAAATTCTTTAAAAAAGGCATTGGCACTTAAACCTAATTGGCCAGAAGCGCATGAAATGCTCAAAGTTGCGAGCAGTTAGTGTCTTTAGCTGATTCAGGCTTGGTTATGCGAATTGTGGGGAAGGCGGAAGCCGGCATACTCACTGATATACATACCGAATGTTTTCCCCGTTATTGGAACCGGCAGGCGTTTACCGATTTTTTCTCTGTGAAAGATACATTCGCAATTCTTGTAGAAAACAATGAAAAATCGGTTGCTATGGCGGTTTATAGGGTTGCTTTCGATCAGGCCGATATTATTACCATAGGTGTTTTACCAGCTTGGAGGCGAGGCGGGATCGCAAAGATGTTGCTGGAAAATATGCTTGATGATTGCAAAAAAATTGGCGTTAAAAAAATATTCCTCGAAGTTGAGGATGGTAATGAAGCGGGTTTAAAGCTATATGAAAAGACGGGCTTCAGGCAGATAAGTCGCCGTAAATTATATTACCAGCAACTTGATGGCTCGCTTACCGATGCGCTTGTCATGGAAAAAAGATTATAGCGCATGACCTTTGCTGCTTGTTTCATGGCCTTTTCTTATGCGTTCTATATGTTGGCGCTGTTTTTCAACTTTTACGGCAAAAGTTTCTTCGAATTTTTTTAATGAAACATCATCTACTATGTTAACGCGATAACCGCTTCCTGCCTTAGAAGTAGAAATTGCTATCTCTGGATTTACGCCCTTAATATGTTTTGCTAATTCTTTGGCATGTTCCTCGGTTGTTTCGCTGGAGTGTGCAGCCACATGTTCAAACATATCACCATTCTTCCATCTAACTGCTTGTAGCTTGCTTTCATTATATCCCATTTTAATATCCTCCATTAGATGTTTGTATTTATGCAGTTAATGCTACAGCAAGCATTTCAAAATTAAAAGTTAAATTATTAAGAAAAATTAGCGTTTGTATATTATTGTAAATGAAGAATAAACTAATTTAAAACCCCCGATTCTATTGAGCTTGTAAAGGCAAAAAAAATAGGATAATCACAACCAGCACTAAACTAATAACTGGTAACTAAATAGACATGGCACTAATAGTACAGAAATTCGGCGGCACTTCGGTTGGCGATATAGAGCGCATCCGTAATGTTGCAAATAAAGTAAAAAAAGAGCTGGGTAAAGGCAATAAGGTTGCAGTTGTCGTTTCAGCCATGTCGGGTGTCACAAACCAGTTGGTTGCCTATGTAAAGGAACTTTCACCGCTTGCAACTGCAGAAGCCTGGGCAGAATATGACCAGGTGGTTGCATCAGGTGAGCAGGTCACTAGCGGTCTTCTGGCATTGTGCCTTTGTGAAATGGGAATTCCGGCCCGTTCATATTCCGGTTGGCAGATTCCCCTTAAAACTGATAAGGCGCACGGGAAGGCAAGGATAGAATCAATTGATGCCCAGAAAATGCTTGCAGAAATAAACTCTGGTAAAGTTGTGGTTATAGCAGGTTTTCAGGGCGTAAGCGAAGATGGGCGCGTATCAACCTTGGGGCGCGGTGGTTCTGATACTTCGGCAGTGGCATTGGCAGCTGCTTTGAAAGCTGATAGGTGTGATATTTATACCGACGTGAACGGCGTATATACAACAGACCCGCGTATTGTTCCGGTGGCGAGAAAACTGGATAAAATAGCCTATGAGGAAATGCTGGAAATGGCATCGCTCGGCGCCAAGGTTCTGCAGACCCGCTCAGTAGAAATGGCAATGAACCATAGCGTTATAGTACAGGTTTTAAATAGCTTTAATGATGAAGCGGGAACATTACTGGTAAAAGAGGAAGATATAATGGAACAAAAACGTATAACAGGAATAGCCTATTCGCGTGATGATGCTCGTATTTCCCTTACTGAAATCGCAAATATACCCGGTATGTCAGCTGCTCTGTTCGCGCCGCTTGCACAGGCGGGGATCAATGTTGATATGATAGTTCAGAACGTCACCGAAGGCGGAAAATCAACCGATATTACCTTTACAGTACCAAAGGCAGATGTTGATATGGCGCTTAAGGTTGTTGAAAACCTTCAAGGTAAATTGAAATATAAATCACTCCATGCTGATAAGAATGTAGCAAAAATTTCAGTTGTCGGTGTTGGTATGCGTAGCCATACTGGTATTGCACAAACCATGTTTGAAGCGCTTGCTGAAAAAAATATCAATATCTCGGTTATTTCAACTTCAGAAATCAAGATCAGCGTATTGATAGGCGAGGAATACACTGAGCTTGCGGTGCGTGCTTTGCATGCAGCATTTGAGCTGGAGAAGGCATAGTATTAGGGGTTCGGATTTTTATAATAGGCTTTCTGTAAAAATATAATTTTTTTTTAGGTATGGGGGCTGGCTAATTCTTTCTTACGCTGCCTTCTTTTTAACATAAACTTCATAACAAAATAAAATATTACAAGCGCGGTTATTGAGAGTAATACGACAATAATCCACCCTCTAGCAGATTGGCTTAGTACGCCACCAAATAGCCCTATTATTCCCTCGATAATAAGGAATGTAATGCCCATGAAAGGAATGAATAAAATGGAAGCTCCTGAGAGGGCTATGCCAATGCTAACTATGCTTATGAATAGTAATTCATAAAAATTATCAGCTCGTTCAATACATTCCTTTATTTCTATATCCTGCTCAATTTCTTTTAATTTTTTCCATTTTTTATCCCACCATAAAAATGGAGGAACAATCAGTGCCATAATTATTCCTTTACCAAGAATAACAAAGGAAAGTCCCGCCACTCGTGGTAAATATTGGATCAAAATAGCAAAAATAACAGGGTTTACTATTGATAAGAAGGGAACCGAAGATAGCAATAAGACTTTTATTTTTTTTGCTGACATTTTATTATTTGCTTAGCGGGAAGATTATTTTTAATAATAACAAAATATATTTGTAAAAAACATTTAATTTTTCTAGATTGATAACTATAAATAATAGATGAATGAAAACATGGTCCAAATAAATACTCCTAACTCTAAACTCCAGAGCCTATGGAAGCGCGGCGCAGAATTCCTCGGTACTGATTATGCAATCATGGGCGGCGCTATGTCGTGGGTTTCCGAACGCAATCTTGTTTCTGCCCTTTCCAACGCGGGTGCATTTGGAGTGATAGCCTGCGGTTCAATGCCGCCTGCGCTCCTAGAACAGGAAATAATCGAAACACGGAAGCTTACCGCAAAGCCGTTTGGTGTGAATCTTATCATAATGCACCCGCAGCTTTCTGAGCTTATCGAAGTGTGCAAGCGCCAGAAAGTTTCGCATGTGGTGCTGGCCGGAGGTATCCCTTCAGGTGATTCTATTAAATCGCTGAAAGAGGCAGGTATAAAGATAATTGGTTTTGCACCTTCGGCTATTATTGGCCGCAAGCTTGTACGTAGCGGGGTTGATGCGCTGGTTATAGAGGGCGCGGAAGCAGGTGGGCATATCGGTCCGGTTTCAACCTCAGTTCTTGCACAGGAAATATTGCCCAATATAAGTGAAGTTCCAATTTTTGTTGCTGGCGGAATAGGGCGCGGTGAAGCTATTGTAAGCTATCTGGAGATGGGTGCATCAGGTGTGCAGCTGGGTACACGTTTCGTGTGCGCTACCGAATCCATAGCCCACCCAAAATTTAAAGAAATATTTATTCGCGCACAGGCGCGTGACGCTATGCCATCAGTGCAGCTGGACCCGGATTTTGCGGTAATACCTGTGCGGGCTTTGGTAAATAATGCAACGGATGCGTTTACCCGTTGCCAGCACGAAGTTATTGGCCAGTTCCGTGACGGAAAACTTGATAAAAAGGAAGCCCAGCTTAAAATTGAGCATTTCTGGGCAGGAGCGCTAAGGCGTGCGGTAATAGATGGTGATATTGAGAATGGTTCGCTAATGGCCGGACAAAGCGTGGGCATGGTTTCTAAAATAGAGCCGATGAAAGATATCGTAGAGGAGCTTGTATCCCAGTCTGAGTCTTGTCTTGTGGCTCGTAACCAAGCGTGATGGCTGCATAATTGTTGCAACGCAGCGTTGAATAAACTTTCACTATGCTCGCTCTTCGTATACAATATTTTTCATGAGCAGCAAGGTTACAAAACTACCACTAACCCCATTGTCCCTGTTACGCCAAATACGCGATGTAATGGCACAGGATGCCAGTGCTCAGGTCCGGCTTGACAGGGTAGTAAAAATAATCGCAGAGGGTTTTGCTTCGGAAGTATGCTCGGTTTACCTCCTGCGGGCTGGCGACATAATGGAATTATTTGCCAGCGAAGGCCTTAAAAAAACCTCTGTTCATTTAACCAGGCTTAATATTGGTCAAGGTCTTGTGGGTGCAGTAGCTGCTGCGGCTGAGCCGCTTAACCTTGCTAATGCCCAGGAACATCCAAATTTTGAATATCGGCCAGAAACTGGCGAGGAAATATACCATTCATTTGTCGCAGTTCCTGTATTCCAAGGCGGTAAAGTTATTGGAGTGCTGGTAGTACAGGGTAAGGAAGTTCGCGAATATACTCAAGACCAGGTTGAAGTTCTGCAGACAGTGGCGATGGTGCTTTCTGAACTTGCAATTTCAGGTGATCTTGTAAATTTAAAAGAAATACAGTCCACAGCAGGCGGAGTATTAGTTCAGCAATTAAGCGGCACACAATTATGCGGCGGAATTGCCAAGGCAGTTGCTGTGTTACACAAGCCGCAACTGGTTATTAGTAATTACGTGGCTACAGACATTATTTTTGAAAAAGAAAAATTCGATGATGCCATAAAGGAATTACGGGAATCATTTGATAATTACCTGCAAGCCGCTAATCTTTCAGGTGATGATGCCAAGCGGGAAATAATTGAAACCTATCTTCTATTTACGCAGGACCGTGGTTGGATCACCCGTGTCAACGAAGCCATATCATCCGGGCTTACTGCGGAAGCTGCAGTGAAAAAGGTTCAGGAAGAATTGCAGGCGAAAATGAGCCAGCTTTCAAGCCCGTATATTAAAGAACGCATTCACGATCTGGAAGATCTATCAAATCATTTGCTTGGAATAATATTAGGCAAGCCTTTGCAGCCAGATTACAGTGATTTGCCTAAAGAGTTTATATTAGTGGCTCGAAACATAGGCCCTGCAGAACTTTTAAGTTATGACCATAGCTGCATTAAAGGTCTTATAGCTGAGGAAGGTTCGGCAAGCTCACACACTGCAGTAATTGCCCGTGCCATGGATATACCAACCCTTGCTAAGGTGCAAAATGCCACAGCGGTTATTCAAGATGGCGATGTTTTGATTTTAGATGCTGACGGTGGCAATATTTATATACGTCCCAGCGAGGATATTGAATCGGCGATGGATAAACATATCGCGTTATATACGAAGCGCGAGGCAGAATATGAAGTCCTGCGCTCACTGCCAGCAATTTCAAAAGATGGTGTACGAATATCACTTAATGTGAATGCAGGCCTGTTTGTAAATACTGCAAGTGTGCTGCAAGAAGGAGTTGATGGTATAGGGTTGTATAGGACAGAACTTCCTTATATGACCTCCTCAGATTTCCCAGATGCAGAGATGCAGTCGCAATTATATGCGGGTATGTATAATCAATTGCCGGATAAGAGGATTATATTTAGAAGCTTTGATATAGGAGGTGATAAAAAAGTTCCTTATTTAAATGCCGGTGATGAAGAAAATCCGGCAATGGGTTGGCGGGCAACTCGCATAGGGCTTGATATGCCTGGTATACTTCGCACCCAATTAAAGGCACTTATAACTGCTTCTGCTGGAAAGCCATTATATGTAATGTTTCCGTTTATAGCGCAGGTTTCAGAATTTGATGCGGCAAAATCCCTTCTCATGAAGGAGCTTAGTAATTTTGAAATGGCTGGTAAGAAACTTCCAACCAGTGTCAAGGTTGGCGTTATGATAGAAGTTCCGTCGATATTATGGCAGCTTGACTCCCTTATGCCACGCCTTGACTTTGTTTCTATCGGCAGTAATGACCTTATGCAGTTTTTGTTTGCCTGTGATCGGGGTGCGGCACATATGGCAGGAAGTTATGACACTCTTTCGCCGGTTATGCTCAATGTCGTGCGGCAGGTTGTGGCTAAGGCAAAGGAATATAATGTTGAGGTAAGCTTCTGCGGTGAAATGGCACGCAAACCCTTGGATGCCCTAGCACTTATTGGGGTGGGCGTACGGAACATTTCAGTTTCCGCTGCCGCTATTGGACCGCTAAAAGCCATGATACGCAGCGTAGATATAAGCGAATTAAGCAGCTATCTTGATTATATTACAACAATTCCTGATACTAGCAGTCGTGGGTGGCTTGCTAATTATGTGCGCGATCACGGAATTATAATTTAGATATTATCAGGATGTCCACACCTGAGGTTTCTGCTCAACCCCTTCTTGCGCTTCCACAGCCTTTGCAATTATAGGATGCAGGATGTTTTTATGACCTGATACAAGAAAATTAAATACAATGTATGGGTTGTTACCTTTTGCGTTAACTATATAAAACATTACTTCCTGATCCTGCCCATCGGATACCGCATATCTTTGGTGCGTGAATTGTTGTGAAGTTGCTGTCGCGGCGCTATATCTTGAGTCATTGCCGTCACATATGCTTCTGTATATTATCCTTGCTGCCTCGCGAGCTTTGATTTCATCTGGAAAACGATAAGTTATTGTTTCCATTTTTTATCTCCAATTTATATACAAGTTATCTTTTTTTGTAATTAAACTTAATTCCTGTAAATGCATATGATAACAATAATACTTTATATAAATAAGGTAAATATACTAAAAATATGAATTTTGCCGTTTTCATATAATTTTCGGCTATTTTACTATTCCATTTGCGAGGCTTTAGATGTAGTTGGAATGGATGACCTCATTATATCATAATGAAATTGGTAAAGTGCTGCAAAATGCCCGCCAGGAGTTGTACATAAGCCTCCAGCAAGCTTCTGTTGCACTTCATATACGCGCCCATTACCTGCAAGCCCTGGAAAGCGGTAAACTTGAAGAATTGCCCGGCGCCGCATACATACGCGGTTATTTACAGTCATATGCAATTTTCCTGCATCTGGACAAAGACGAGATTATAAGGCGCTTTGACATAGTAGAAAGCGATATACCTGAAAAAGGCTTATTCTTCCCCCAGGTGTTTGGGAAGGAAAAAAAACCAACAGATTCAGTGGTTTGGGCGGGTATTGTGCTGGTGGCCATGATATATTTTGCATGGTTTTTATTGTTCAGGCAGTCCTCAGCACCGCCTATCGTTGATCCGCTGCCTTATTACAAAAGTGGAATTGTTGAATTTCCCGTTTCTAATTATACGTTTAATCTTGCTTGCGCTAGGCCTTCGCATAGGGTATATCCAGCTTGTTATCGTGCAGATGTTTATAAGCTGGTGGAGAATTCACCATTATCCCTGCGCCACCATAAACATTCCATTATGGATCTTTCCATTATGGGATTGGTGAAATAACAGCAACAAATATAAGGCCATAAATTGTAAGGCCAGGTAATAAAGGACGTTGTGCTTCCCATACGCAGAACATCATATCAGGCTTTTGTAGGTCATGTGCCGGTTGGCGGCAATGCGCCTGTCATGGTGCAATCAATGACTAATACTGATACTGCAGATATAGAGGCAACTGTCGCGCAGGTTAGTGCGTTGGCGCAGGCTGGCTCAGAAGTGGTGCGTATCACGGTAAATAATGAAGATGCTGCAAGGGGCGTCCCGCATATCCGTGAGAAATTGGACAATATTGGGATAAATACCCCCCTGGTTGGTGATTTTCATTATAACGGCCATACCCTTCTGCGTGAATTCCCTGATATGGCAAAAGCCTTAGGAAAATACCGTATAAATCCAGGAAATGTAGGTTTTGCGGATAAGCATGACGCGCAGTTCTCACAAATGGTCGAGGCAGCACTAAAATATGATAAGCCGGTTCGTATTGGTGTGAATTGGGGAAGCCTTGATTCTCAGGTGCTGGCAGCGGTTATGGATGAAAATGCAAAAAGTGGAAGCCCTAAAGATTCAGCGGCAATTTCCCGCGAAGCGTTGGTGCGCTCGGCGCTGGATAGTGCGAAAATGGCAGAATCCATTGGCCTGCCTGCAAACAGGATATTGCTTTCATGCAAGGTGAGTCGGGTGCAGGATTTGATTTTGGTCTACCGCGATCTTGCTGCCCGCTGCAGATACCCACTGCATTTAGGGCTTACCGAGGCTGGAATGGGTAGCAAAGGTATAGTTGCTTCCACCGCCGCACTTTCGGTTTTATTGCAAGAAGGCATTGGCGATACTATACGAATTTCGCTAACCCCGGAACCCGGTGGCGACAGGACGCAGGAAGTTCGAGTGGCGCAGGAAATTTTGCAGAGTATGGGGCTGCGAGCTTTTACCCCACAGGTAACTGCCTGCCCCGGTTGTGGCCGTACTACCAGCACAGTTTTTCAGGAGTTGGCCGATAAGATACAGAATTATTTGCGTATCCAGATGCCGCTTTGGAAAAATATATACCATGGTGTTGAAAACATGAATGTTGCGGTAATGGGCTGCATTGTTAATGGTCCCGGCGAAAGTAAGCATGCCAATATTGGCATCAGTCTTCCTGGAACTGGCGAACAACCGGCGGCACCTGTATTTATAGATGGCAAAAAAGCGCAAACCTTGCGCGGTGAGAGAATAGCAGAGGAATTCCAGGCAATAGTCGAAGATTATGTAAGGAGGAACTATGCCGCGTAAAATAAGTGATTTTACAGCGATTATAATTGCTATAGCGCTAATGGCAGTTATGGCTGTTATTAGGGAAGTGTGGTTCTTCCCAAGACCTGATATGATACCAAATCCTGATAGCAGTTGGCTTATTTATGCCGCCCAACGCATGGCTTTGGGTGAGAAATTATATGTTAATATAATGGAGACCAATCCGCCGCTGATATTATGGATAAGCTTGCTGCCGGTATGGTTGGGTAAGCTGTTGGGCGTTTCAGCGTTCACCGTATTTCCACTTATGGTAACAGCCCTAAATCTTGCAAGCATTGCTTTATGCATTGGTATTTTACGCCGCAATGAACTGCTTAGCATTAAACCTGCTTTTTATATAATCCTACTTTATATAGCCTTTGGGTTTTTCTTGCTTTCACCAGCCATGTATGGGCAGCGCGAATTATTATTTATTTCCCTGGTGTTGCCTTATCTTCTTAAATCATTGGATGAGGAGTGGGAATTAGGCAGATCTCTGTCCGGTTATTTAATAATTGCAATGGCGGCAATAGGTTTTGCTATAAAGCCTTTTTTCCTTATCGTCTGGATTGCGAATGAATTACATAAAGCTATCCAGCAGCGCCGGTTGATGTCGCTGTTCTCTATGGGTAATTGGATTATCGGAATTTTCCAGATAACATATTTTGCGGCTATCTATAATTTTACACCTGAATATATAAACACTGTCCTTCCTGCAGTAATTGCCACTTATTTTGCTTATGAAGCATCATGGTATGACATCGGCAAGATAATAGCTGTTGTGGTGGTGATACCGCTTATATTGGTATGGTTGGCAAATCCTCATAATAATTTCAGGAAAATTACAGGACGCATAATAATCTGGATGCTTGCCTGTGCTGGCATTATTGCCATACAGCGCAAGGACTGGCTTAATCATCTCTATCCTATGGTATTTATGGCCGGTTTATTAATTGCAATCGTGCTTTCTTATTTATGCGAATTATGGAAAGAACTGGATCTGCTTATAGGGCGAGCGCGTTTCAGTGCGCTTTGCATTTCAGTAGTAACATTTATTGCTACTATCTATCTGGATAGTAAATTCTGGTATTACATGCTTGAAAATCCTTCGGTAATCCATACGCAGCTTGTTTCTGAGATAAATAAACGCGCCGAAGGAAAAAATGTATATTCCCTTACTTACAACCTCCAGTCAGCTTTTCCGGCGATTGCACTGTCTAAAGGTGTATTCCGTGGGAGTTTCCATCATTTATGGCCGCTTTCAGGAATAATAATCCGTGAACAGGAAGAAAAAGTAACCCATGATGTTGCAAAAGCACGGCAGTTCTTTTATGACACGCTGGTACATGACTTTTCTGGCCCTAATGCGCCTGAATTGGTATGGGTGGATGAAAATGTGAATATGGAAAAAATAGCTGGTTATGATATTGAGCCAGAAAATCGTGACATTATTAAAATGCTTTCCCATGACCTGCGTTTTGCTATTTTATGGCAGAATTATGAAAAGGTAGCGGAAATAGAGGGCGAAACGCCTGATAATAAAGACCTGGCAAAAGATGAAAAACCAATGAAGGCTGACCGTTATGCCTTATATTCACGGATAAAAAAATGAGCAATAAACTACAGCCAGTGCGTGGCACGCACGATGTTTTACCAGATGAATTTGAAAAATTCAGCGCCATTATAAACATAGCACGTGAACTAGGAGCACTTTATGGTTTCCGTGAAATGGCAACGCCTATTTTTGAGGCAACTGAAGTATTCTCGCGCTCTATGGGAGAAACTTCCGATGTAGTAAGCAAGGAAATGTTCACCTTCGAAACTCGTGGTGGGGAAAGCGTAACCCTGCGTCCGGAATTCACGGCTGGTATGGCGCGGGCGTTTATTTCCAATGGAATGCAGCAACATCTGCCGCTTAAATTATTTTCAACCGGGCCGTTGTTTCGCTATGAACGCCCGCAAAAAGGCCGTCAGAGGCAATTCCATCAGGTGAATTATGAATGGCTGGGTGATGATAGCTGGCAGGCCGATGTGGAAATAATAACCCTTGCCGGGCATTTGCTTTACTATCTTTCCGGCGGCAAAGGATGCACACTGCATATCAATACACTTGGAGATAAGGAAAGTCGTGAAAAATATCGTGCAGCTCTGGTTTCTTACCTTGCGCCATTTGCAGATAAACTATCGGAAGATAGTAAGCGGCGTTTAAACGAAAACCCATTAAGGATATTGGATTCCAAGGATAAGGGCGACAGGGAAATACTTATAAATGCTCCGGTAATGACCGATTATTTGAGTGCATCGGCAAAAGCGCGCTTCAATAAAATCTGTAGTGTTTTACAATCCGATGGGGCATTGTTATTCCAGGAAATAAAAATAGACCCGGCTTTAGTTCGCGGGCTTGATTATTATACAGACACTGTCTTTGAATTTGTGGCCAACACTGGTGAATTAGGCGCGCAAAATACCGTGCTGGCAGGCGGGCGTTATGATGGGCTTATTGAGCAGATGGGTGGTAAATCTACGCCTGCCATAGGTTTTGCGGCTGGGGTTGAGAGGCTTTTGCTTTTAATGCCAAATAAAGATATATCAATAAAAGACTTGAAAATCGGGGTTTTTCCTCTATTTGAAGATGATATGAAATTAGCTGCGACCAATTATATAGCAGCTCTAGCCACCTTGCTGCGGGTGCGGCTTAAAAGCATTAAGGACGAGCTTAAAACCAAACGGGAATTCAGTGCAGAGGTTATATGGCAGGGCAAATTGTCAAAAAGGCTTGAGCGCGCATCAAAGTCTGGTTTTACCCATGCTATTATAATCGGTGATGATGAAGTGAATAGCGGGAAGTTTTTACTCAAGGATATGGCATCAGGAACGCAGTCTTCAATAGATCGCGATAAGCTTCTGGAAAATGATAATGTAAAAAAAATATTTGGAATTTAGACTGGATAACAAGAAAATGAGTTTTGAAGATAAATTAGAAATGTTGGCTCGCAAGCATGACGAGTTAGGTGATACTTTGGCGCGGGGTGAGGCATCAGGCAGTGAATTCTCCAAAATATCAAAGGAATACGCCGAATTAACCCCTATTGTTGAAGTTATACGTGAATATATGCAGGCCAAAAAATCACTCTATGACCTTGAACAAATGGTAAAAGACCCGGCCTGTGACCCAGAAATGAAAAAAATGGCGGAGGAAGAATCTTATGAAATTAACCAGAAACTTCCTGAATTAACGCGGAAGGTGCAGTTATCGCTGATTCCCAAGGACGTTGCCGACGAAAAGAATGCTATTTTAGAAGTGCGTGCCGGCACTGGCGGGGATGAGGCCGCGTTATTTGCTGCGGATTTATTCAATATGTACCAGCGCTATGCCCAGAAGCAGGGTTGGAAATTCGAGATCATTTCGCTTTCTGATGGCGGAACCGGTGGCTATAAGGAAGCTCAAGCGGAGATTAGTGGTAAGAGTGTTTTCGCGCGCATGAAGTTTGAGTCTGGGGTTCACCGTGTCCAGCGGGTTCCGGCAACGGAAACGCAAGGGCGTATCCATACCTCGGCGGCAACGGTTGCTGTTCTTCCGGAAGCTGAGGAAGTGGATATTAAAATTGAAGATAAGGATCTTCGTATTGACGTTTTTCGTTCAAGTGGACCAGGCGGGCAGTCAGTAAATACTACCGATTCTGCAGTACGCATAGTTCATATTCCAACTGGTGTTACGGTGCAGCAGCAAGACGAAAAATCGCAGATTAAGAATAAAATCAAGGCTATGAAGGTGCTAAGGGCAAGGCTATATGAAGCTGAGCGTGAGAAATTGGCAACAGCACGGGCCAATTCCCGCAAGGAGCAGGTAGGATCGGGTGACAGGAGCGAGCGTATACGGACCTATAATTTTCCCCAGGGGCGGGTTTCTGACCACCGCATTAACCTGACTGCTTATAATATAGACCAGGTAATGAATGGTGAACTGAATGAATTTATTGAAGCGCTGATCGCCGATGATCAGGCACGGCAATTATCCGAGTTAAACTAAGGAGCGATTTGATGGGAATGCATGCAAATAAAGCCAATAGCATACTAGCCAAGGAAGCTCTGCGCTGGGCAGTTTTAAGGCTGCAACAGGAAAAGATAGAATCTGCTTCATTAGATGGCCGTATATTGCTTGAATATGTGCTTGGGGTTAGCCGCGAACAATTGCTTTTTGCGCTCGACCAACCCATGAGCGCTGAACAATATGCCAGGCTTGGAATTCTGGTAGAAAAAAGATCACAAAGGCAGCCGGTTGCCCAACTTATAGGTAGGCGCGAATTTTGGGGCATGAATTTTCTTGTAAACGAATATACGCTTGATCCAAGGCCAGATAGCGAGGCGTTGATCGAATATGTTTTAGAACGCGTAAATAGCCGTGCGGATGTTTTTAAAATTCTGGATTTGGGTACTGGTACAGGCTGCCTGCTTCTCTCAATACTATCTGAATTGCCATCAGCTAAAGGTGTTGGGGTTGATTATTGCGAAAATGCTTTGCAGGTTGCTAAGGAAAATTCTATGGCTCTTGGCCTTGCAGGGCGCACGCAATTCATGTGTGGTGATTGGTGCGAAAAGGTTGATGGAGAATTCGATATTATACTATCAAACCCGCCCTATATACCTACACAAACCATCCCAACCCTCGACCCGGAAGTTTCACAGTTTGAGCCTAAACTAGCTCTGGATGGTGGTGAAGATGGTTTCTCCTGCTACCGAAAAATTATGAAGAAACTACCGAAAATAATGGCAAAAAATGGTTTTGTCGCTTTTGAGCTAGGTATAGGCCAGCAAAAAGAACTTACAGCTCTTGCTGAAGAGAACGGGCTGGAATCAGTTGGGGTTCGCAATGATTTAAGTGGTATCGCCCGTTGTATTATTTTCCAGCACAAAAATTAATTATCAACTCTTAAAAGGATTTATAAAGTGAATTACAGCAGAAAAAAATCACCATCGCAGAATAATAATGGCGGCTTTAGCGGCAGCAATAACCAGCAGCGCAATAAAGCGCGTTTTTCCGGTGGGCAAGGCCATGGTAATAATGGTGGGCGTCCCCGTAAGAATTATGGGGCAATGCGTGAAAAATATTTAGCGCAGGCAAGAGATGCTATGGCTGCAGGAGACCGTGTTCTTGCTGAGAATTATTTCCAGCATGCCGACCACTGCTTCCGCATGATTGCTGAAGAAAATGCGTCCCGTCCGCAAAGGGTGCATACCCCGCAGGAGCATCAGGAGCAACAGGTCGCAGAAGTAGCCACTGAGCAGGCTGGAGAGGAAGATGACAGCATATCCACTAACGTAACTTCGCTTCCGGCATTCCTAACCGCCAATTATGAGCCGAAAAAGGAAGATGCACCAGTTATCGTGCCCAATTGGGAAGAAGAATAGAGAAATTAATTATGCCTTGCTGCAAATAGCAGTTTTGCTATCCGCTAATACCCAGCAGGCATGATTCTTCTGGGCCGCATTGTTTTATAAGTGTTGCGGATATTTTCTGCATCATGAATGGCACTTCCATACGCAGTGGGGTAAGATTGTCGTCGTTGCTGAAATAAACTGTCATACTCGGTTCATTTGGTTCAATATCCTCAATTTCTCCTTTAGTATATCCAGCCAATGGTTTGCGCCTCGCAGTTACCATAAGGGTTTTTATATCCTTTCCTGCAATTTCCAGAGTTTTTTCTGCTCCTATATTAAAATCTGCCTGCGTCAGCCTTCGCCCATCATAGGCATTAATGCTGAAATATGTTCTGCCGTTTTTCCGTGCGTCATCTATCTCTTTACGCATCTGCAGTAAAAAAGTCATCAGGTCATAAGCTGAATTTATATCGCTATCAGGAACTGCCGGGCGCTTTTCCCGGTCATCGGGCGGCTGCACTTCCTGCGTATCAATTTTACTGTTTTTATAGATAAGTTTTACAGAGCGGAATTTTTTCCGTGTGTGATAATTGCTGGCATAGGTGCGGTTAGGATAAGAAAAACTGCTGCCGTTTGCCTCAAGCGTGGTATGGCTGGAATGTTTAAGGAATAATGCTAATATTCCAGAAGAAGTAATATCGCATGTAATGCTTGCTTTTTCGGGTTTTTGCTCTATCTCAATGCCAATTTTTCCAAATAATATGCCAGCAAAACCTGCCTCGTAATAAAGCTTCTCACTTAAAGTGGTTAGGTTTTTAGCCGCTGCTGCTGGGCTTGCAATTAATAATATTGCCAGCATATTGATAATAAAAAGGCGCATATCTATATAATATTTATAGTTAGTTGTTTATTTTACGAATCATTCGCTAAATCAAGGTAGCATAAATTATGAATTTTGAAAAATATACAGAGAAATCGCATAGCTTAATACAGGCTGCTCAAGGCCTGGCCCTTAAAAATTCGCACCAACGCTTTACACCGGAGCATGTGTTGGCCGCCCTCATGGAAGACCGCGAGAAAATGGCTGACAAGCTTATCCGCACATGCTCAGGTGATGTGCATAAAGTGGAAAAAGGCGTAAGTGAAGCCCTTGGTTCCATGCCTAAAGTAGAAGGAAGCGGAGCAGGGGGGCTGTATGCGACCCCAGAAATTGCCAAGCTTTTTGCTTCTGCTGAAGAACTTTCCAAAAAAGCAGGCGATGAATATGTAACAGTTGAGCGTATCTTACAGGCGCTTTCCTTGGCTTCTGGAACTGCAAGCGCTAAAATATTAAGCGATGCGGGCGTAACCCCTCAAAAGCTTAACGGTGCAATCAATGATATGCGAAAGGGCAGGGTGGCGAGTTCCCCAAATGCTGAGGAAGGCTTCGAAGCCCTTAAAAAATATACTAAAGATTTTACCCAGCTTGCAAAAGATGGAAAGCTCGACCCAGTAATAGGCCGTGATGAAGAGATCCGCCGCACCATGCAGGTTCTCTCTAGGAGAACTAAAAATAATCCGGTATTGATAGGTGAGCCTGGCGTAGGAAAAACTGCTATTATTGAAGGTCTTGCCCAGCGTATGGTGGCAGGGGACGTCCCGGAAACATTGCGCGATAAACGCCTTCTTTCTTTGGATTTGGGCGCACTTGTTGCTGGTGCTAAATTCCGTGGGGAATTTGAGGAGCGTCTTAAATCAGTGCTAAATGAAATTGCCGCCAGTGAAGGTGAGGTGGTTTTATTTATCGACGAACTGCATACACTGGTAGGTGCCGGGAAAGCCGAAGGTTCAATGGATGCCTCCAATCTCTTAAAGCCTGCCTTGGCACGCGGAGATTTGCATTGTGTGGGCGCTACCACGCTCGATGAATACCGTAAATATATAGAAAAAGATGCAGCGCTTGCGCGCCGTTTCCAGGCGGTTTTTGTAACGGAACCAACAGTTGAGGATACTATCTCAATTTTACGTGGACTTAAGGAAAAATATGAATTGCATCATGGTATAAGGATAAGCGATGCTGCAATTGTTTCAGCCGCTACCCTATCTAACCGCTATATAACTGACCGGTTCCTGCCGGATAAGGCGATTGATCTTATGGATGAAGCGGCAGCGCGCCTGCGTATGGAAGTTGATTCAAAGCCCGAAGAGTTGGACGAGCTTGACCGGCGCATCATGCAGCTGAAGATTGAGCGTGAGGCGCTCAAAAAAGAAACTGATAATGCCTCAAAAGATCGGCTCGGCAAGCTCAATAAAGAATTGGAAGGGCTTGAGAAACAAAGCGCTGACCTGTCATCTAGCTGGCAGGCGGAGAAAACACAGCGTGTAAGTGTACAGAAGCTAAAAGAACAAATCGAGCAGGCCCAGCATGAACGTGATATAGCTCAACGCAATGGTGACCTCGCAAAAGCGGGGGAGCTTGTTTATAGCGTAATACCAAAGCTTACAGAGCAGCTTAAAAAAGCTGAAAGTGAAACACAGGATTCAATGGTACGCGAAGCGGTTACTGAAGCTGATATAGCCTCGATTGTTTCGCGCTGGACCGGGGTTCCGGTTGAAAAAATGCTCGAAGGAGAGAAAGCCAAACTCCTTAAAATGGAAGATAATTTACGTAAGCGCGTAGTAGGCCAGCAAGAAGCGCTGGTTGCTGTTTCCAATGCCGTTCGCCGTTCGCGCTCCGGGCTTCAGGATGCAAATCGCCCGCTTGGTTCATTCCTGTTTTTAGGGCCTACTGGGGTAGGAAAAACAGAGCTTACCAAGGCGCTTGCTGAATTCATCTTCGATGATGAATCAGCTTTGCTACGCATTGATATGTCAGAATTCATGGAAAAGCATTCGGTAGCGCGTTTAATAGGGGCGCCTCCTGGCTATGTAGGTTATGAAGAGGGTGGCGTTATAACTGAGGCTGTACGCCGCCGTCCTTACCAGGTTATTCTGTTCGACGAGATAGAAAAGGCGCATCCTGATGTATTTAATATCTTGCTTCAGGTTTTAGATGACGGAAGGCTTACCGATGGGCAGGGGAGGACGGTCAGTTTCAGCAATACTATGATCATACTTACCTCAAACCTGGGTTCGGAATTTCTTGCTGATTCCAAAGAGAAGGAGATTTCGCCAAAAACCCGCGAACTGGTAATGAATATAGTACGTCAATCTTTCCGCCCGGAATTCTTGAATCGTCTGGATGAGATTATTCTGTTTGGACGTTTGCAGAAGGAAGATATGGCAGCGATAGTAGATATACAGCTTGAGCGCCTCAAAAAACGCCTTGCCGAACGTCATATAACTCTTTCGCTGGATGAAAAAGCACGCGATTGGCTGGCTGATACCGGTTATGACCCTATGTATGGGGCTAGGCCACTCAAACGCATAATCCAGAAGGAGCTACAGGACAAGCTGGCAAGCGCCATTCTTGCGGGGCGTATAAATGACGGGCAGGAAGTAAAAGTGACCGCTTGGGAAGGCGGTTTAAAAGTAGCCTAATTCCCGCGCAGGTAATAAACCGTGCGGCAGCCAATTGTATCAGATTCCTGATATAAGTTTGCCCCGCCTGGATCAACGCAGTTTTGCGGAGCTGTTACCTGTGCGGGGCAGTCAGGGACTTGCTCGATCTTCCCATCAAATGCCAGGAAACTACCAGTTTTGGGAAGTTCATCATCTATTTTAATATCTATCATATGTGTATCAGAAGGAGTTAAAGCAGCCGTATTTACCTGAGCGCAGGTTACGCTGTTGGCATAGCCACCAGTTCCAAACCAAGAAAGAGTTACGCCCCTGCGCCTGAAATTGCTATATAGATCCTGATAATACAGATATCCTAAACCGTCATTATTTGCGCTGAAATATGGCACTCCAGCCGCAACAGTTTTTTTTGCAATAAGCTGGGCTGCAAGTAAGGAATAAGTTGCATAAAGTGATTCTGAGTTTCCCCATTCAATTAAACCATTGCCGTTGCCATTACCGGCAACTGTTGTATCAAATAAAGTTGTTGAATTGGTGCAATCACCGGGAATGCAGTTATACTTTATCTTAAAGGAATTAACTGCAGAATTTATTTTATCCAGGTCACCAATCGCACGGTTGATTTCTGCTGATTTTATTAGGGTTTTCCCTAGCATTACGCCACCGATAACAAGGCCGATAATTACAAGGACAATAGATAATTCAATAAGTGTAAACCCTTTTTGTGTTCCCATTATTTTCCTTTGGGTTTCCATTCGTTTACTAGTTTTTTCCCCTCGGTAATCTGCTCAGGCGTCATTACCTGCTGTAGATCTTCAAGTCTTTTTACAGCATATGGTTTATTCTGGTTTGCTGCCAGTGATATCCATAAGAATGCTTGGACCACATCTTTTTTGCCACTTTGCCCTGTTGCATATAATACACCAAGGTTAAATTGGCCTTTGGCATCACCATTTTCGGCAGCTTTCTGGTACCATTGCATTGCCTTTGCATAATCTTGTGGTAATCCTTCACCAGCTGCGTATATTGCGCCAAGGCTATTTTGTGCAACAGCAATATCCTGGGATGCGGCTTTGGTGAACCATTTGATGGATTCAGCGTGATCCTGCTTCACCCCTTGCCCATTTTTATAGGCTATTCCCAGATTATTCTGCGCGTAACCATAACCTTGTTCCGCTGCCTTGCCATACCATTTTACTGCTTGTTCATAATCTTTAGGTAGTCCCCCTAAGCCATCACTATACATATTTCCAAGGTTATATTGTGCGGTGGCATCCCCTTTTTCGGCAGCAATTTTGAACCATTTTGCCGATTCAGCATAATTCTGGTTTTCATAATAAATAATTCCGAGATTGACCTGTGCTTCAATATTACCACGTTCCGCATCAAGTTTTTGCCTATCTGTAGGGGCATTAACTACAGCAGATGCCTGAAATGAAAAAAGGGTTATAACTGTAGTAATGATAAGCGAAACAATCTTCATATTGCCCCTGACAATATTTGTTTAAGGATATTAAAAACGCGGGTATTCTACACTAGTTGGACAAATCAGCAAATGTTTAATTAATCAGTGCTTTTTCGTTTGTCGTCACTAACCATTGCAACGGTTTTTCCCCTGCCCACAGAAGCCAGGCGGCTTTCAATTTTATTCATATTCTGCCGGAATGCCACCAGCTCTTTGCCTTGTAAGACATTGCCTGTTTTAAACTTGACGTTAGCCGGGTTCACTTGCTCATTATTTACCAGTATTTCATAATGCAAATGCGGGCCGGTTGCTGCTCCGGTCATTCCCACATAAGCAATAATCTGACCTTGTTTAACACGCTTGCCCGGTGCAATTCCACTTGCATAACGGCTTAAATGTGCATAGGCAGATGCGTATTTTGCATTATGCTGGATCTTTAAGTAATTGCCATAGCCGCTCTTGCCGCCTGCAAAAGCAACTGTCCCATCACCGGCTGCATATATAGGAGTTCCGGTAGGGGCCCCGAAATCTACACCTTTGTGCATTCTGGTATAGCCCAATAGCGGGTGTTCACGCATTCCGTAACTGGAGGTTATGCGCGCACCGTTGATAGGTGTACGCAGCAAGGCCTTACGTATGCTCTCGCCTTTTTCGTTATAAAAATCGGCGTTGCCGTATTTATCTGTATAACGGAATATTTTAAGGACGCGGTCACCCAGTGTAAGTTCAGAGAATACGAAATTACCATTTCCGGCTATGGCACCATTTGGTGTTTCCATACGTTCAAAAAGAACGTCGATAGAATCGCCCTTTTTAACGTCGCGCTGGAAATCTACATCATAGCTATAGGCATTTATTATTTCATTAAGCATGGCAGGAGGTATGCCAGCATCAGCCCCGGTCTGGTATATGCTGCTATTAATATCTCCACCGGCGCGCGCTAATTTTTTGGTGAGAGGTGTATTTATTTTCCTTGCGCTGAACTGGTCATCCTGGTTGCGTGTAAGTTCCACCGTAGCAATCTGGGACGCCGGCATTTTGAATTCCCTGACGATCACATTGCCATTATTGTCTTTGTCTAGCTTTACATTAATAATGCTGCCCACATCAAGCTTGCGGGGATTGAATACTTTGCGTATCGCATCAAATGCGTTTTTAGATTCGTCTGCCGAGATGCCAGTATCATCTAGCAGGCTCATAAGTGTGTCGCCCCTTTTTACCTTTAATTCCACGTCCTGCGGGAAATTAGCCGATAATTGTATCTTGGATCGGGAGGTTTTTGCTTTTTGGGCAATGACTGGAGGGGGAGGGGTAATTTCATTTGGCGCAGCTCCTACTATATCTTCAAGAGGTGCGCTGGCTTTTAAATGGCTAGGGTCAATCGCTGCCACTTCTATTTCACTAAAACCAAAGTGCTGTGATATGGATGCCATCAGGTCAGAAGGGTAAGAAATCGGTAAAAGGGCGGATGTGCAGCCATAACTGAAGGCTAAGCCCACAGCCAGCCAGGAAAGCCGTATTTTTCTTAGGCGGGAGATAGCAGCAGTGCGGCTGACTATCTTTACAGGGTATGGAGTATTGTATCCGTTCATTATAATCCTAATTACGTTATCACAATCACAGCACTAATTATGTTGCCCAGTATTTGGCCTGGCGGATCGTGGCCAGCGGGCAGATAAGCATTTTAATTAACGCTTCTTAAAAATTAATAGAGCGATTAGTAGGGGATTTTTCCCTTTATGCCAACCATAAAAATACAATTAAGCATTTTTTTGCATTTATATATAATTTATACTTGACTGATGTCCAATTGATAATTAGGTTGCGTGCCTCCGCCAAACAAGGCTGATACTGCATAAGTGCTTGAAACATATATAAATATGCCAAAAATGCTCATGTAAGTCGCGTGTTTTTAGTCGGAGGATCTATTTTGCTGCCTGCGCTTTATCCTAAAAATCGTTGGGATGCGGCGTTTGGGCCTTAATAAATTTGTTAAAGAATTTTGAGATAACTTTTGTAATATTAGGGGTATTTTAATGCCAACAATTAATCAGTTGGTCCGCAGTCCTCGTCGCTCTGTGGCTAAACGTAACAAGGTTCCAGCTCTGAAAGCCTGCCCGCAAAAGCGTGGCGTTTGCACTCAGGTTAAGACCGTAACTCCTAAAAAGCCGAACTCGGCTTTGCGTAAAGTGGCGCGTATCCGTTTGACCAACGGATTTGAAGTATTCGGGTATATTCCGGGTGAAGGCCATAACCTGCAGGAGCATAGCGTTGTGCTCATCCGCGGTGGCCGCGTAAAAGATTTGCCGGGTGTTCGCTACCATATTATCCGTGGTACGCTGGATACCCAGGGTGTTAAAAACCGTAAACAATCGCGCTCTGCTTATGGCGCTAAACGTCCTAAATAAAAATTGAAATAGGTATATAAATTATGTCACGTCGTCACGCCGCTAAAAAAAGAGAGATTCTGCCAGATGCAAAATTTGGTGATGTGGTTCTCACCAAGCTTATCAATACAATGATGTATGATGGTAAAAAATCTGCCGCAGAAACCATTGCGTATGAAGCGCTGGACATAATCCATAAAAAAACCAGTGCTGACCCGCTGAAGTTTTTCCATGACGCGCTTTCTAATATAAAGCCATCAGTTGAAGTTCGTTCCCGCCGCGTTGGTGGTGCTACTTATCAGGTTCCAACTGAAGTTCGTGAAGAGCGTCGCCTGGCTCTTGCTCTTCGCTGGCTGATAGATGCTGCCCGCAGCCGCAAGGAAAAAACAATGCGTGATCGTATCGCGGCTGAGCTTATGGATGCCGCAAATGGCCGCGGCGGTGCGGTTACAAAGCGTGAAAACACTCATAAAATGGCAGATGCTAACAAAGCATTCTCGCATTATCGCTGGTAGTAGGAAATTAGTAAAATGGCACGTAAAACACCACTTAGTGACTATCGTAACATCGGCATCTGCGCGCATATCGACGCAGGTAAAACCACGACCACAGAACGTATTCTTTATTATACCGGAAAATCGCATAAGATCGGCGAAGTTCACGAAGGCGCTGCCACAATGGACTGGATGGAGCAGGAGCAGGAACGTGGTATCACCATTACCTCTGCGGCTACCACCTGCTTCTGGAATAATCACCGCATTAACATTATCGATACTCCCGGCCACGTTGATTTCACCATTGAGGTTGAGCGTTCAATGCGCGTGCTTGATGGAGCTGTTACAGTATTCGACTCGGTTGCCGGTGTTGAACCGCAATCAGAAACAGTATGGCGTCAGGCTGATAAATACAGCGTTCCGCGTATTTGCTTTGTAAATAAAATGGACCGTATCGGCGCGAACTTCCAGCGCTGCGTAGACATGATGATTGACCGTCTTGGCACTGTGCCTCTGGTTATCCAGCTCCCTATAGGCAGCGAAGATAAATATGAAGGCATTGTTGACCTTATCAAAATGAAAGAAGTCGTCTGGAAAGGCGATGAACTTGGCGCGAAGTTTGAAGAGCAGGAAATCCGTGCTGAACTTCAGGGTGCTGCCAAAGAAGCTCGTACGAAAATGCTGGAAACAGCAGTTGAGATGGACGATGCTATCATGGAAAAATACTTAGGCGGCGATGAGCCAACCATTGAAGAGCTGAAAAAATGTATCCGTAAAGGTACTGTAGCTTTTAAATTCGTTCCTGTACTCAACGGTGCTGCCTTTAAAAACAAGGGCGTGCAGCCGATGCTTGATGCGGTTGTGGATTTCCTCCCAAGTCCTGTTGATATCGGCTCTGTTACTGCTATTGACGTTAAAACCGATCAGGAGATCACCCGCTTAGCTAAAGACGATGAAAAATTCTCTGGTCTTGCATTCAAGATCATGACCGATCCATTTGTTGGTTCGCTTACTTTCGTGCGTATCTACTCCGGCAAGCTGGAATCCGGTTCTTATGTGCAGAATACTGTAAAAGATAACCGTGAACGCGTGGGCCGTATGTTGCTCATGCACGCAAACTCACGCGAAGACGTAAAAGAAGCTTACGCAGGCGATATCGTAGCTCTTGCGGGTCTTAAAAACACCACAACCGGTGATACTATCTGCGATGTTGACGCGCAGGTTATACTTGAGCGCATGGAATTCCCAGAACCGGTTATTGAGCTTGCAGTTGAGCCAAAAACAAAGGCTGACCAGGAAAAAATGGGTATTGCGCTTTCTCGTCTTGCTTCAGAAGATCCGTCCCTTCGTCTTTCTACTAATGAAGAAACAGGGCAGACCATCCTTAAAGGTATGGGCGAGTTGCACTTGGAAATCATTGTAGACCGTATGAAGCGTGAATTCAAGGTGGAAGCCAATGTAGGCGCTCCTCAGGTAGCTTACCGTGAAACCATCACCAAGAAATATCAGGTGGACTACACTCATAAGAAACAATCAGGCGGTTCTGGTCAATTCGCACGCGTTATCATTGATTTCGAGCCCCTTAAACCGGGTGAAGGCTTCCAGTTTGAAAGCAAGATCGTTGGCGGTTCTGTTCCTAAAGAATATATACCAGGTGTTGAAAAGGGGCTTGATGCCTCGATCAGCAATGGCGTTGTTGCTGGATTCCCGACAATAGATTTCAAGGCAACGCTGGTTGATGGCGCTTACCATGATGTGGATTCTTCTGCTTTGGCGTTCGAAATCGCAGCTCGCGCAGCTTTCCGTGAAGGTATGCCAAAAGCTGCCCCTGTATTGCTTGAGCCAATAATGAAGGTTGAAGTAGTGACCCCTGAAGATTACATGGGTGATGTGATAGGTGATTTGTCATCACGTCGCGGTCAGGTAACCGGTATGGATTCACGTGGTAATGCACGTGTTGTTGATGCTATGGTGCCGCTGGCTTCGATGTTTGGTTATGTAAACACATTGCGTTCAATGTCGCAGGGGCGTGCCCAATATTCAATGCAATTTGACCATTATGACCAGGTTCCGTCTAACGTAGCCGAAGAAATTAAAAAGAAAGTGGCGTAACGCCGGAATCTGAAACAAGAAAGAAAACGAGTAAGGAGTATATAGCATGTCTAAAGAGAAATTTGAACGGAATAAGCCGCATTGCAATATCGGGACAATAGGTCACGTTGACCATGGTAAGACATCGTTGACAGCAGCGATCACGAAGGTATTGGCTGAAGCTAACAAGAAGAACAGCTATACTGCG
>CAUJHR010000017.1 GCA_963205195.1 Pseudomonadota bacterium | reverse complement strand
ATTGACAATGCTGGTTTTTTAGCTATCTGTAAGCACTCAATTTTTTTGCAAATACCATTAAATTGGGGCATTAGCTCAGCTGGTAGAGCGCTTGCATGGCATGCAAGAGGTCAGCGGTTCGACTCCGCTATGCTCCACCATCTTACATAATTTATGCTTATCTTCCAAATTTTGTAAAATCGGATGATCCTAAAATCCGTGTAGTCAAAGACTGCCTTGATTTTTTTGAAAATATAATTTCTTGGCAAAATGACTTATTTTAAGTGCCATTTCCAGTAAGCAGCGAAACATTACCGCCAATTGCAGCGCTATTTATTGTAGTGGTGCGCTCATTTAAGAAACGAAGTAAATAGTGAGGTCCTCCAGCTTTTGGGCCAGTACCAGACAGACCTTCGCCGCCAAATGGCTGCACACCAACTGTTGCCCCTATCATGCTGCGGTTTACATAAATATTTCCAGCTTTCACTTTTGAAGCCAGCAGTTCTATATGATCATTTATACGGCTATGAATGCCAAAGGTAAGGCCGTAACCTGTGCTGTTTACCGAATCTACAACCTCTTCTAACTCATCGGCTTTAAAGCGGATTATATGCAGGATGGGGCCAAATATTTCATGCTCCAGATCGGCAATAGAGGATATCTCAAATGTATGCGGAGGAATAAAAAACCCATTCAACCCCGTAGGCATCCATGTAAAACCCTTCAGCTTAGCTGAGTTCTTCATCTTTTTTATATGTTCAAGCAACATATTTTGTGCCTGCAGGTCGATAACCGGGCCGATATCGGTATCCGCTTCCGCAGGATCACCTACCTTCAATTCCTGCATTGCGCCTGCAAGTAATCCTATAAGTTCATCTGCTATATCTTCCTGAACATATAATACCCGTAGGGAAGAACAACGCTGCCCCGTACTACCGAACGCCGAGATTATTATATCGTCAACTGCTTGCTCAAGCAGCGCTGAGGAATCGACTACCATACAATTCTGCCCGCCGGTTTCTGCAATAAAAGGAATAATAGCACCACCACGCTTTGCAAGAGATAATGAAATAAGCTGCGCTGTTTCCAGCGAACCAGTAAATACAACTCCTGCGATATTTTTATTTGCAACCAATGCAGCGCCAATTGTGTCACCACCTCCGCAAACCAGGTGCAGTACAGAGCGCGGTATTCCAGCCTCATATAATATTTCCACAGCGCGGGCAGCAATTTGCGGGGTCTGCTCGGCGGGTTTGGCAATAACACAATTACCAGTTACTAAAGCTGCAGCCACTTGCCCCATGAATATAGCCAGAGGAAAATTCCACGGCGAAATGCAGGCAAATATACCACGTGGATGCAGGCTTAAAACATTGCTCTCACCCGCTGGCCCAACCATTTTATCTGGCTGCATTAGGGTTCGTGCCTGCTGTGCATAATAACGGCAAAAATCGGCTGCTTCGCGGATTTCAGCTACGCTGTCAGATTGCGTTTTTCCTGCCTCTCTTATGCATAAGGAAATTAGCTCATACGCGTTTTTTTCTATTAAATCCGCAGTGCAATCCAATATGGCTGCACGTTCATTAACTGAGGTTTCTGACCATTCTTGAAAAGATTTTTCAGCTTCAAAAATTGTATCTTGCAAAATTTTTGTATCAGCATCTTTGATCGTGGCAATAGGTTTTTCTAAGAATTGGGCAATCCCATCTTGCAATTTCTTAAGCTGCTCGGCATTGCCAAAATCAATTCCAGCTGAATTGCTACGCTGGCTGGCATATAAATTTTTAGGAAGCGGAATTTCTGGGCTGGAGAAACCTTTTTTAATTACTGATATAGGGTCGGCAAGTATTTCTGCATCGCTTTTGCTGTCATCGGCCAGCAAATGAACAAAAGAACTATTCGCGCCATTTTCAAGCAGACGGCGGATAAGGTACGCCAGCAGGTCCTTATGCCTGCCTATGGGTGCGTAAATGCGTGATGGAAAGTCTTTCACCAAAATATCATGCAACGCCTCTCCCATACCATACAGGCGCTGGAATTCGAAACTGCCTTTTTGCCAACCATAATTTTCGCCCAAAGAAACTATACTGGAAATGGTTCTGGAATTATGAGTGGCAAATTGCGGGTAGAAAAAATCATGATTTGATAGAATTTTGTTCGCGCAGGCCAGATATGATAAATCCGTGTGTTCTTTGCGGGTAAAAACCGGATAAGACGGTAGTCCCTGCATTTGCGCCCATTTAATTTCTGAATCCCAATAGGCCCCTTTTACCAGCCTAAGCGGTATAACACGGTTATGCTGCTTTGCCTGCCGCGCCAGCCAGTCAATAATATAGAATGCCCGCTTCTGGTAGGCTTGCAATACAAAACCTATACCATTCCAACCTGCGAGTTTCTGGTCTTTCAGTAATTCCTCAAACAACAATAGTTCAATATCAAGCCTTGAAGATTCTTCAGCATCAATTGCAACTGCTATTCCTGCCTCTTTTGCGTTTTGTACAATATTTTTCAAACGCGGTAGCAATTCCTGCATAACCAGCCCGCGCTTAACAAGGATATAACGTGGATGCAGCGCTGAAAGTTTTATCGATATACCAGGGCGTTCAAAAAACGGCATGGTTTTATCAATATTCTTTCCGATCTGCTCTATAGCGCTTAGGTATGACTCTATATAGTTTTTTGACTGCTTATCATTACGTGCCCCCTCACCCAGCATATCATAGGAAAAACGGTAACCTTTATCTGTATAATTCTTGCCAGAGCTTATTGCTTCCTCAATAGTTTCGGCAAGCACGAACTGCGATCCTATAAACTTCATGGCCTGCTTAAGCGCCTCGCGTATAAGCGGCTCCCCTGCCCTTGCTACAAGGCTTTTAAGTGTGTTTACAATACCTTTGCGCCCGTCACTTCCAAAATCAGTTATTTTTCCCGTTAGCAGCAATCCCCAACTGGAAATGCTAACCAGCCATGAGCTGGAAGACTCTGTATAATGGCTCCATTCGCGCCCTTCAAACGTATCGCGTATCAAGGCGTCTGCAGTTTCTGCATCAGGAATACGCAGCAGCGCCTCGGCAAGGCACATAAGGGCAACACCTTCGGCAGTATTCAAGCTATAAGTTTTTAAAAATTCTTCAATCCCATGCTGTGATCTGGCTGTTCTTATCTGCTTTGTCCAAGCAGCAGCACGCCTCATTATATCTTCTTCCATAAATTCCAGCGGTTCAACGCTTGAGAGAAGTTTATGTACCGCGGCCTGCTCATCCATGAAGGCTTTAGCGCTTAATTGTATAATACTTATACCGTCTGGATTTTGCATAATTTCCTACAAAAATATCAATTATATAAGCAGTTCATACAGTATCTTTATAGCATAGCTGTTAATTTAAACATAGTTTAACCAAGCTAAGGAGAATTATATGGGTGAACAGGATAAACCACAAGGCAATGATATTCACGGCAATCCGTTAGGTGCTGATATTTACGGCAATCCAACTAATAGCAATGTTTACGGCGAAGCTCCCAAAGATATACAGGGCAATCCGCCAAAAGATATCTATGGTAACGAAACTGAAAGTTGATCTTTAGCTTTCTGGATGAATGGGGCGGTTATATGCAGAAATTATATTTATTAGGATTATTGGTAACAGTTTCTGGCTGTGTTGCAGCAGTTCCTGTGGATAATGGTTATCCTTATGGATATAGCTACAGTGGATATTATTTTTACAATGATAACCGGGAATATAACCGCCGCCATTTTCATGATCGTTATGATTATTCGCATGACTATAAACAAAGGAACCATGAGCATTGGCATAATCATGGTGAATGGAATCGCTAACAATCTAAAATACTTCTTTCATAAATTTCTCAAATTCTTTCCATGAAGCCTTATCAGCAACCTCATTATAAGCCGTTCCTTTGACCTTACCAGCATTGGGATTAGTAAAAGCATGGACTGCTCCTGGATATGCTATAAACTTCATATCCACTTTTGCTTCCTTCATTTCCTTTTTGAAAGCCTCTACTTCTGATGGGGGAACCAGCGGATCATCTGCTCCATGCAGGACAAGAACCTTGCCATTGATATTTTTAGCACTATCAGGAACCGGGTTGGAAAGCCCTCCATGAAATGTAACTGTCCCTGCGAGTTTTGCTCCGCTGCGTGCAAGCTCCAAAGCCGCAGTACCGCCGAAACAATACCCCATTACAACGATTTTCAAAGGGTCAGTTTCTTGCATATCAACAAGCTGTTTATAGGCGGCATTCATATGTTCGCGAAGTTTGGGGCGGTCATTTTTATATTGGCTGGAAAGGTCTTTAGCCTCCTCAGGGCTGGCTGCTGATTTACCATAGACATCAACAGCAAAAGCCACATAACCTTCCTTGGCAAGCTGCAGGGCTTTATTTTTATTGAACTCGGTAATTCCCATCCAATCATGGACAATAAGGATGCCTGGGCGCTTACCTGGTTTATCCTCATACGCAACAAAACCATGCATAATTGTGCCGTCAGAAGATTTATAAGTTACTATACGGCTTTTGATTTCAGCCGCCATTGAATTCGCTGAAATCAACATTGAAACACCAATAACAGCGAATAATTTCCATAGCATTTTCTTCCCCGCACTTACCAGATATTATACGTTTATAATATCTGGCATTTCCTTGAAAAATCAATTTAATTAATGGCTGGTTTTTAATTTCTCAACCTGCCTTAAATGCTCTTTAAGAGCTGGCAAGGTTTCGCCTGCAAATTCCTTAAGTTTAGAATCATCTCCGTTTTTCGAATAATCACCAAACAGTTCTACCGCTTCCTTGTGTGCATCGACCTGCATGGAAATATAATTATTATCAAAATCATTGCCTGATGCTGCATCAAGCTTATCTAAAAGCTTTTGGTGTTTATCATCAAGGTCATCGGACGGCTTAAAGGAAGATTTTGAAGAATCCAGCACACCCTTTAGTTTATCGCCGGTTTTAGTATGGTCATCCACCATCATCTGCGCGAACGACTTGATGTCGCTATTTTGCGATTTCCTGATAGCAATTTTGCTGGAATCAATTTCAAATTTATTGGCGATGGATGCTTTAGTGACAAAATCCTGCGCTGTAGTTCCCTTGGCACAGGCAGATGCTGCATATAGGGAAACTGCTCCCAGAAATCCTGCAGCTAATAAAGAATTTCGTAATTGCATAATATTTCTCCTTATTTGATAATTTGATAAAACGATTGGCGGTCAGAAGAAAAACCCCTGACCGCCAATATCGCTAATTAAGATGCCTTTTTATGGCTTTTGCTTCCAGATGAGCTGCTTTTTGAAGAGCTGCTACGGCTGGATACATTATCATGGCTGTGGCGCCCTGCTTCCGCATGGCCTTCAGGGTCACCATGCCATCCACGACCACTTCCGCCCTTTGAAGAGGAAGAAGAGCGATTCCTAGAACTCAGGCTCTGGACTTTTTCATCCTGGCCATCCTCATCTTCTTCATCGTCATCATAATTTGACTGATTGCGGTTTGAACGTGAGGATGATGAACGATAATCCTGTTCATCGTCACGGCTACGCGACTGGTTACGGCCTGAACTGCGATAAGAACGGTCATCATCTTCGTCATCACGGTTACGTGATTGGCTGCGGCCTGAACTGCGTGAAGAATAACCGCGATCATAATCATCTTCGCTCATGAAACGCCCTTCTTCATCACGTTCACGGTTACGGCCACGGCTTGAACTGGATGATGAACGATAATTATCATCTTCGTCCCAATCACGTGACTGATTACGGCCTGAACTACGCGAAGAATAGCCGCGATTATCGTTATCTTGCATAAAGCGCCCTTCTTCGTCACGCTGCGGCATATTACGGCTACGGCTCTGCGATTGGGACCTTTGATTATAATTAGTCATGTCATTCTCCTTCTATATTATTGTGATAATTGTTAGGTTTGTTAGACAATAAATAAGCTTCCAAATCGCAATCCTGATCTTAAATAAAGGGAAATGGGCATCCGCAATGAAATTAATTCATCCGATGGGCCGACTCCAAATGATAAGGTAACGATAAATGTTTGGATGCTTAGAGCTAATGACAATATTATTTTAGTAATTAAATCGCTGTATCGAAGTTGTAATAAGAAATAAAGAAAACGTTATGATATATGCGGAATTTATAAGCATAAAACCGCACGCCTTGTATATTTGCTGCAAATGATTATATTGGGTGCATATGGAACATGCACTTATAAATACTATTATAGCAAGCGTAGTAACGGCGTTTATATTTGGCATGATTGCCAGAAAATTTAATATGCCGGCAATTTTTGGATATCTATTAGCGGGAATTGCTATAGGCCCTAACACGCCCGGTTTCGTAGCCAATGTTTATTTAGCACAGCAACTTGCAGAAATAAGTATAATATTATTGATGTTCGGCGTAGGGCTGCATTTCTCGGTAAGGGACCTGATAAATGTAAGAAAAATTGCAATGCCCGGCGCAATTGTACAAATGTTATCTGCAACTGTAGTTGGTACATATACAGCAATAATGCTTGGCTATGATTTTCTACAAGGCATTATTTTTGGTTTTTCATTATCGGTTGCGAGCACAATAGTATTGCTCAGAGCTTTGGAAGAACGGGGCACTCTTAGCAGTGAAGGAGGCAAGATTGCCATAGGATGGCTTATTGTCGAAGATATTATTATGGTTATAGCACTGGTGATACTTCCAGTGGCATTGGAAATAATAAAAAGCGGCGAACAGCTAAATGTAAATATTGTATTCAGCACTATTACTATAGTCCTAATTAAAGTAAGCTTATTCTTTGCGCTAATGTTTATAATTGGCCGACGTTTCCTCCCATGGCTACTGCGCTCTATTGCCAAAATGGATTCATCAGAGCTTAATACGCTTGGCGCACTGGCTATCGCTCTTGGGTTTGCATCACTTGCCTATATTGTATTTGGCGCATCTTTAGCGCTTGGGGCTTTCCTGACCGGAATGGTTCTAGGTGAAAGTGAAATAGGCAGCAAATCCGCAAACAACCTGATTCCCATGCGTGATGCTTTCTCGGTACTGTTTTTTGTATCGGTTGGCATGTTATTTGAGCCGCACACATTGCTTTTACAGCCCATGGCCATATTAGCAACCTTGCTTATAATAATTGTCGCCAAAGGCTTTTCGGCTATCATAATAACGCGTATATGCAAGCAGCCGCATGATGTTGGCTATACAATAGCAATTGGGCTAGCACAGATCGGCGAGTTTTCCTTTATACTTGGAGGCATTGCATTAAACAGCGGGCTACTTCCACAGGAGCTGTATAATCTTATAATTGCCGGGGCTATGTTATCAATTGTTATAAATCCCTTACTTTTCAGAATTTATGATTATGTTTCAGGACAAAAAGCAATTAAGTAAAAATTATATAGACCTATATATATACATAGTTTAACTTTCCTTAGAGACTGTTAAAAACTCTACTATGTTTGCCAACCAGCCTCCCCTGCCTGCGCTTCCGTTGCTCGTGTACTCAAACATACACTCCGCTACGGTTCTTTGCAGGCGGTCTGCTTGGCTTAACCTAGCGAGTTTTAAAAAAGCCTCTTATTAATTAAATTAAAAATTTAGAACATGTATCATTATGCTCCTTACCCCTGAACAAAAATCTGAAATTGAAAGCCTGCGTAGTGAAGCGCAGCCAACCTTACGCTCGGTATCTCCTGGTATTGAGGCTATGCTATATACTCCCCTGCCCGTACTAGATCATGGATTTGTAAGGGTTATAGATTATATGGGGACGGATTCTGCAATCGTGCAGGCAGCACGTGTTTCCTACGGCAGGGGCACTAAAAAGGTAAATGAGGATGCCGGGCTTATAAATTACCTTCTTCGCCACCGCCACACCACACCATTTGAAATGTGTGAAATTAAATTCCATATCAAACTACCAATATTTATTGCAAGGCAGTGGATACGCCACCGCACGGCCAATGTGAACGAATATTCCGGGCGCTATTCAATTATGGACAAGGAATTCTATATCCCTGAACCGCAGCAGCTTGCAGCACAATCACGCCTGAACCATCAAGGACGCGGGGAATCCTTAGAAGGTGCTGAGGCACAGCGTGTTTTGCAATTGCTGCGCCAGGATGCCATGCAGGTTTATAGCCATTATGAAGAGATGCTCAACGAGGATGCTACCGGCAAAAAGCTTGATGAAAAACGTGACGGCCTTGCCCGCGAGTTGGCAAGGATGAACCTGTCGCTGAATTATTACACTCAATGGTATTGGAAAATTGACCTGCATAACCTACTCCATTTCCTCTCATTACGTGCTGACAGCCATGCACAGTATGAAATACGCGTTTATGCAGAGGCCATGCTGGAAATATTAAAAGCATGGCTTCCCATCACTTATGCAGCATTCATGGATTACCGTATAGGTGGCACAAGTCTTTCAGCTAAGGGGCTGGACATAGTAAAGCGTATGATAGCAGGGCAGCAGGTCACACAGGAAGAAAGCGGCATGAGCAAAGGCGAATGGCGCGAGCTTATGACAGTGCTGGGTAAGAATTAAACCCTAAAACCTACTCTTTAAAGCGTATAACCACTTTTCCTTTGGAAGCTTTAGCACCTGCAGTAAGCTTGGCTTTTTGCATCAACCCAGAGCTGGAAGTGGCTTCTACATTATAAGTCCCTGCTGGGAGATTTACATAAAATAAAGGGCCAGCGCTATCTACTTTTAGCACTTCATTACCCTGCTTATCAAGGAAGCTTAAGGCTACATCACCCATATATTCGCCATTCATAGAAGTAAGAAGCAAATGGGCATTATAATTATCTTCCTGCGCCTTTAAAACAGCAAGTTCTTCATCGCCCACCCCACCGGTTATATAGTTTATGCCGTCGCTGGTCTGCACGGAGGTAAGAACTGGCTCAGTTGCCCCACTGCCAACCGAATCAATAATTTCACCATCACGCGCAACAGGAAGCTTCCTTACTGCCGGGGCAGCCATCATTGCTGAATTATTATCTTGCATAGGCGCCACAGATTGGGCAGGAACTTTCATAACCCCATCATCCCCATTCATATCAGCCGCATAAGCAGAAAATGCAATAAATGCCGTAGAGCATATAGAAATTAATAGTTTGTTACGCATAATTGTCTCCTGTTGATTATTTTTATTTAGGTATTGTTTTATAGCATAAATATTATTTAATACACTAATATTATTATATTGTGCTGCGATGCAATAAATCATATATATTATTTATAAATTTTATATACATATTAATATTTTAACTGTTATTTTTGAATAAATTAAACCTATGCCCAAAACGAATCTAAGCGTCAGGACATTCAATGAACAAGCGCTGCGTGAAGCATCTACAACATTGAATAACCAGATATTTCCAAGCTTCCTGCCGGAAATAATAATAGGCATACGTACCGGCGGCTTTATTGTGGCTGAACTTATGGCAAAGTCCGCGCCGCATAAACCTTTATTACTCGCTATTTCGCGGCAACGCGCCAGCACACAGGCTAAAAATAAAGTGAAAGGACTTAAAGGAATACTGCGGTTCCTGCCATATTTTATTACTGACCTGCTGCGTATCGCTGAACATAAACGGCTTAATTCCAAACCAGCAGATGAAAATCAGCCATTCTCGCCGGACATTGATGAGCTTGCGACACTTCGTGGAGTGCTAAGAACCAGGGAAAACTGCAAAATATTGATAGTAGATGACGCAATCGATAGCGGCGCGACCATGAAAGCCGTATATGATGTTGTACGCGCAGAAGCAAATAGCGCTTGCAATATAAAGACGGCTGCTATTACGGTTACGACTGATTTTCCTCTTATTCAACCAAACTATACATTATATAGCCATGTACTCTGCCGTTTCCCCTGGTCCTTCGATTTCAAAGGATAATATAATACTTATAATTGATCTTGATGAAACCTTGCTTTCTATCAATAGCTTCCGCATATGGGCGCTTTATTTCCTGTTGAAAAAATTTGCAAAGCTTAATTTACGCAAACGCAGCCTGTTGTGGCTTAAAGCAGCTAAAATATTTGCAGAACGCAAAGTACTTGGAAAAAACCATTCGCAAACTAAAGCGGCGCTCCAGAAATTATGGATTGAAGCTGACGATGCCGGAGCGTTGGAAAACATACTCGCGCATCTTGAAAAAAAGATACGCAGCAACATGCGCGGAATTATGAGTGTAATCGCAAATGGCGAAGTTGATGCGGTATTGGCTACTGCTGCCGCATCGCAATATGCAAACCCATTTGCAGAAAGCATTGGATTTGTTCATGTGTTATCAACAGGCCTTGGCGAAAAAGAAAACCGTGGCGAAGAAAAAGCCCGCCAGATTTCACTATTCCTGCAAAAACATGGCTGGGAAAATCGAAAGAAAATATTTTTTACCGACCATCTGGAAGATATGCCGTTCATGTTAAAAAGCGATAAGCTTATGTGGTTTGGCAAGCCAGAAGAAATGCCAATTATAAAATCTTCCGCACCAGGATTGGAAATTATTGCATGCAAAAATATGGGGTCACAGGAAATAGTGAACGAAGTTACAAAGGGTATTAATTAATTATTGCGCGCAACACGGCATACAACTTCGCTGCCATTACCTTTATATTCCAAAGAAGGAAAAGATTTCATTTTTGCAATGGCTATGCCACGCCCGTTAGGATCAGTTGCGCGGCTGGGCGATAATTCGATATAATTCTGCCACTCAAACCCCTTCCCCTGATCACGGATGCTTACTGTAAACTCATTCTCATTAGCATTGTATTCCAAGATTGCGTATTTATTTTTATATTCGGGAAGTGTTAAACGGCGTTCTATTTCAGCACGCCAGCCGCCGTTTAATACCAGATCCAGCTTTTCCTGATAGGTTATTTCAAGATTGCCATGCTCAACTGCATTTATCATTAATTCGTTAAGCCCGTAAACCATATGCTCAGGATCAGGGAAACAATTAGCTATGAAGTAAGAAAGATTATTTGTTTCCTCCAAAGTACGGAAACGGAATAGCCCCTTTTCCATAAGCCCCAGCGTGCGCCTTTGTTTTTGTGTCTGGGTACGTAATTCCCTGCGCCCAACACTATCTTTAAGTGCTGCCCGGACAATTGAAAGAAGCAATGCCTCATTATATGGCTTAGCAAGATAGTAATAAACACCCGCTTCTATACCTTCCTGAATCTGCTTACTACTTGCAGCAGCAGTTTGCATTATTATTGGTATATCTTCATACATTTTGCTTTCGGATAGGCATTTAAGTACAGCCATGCCATCCATATTAGGCATCATCCGGTCTAATACTATAACATCAATATCAGAATGCTGTTTTAGCTTCTCAAGTGCAATTACGCCATCCTGGGCAACGATCACTTCATATCCGGCTTCTTGCAGATATTCAGTGATGATATCAAGGTTGAATTCTTCGTCATCGACTGCAAGTATTTTGATTTTCTTATCCATAAATACCTCGTCTTCCCAGCAAGAATTTAAAATGCCAAGAACATACTAAATTAATAATAATTAAGCCACAAATTATATCGGCTTTGATAAAATATTTGGTTTATTTTATAAATTAGTTTACAATAGCTTCGCCTAATAATTTTAGAAGAGATATTCAATATGCCAATATCAAAATCAATAAATGGCGATAGCGCTGATTTACGCTTAAGCGGCAAGTTGACCTTTTTAAATGGCTCTGAATTCCATAACCAGCTTAATGAAATATTAAGCCGGAAAATCAAATCGATTTCTATTCATTTGGACGAACTTACTTTTATGGATTCCGCAGGACTTGGCATGTTAATGATTACGCATAAGGAATGTAATCAGCGGGATATTGCGCTTACTATTTACCATCCTATAGGTGATGTTAAAATATTGCTGCAGATGACTAAATCATATGAAAGATTTAATATTGTCGGATGAACTGCCTGACTTGGTTAGTGAATCCTATATATTGGTTGTAAGCGGCATAGGAAACGCTCCTGGCAGCATTACAGAAATGCTCCAAAATCATGGCGCAGTACATATAAAAGATGCTTCTAATAACTATGAAGCCATGGATATTCTAGAAGAATACACCACCGATTTAATTTTATTATATATTAATTCTGAAAATATGAACTGGCTGGAATTTTGCACTTTGCTGCGTAAGGGCAATGAAAAGTCCAGGATAATACCCATAATTGCAATAACGGATATGGATAAAAAGGATGACAGGGTAAAGATATTAAAATTCAATGTTACCGGAGTACTACACTTACCAGTTAATAATGATGAACTGTATAAAGCACTAAACTTTTATTTGCAAAAAAGCCGCCTCATTAAAAGGCTTGAAGATAGCATAAGCCCAACTTCTGATGATCTGGAGGTAGCACGCCGGATGCAATATACTCTATTGCCTGATGATGACCTTATAAAGGCCTGCGCTAATAATTATGGGGTTGCAATACACCATTTGTATAAATCATCACAAGCTCTTGGCGGTGATTACTGGACAATAAAGCAATTGGAAAACAGCAAGCTTATGATCTGCATTGCTGATTTTGCCGGGCATGGCGTATCTGTTGCCATCGATACCTTCAGATTGCATAACTACCTTGCTGAATACGCAAATTACTCCGATCCACCCTCAAAGATATTGGAGGATATGAATAATAATTTTTACCGTATGCTACCCACCGGACAGTATCTTACATGCTTCCTCGGAATTATTGATACAGCTAACAATATATTATCATATGCAGGTGCAGGCGCACCTCCGGCCATTATAATAAATGACCGCGAATCTATAGAACTTAACTGCTCAGGAACACCAATAGGTGCATACCCCAAAGCAGAATATTTGGATAAAAAAATTGATCTTGGAGAAGGTTGGATATTGGTTGCCTACAGCGATGCCCTCGTAGAAATAAACCAAGATGACAAGTATATTTTTAACAATAGTTCACTACAGGAGTATTTGCAGGAATGGTCATCTGGCGGCATGGAAAATATCTACCAGAATATATTAAAGCGGATAAAATTGACAGGCCATCATTTTGACGATGATTTAACTTTAGTGATTTTGGCGCAATCATACTGACTATTTTCCTATATTAAGCCGTATAATTAATCATTATATTTTAAAATAGTGCGCTGGGGAATTTATACCCGCATTGCTATTTAATTAGCTGAAATTACTAATTAAATTAATCATTATTGCAATAATGCACAATCCGCTTAACTGATTCAAAATTATTAAATTAACTAATTATTGTTAATATTATCACTTTAAATTAACTATATTACGTTAAATATATAGGTTGTATAGAAGGGTTTCCCTTTTGTAAAATTAGTTAATGATAAACTTAACGATTAATATTCATGACTAAACAGCAAGAGCAACGTTTAAAATCGCCGCGAATACGCTACTTGATTGCTTTTTCAGTATTCATAATGCTGACATTCAGCTTTATCGTAGTTTATCAGGGGAAAAATGCTTATACGCAGGCACTCAAGGATGGAGAGCAGGATTCTATAAGGCTTTCAAATATCCTAGGTGAACATGTTGAACTAAGCTTCCTTGGTGTTGACCTGGCTCTGCGCCGAGTAATTGAACGGCAATTCTTCAATTCGTTATTTAATAATAATATACCGCAGTATAACGAACAGGATTTTAAAATATGGCTTAATGAAACACCACAGATTGCAGGTATAGCGCTTATAGACGACAAAGGCGTGATCAAAGCTTCAGCCAATAAGGAAAATTATGATAAATGGCTAGATTACCATAAAAAGCCAATCGGCCAGAAACTTTTCCAGTATATGCGCGATACTGATAATAACGATGTGTTTATTGGCAAGAATTATGTCGATAACCAGAACCCGATAATCATTATGTGCCGCCGCTATAATAAAATCGGCGGTGAATTTGGAGGAATAGTGGTTGCCTCTATAGATCCTCAATATTTTGTCAATTTCTATGATTCGATTGCAACCGGCAACCAGAAATTCATGTCGATCATGTTGTTCGACAGAACTCTGCTTGCATCCAGCCCATATAAAAGCACCCTGAATGAATTATTAGGCCGCGATTTCCTTGCAGGCCAGGAAAAAACGCCCAATGCGGTATATCATCGCTATGTGTCTTCTACTGATTCCAACAAGATAATGTCGCTTAAAATCCTGCGTAATATGCCAATTGCAGTGCAGATCACCATAGACGAAGATGATTACCTGGCAAACTGGCGCCAGTCACGCCTGCGCGATGTCGGATTCCTCCTCCTGTTTACAATTTTTGGCTCTATACTTTCATTCTTCGCGATAATAATGGCACGCCAGATTTTACGCGTGCAGGAATCTGAAAGCACTGCGATCCTTGCAAGCCAAGCAAAATCCGAATTCCTTGCTAATATGAGCCATGAGCTACGTACCCCACTAAATGCCATTATTGGATTCTCGGAAATGATAAATTCCGGCTATTTCGGTCCGCTGAACGCTAACCAAAAAGAGCGTATTTACGATATCAACCTCTGCGGCAACCATCTTTTGCAATTAATAACTGACATTCTTGAATTCTCAAAAGGTGATGCTGGCAAGCTGGAATTGGTTGAAGAAAAAGTTAGCCTCGCTGAGCTTATCAATGAATCGGTACGCATAATGAAAGGTAAGATAAAAACCAAGGATATTGACCTGATCGTACGTATAGAGCCGCAATTGCCACTGCTATGGGGGGATAGCCGTAAGATCCGCCAGATACTTATCAATCTGCTCTCAAACGCCTTTAAATTCACGCCGGAACACGGGGTGATTACCGTTTCAGCGCGTTATGACTCGCACCAGAACCTAATGCTGATAGTCTCCGATAACGGCATCGGTATTGCTGAAAGCGATATACCTAAGGCACTTTCCGTATTCGGGCAGGTGCACCGCGCTAAAAACCATGAAGGAACCGGATTGGGGCTGCCGCTTTGCAAAATGTACGCCGAGCTGCATGAAGGAAAGCTCGTGCTTACCAGCAAGCAAAATGAGGGAACTACGGTGAAAATCATCTTCCCGCACCAGCGCTCACTAACTAAACAGATAGATTCTTAAGGCGCCTCCAATAAAATTATTGATTTAGCCCGCAGCGGGGCTATATTTCGCGGCTCAATTGCGGTCTGCCGACTTCATATTCGGCGGACATTGAATTCCTAAGCAGGATACAGGTAGGAACCGAGTTAATGGATATAGTCCAGCCTTCGCCTAATGGCTTCGGCGGACACATAATTCCTAAGCGAACAAGTCGCTAAGGAATTCTAATGGAGGGGTGGCAGAGTGGTCGAATGCGGCGGTCTCGAAAACCGTTGTGCGGGCAACCGTACCGGAGGTTCGAATCCTCTCCCCTCCGCCA
>CAUJHR010000016.1 GCA_963205195.1 Pseudomonadota bacterium | reverse complement strand
CATAAAGCCGGTTAAAATAACGCTGGAGCGCACGCAGGTACATTATTGGCTGCGTGCCTTCGCGCAGATGCTGGGTGATGTTTTTCTCCAGCGCTGCAAGATTCCTGTCGGCAACTGAATTCACTATATCGTCAAGTTGTCGCGCCTGGTTGGAAGCAATCAGCTGTCTTGCATCTTCAAGCGTAATTATCTTCTCATCACCAGCCTATAAAACCAGTTAATCAAGTTCCTGATTAGTTACGTAGCGGTCATTGCCAAGCTGGGAGGCTAAATAATCCAGTACCTCGCGGTCATAGCTTATAGCTGCTTCGTCAAATTTTTTACGTATCACGGCGCTTACGTCGCGCATCTCATCTTTGTAACAAGCCAGCGCAGCGCAGGACTGCTCTTTTTCAAACAAAAGGCGCAGGGACGATTTCCCGGTCAGCTCGTCGGCAAGAATTATGAGGTAATTATCCTTATGCAGGTAGGGAAGGGCTGGTTCTATAACTTTGGTGAAATTATTTCCTGCGTCGCGCACAATAATTACGCGCCGGGGATTCATCATACTCACCGCAGATAATTCATCACAAAGGCGGGCAGGGTCGGCCAGCAATTCTGCTTCGGATAATTCAAGTTTGGCAAATGGGTCGGAAAAATCGGCCCCTAATATAGCCTTGCTTATCTTTTCGCTTCTTTCACGCACCAGGCCGCTATCGGCGCCATATATTAACACCGCAAGATGCTCCCGCTGCGGATTTAACAGGAAGGAATCAACAGACTTTGGGGCAAGTTTCATCTGGTGCCGGTGGGGTGGAAAGAGGCAAAGGTGCTGGCTGCTGTTTTTTTATGTAGGAGATAAGGCGCATACGGTATGACTCGGCAAGTTCTTTTATACCGCGTTTGCGCGCATCCTGTTCGGATATATAGGTGGAGAAATATTGATTGTTAGGGTTGTTATAGCTGGTTACGTTGCTTAAAGAGCCGTTGTCAAGGATCTGGCCGTCAGAAAGCCGTACCAGGTTATATGTGGAATTCAGCACAAAATTATAACGCGATGCCGTACCATCACGCGCAACGCCTAGCCCTACGCTGGATTGTACGATAGAAACCTGTAGCTCGTAAGCAGGTGATTTAGAATCGGGCAGCATATCACTCAGGTTGTTTGTGAACTGGCGTTCCATTGATTTATTAGCACTGCTATCAAGGTTTGTTGATGTATCGCCAGTGGTATTCACTACGCCGCTTGCACTTGCGGATATTTTTACGCCTTCACGCAACGGAGAATCAGCTGGAAGCTGTGATGCTGTGCCGTAAACCGGGTGGAAACCGCAGGCAGTTAGCAGCATGAGCATGATTAGCGGGAATATTTTAGTTCGCAACGACATTAACAATCCTGTTTGGTACGACTATTACTTTATTCAGTTTTTTATCTTTTAGCAATGCGGCAATTGCAGGTTGGGAAAGCGCCTGTTCCTCAACCAGTTTTTTATCAGCATCTTTAGCCACTTCAATGGTTGCGCGCAGCTTGCCATTTACCTGTATGGCGATGGTTACGCTATCATCGACCAGCCACGCACTATCGGCAACCGGCCACGGCCTGTCGGCAATATGGTCTTTGTTGCCAAGCTGTTGCCAAAGTTCCTCGGCGAGATGAGGCATAAAGGGATTCATCAGGTGAATAGCAGCGGTGAGGGCTTTGTTGAAGGATTCAGGATTCAGGATTCGGGATTCGGGGGAAATAGATTTTTCCAATAAATTTGTCAGCTCGCGGATGCGGGCGATGGCTTTATTGAAGTGGAAACGTTCCAAATCATCGGTGACGGCGGCAATGGTTTTGTGCATCGCTTTGAGTAAGTCGTCAGAAGTGTGGCTTTTGCCTGAATCCTGAATCCCGAATCCCGAATCCTTATAAGTCATCACCAGGCGCCACAGACGGTTTATATAGCGCCACGCACCCTCAATGCCTGCATCTGTCCACTCTAGGTCACGCTCTGGCGGGCTATCGGAAAGCATGAACAGGCGGGCTGCATCAACCCCGTAGGTGGTGATGATATGGCGCGGGTCTATGGTGTTTTTCTTTGACTTGCTCATTTTTTCGATGCGGCCAACGGTGACGGGCTTGTTTGTAGAAATTTCTACTATCCCGCCCTTGTCGTTTTTTGCAATTTCATCGGGTGAGAGCCATTTCCCTTCGCCATTTTTATAAGTTTCGTGCGAGATCATGCCTTGGGTTTCGAGGCGTTTGAAAGGTTCATTATTGCTAACCATTCCGCATTTATTCAAGGCACGGGTGAAAAAACGCGAATAAAGCAAATGCAGCACCGCATGTTCTATTCCGCCTATGTAACAATCCACTCCGCCATTTGATGGAAGCCAGTAATTCAGTGCGTTTTTCTCCAGCGGATCGGGTGAGGGAAGTGTTGCATACCTGAAATAATACCATGATGACTCGAAAAACGTGTCAAATGTATCGGTTTCACGGCGAGCCTTCGCACCGCATGCTGGGCAATCAACATGTTTCCATGTCGGATGGTGTTCCAGCGGATTACCTGGTTTGTCAAAAGTTACATCTTGTGGTAATTCTACCGGCAGGTTTTCTTGAGGAACTGGGACTATACCACAGGAATCACAATGGATAATTGGTATCGGGCAGCCCCAATAGCGCTGCCGCGAAATTCCCCAGTCACGCAGGCGGTAGTTTGTTTTTTCCTTGCCTACTCCTAAACGCTCCAGTTCAAAGATAGCTGCTTTTTTTGCGTCGGCTACATTCAGACCGTTTAAGAAATCTGAATTAACCAATTTATCATTTTCATCAACGACTGTTATAATTGGTAAATTATATTTAGTGGCGAAATCAAAATCGCGAGTGTCATGAGCCGGGCAGCCGAATATTGCCCCGGTGCCGTAGTCCATAAGCACGAAATTGGCAACATAAAGTGGCACTTCGGAGCCAGTGAATGGATGAATTATCTTAAGCCCGGTATCAAACCCTTTTTTATCGGCTTTTTCAATCGCTTCTTCGCTTGTTCCTAAAGCATTGCATTCACTTATAAAAGTTACTAGTTGCTGATTACTAGTTGCTAGCGTGGAGGAAATGGGATGCTGTGGAGATATGGCGCAGAAGCTCATTCCAAAAATTGTATCTGGGCGTGTTGTGTAAATTTCCAGATAATTATCAATGCCTAATGGCTTATTCTTAAGTTTAAGCTTTAAGGTTGCGCCTTGGGATTTTCCTATCCAGCGCTCCTGCATAAGCCGTACTTTATCTGGCCATTCCTTTAATGTATCTAACCCAGCCAAAAGATCATCAGCAAAGTCGGAGATACGTAAAAACCACTGCGATAATTTACGGCGTTCGACCAATGCGCCGCTGCGCCAGCCGCGCCCGTCTATAACCTGCTCATTGGCAAGCACAGTATTATCTATCGGGTCCCAATTAACTTCGGCTTCTTTGCGGTAGGCTAGACCGTTTTCTAAAAATTTCAGGAAGAAAAGCTGCTCATGTTTGTAATATTCTGGAAGGCATGTGGCCAGCTCACGCGACCAGTCATAAGAAAGGCCTATCAGTTTTAGCTGTTCGCGCATGGTTTCTATATTAGCCAGAGTCCATGTTTTTGGGTGCGAATTATTCTGGATGGCCGCATTCTCGGCGGGCAGGCCGAAAGCATCCCAGCCCATCGGGTGCAGAACATTATAGCCTTGTGCACGTTTGCTGCGGGCAACTACATCGCCCAAAGTATAATTTCGCACATGGCCCATATGGATGTTGCCCGAAGGATATGGGAACATTTCCAGCACGTAATATTTAGGTTTCGTGGAATCAGTTTTTGCGGCAAAAGTTTGCTCCTTCTGCCAGTAGGACTGCCATTTTGCCTCGGATTCGCGGAAGTTGTAGCGGGTGGGTTCTGTCATAGTAGTTGTTAGTTGTCAGTTGCTAGTTGCCAGTAGCTTTCCAGCAACTAATAACTTGCAACTACCTTCCTTGGTTTATCTTAAGTTCACGCGCCCTTGTGAGAATCGTATCTTCTATCCTGCGGGCGTCGGCGGAATCAGTTTTCTTATCGCGCCAAGCGCCGGTTTTCTTATCCATAGTTTGCTTGAACAAGGTGATCTTTATGCCATCAGCACGTAATGTTTTATCGAGTATGAGAGCATTTACTTTGAAGCGTTCGCCTGGTGTTTTTGAATCCTCATACCAATCAGTTATTATTACGCCACCGAAAGGATCTTCAGATACCAAAGGCATGAAAGAAAGTGTATCAAGTGTTGCGCGCCATAGGTAGCTGTTCACACCAAGCGGGGAGGCATAAGATGCGTCGTCACGGCGGCTGCCGCCAACTGAAAGCCCGTCTTCACCAGTTAATTTGCCGCGCTCTTCCTTGCGTTTTTCCTCTGCGCTTATTGTGCTTGGCGCCGTACTGCTAATGCCGGAGCAGGCAGAAATTATAAACATAGAGGCAAGGGCAAGTAATGATTTTTTCATGGTTCTATTCCTAATAAATGTCATTCCGAGTGAAGCGAGGAATCTTTGCAAAGATCCCTCACATACGTTCAGGATGACAAAGCGATGCGGAATATATCATAAAAAAATATGTGTGCAAGATTTGTAGTTAGTAATTTGTCATTGCGAGTGAAACGAAGCAATCCAGTAATAACATGGATGCCAGCCTGCGCTGGCATGACAACAGCGATAAAAAAAGGGCGATGCTGAAAAGCACCGCCCTTGATTTTATCAACTGACTTTCAGATTAGAAAGCGAGCTGTGTACCAACGATAACAACGGTAGCATCGTTGTCATTCACTGTTCCAGTTGGGTCATAACGAACTACGTTAACTTCAGCATATGGAGTTAAGCCAGCTGCTAGTTTGTAGTCTACGCCAAATGACAGGTTTGAGAAGTCATTATGACCAAGACCAGCACCGTTATCAAATTCGCTGTTCAAGTAAGTAACGCTGGCACCGAAAGGACCAACTTCATACGCGCCACCAACAGTCCAGAAGTAGTTTGAGCTATCGCTGGTAGCTGACTTAAGGCGTAAGCTGTCACCTAAGTTACCATAAGAACCAGCGAGGCTGAAGCCCATGAAATCAAATTTAGCACCAGCCTGCCATGTGCGCAGGTTGTTGTAGGTGTTGTCTTCTGAGTTACCGAATTCACCGGTAGCACCGAGAGCAACGCCAACATTGCTGAATTTGCCTTCATAGTTCAAAGCACCGAGGATAACGTTCTGAGCTTCACCAGTAGTGTCGTTAGCGCGGCTAAGGAACTGACCACGATCACCACCAGTTGTATCAAACAGGTAGCTCACGCCAGCCTGGAAACCAGCAAAACGTGGAGTGTAATAGCTAACTTTGTTGATGGCCTGTGAAGATTCATCACCAAGAACGGTTGAACCGTAATCAAGGAACAGGTCAGGGGTAGCGAATACAGTGCCACCAGCATTAGTGTTCATGAAGTACTTGAAATCGCCATCAACACCACCAGTAGCGCGAGCGATGCTAGAAGCATCGATTTTCATTGTTTTGGTTACGCCAAGGTCAGAACCGCCCTGTAATTTACCCCATTTACCATCAACATAAATGAAGGTACGTTCAGCGTTAACACCAGCAGAGTCAGCGTTGTCTGAAGTATCAGCTTCGAGATCGATACCAGCACCATAACCCATGCCCATATCGTTTTTACCAGCAACGCGAACAGTGATCACGTTATCGGTGCGGAAAGCGCCAGCGCGTTGATCAGTGTCTAAATCTTCACTGGTGAAGCCAGCTTCAAAGTTTGAAAAACCACCGAGGGTGATCTTTGGGGTTTCAGCAGCGTTTGCAGCACCTGCGAACAGGGCAGCAGAACCGATAAGAGCAGTTGTACCGAGAAGAATCTTTTTCATAAGTATTTCCTTAGTAAGGGTTTAATAAATTCTGTGACTAGAAGAACAATCTAGGCTACATAAAGCAACAATTAATAATAATCACTTCATGATTTTACCTGAGTTAGTTATTGTGCAAACTGCCAAGCCTTGCAAGCCGTAACGGTATTCAAAGCTCCCAAATGAGGTGTTTTCGGAAACTATGTGGCAATATGGCAACAATTTTGATGGAAAACACTGGTTTTTTTAAGTATTTTTTAATGATTAAGGTCGTGAACTGCATATGAATATTACAGATAATATACAAAAACTGGCTGATTCAATGGAAAAAGCCCGGCTTAAATCCCAAATAGCCGCAAAAGAAGTTGTGTTGCTGGCAGCAAGCAAGGCCCAGACTGCTTTGGCTATTGAAGAGGTTATAAAAGGGGGGATATGTAATTTCGGGGAAAACCGCGTGCAGGAGGCAGAGGCGAAATGGACAGCGCTTAAAAAGAAATATCCTGATATTAAACTGCATCTTATCGGCCCACTCCAGACAAACAAGGTTAAGCATGCGCTGGCTTTGTTCGATGTTATACAGAGTTTGGACCGGGAAGGGCTGGCTGAGGAGATAATCAGGATTCGGGACTGCGGATTCAGGATTCAGGGGAAAGAATTTTACATTCAGGTGAATACCGGGGCAGAGCCGCAGAAAGCGGGTGTGGCTCCTGAAAAAGCTGACGGGTTCATAGATTTTTGTAAAAAGCTGGAACTCCCGGTGGTGGGGCTTATGTGTGTGCCACCGCACGATCAACCACCCGCACCGCATTTTGCGCTTTTGCGCGAAATTGCCCTGCGTAATGGACTTGAAAAGCTTAGCATGGGGATGAGTAATGATTTTGAGGCGGCCATCCGTATGGGCTCGACCTGCGTTAGGATAGGAACGGCCTTATTCGGTCATAGAGATTAGAATCCCAGAATGGGATTTGACTGCTACAATCCATAATTGTATATTTTTTATATACGCAACTATGGGTAGAATATGCGAAGTTTTACTTTTTCATTACATGAATTCATATGCTGGCTTTTTTCCATGCTATTCTGGATGCCTACAGCTATTGGCGGCTGGCTTGTGCATTTCAATATTATTTCACAGGATAATATGTGGCGGGCAAGCTTCGCACTTAGCTTGCTGCTCGCCCTATATTTTTCCTGCAATCTTAAGCCTGCTGCTGCGGAACCAGCGAATCAGCAGAATCATATTTATCGGTGATCGCTGCCAGAAGGTGTGTTCCTATATCCTTTCCCGTTGTACCGCTTACTATTTCATTGAGCAGCGCCATTCCAAAGCCAATAGGCCCGCCAAGCAGCGCACCTCCGATCAGGCGCGAGCCGCTCGATATAGTGTCATTGCTCATTGCGCGGTAGACGGTGGATACACCCGGAAGCTGCTGCAGCGGGTTTACGGTGTCGAGTACTGATTTAAAATTCAGCCCGCCATTGCCAAAAAAATTATCGTTGATACTGTCAAAGGCAGTCGCCTGCCTTTGCTGGTAGGGCGATAGATTATGCGGCTGCGGATAGATTGTAATTTCTGTTGTCATTTTTATACTCCCTGTAGTTTTTTAGGGAGGAGCAATCTTTATGCCAAATACTATAGATGACAGATGGCGGATGACAGATGGTGAAGAAAATAACGGATAGTTATCATCCGTTATCAGTTATCAGGCTTCGACCAGTAAGGTCACATTGTCATGCACTATCTGGGCAACACCGCCGGTAATGGGAAATTCTTGCCTTGCCGCCCCAGGGGTATCAATGCCGACTGTTCCGGCTTTTAAAATAGAGATGAATGGTTCGTGGTTGGGCATAACCCCGAATTCTCCGAGCAATCCGGGAACCTGCACATAAGTTGCAGTTCCTTCAAATAGGGTCTTTTCGGGGGTGATGAGTTTTACTTGCATAATTCAGTTCTCAGTTCTCAGTAGCCAGTTGTCAGGAAGCAGTAGCGGCAACTGGCAGCCGGCAACTGACAACTATCTTTAAGCTACCTCAGCCGCCATTTTTTTTGCTTTTGCAATTGCTTCATCAATGCCGCCTACCATGTAGAAAGCTGATTCAGGAAGATCGTCATATTTACCTTCGACAATGCCTTTAAAGCCAGAAATTGTTTCCGCAAGCGAAACGAGTTTGCCCGGTGAACCGGTGAATACTTCGGCAACATGGAAAGGCTGCGACAGGAAGCGCTGTATCTTACGTGCACGTGCAACCACCTGTTTATCTTCTTCGGAAAGTTCGTCCATACCAAGGATCGCGATGATGTCCTGCAGGGATTTATAGGTTTGCAGAACGCGCTGAACTTCACGCGCAACCGCATAATGCTCTTCGCCGATAACCTGCGGGTCGAGAACGCGGGAGGTGGAATCAAGCGGGTCAACCGCCGGGTAAATGCCAAGCTCGGCGATCTGGCGTGAAAGTACGGTAGTTGCGTCAAGATGCGCGAAAGATGTGGCTGGCGCCGGGTCGGTTAGATCGTCCGCCGGAACGTAAACCGCCTGTACGGAAGTGATCGAACCTTTCTTGGTGGAGGTGATGCGTTCCTGCATCGCGCCCATGTCGGTTGAAAGAGTAGGCTGGTAACCCACCGCTGAAGGAATACGGCCAAGGAGCGCTGACATTTCAGAACCTGCTTGGGTGAAACGGAAGATGTTATCAACGAAGAATAATACGTCCTGGCCTTCCTGGTCGCGGAAATATTCAGCCTGGGTAAGGCCGGTGAGGGCAACACGCGCACGCGCTCCAGGAGGCTCGTTCATCTGGCCATAAACAAGGGCAATTTTTGATTTGCTTGGGTCGTCATTATTGATAACGCCGGATTCCATCATTTCATGATACAGGTCGTTACCTTCGCGGGTACGCTCGCCCACGCCAGCGAATACGGACACGCCGCCATGCGCTTTCGCGATGTTGTTGATAAGTTCCATGATAAGAACGGTTTTGCCTACGCCAGCACCACCGAACAAGCCAACTTTTCCGCCTTTTACATATGGCGCTAGAAGGTCGATTACTTTAATGCCAGTAACAAGGATTTCGGTTTTGGTGGACTGGTCAACAAAAGCCGGGGCAGGGGCATGAATAGGTGCTGTCTGTTTATGGCCAAGCGGTCCGCGCTCGTCAATCGGCTGGCCGATAACGTTCATGATGCGGCCAAGTGTTTCGCGGCCAACGGGAACAGAAATAGGAGCGCCGGTATCAACTACGCCTTGCCCACGGGTTAAGCCCTCGGTTGCGTCCATCGCGATGGTGCGGACTTCGGATTCACCGAGATGCTGCGCCACTTCCAGAACCAGAGTTTTTCCGGCGTTCTGGGTTGTGAGCGCGTTCATGATCGCAGGCAGCTTTCCCGCCGGGAATTTCACGTCGATCACCGCGCCGACCACCTGCGTGATAATTCCGTGATTCGAACCGTTTGTTGCTTTAGACATCGTAGTTTTCTCCTTAAATATAATCTTTATATGCTTCTTTGCGAAATATGTTTTACGGCTGGATTTGCAGCTTCCCAAGAGATACCCGCTATCTTTTCGACAGCAGATAGAGGTATTGCTATCTCAGCAATGTCTTTGGTATCTGTTGTATCCATATTAGGGAATCCTGCTGTTCTCAGCGCTTTAGAGCTTATTCCATTATTCTCTAGCAGTTTGCTTAACTCTTCTTGCGAATTAGCCGAAACTACTAGCGTAGTTTCCCTGATACTTGCTTTCCTAGTGCCGGACTTGGTGCGTTCGACAACATATTGAGTGGTTTCCCGGTCACCAATTTTAAGCAGGGTTTTGGCCTGTTCACTTGTGAGGGGAGGAACTTTATCATTATTCTTTTTATCCCAGATCATACCGCTTCTGCTCCCGAAATGATTTCGATGAGTTCCTTGGTGATCGCAGCCTGGCGGGTGCGGTTATATTTGAGCGACAGGCCTTTTATCATCTCACCTGCGTTACGGGTAGCATTATCCATAGCGGTCATGCGTGCACCCTGTTCAGATGCGGCATTTTCAAGCAGCGAGCCATAAATCTGCGCGCTTAAATTACGCGGTAGTAAATCGTCAAGTATTTCCGATTCATCAGGTTCGAATTCGTAGTTTATGGTTTCGCCATGTGACTGCTGCACTTCCGGCAAAGCAATCGGTATTAGCTGGTGGAAAGTTACAACCTGCGAGATAGCTGATTTGAAATGGTTATATACAACATGCGCTACATCAAATTCACCAGCATTGAAACGATTTATAAGTTCCTGCGAAATTGCCTCGGCATCTTTGTGAGAAAGCTTTTTCTTGTTAAGCTCACTGCGCCCAACAATTATAGGTTTGAATTCGTGCTGCAGCTGCTCGTAGCCTTTGCGTCCGATACATAATAATTTAACATTTATGCCTTGTGACTGGAGTTCACGAACTTTACGGCGCACAGCGCGAACAATAGAGCTGTTGAACCCGCCGCACAGACCGCGATCAGATGTGGCGACCACTATAAGCTGGGTATTGCTTTTGCCGGTGCCGCCCAGAAGTTTGGGTATATCCTCCCTTGTGGCAACTGAGCGTGCCAGGGCCTGAAGCACATTATTCATAGCCTCAGCATATGGGCGCGCAGCCTCAGCCTGCTCGCGGGCACGACGAAGTTTAGCCGCCGCCACCATCTTCATGGCCTTGGTGATCTTCTGCGTGCTTTTAACCGATTTTATCCGGTTTTTTAGGTCCTTCAACGATGGCATTTGCTATGCAAACCTTTTAGCAAGTTGTTCAATAACTGTTTTTAATTTTGCTTCATTCTCTGGAGTAAGCGCAGATTTAGAAGTGATGTCATCAAGGATATCCTTATTGGAATTGCGAAGCTCCTGAAGAAGCGCCTGCTCGAATTTGCCTACATCACGTGTGTTTATTTTATCCAAGTGCCCTTTTACACCGGCATAAATAACACAAACCTGCTCGGCGGTTGAAAGAGGTGAATATTGCGGCTGTTTTAAAAGCTCGGTAAGGCGCTGGCCGCGGGCAAGCAATTTCTGGGTCGCCGGGTCAAGGTCGGAGCCGAACTGGGCGAAGGATTCCATTTCGCGATATTGCGCGAGTTCGAGTTTAATAGAACCTGCAACCTGTTTCATTGCCTTGATCTGTGCCGCTGAACCCACACGTGATACTGATAATCCAACGTTCACAGCAGGGCGAACGCCTTTATAGAAGAGGTCGGTTTCAAGGAATATCTGCCCGTCGGTGATGGAGATCACGTTGGTCGGGATGTACGCAGAAACGTCACCCGCCTGTGTTTCAATAATAGGAAGCGCGGTCATTGAGCCTGCACCCTGTGCATCGGACATTTTAGCAGAACGCTCAAGAAGGCGGGAATGGATGTAGAATACGTCGCCGGGATAGGCTTCGCGGCCAGGAGGACGGCGCAGAAGGAGGGACATCTGGCGGTAAGCTACAGCTTGTTTTGATAAATCATCGTAAATGATGAGTGAGTGCATACCGTTATCACGGAAATATTCACCCATTGCAGAGCCAGTGTAAGGTGCCAAGAATTGCAGCGGAGCTGGCTCGGAAGCGGTGGCGGCAACTACTATGGTGTAGGCCAGAGCGCCAGTTTCCTCAAGCTTTTTCACTACCTGCGCGACAGTTGAGCGTTTCTGCCCTATACATACATAGATGCAGTAAAGTTTTTTGCTTTCGTCGTTGCCTGCGTTAATTGCTTTCTGGTTAAGGATAGCATCGACGGCGATTGCGGTTTTTCCGGTCTGGCGGTCACCAATGATAAGTTCGCGCTGGCCGCGTCCAATTGGAATAAGGGTGTCGATGGCTTTAATGCCGGTTGACATAGGCTCATGCACGGATTTGCGTGCGATGATGCCGGGAGCTTTCACTTCCACGCGTGAACGCTTAACATCAGTGAGCGGACCTTTGCCATCTATAGGGTTGCCGAGCCCGTCAACAACGCGACCAAGCAGGCCTTTGCCAACTGGTGTGTCCATGATGGTTGCGGTACGTTTTACGGTATCGCCTTCTTTTACTGTGCGATCATCGCCGAAAATAACTACGCCGACATTGTCAGAAGCCAGGTTGAGTGCCATACCCTTGATGCCGCCGCCAAATTCGACCATTTCACCTGCCTGAACATTCTCAAGGCCGTAAACGGTTGCGATACCGTCACCAACAGCTACAACCTGCCCGGTTTCTGAAAGTTCAGCACCTGCACTGAATTCAGCGATTTGTTTTTTTAAAATGTCCGAAATTTCAGACGGGCGAATATTCATATAATAATCTCCTTAGGCGTGTAATTCTGTTTTTAAGCGATTTAATTTTCCTGCAAGTGAGCTGTCGAGCTGTAAACTGCCGATATTTATGATGGAACCGCCTAGAAGCGACGGGTCTTCCCGCGTACTCAAATTGACTTTTTTACCGTAGGCTTTTCCAAGCGACTGGGCAACTGCTTCAGCCTGCCCTGTGGAAACTTCGCGCGCTGTGACCAGCTCTGCGGATATTTCCCCACGGGCATCTGCTGCTTTTTTCAGGAAAATATCAATTATTTCCGAAAGTATATTCAAGCGTTTATGGCGTGCGAGCAGCGAGGTGAACTGGCCGGTAGCCTGCTGCACCCCAATATGTTCCATTAGGTTGGAAATTATGGTATCCTGCGCCTGGCGGGTGAGTAACGGGTTGGTAAGGAACGCACGGAAATCAGCATTTTCCTTTATTAAACCTGCTATTCCAGCCAGATCTTTCTCTACTTTTGCTAGTGTGCCAGCTTCCTGGGCAGCGGCAAAGAGGGCATCCACATAGCGTTCAGCAATTTTTCCTGCACCTGAATTTTTCACGGACAATATCTATTTCTATATAGTTTTTTACAAAGTACCAATTTTGAGCGTGCCGAAACTATGCAAAATTATTCACAAACGCAAGCGATAATTTCAGGGATTAGGGGTCGGAGGTTTGAGGTCGGGAAATAGTGCAATTTCTTGTTCCCAACCCCCTAACCTCTGATCTCTGACCTCTAAAGGAAACTCTGGGGGTCGATGTCGAGCTTTACCCGCACGGATGAGGGTGGTTTTATTGATTCTGCCCAGCTTTTCAGCATGTCGGGCAGGTTTACGGATTTATCGGCCTTGACCATCAGGCGGTAGCGGAATTTGCTACGCAGCATGAAAAGAGGGGCGGGTGCCGGGCCGTAGAGCTTGAGTTTGGGATTTTTAGGCGGAAAATTTGCAGCAAGCTGGTTCGCGGTTTTTATTACCGCGTCCTCTTTCTCCCCCTCAATTATAACGGCTGCAAGCCTTGAAAATGGCGGCATATCGGCATTTTTGCGGGCTGCAAGCTCGGCGCCAAGGAAGGCATCGCGGTCACCGGAAACCAGCGCTTTAATGACTGGATGTTCCGGCAGGTAGCTTTGCAGGTAAACCTGCCCGCGCACTATCTCGCGTCCGGCACGTCCTGAAAGCTGGTGTAAAAGCTGGTAGGTACGCTCGGAGGCACGAAGGTCGCCGCCCGCCAGCCCCAAATCGGCATCTACTACACCTACTACGGAAAGCCCAGCGAAATGGTGGCCCTTGGCAACCATTTGAGTACCGATCAGCAGGTCGATCTTTTTATCGGTCATGTCGGAAATGGTCTGCGCCATGTCGCCATATCCGCCCATGCTATCGCTAGCCATTACCGCGACCCGCGCCTGCGGCATGAATTCAGTAACTTCTTCAAGCAGCCTTTCCACGCCGGGACCGCAGGCATGCAATGTGTCTTCGGCAGCGCAAGATGGGCAGGAGTGGGGAATCGGAATGTGGTAATTGCAATGATGGCACTCAAGGCGGGGCTTGGAGCGGTGCAGCACCAGCCATGCCGAGCAATCCGGGCATTGGAAGCGGTGGCCGCATTTACGGCACAGCATCAAAGGGGCATAACCACGGCGGTTGAGAAATAACATAGTCTGGTTGCCTGAGGCTATTGCCTGTGCCAGCTTTTCGCGCAGGATTGCTGAAATAAAGTGCCCGGCTGTCAGTTTCTCGCGGCGCATATCAATTACATGTATATCAGGCATTACAGCTTCCGCGTGGCGCAGCGGGAGGGAAATTTCTGTGTATTTCCCTTCGCGCACATTATGGTAGCTCTCCAGCGATGGGGTGGCCGAAACCAGTACCACAGGGAAGCTTTCAAAGCGGGCGCGGGCAACTGCCATATCACGGGCATGGTACATTACGCCATCTTCTTGTTTGTATGAGGTGTCATGCTCCTCATCGACAATTATAATCCTAAGGTTTTTGTATGGAAGGAACAGTGCCGAGCGTGCACCCACCACCACTTGTGCTTTCCCGGTTATAATCTCCTGCCAACTTGCACGCTTTTTTGCAGGTGTTATCGCAGAATGCCAGACAACAGGCTTGAACCCGAAGCGTGATTCGAAGCGGGAAAGCCACTGCACCGACAGGCCGATCTCTGGCAGGAGGATAAGAATCTGCGCGGAATCTACGCTAGCTAAAATTCTTGCAATACTATCAAAATATATTTCGGTTTTACCGGAGCCGGTTACGCCGTCGAGAAGAGTTGCCGAAAATCCATTTGCAATTTTTTCCCCTAAATTATGCGCGGCATTTTTTTGGATATCTGAAAGTGGGGACAGGTTTATTTTGCTGATACTTATTTCGGTGTTTATATGAACACGCCCGCGTTTATCTATTTCATCTATGGGCAGGAGCATTTTTAACATAGCCCCAAGTGGCGCACAATTATACCAAGCTGCCCAGCTTATGAATTTACGTATATTATCTGAAACGGGTGGAAATTCCTCGTGCTTTTTTATTACGCTTTTTATTTTTCCTTCTTTTAATTCCGCAGTACCATTTTTCCACACAACTCCGAGTGATTCGCTTTTACCAAAAGGAACCGTGACTATGTCGCCTGGTTTTAGCTCCATGCCATCTGGTGTAATATAATCAAACCCGCGATCTACAGCTGTCGGCAGTACTATTTCAAATTGATGTTGCTTAATAGCAGGTTTCATATTGCAAAAAACTTTTATGGTGTTTATCGTGCAGCGTCATTCATACACAATTACTATTGTAAGGAACTTATTAAAATGAAATTTTTTATAGATACTGCGGATGTAAAAGAAATCCGTGAGCTTGCGGCAACCGGACTGCTTGACGGCGTGACCACCAACCCTACGCTTATTGCGAAATCAGGGCGGGATTTTATTGAAGTTATAACAGAAATAGCGGGCATTGTTTCCGGCCCGGTTTCGGCGGAAGTTACGGCAACAGATGCGGAAGGAATGATACGCGAAGGTGAAAAACTTGCGCGGATAGCTGATAATATCGCGATAAAAGTTCCCCTTACCTGGGACGGGCTTAAAGCATGTAAATATTTTTCCAGTAAGAACATAATGGTGAATGTTACGCTATGTTTCTCGGCGGCGCAGGCTATACTTGCCGCAAAAGCGGGAGCTAGTTTTGTTTCGCCGTTCATCGGCAGGCTGGATGACATCGGGCAGTCAGGCATGCAACTTATTTCTGATATATGCACAATTTATAACCAATATGAATATTTTAATACTGAGGTTCTCGTAGCATCAGTACGCAGCCCGGCGCATGTGGTGGAATCTGCAATGCTTGGGGCGCATGTGGCAACCATCCCCCCATCGGTACTAAAACAATTAGTGTCGCACCCGCTGACCGATAAGGGGCTATCCACGTTCTTAGACGATTGGAAGAAGACTGGACAAAAGATATAATCTAATGGCTTGATTTAAGTTTTTCCCGTCGTCAGGCTTCGGCTTATGTATTAGTTATACACTTCGCCTTGCCTTCCTAGGAAAATTCCTTTCTCAAGCCATTATATGCCACAATAATGGTTTTATAATAAAGATAGGATATAAAGTGAGCAGGAAAAAAGAACTGGTGCAGGATATGGACATTACAGAATTGCAGGTACGTGAATATCTGGAAGCGCATCCTGATTTTTTAAATAATATCCCACCCCCAAAACGCGACCTTGGTGAAGGGGTGGAGGATTTCCAGCATTACCTGCTTAAAAACCTGCAAACCAATTCTAAATCGCTAACGCAGCGTTATGATGCGCTGGTTGATTACTGCCGTGATAACCTGTCGGTGCAGGCGCAGGTGCATAGCGCAGTTTTGAAGCTGGTTCGTGCACGGAATATAGAGCAATTGCTGGAGCTGCTTACCATTGATATGCTTTCAGTGTTTGACCTTGATGTAGTGCGTATCGCCATGGAGTCGGATGTACCATTTGATACCTCTTATGGGGAACAGAATTATTCGGGAATTGTATTCATCGATCCGGGCACAGTGGATGCACTTTTTGGAGAACATAGAAATGTGTTACTGGTGGGCGACATTGAGGAAGAGCAGCCAATAGGCTATGAGCAGATATTTGTGAACTGCGAGGAGCAGGTGGAATCATGCGCTTTATTGCGGCTTGATTCGGAAATGGTGGACAAGCATATAATCCTTGCGCTTGGTGTGCGCCATAAAGACCGTTTCCACGCCGGGCAGGGGATGGAGCTTTTGCATTTCTTATCACAAGTTGTAGCTCTTCAACTCGACAAATATCTGGATGATCTGACTTTGTAAAATCCATTTTTGCTTCAAATCTGCTTGCGATGGAGCCTCCTCGAAAAGTCACGTACTAACGTGTACTCTTAACTTTTCTCGGTGTCCATCGCTTCGCGTTTTTTTGCCAAAATGAATTTTGGAAGAAAGTGTGTTTGTCATTCCCGCGCAGGCGGGAATCTTTTTTGCCGATTGTGTATGTGATATAGAAAGATCCCCGCCTGCGCGGGGATGACGAAGTGCGTTTCATCGGCGGCATGACAGAGGGATGACAAACAAAATAAAAACCCTATAATGCGCTTATGGAAAAGCCATTATCGCATTTACCTATAACGCCGGAGCTTGCAGAAATTGTTGCACAATGGGAAAGCTGGATGGCTGACCTTAAGAAATCCTCGCGGTACACGGTGGTTTCCTATAAAAATGACCTTACAAATTTTTTTGTTTTTCTATCCGGGCATTTGGGGGCCAAGGTTGGGCTTAGTGAACTTTCGAAGCTGGATAATAAGGATATACGCGCATGGCTTTCAGCGCGGGCGATGGAAAAAAAATATGAAGCCTCATCAAATGCACGTGCACTTTCAACAGTTAAAAATTTTTTCCGTTATCTGGAAAAGCAAGATAAAGTTAAAAATCCTGCCGTGCTGCATATCCGCGCACCCAAAATAAAAAAAACCCTGCCCAGGGCGCTTGATGAAAAACAGGCAGCGGAGGCAGTGATACAGATATCGGAACTGCATAATGAAAGCTGGGTGAATGCGCGTGATACGGCGCTTCTGCTGCTTATTTATGGTTGTGGGCTGCGTATAGGCGAGGCCATGTCACTTAAATATTCTGATATTGGAAAAGATGACGGTATTATCGTGACAGGGAAAGGCAATAAGCAGCGCAAGCTGCCGCTGCTGCCGGTTGTACGCGCCGCTATTATGGAATATATAGAAGCCTGCCCGCATGCCTTTGAAAAAGCCTCGCCGCTATTTTGGGGGCTGCGCGGAGATGCGCTTGATGCCGGGGTTTTCCAACGGCAGCTTAGAAATTTACGCGCTAAGCTGAATTTACCAGATAGTACGACGCCGCACGCCTTCCGCCATAGTTTCGCAACGCATTTATTATCCTCAGGAGCTGACCTGCGCTCAATTCAGGAATTGCTGGGGCATGTTAGCCTGTCCACTACCCAGCGCTATACTCATGTTGATAAGAATAGGTTGATGGCGGCTTATAAGAATGCCCACCCGCGGGCATAAAAAACTCATTTTAGCTTCAAATCTGCTTGCGATGGAGCCTCCTCGAAAAGTCACATACTAGCGTGTATGCTAAACTTTTCTCGGTGTCCATCGCTTCGCGCTTTATCGTCAAAATGAATTTTAAAACTCTACTGGCGCGGACAATCTGCTTGCAATAAAGCTTCGGCGCAATACTCATGTACAAAAACGCGCGCCCGCGGGCATGATATAAAATAGTTTAGCGGGCGTGGGCGGCTATATGAGCATCAAGTTTTTGCTCGATAAGGATCTTCCGGGCATTTTTTAATATATCGTATAATTCTTCTTTTGGAATACCGGCATAAAACTCCTTGAGTTTTTTATCTTTAGGTGACGGTGTGTATGAGCCAGTTTCCAGCCTTTGCGATATTTCTATTATAGAATCAATCCTATCCTGTATGACTGGATGGAGATTATCGTATTTAGGAGTTTCGCTGGCGGCCATATAATTACCAAGTTTTGATTGTTTGATAAAATAATAACACATTAAACGAACAATATTGTTACAATATTGTGAATAATAATGCAGGCAACTATTAGGGGTAATGACTTTAATGTATTGTTAAATAAGCTTTTGTTGGTGTCACAAAATATTCATATGCTGTTTTTAACTATTTATGTATATTAATCTTATAATCAACAATATTGGTGTGTGCTTATGCCTACAGAATTATCGGAACAGTTAGAAAACAAGCTTCGTGAGAATGAACAGCATATTAAAGCTGTTTTTGCGGATATTGATAAAGAAATCGCTGAAAAGCGGGTTCCAAATGGCAGGATTTATTTTCTTGATGTAAATGGGAAAAAAATAGCTGAGGCTGATATACGCGAAAAGTTCCAGATCGCAGATGGGACGGCAAAAATTATAGCCAATGGTGATTTCCGTTATGAAGGTGGAATTAAGCAAAGTAAGGAAAATTTGCAGATTTTTGCCAAGGGTAGTGTTTCGGTAACGCCACAGGGAAAACAAGATACATTTGCAGATATTAAAGCTACCGGAACTGTTTCCATAGGTGGAAACCATTATGGGAAAATCCAAACAAATAGCGGTGTTTATATCAAGGGCAGGATGGTTGGCCCTATATATACCAATAATGATGTAAAGATAGATATAGACAGCCATGCGGAGATTGTAAGCGGCGGCAATGTCAAGGTTGGCGGATATACCAAGGACAAGGAATTAGTGGGCGGGAAAGTTGAAGGTAATATTACTGCCGGAGGTGGTGTTCTTGCCCGAAAGGTTGCAAAAGGCGTAACTATCCATGCCAGGGATGAAGCAAAAATTCATTATTATAATTTTGGGACAATTAATAGCGATACCAAGGTGACAATAGAGCAGGGGCATAATGCCGGCACGGTTAATGTGCCGCCATCTGGTATAAGTTCTGATCTGCTAGGGGTAAAAAGTCCTAACACCAGCAAAAGTCTGCAGCTGAATTAACCGCAGATAGTTTGATAATGGATGCTGATTATTCCACTGTCACTGATTTAGCAAGGTTGCGCGGCTGGTCCACGTCTGTTCCCTTAAGCACCGCCACATGGTAGGCTAGAATCTGCACCGGGAGGGAATAGAGAAGGGGCGCAACAAACGGATCAGCTTCTGGCATTTTAATTGTAGCTGTTGCCACTTCACCAATTATATCCATGCCTTTTTCATCGCTCACCAGAACTATTTTTCCGCCGCGCGCTGCAGCTTCCTGTAAATTGGAAGCGGTTTTCTCAAATAGGGAATCGCTGGGTGCCAGCACTATAACCGGCATACGCTCGTCAATAAGTGCTATCGGTCCGTGTTTTAATTCACCGGCTGCGTAGGCCTCGGCGTGGATATAAGAAATTTCTTTCATCTTGAGGGCGCCTTCCATAGCAATGGCGTAGCTAGTGCCGCGTCCGATATATAGCATGTCGCGGGCATGGGTCATGTTGCCTGCCAGCGCATGGATCTGTGTGTCGAGCGCAAGAATGTCGGCCATTTGCGCTGGTGTTTCCAGAAGAAGGCCGCAAAGTTCCCGCGAGCGCTTTTCATCAATCGTGCCACGGGTTTTGGCAAGGGCGATGGTGAAGCAGGCGAGGGTTGCGAGCTGGGTGGTGAAGGCTTTGGTAGATGCCACACCTATTTCTGGCCCTGCGTAGGTATAAAGCACAGAGCTGGCTTCACGGGCCACGCTGCTTTCGGGCACGTTCACAATACCAAGCACCGGATGAGTTTGTTTTACAAACCGGAGAACTGCGAGAGTATCGGCAGTTTCGCCGGATTGTGAAATAACAATCGTAAGGCCTTTTTTATCGACCACCGGATTTCTATAGCGGTACTCGGAGGCGATGTCGATCTCCACCGGGATACGGGCTATGGATTCAAGCCAGTATTTGGCAACATTGGCGGCGTAAAATGACGTTCCGCAGGCTATAAGTTGTACGCGCTCAATGCCTTTTAAATCAAAGGTAAGGCCAGGTAGATTTATATCCAGTGTTACCGGGTTTATAAACATTTTAAGAGTTTCACCGACCACTGCCGGCTGGTCATGAATCTCTTTTTTCATGTAGTGGCTGTAATTATCCTTGCCTACTGACGCTGAGTTATAACCGGAGGTGGTGATGGCGCGTTTTACAGTTTTATCATCCTTATCAAAAAACTCGGCAGAGTTTGGTGTAAGGATTACCCAGTCGCCATCTTCCAGATAAGTGACTTTTGAGGTAAGCAAAGAAAGTGCTATAGCGTCGGAACCTACGAACATTTCGCCGTCACCATAGCCAACTGCGAGAGGCGGGCCATTGCGGGCGGCGATTAAAAGGTCGGGCTGCTCAGCGAAAATAAAGGCAAGCGCATAAGCACCGTGCAGGCGTTTAAGTGTTTCTGATACCGCATCACGCGGGGTAAGGCCTTTGTCAAGGAAGTGGGTGATCAGTACCGGTACTACCTCGGTGTCGGTCTGGCTTGCAAATTTATAACCAAGCGCAGAGAGTTCATCGCGCAGCTCGCGGAAATTTTCGATGATGCCATTATGCACAACTGCAACTTTTTTGGTGATATGCGGGTGGGCATTGGTTTCATTGGGAGCACCATGAGTAGCCCAGCGTGTATGTCCTATGCCTATCGTACCTGGAAGCGGTGACTGCTCCAGCTGTTTTGCAAGATTTATAAGCTTGCCGCTGGCGCGTGCACAATTTATCTGCGAACCAGTTATAGTTGCTATCCCCGCCGAGTCATAGCCGCGATATTCAAGCTTCTGAAGCCCGCTTAAAATAAGTGGTGCTGCTTCGCGTTTCCCAGTTATTCCTATTATCCCGCACATACTGTTATTCTTCCCATTTTAAAAAACTGCAAATTTGTAAGGAAATAGGAACTACGCTTTTAATTATAGCTTTGCAAGTCAATGTTTGTTACGTTTTATTACATTATACTAATATCTTACGAAATACGAATATCTTGCGAATAAATACCATGTTAGCCAGACACTCCAAAGCCCTTTCCCTGTTTTTAAAGCTTGCCCTTATGCTGCTTGCCTTCTGGTTTGTACTGCATGGGATAGATGTAGGCGAGCTTCAGGCAATGCTGCGCTCGCAAAACCGCTATGCTTTTATTGAAGGCCTTATGTTCCTTTCTTTCCAGGTGGTTCTAGGTTCGATACGCTGGCGTATGGTACTGGTTTGCCTGAATAAAACCGGTGGTAAGGTTATTTCTCATTTGTCGGCGCTGAAAACTTATTACATCAGCGTGTTTTTCAATTGCTGCCTGCCAGGTACGGTGGGGGGGGATGTGATACGTGTATGGCTGGTAAAATCCGAGCATACACCGCTGCCGCTGGCTATAAGCTCGGTGGTGATCGACAGGATGATAGCCCTGCTCGCCCTTGGGGTAATGGGGGGTATCACCATGCCTGTATTCGCTGGTTACCTTGGCATAAGCGCATGGATAATGCTGCCGCTTTTCTTGTTCATACTCGCGTTTGGTTTCTGGGTACTATTCAATCTAGATAAGATAATTTTAAAAATACCGTTCCTTAAATCGCTGCACTGGCTTGAGCATTTGCTTTCCAATATCCGGCTGATGCTCGTTTGCCCCGGGCCTGCTTCATGGTCGTTATTTTATGCGATAATTTCGCATATCTGCTACTGCCTTTGCGCGTATGTGCTGGCCAGAAGCCTTGGGAACCCTATCTCGCTTCTGGACGCGGTGACGCTGGTTCCCTGGGTGCTGCTGATCTCCATAATACCGATCTCAATAGGCGGGTGGGGCTTGCGGGAAGCGGCTATGGTATATATGCTGGGGCTTATCGGCGTGCCGCAAATGGTGGCACTGGCCGTTTCCGTGCAATTGGGGCTGCTTTCTATAGTTACCAGTATCCCTGCTGGGTTTTTGTGGCTGGTGAGTAAAAGGATGACAGAGGACAGAGGACGGATGACAAGCAAGGAATAACGCCATCCGTTATCCGTCATCTGTTATCAAATATCTACTTCCGGTGCATATAAGGCTTGGTTATCCTGAGTCGCATGGGAAAGAAAAAAGAACAATATAGCAGCTCGGCGCACCTGCAGCTCATTACCCGAAAACTGCTTATTACTATTGAAGAGAGAATCGAGCGTTTAAATATCGCAGAAATTGATGAGCTGGATAAATTGAGATCTAGCCATGAATTGCTCTTTGGAAATAAAACACCAATTGCCGGGAATCTTGTGATACTTGCAGAGCTGCTGGAAAAGCTGGGCGATGTAGAAGCTAATGATGCGGTTTTTTCAGCACATGGCAGCGGTAATAAATTATCTGAAGCTGATATTGCACTGGTGGAAGAATTTGTAAAAAAACTTAAAATGCCATTGCCAATACCGGCTAAAGAAATCAGCGATGCCGAAATGGTATAATGAATTGCTGCGTAGCAATTTTTCGACATTCATCGGAAAAACACTTTCGACCATTGACCCGGCAGCGCAGCTCCAACCAAACTGGCATATAGACCTGATAGCAGAATATTTAGAGGCTGCACGCAAGGCACAGATAACCAGGCTTATCATCAATATCCCGCCGAGATCGCTTAAATCGATATGTGTAAGTGTTGCTTGGCCTGCATGGTTGCTGGGACATGACCCAAGGGCACGGGTAATTGCAGCTAGTTATGCTGCGTCGCTCAGTATAAAACATTCGCTCGATTGCCGTCTAGTGGTTTCCGGCTCTTGGTACCGGGATGTTTTTCCTGATGTAAAACTTGTACGCGGGCAGAATGAAAAACATAAATTCGTAACTACCAAGCGCGGCTTCCGGCTTGCCAGTTCGGTTGGTGCGAGTGTGGTGGGCGAGGGCGGGAATTTTCTTATCATAGATGACCCTATAAGCCCGGCGCAGGCTATGAATATTCGTTTCCGCGAAAATGTGAACAACTGGTTCGACCATACTTTTTCCACGCGGCTTAATAATAAAAAAAGCGGTGTCATTGTGCTGGTGATGCAGAGGCTGCATAGTGAAGACCTTAGCGGCTACCTGCTTGCCAAGGGCGGCTGGGAGCATTTGTCATTGCCTGCCATTTCTGACAGGCAGCGTAATTACAGCTTTGCAAATTTTGTAAAGACCTATGAGCTTGGTGAAGTGCTGCATCCTGGGCGGGAGGATATAAAGCTGCTTGAGCGCGCAAAAATAGAACTGGGGAGCAGCGCATTTGCTGCCCAGTATCAGCAAAGCCCGCAACCGGAGCAGGGCGCTATGGTTGATAAAAGCTGGTTTATGCGTTATGCCAGCCTGCCGACAGTTTACGAGGCGGTTGTGCAAAGCTGGGATACGGCGATCAAAAGCAGCGCACGGCACGATGCCAGCGTGTGCCTTACCTTCGTAGAAGCTGGCGGGCGCAGCTATTTGCGTGAAGCGCGGGTGATGCGCCTTGAATATCCCGACTTGAAAAAAGCTTTCTATAATTACGCCGATGAGGACAAGCCAAAGATTATATTGGTGGAGGATAAAGCCAGCGGGCAGCAGATATTGCAGGATATCAGGCGTGAAAGCTACCTGCCGCTAATAGGAATTTCCCCGAAAAGTGATAAAATAACCCGCTTTGCCGCTATTTCTGCGATGCTGGAGGCCGGGAAACTGGTTTTACCGCAGCAGGCGGCATGGCTGGCTGATTTCGAGGCTGAGCTTTTTTCTTTCCCGAATTGCGCCCATGACGACCAGATCGACGCGCTGACCCAGTATTTTGACTGGAAACGTTCGCAAAGCTGGGAAAAGCTTAGCATGCGGCGTATTTAATTATATAGAAATAACAGCTATTGGGCTTTTAATAATAGCAAAATTATGCTAATATATGTATATTCTTGTTAACCAATAATTAAATCTATTAACATAATATGATAGATATTAGTTTAATTAGTTAATATTGATGGTGGAGAGTTTTATGTCGCACGATGCGATTAATTCTTGGGTGAATAACGCGAAAAAGCCGATACCGGCTGCCGCTAAGTCTGCCGCTATACAAGTTGTGACGCGTGCCCAGGAACAAACCCGCGGAAACCTCATTATTGATATTGCCGAAAAGATCCGCCCATACCTTGTTAAAATGTTTGAAGGTGTGCGCGATGAGAACGGAATGCTGCTGCAGCAGGCCAATGTTCGCGGAATTGCACTGAATGTGGCGCAGAATATAGCCAAAGAACAAGAAATAAAAATAAAATTAAAGAATTAACAACGGGAGTGGAATAATGGGAAAGATCACAGCAGAACAGTTAGAAGGTTATCTAAGGCAGGCGGTAGACCCTGCTGTGCTTAAAAATTTATCCGAAGAAAAGCTTGCCCAGGGTATAAAAGACATGATGGGTAGCTTGAATGCGCCATCAGCCGAAGTTGAGGGCAAAAAAGGACGCGGAATATAACGCGATATTACGGAATTTCTGTGACTAGAAACAAGAAACCCGGCTTTTGCCGGGTTTTTTGTTATTTGTAAGATAGGGTGGTTAGTAAATAATTTATTGACGGATCCAGCAACAAGTACGGAATGATAAATATAAGTATGGATGCCAGCCTGCGCTGGCATGACAGAATATAGATCAAGCCATTTCGTTGGCGTGGAGCTGTGAATCAGACATCTGTTCCGGGTCTTTCAGCACATAACCGCGGCCCCAGACTGTTTCGATGTAGTTCTCGCCGCCTGCTGCTGTTGCAAGTTTTTTACGCAGTTTGCAAACGAACACGTCGATGATCTTTAATTCCGGTTCATCAATACCGCCGTAAAGGTGATTGAGGAACATTTCCTTGGTAAGGGTGGTGCCTTTACGCAAGGAAAGAAGTTCAAGGATGCTGTATTCCTTGCTGGTGAGGTGCAGTGCCTTGCCATCCACGTCGATAGAGCGAGTGTCAAGATTTACGGAAAGTTTCCCGGTGCGGATAATGGATTCTGAGTGACCTTTCGAACGGCGGACAATTGCCTGGATGCGCGCTATCAGCTCACCTTTATTGAAAGGTTTGGTAAGGTAATCGTCGGCACCATAGCCAAGACCTTTGATCTTCTGATCGGGACCAGAAAGGCCAGATAAGATAAGTATCGGGGTGGTGACGCGGGCAGCGCGGAAACGGCGCAGAACTTCGTAGCCGTCGATATCTGGCAGCATAAGGTCGAGGATTATGATGTCATAATCATATAATTTCCCAATCTCCAGACCTTCTTCACCAAGCTGGGTGGTATCGCAAATGATACCCTCAGAGGCCAATGAAAGTTCAATCGCCTTTGCGGTTGAGGAATCATCTTCTACCAATAATACACGCATTTCGAATCCCCCTAATTTACATTAACAATTCGTTAAATTATTAATTTTAAGTTAAGCATAAAAAATTTGTTATCACAATCTTTTATTATATAACTTTTCAATAAAAATTTTATTGTGTGAAAAACACTACAATGTTTGTATGTGAATCAAATTGCTATGTCAATTAAGAAACATTAGCTAACTATAATAGCATGTTGAAGAAACAACTATCATACAGCCTGTTACCAATTAATGTCTATAAACCGTACATAAATGGGTTTTTAATATGAAGTTTGATGACATCAATAGTATACTTCTGGTTCTATGTGTGTTCGTTCCGGGATTCTTATTTGACTGCACACTTGCAAATTTTTTCAGGCAGAAGGAGAGAAAAAGCAAAGAATTGCTCTTGCTTGGATTGCTTACCGCATCGGCAATAAATTATATTATATGCCTTCCGATAATTTATTATTTAATCGACGGGGTATTTATAAACCGTCCGGTGGTACTTGCTGCTTTATGGTTTTTTATAATTTTTTGCATGCCGGTCATGCTTGCTTTAGTGACTGCAAAAATCCTCCAGAAAAATATTATTCTGAGAGTGGCAAAGCTACTTGACCTGCCATATGTAAATCACATTCTAACTGGCTGGGACAAGAAGTTTGGGAATATGAAGTCTTGCTATGTAGTGGTCACTTTAAAGGATGGTACCGAGGTTGGGGGCTACTTTGGTGAAAATTCATTATCTTCTTCCCTTCTGGAACATAAGGATATATACTTGGAAGAGACTTATACCTTTTCCGATAAAGGGGTTTGGACCCAGGTTGATAATACAAAAGGTCTTTGGATAAATGGGGAAGAAATTGCCTTTATCGAGTTTGTAAAATAGGAGCTATACATGCTAGGAATTATAGGAAAATTTTTTCAGAATCCGAAATCGGGCCTAGGCAATGATCAAATGGATAATAATAGCGGTTTCAGGATTATAACGCAGGGCTATCAGGTTATACCCGGAAATCATGAAAAGCCGCCTGTTCCTACCCGCGGCTCCAGTGCCCGCCGTCCTGCACCTAATATTGTGTATTATCCTGTAGTCATTGATCCGCAGAAATAAATAATTCCCCGATTTTCTAACTAGGGGAACCTATCCATGCAGCTAGAAGAAATAAACAACATACAGGAAGTGACTGTCACAGGTGTTGTAGTTGCTGTGCTGGGTATGCTTATCGAATGTTCAGGAATTGAAAGATTGCTGAGTGTCGGTTCGCGCTGCACCATTATCGGCGCACGCGGGTTTGGAACTTCGCAGCAAATAATACCTGCTGAAGTTGTAGGGTTCCGTGATAACCGCGCATTGCTGATGCCTTTTGGCAGTATCGAGGGAATTGGCCCCGGCGCAAAAGTGGTGCTCGAAGAGAACGCTAATGTATGCTACCCTGATGAGCGTTGGCTGGGCCGCGTGATAAATGCGATGGGCGAGCCGGTGGATGGAAAAGGGCCGCTTCCCCGCGGAACAAAAGCTTATCAGCTTCGCGCTGAGCCACCCCCGCCGCATGACCGTGTTCGCGTACGCGGAAAACTCAATATGGGCGTGCGAAGCATGAATACTTTCCTTACCTGCTGCCGGGGACAGCGTATGGGTATATTCGCCGGTTCGGGAGTTGGTAAATCTATCCTGATGTCTATGCTTGCACGAAATTCTCAGGCGGATGTCAACGTCATCGGGCTTATCGGGGAACGCTCACGTGAACTTCAGGAATTCATCGAGGATGATCTGGGCGAAGAAGGGCTTAAGCGCTCGGTCATCATCGTTGCGACATCCAGCGAGTTCGCATTGCTGCGCCGGCAATCAGCATATCTTACAATGTCGGTTTCTGAATATTTCCGCGATAACGGGAAAAATGTATTATGCCTGATGGATAGTGTAACGCGTTTTGCAATGGCGCAGCGCGAAATTGGGCTGTCAGCAGGCGAACCGCCAACCAGCAAAGGTTATACGCCGACTGTATTTGCCGAACTGCCAAAGCTTTTAGAAAGAGCCGGGCCGGGAAAAGCCGGGCAGGGGAGCATTACCGGACTTTTCACCGTGCTTGTGGAAGGCGATGATACGAATGAGCCGGTATCGGATACTGTGCGCGGGATACTAGATGGGCATATAATTTTAGACCGTTCAATCGCGCAGCGCGGGCGCTTCCCGGCGGTGAATATTTTAAAAAGCGTTTCGCGAACAATGCCCGACTGCAATAACGAGCAGGAAAATGCGCTGGTGCTGGTTGCCCGCCGCCTGCTTTCAACCTATGAGGATATGGCAGAGATGATACGCCTCGGCGCATACCGTAAAGGATCAGATCCGGCAGTTGACCAGGCGATACAATATTACCCGGCGCTAGAAGATTTCCTGCGCCAGCGTAAGGATGAAAAAACTACCCTTGATGAAGGATACGACCAGCTTGCCAAGTTGCTAGGCATTGCCAATTGGCGCGAGACGAAGACAACATAAATTCTACTTTGGCTTCAAACCTGCTTGCGATGGAGCCTCCTCGAAAAGTCACGTACTAACGTGTACGCTTAACTTTTCTCGGTTTCCATCGCTGCGCGCTTTATCGCCAAAGCGAATTTTGCTACCATTTATTTGTATACTTGTCTCGTTTTGGGAAGGCTGGCATCAATGCCTACAATAAACTTCTGACTGTTCTGCTTGGCATAGATTCCGCCCTTCGGAATGACAAACAAAGAGGGGGGATTATTTATGTTTATAGTTGGTTGGCTTTTGGACAGCAGCGGGATTGTTATGGGTGAAATCAATATCCTTGGCATGGGTATAGGTTCCGCCTACTATTATCCGGAAATCCTCCAATGCTTTAGCATTTTCTTCAGTTGAGAGCTGTTTTAATTTATTCCATTTCGCTTTAGGAATTTCAATTATCTCGCCTGTAAAATTTTCCGGCTCTTTTGCGCCTTTAGGAAGAAATAATTGAGGCGCATCGATCTTTGCCTTACCATCAACTTCCTTTGCCGTAATGCTTCTGCCTGCTGTTGCTTCACCCATTATTGTATGTTGGGTTGAAAAATTTCTTCCAGCTGTAATTTTCCCAAGCTGACTTAATGTTGTATTTACGTCGCCGCCTGCCATTATCTCGGCGCTGAATTGGGTATCCTTCGCTGTAACATTGCCATTTGCAATGACTTTACCAAAGATCGTATCTTTAGCTGTCACATTACCTTTGGCGGCAACTTCACCATGTATTGCGCTTTCAGTAACGAAATTGCCAGATGTAATTGCTGTCCCTTGGACGCTGCCTGTAATGTGGACATCTTTGCCCGCATGTATTTTTGATTCTGATTGAGTGGCATTTCCAAATACCCTGCCTTTAGCGGCAACGTCGCCAAATATTATGCCGTGGGTTATGAAATTTCCGCCAGCCGCTACATTTCCTAAGTGCAGGTGCGCTATATTTACATCGCCGCCTGCAATTATTTTTGAATCACTATCTGTGTTATTTGCTGTAACGCTGGTTTTGGCAAAAACAGCTATATTATCTAAATCCCCGTTTAGCATTGCATTACCGTTAGCAATGATCTTTGCGGTCCCACTGGGAATTTTAAGCTTATGCCCGGAATTTCCTTCTGTAATCTTATTGCCTTCTTTATCAAGGAAATAAACTTTGTCGGGTTTAACATCGAATTTTTTAATTTCTTCGGAAACCTGCGCGAGTTTAGGGTCGATTGCTGCTAATGCGGCATCAATTTTTTTGGTGTTTTCTTGAAGTATAGCATCTATATCAGCCATAGCATTACCTTCCTTGAGAATCACGCTGTGGCTTGCTAATACCAGTTATACAGAAATCAGCACTGGAGGTCTCGATATGATCTCCGCCCATTTTTTGACAATTCTTTTTAAACTCTGCAAGGGCTTTAATATCTGCTGCCGATAGGTCAGGTTCTGGATTGAATGATTCTATGAATCTAGGCTCTTCTTTTTTGGAGTCAGGTGTCACCAAAGTTTTTATTATTTTAGGATTTTTTGTTTGTGCCACGATATATATCCCTCTTTAAAGTTTCCATCATTATATGCTAATATTTGTAAATTAATGTGAAGATACTGTGACAATTGAATGAAGCATGAAAACACTTAACATCTTGATAAGGCTACATAAGAGGAAGCTCGATGAATTGCGGCGCAATATGGCTGCTCTTGAGGGGCAGAAGGAGCAATTGCACCAATCTATAAAATCACTGCAAAATGAATTGGAAAAAGAAATGAAGCTTGCGGGACTGCAGGCTGAAATGGCGAATTTTTTTGGTGAATTCGCCAAGCGCATCCGCGGTAGGCAGGATATGCTGCATGGTGAGATCAAAAATATAGATGTGAAGATCGCCGAACTGAACAAGGAGATATTCGCGGAATTCACCGAACTGAAAAAATACGAGATCGCCCGCGAAAATTTAAAACAAAAAATGGCGGAAGAAGAAAAGCGCAAGGAAACTTTGATGCTGGATGAGATCGCCGCGCAGCAGTTTCAGCGGCGGATGACAGAAGGCGGATGACAGATTACATCTTAAGTCCCTTATTGGTCGGCAGTTCATTACGGTGGACATAGGCATTAAGTAAAAGCCCTATAGCGCATACGGTGGAAACCATGATGCTTCCGCCGTACGACATAAGAGGCAGCGGCACACCAACCACGGGGAGCATTCCCATAACCATCGCGCAGTTGATGAGAATATGGATGAACAAGAGCGCAACCACACCGCCCGCCACCATCGCCCCGAAAGTGCTGCGGCTACGCAATGCTACCAGCATTCCGGCACTTAGAAGCAGCATATATAAAATAAGCAAAGTGATACTGCCAAAGAACCCGAATTCTTCAGCGAACATAGTGAAAATGAAGTCAGTATGTTTTTCTGGAAGGAAATTAAGCTGGCTCTGCGAGCCTTGCAGATAACCTTTGCCGAGCAGACCGCCGGAGCCTATTGCTATCATTGATTGCAATATATTATAGCCTGCGCCTAGCGGATCCTGCTGCGGGTCGAGGAAGGTTAGCACCCGGCGCTTCTGGTAGGCATGCATAAAATGCCAGATGACAGGCATAGCACAGACTATCGAAAGCCCTGCGCCGATAAAATAACGCCATTGAACACCAGCTAAGAAAAACATTATCATGCCAACGCATGCCAATATGGTTGTGGTACCGAGGTTAGGCTGGCGCAGTATGAAAATAGCAGGGAGAATTATTATTATGAGGGGGATTATCAAAAATGGAATGCGCTTGATGTCCTCATGATGGAGCTGGTGAAAATAGCGTGCAAGAACCAGTATAACAGTTAGTTTCATGAATTCTGAAGGTTGCAGGTTCAGTCCTCCGAATTTCACCCAGCGCTGCGCTCCCATCCCTATATGACCTGCTACGTCAACCACTACCAGTATTAGCAGGCATAGGAAATAGGCTACATAGGCGTAATCCATAAGGATTTTCATCGGCATTATTGCAAGTACCAGCATAATGACGAAGGCAAAGGCGAAACGGGAGAATTGCTGCGAGAGATATATTGTGCCTTCATCGCCGCCTGCTGAATACATCATGGCAAGGCCGATGCCGGCTATCGCTGTCATTATAAGGACAATGAACCAGTTGATTTCCGGGATGCGGTAAAGCGGGTTTTTTATATGTATGGGGCTGTGGCGCATTTTTCAGAGGTCAGTTGTCAGAGGTCAGTTGCCAGTAATTCGTACTGCGCGGCAAGGGGTTCGTCAACTGGGTATCTGCTTGCATAATGCCAGTGCAACGATAGATCTTTTCAAAGAATGTATAAGAACAAAATCGCACAACATGGATTTTGCAAACTTATTTTTTTAAATCACGATAAAAATTTTCATGCGAGCCGATAGCGAGCAATGTAAATATCAATATATTTTTATCATAGCTGTATGCAAGCAAGGTTAATTGTTTCACCATTTTGAATTTATGCACGCGTATATCAGACAAATCGCCTTTTTTTAAAAGGCCGGATTCGGGATTGTCAGCTAAATGCCTGATTGCAATATCAAGGTCTTTTTTCTGGTTCTTATGGAGTTTTTTGACGCTATTTTGAAAACGGGGCGTCTGTACAATATCTATCACAGCAATTAATCAAAAATATATTTGGTCAGCTTGCCATTTTCTGATTCCGTTTTTGCCAGTAATATCTCTTTTATGAAATCGTAAGATAGATCAGGATTTTCTTCAACTATCCTGCCAATACGCGACCAGTATTCTATCTGTTTGGGAATGGATCGACTGTAAACCGCGGCATATTTCCCGGCTTCTTGCAATAATTCGTCTGATAGTTTTATAGATTGCGGCATAATATTACTCCTTTTGTAGTATAATACAGTAAAAGGTCGTAAATTGCAACCTATTTTTTGGCGATTATTAAGGAATAGCATGGCGGCGGGCAGCAGTTTTTCTAATCCTGATTTACCAGTCCCACTACGCTCACTGCAAGAGCTTCGAGGGACACTCCTTCGGCCTAACGGTTTTTGTTGTTGACTGGCGTCAGCCACCCATAGCCCGTAAGGGCGAAGGGTGGTGCGGATAGAGGGACTTGAACCCCCACGCCTCGCGGCGTCAGAACCTAAATCTGATGCGTCTACCAATTTCGCCACATCCGCATGTCCGGGGGCAGGATTCGGGATGCAGGATTCAGGGAAATTAAAAAAATATTCCCATACAATTCAAGATATTATCCTGAATCCTGAACCCTGATCGCTGAATCCTATCTATACCCCCTAGTAATATCGGGGCAGTTCTATTATATTAGTACATATCAATCAAGTCCAATTTCACTAAATCTCTATAAACCAATATTTATCAGGTATTATGCAAAAGCTAGCGTCTGACATATTTCCTATCCTCCCGCTTCGGGATATAGTGGTTTTTCCATCCATGGTTGTGCCGTTGTTCGTTGGCCGTGAAAAATCGGTGCGCGCGCTTGAAGAGGTGGTAAAAAAAGGCGGTAAAATACTGCTGGTGACCCAGAAGAACGGCGGGGTTGATGACCCGCGGGAGGCAGATGTTTACCGCGTTGGCACTATAGGTAATATATTGCAGCTATTACGCCTGCCGGACGGCACTGTGAAAGTGCTGGTTGAGGGGGTTGCCCGTGCGAAAATCACAGAATTCCTCAATAATCAGGAATATTTCCAGGTGGTGGCCGAGCTTGCAACCGAGGAAGAAGGCAATAAGGAAGAAGCCGAAGCTATGTTCCGCACGGTTCTGGGGCAGTTCGAGCAATATGTAAAACTTAATAAAAAAATCCAGCCGGAAACGCTAGGTACAGTTAGTAAGATAACCAATGCCAGCCTGCTTGCCGACACTATCGCCGCGCATATGTCGGTGGATATTCCTGAAAAACAGAAAATACTTGAGATGCTTAATGTAACTATGCGTCTTGAACATATTTTCTCGCTTATGGAAAATGAAATATCGGTTCTGAATACTGAGCGCCGCATCCGCTCACGCGTTAAACGCCAGATGGAAAAAACCCAGCGCGAATATTATCTTAACGAGCAGATGAAGGCCATCCAGAAAGAGCTTGGTGAAGGCGAGGATGGCAAGGATGATATTGGCGAACTCGAAGATAAGCTCAAGAAATTGCGCCTGACTAAAGAAGGAAAAGAAAAAGTTTTTGCTGAACTTAAAAAGCTGCGTTCCATGAGTGCTATGTCGGCTGAGGCTTCTGTCATCCGTAATTACCTTGACTGGATCATTTCCACACCATGGAAAAAACCAACGCGCATTATAAGCGACCTGAAGAACGCGCAGAAGATACTTGACCAGGACCATTACGGGCTGGAAAAAGTGAAAGAGCGCACTTTGGAATATCTAGCCGTGCAGCAGCGAACCAAACAGGTTAAGGGGCAGGTTCTGTGCATCGTTGGCCCTCCGGGTGTTGGTAAAACTTCGCTTGCTAAATCTATTGCACGGGCTACGGGTCGCAACTTTGTGCGTATATCGCTTGGCGGCGTGCGGGATGAAGCTGAGATACGCGGCCACCGCCGGACCTATATCGGTTCAATGCCGGGAAAAATTATCCAGTCGATGAAAAAAGCGAAATCCAGCAACCCGCTCGTTTTGCTTGACGAAATTGACAAGATGGGCTCGGATTCACGTGGCGACCCGGCTGCGGCGCTTCTTGAGGTGCTGGACCCCGAACAGAACAAGACATTTAATGACCATTATCTTGAACTTGATTATGACCTCTCGGATGTGATGTTTATCGCTACCGCAAACTCATACAACATGCCGCGCCCGTTACTTGACCGTTTGGAAATCATCAGGATTCCCGGCTATACTGAGGATGAGAAGCTTAATATCGCCAAGCAGTATTTAATTCCTAAACAGGTTAAATCGCATGGCCTTAAAAAAGGCGAATGGTCGATATCTGACGAGGCGCTGCGTGAAACTATCCGCTATTACACCCGCGAATCAGGCGTACGTAATTTGGAACGCGAAATATCTAACATGACGCGCAAGGCGGTTAAGGATATTCTCATGAAAGGCAAGAACGCAGTTAAAGTTACTGCGAGCAACCTTGGGAAGTTCGCAGGTGTGCGCCGCTATACTTACGGCGAAGCGGAAAAAGAAGACCTTGTGGGTATGGTTACCGGCCTTGCATGGACCGAAGTGGGCGGCGACCTGCTGGTAATTGAAGCTGTTACCATGCCGGGCAAAGGTAAAACTTCCATCACTGGCAAGCTTGGTGATGTGATGCAGGAATCAGTGCAGGCGGCTATTTCTTATGTGCGCTCGCGCTCCTTAAGTTTTGGGATTATACCGCCGGTTTTCCAGACCAAGGACATACATATCCACGTTCCGGAAGGGGCAACACCTAAAGATGGCCCTTCCGCGGGTATCGGCATGACCACGGCAATTGTTTCGGTACTTACCGGAATTCCGGTTAAAAAGAATGTGGCGATGACCGGTGAGGTTACACTCCGTGGCCGTGTGCTGGGAATTGGCGGCTTAAAAGAAAAGCTGCTTGCGGCTTTGCGCGGCGGCATCACTACTGTGCTAATACCGCAGGAAAATGTCAAAGACCTTGAGGAGATTCCTGATAATGTGAAGAAAGAACTCACTATTATCCCGGTTTCCACGGTTGATGAAGTGTTGCGCGAAGCTCTGGTACGTATGCCAGAAGCAGTGGAATGGACCGAGCCGAAAGCCGCAGTAGCCGCTGCTGCTATAGCGAAGGCTGATGGTGAAGGTGTGGTTACGCATTAGAGTTTGTCATCCCGGGCTTCCACCTATGCCAAGGCTTCGGCGGACAGGTCGCCGGGATGACAGGTTCTTGGAATGACAAGTATCTGTTTACTAACATTCTTTCCCCTATTATGACAATAAGGCCCTCTTTAATTAAACCTTCATAAAACCTTAATATTAAAAATGGTAAATTTGTTATATATTAGTTATAGTTGAACATATAACTAGCAGGATTTTTGACTTAAACATCTTGCATAAAAAAGAAATATTATAATAAATGGTTGATAAACAACTAGAAACCAGCGGGAATCAAGGGACGTTAGCAAATAATGCTAATGCAGGTGAGCAGACTCAGCCCAAAACCGCCTTGGAAAATTCTATACAGCCAGACGCTAAAAAAGAAACCACTAAAGAGCTGGGGCCAGCTATGAGCCTCGCTATAGGAAAAGAAAAACCTGAGCCTGGAATGAGCAAAGGGGAAAAAGTCTTTAACTGGGCCACCTATACCGGACTTAACTACTGGGTGAACCTTATATCATCTATCTATATTGCTGACCGTTTCATAAATCCTGCCACAACTGAGAGAAAAGGTACGGTCAATAAGCTAGTTGATGGAATGATGAACCGGGAAAAGCTGGATAAATGGATAAGCAGCACCACTAAATTCCTGCATAAAGTCGGGATGCCGCTCAAAAAAGCGCATCATAACAGCAAAGTGGGCTGGGAAAGCTTTATCCTGCTTTCTGGCGGGACATTATTATTATTCCCACTTAAATACCTCGAAGATAACAAACGTAAAATTGTTCATAGCCTAAACGACAAGCTTGGCGTTGACCAGACTGCCCCGGATGGGCATAAGGAAACTCCTGAAGAGATACATATCGAACAGGAACAACCCAAGCAGAGTGTAAAAAACCTTATATGGAGGCGTGTGCTTGGTACTATTTCGGTGGTTACTACCGGGCTTGTTATCGACCATGCGCTTAAAGATAAAAATACTAAACTGCCGCCTGAGAAATATAACCTTGGCTGGGCTAATGTGCATTATGATGCAAAGGTTCAGGGCGGCAAATCACGTATAGAAAATAAAGTTTTTGGCTGGGTTCAACAAGCATCAAAAAGCCTGACTGGAAAAGAATTTGCTAAAAATGGGACTTTTGCCCGTCTCACCAGGCTTGCGATACTTGACTCGGTATTTACTGTGATAACAGCCGGTGTAATGAAAATTACCAATGGTGCAAAACGCGGCAAGATGCCTAAGGAGATAGACGACAGCCATGACCCGGCTGTAGTTAAGGATATGGTTGACCGTATTACAACTGCTGACGAGGTACAAGACAGGCGCTTTGCAGAAAAAATAGAAAAGCGGGTAAACCGCATCATTGAAGCTAAGGAAAACGGCCCAGGAAATAAGAGCTTTGTAGATACCATCCAGCAGCCAAAGGAAACCCCGACGGTTGGGGCGGTATTGCAGTAATTGCCTGTCATAACTTTATGTGATGGTATTCTATAAATAAAAAAGGGTGGCAAGTTTGCCACCCTTTTTATTGTCAGCTATTGGGTCATGGGTCATTAGTCATGAGTAAAAAACCAATGACTAACGCCGCGTGACTGGTGACTTATTAGTAGTCCATGTCACCCATTCCGCCCATGCCACCCATTCCACCCATACCGCCAGCGCCCATAGCCGGTTTTTTATCTTCCGGCGCATCAGCAATAACAGCTTCAGTGGTGATAAGCAGGCTGGAAACCGAAGCCGCACCCTGCAGCGCTGCACGCACTACTTTGGTAGGGTCGATGATACCAGCTTTGATCAGGTCAACATATTCAAGCTTCTGCGCGTCGAAACCAAAAGTTTCGTCTTTGCTTTCTAAAAGCTTTCCGGCAACAACAGCGCCATCAAGACCTGCGTTCTCAACGATCTGGCGCAGTGGAGCCTGAAGCGCACGGCGGATGATGTTGATACCGGCTTTCTGGTCATCATTATCGGCTTTCAGCTTGTCGAGAGCGCGTGAAGCGTAAAGCAGGGTGGAACCGCCGCCAGGTACGATACCTTCTTCAACTGCTGCGCGGGTAGCGTGCAGTGCATCGTCAACACGGTCTTTGCGTTCCTTAACTTCGATCTCGCTTGAGCCACCAACTTTGAGGATAGCAACGCCGCCAGCGAGTTTTGCAAGGCGTTCTTGCAATTTTTCGCGGTCATAATCGGAAGTGGTTTCCGAAATCTGGTTGCGAAGCTGGCCGCAACGGGCTTCGATAGATTTTTTATCGCCTGCGCCATCAACGATGGTGGTGTCATCTTTAGTGATAACGACTTTTTTCGCACGGCCAAGGCTCTGCACTGTTACTGATTCTAGCTTGGTGCCCAAATCTTCGCTGATTACTTCGCCAGCGGTTAAAGTTGCAATATCATCAAGCATTGATTTGCGGCGGTCACCAAAGCCAGGGGCTTTAACGGCAGCTACTTTAAGGCCACCACGCAGTTTGTTTACAACTAAGGTTGCAAGCGCTTCGCCTTCAACATCTTCTGCTATGATAAGCAAAGGACGCTGTGACTGTACAACTGCTTCAAGCAAAGGAAGCATAGGCTGCAGGCCGGAGAGTTTTTTCTCGAAGATCAGGATGTATGGATTGTCGAGCTCAACTACCATTTTCTCAGCGTTGGTCACGAAATATGGTGAAAGGTAGCCACGGTCAAACTGCATGCCTTCAACAATATCAAGCTCAAACTCAAGGCCTTTTGCTTCTTCAACGGTTATTACACCTTCACGGCCAACTTTTTCCATTGCTTCTGCTATCTTTTCGCCGACTTCCTTGTCGCCATTGGCAGAAATGGTGGCAACCTGCGCCCATTCAGCTTTCGAGCTTACGTTTTTGCTTTTGGATTTAATTTCCTTGATAACGGCTTCAACGGCAAATTCAATGCCGCGTTTCAGGTCCATTGGGTTCAGGCCAGCTGCAACTGCTTTGCTGCCTTCGGTGAAGATCGCCTGTGCCAGAACTGTTGCGGTGGTGGTGCCGTCACCAGCAAGATCTGCTGATTTGGTTGCCACTTCGCGCAGCATCTGCGCGCCCATATTCTGGAATTTATTAGAAAGGCTTACTTCTTTAGCAACGGTTACGCCGTCTTTAGTGATGCGTGGTGCGCCATATGATTTTTCGATCACCACGTTGCGGCCACGTGGCCCAAGGGTTACTTTTACCGCGTTAGCCAGTTTACCAGCGCCGATCAGGATTTGCTCGCGCGCGTCGGAACCGTATTTAAGTTCTTTTGCAGACATTTTGGATGCTCCTTATTTAAATGCAATATTAATTATTATAAGTCATGGGTCACAAGTCATGGGATCCATAACCAATGACCAATGACTAATGACCAATTTAGGCGGCTTTTTTGCCGGATTTTTCTTCTTCAATTATACCGATAACATCGGATTCCTTCATTACCAGATAGTCTTTGCCATCCAGTTTTATCTCGCTGCCAGCCCACTGGGTGAAAAGCACGATATCGCCAACTGCAACATCAACCGGGATGCGCTTGCCGTTTTCATCTTTAGCGCCTGCACCAACCGCAAGCACCTTACCCTGTTTTGGTTTTTCCTTAGCGTTATCAGGGATAATGATCCCGCCCGCAGTTTTTGACTCCTGCTCGATACGCTCAACAACGAGGCGATCTGCTAATGGTTTAATCTTCATGAGATTTGCTCCTACAGTTTGTTAAAAATAAATTGCTAAACATAAAGCCGCCGTAAAGACAGCTATTGTTGTGCATGAGATATAAGGTAAGGAAGGCTTGTTTCAAGAGCAAAATGTAAATATGATAAAAAATAAAAGCATGGGGAGAAGATATGCCTGAATTACCAGAGGTTGAAACAGTAAGGCGGGGGCTGGATAAGGCGCTGGCTGGAGCTACTATAAATAAGGTAGAGCTGCGGCGGGAAAATTTGCGTACGCCATTTCCCAAGGATTTTGCTAAGTCATTGACAGGGCAGAAAATTAAGTCGGTAACGCGGCGCGCCAAATACCTGCTTTTCCATTTGGATAGTGATATTATAATGGTAGCTCATCTGGGTATGACCGGGCGTTTTACAGTGGCTGCGCCGCAGGGCAAAGGAAAAAAAATGGAATTCCTTGCCCATGACCATGTGGTGCTGACACTAGATGACGGAAGACTCATTATATATAATGATGCGCGGCGCTTTGGGCTTATGGAGATATGCAAGCGGAAAGAAGTGGAAAACCACAAATTATTCAGACACCTGGCGCCAGAGCCGTTGGAGAGTGAATTCACCCCTGAATATTTAGAAAAGGCGCTTTCCAAGCGTAAAACGCCAATTAAGCCTACCATAATGGATCAGGAAATTGTTGTGGGGGTGGGTAATATATATGCTAACGAAGCGTTATTCCTGACCGGGATCTCGCCGCTTAAACCGGCCAATGAGATTGGAAAGAAAATCCCACCCCTTATAAAAGAGATACATAATGTGCTGAATGCTGCGATTGAAGCTGGCGGCTCTACACTTAAGGATTTCGCGCATGTGTCGGGCGAATCGGGGTATTTCCAGCATAAATTCCATGTTTATGGGCGCGGCGGCAAGCCCTGCAGTAAATGCAAAACGCCTATAGAAACAATAAGGCAGGCAGGGCGGGCTACATTTTATTGCCCTAAGTGTCAGAAATAGAAACTCTACTGGCGTGGACAATCTGCTTGCAATAAAGCTTCGGCCAATACTCATGGATTACAAAATCCGCATGCGGGATTTTGTGCTTAGTAACAAATCCCACTTGTGGATTTGTTGAGGCTACACTCCGTTTACGCCACTTCATCGCTTCGCGCTTGCCTCACGCCAGCGAGTTTTGGGTAAGACCTGGCTCGTCATTGCGAGCGTAGCGAAGCAATCCAGTCTGGATTGCCGCGTCGCTTGTGCTCCTCGCAATGACACAGGCAATAAAAAAAGCCCCGGAGGTTTCCCGCCGGGGCTTTCTATCTTCAAAAAAGCTTATTAAGCAGCTGATTTCTTTTTAGAAGAACCAGAAGATGCAGAAGCAGTGCTGATCTCTTCGAGGCTTTCAGCAGTGCGGCGGTTAAGCACGTCAAATGCTTCAAAGCTTGATTTGGTAACCAGTTCGCTAACTTCGCGAAGGTTGGTAAGGGTGTTTTCAAAGAAAGCTTTCATCAGGTCAGATTGTTTGCTGATGGTGGTTTCTGGGGTTGCGTTGGTCATAAGGTCTTTAGAAACCTTAAGCGCGTTGTCGATGTTAGCGCGGGCAACTTCGGCCTGGCGGCGGGTGATAGCTTGAGCGCTTTCAACTACTACCTGGTTGGCAGCAGAGAGTGCCTCCATGTTGCGGCGGCCAGTTGAAAAAATCTGGTTAAAATCCATTGTGTTCTTGAACATATCGGCAAATGCTTGATTGTATGACATAATAATCTCCTAAAAAGTGATAAACAAATAGAAATAATCCCGAATCAGGTGCGTAATATATAGTAGTGAGGTGAGCAAGTCAAGCAAAAATGTTGCAGTGCACAATTTCGGATGACGGATGACAGAAGCCGGATGACGCTACGCTAATTCCTTTGCACGTTTTATGGCGGCTTTTACGGCGTCATCCAATAATTTTTCTATGCCGTTTTCGGACATTAGTATATTGAGGGCTGCTTCTGTGGTGCCCCCTTTGCTGGTAACATTATGGCGGAGTTTTTCAAAAGTTTCTGGGATTTTAGAAGCGAGATGGATGGTGCCGTGCGTCATTTCCAACGCAAGAGCCTGGGCTATATCGGGAGCAAGCCCGGCATTTATTCCCGCCTTGGTGAGGGATTCGAGGAATAGCAACACATAAGCAGGGCCGGAGCCGGAGATTGCAGTTACTGCGTCCATATCTGATTCAGCAACCCATACAGCTTTGCCAAATGTTTCAATTAATGCAGTTGCCTGATTTTTTTGTGACTCATCTATATTAGGGGTGTGACACAGGCCGGTGATGGCTTTGCCGACAAGGGCAGGAGTATTCGGCATGGCGCGGATTATCTTTACGTCACTTCCAAGATGCTGCGTAAAAAATGCCAGCGTCTTTCCGGCGGCGATAGATATATATAATGGAGAGTTCCCAAAGCGCTTTTTATACTGCGGTAAAATTTCGGCGAGCTGCTGCGGCTTGGCAGCAAAAACTATTATGCCGGGATTTATATTTTTCGGCAGGCTATCAAGATCGCTAAAAAACAAACCGTGGGCGGAATGTTTTGGGTCGATAACATAAAATTCAGAAATATTATTTGCCGGATTTTTACGCCAGCTTGCAAGCATGGCGCTGCCCATATTACCATGGCCGACGAGTAATAAAGATGACGGATGACAGATGGCGGATGACATATAAATTCAGATGACGGATGACGGATTACAGATGACAAGTATATAGACTGACAAAAAAATTCTGTCATCCGTTATCTGTTATCCGATTAAGCTTCCGCTATTGTTTCGAACAACGCGATCTCGATTGCTTCGGCAGGAGTTTTGCCACCCCACACTACCGACTGGAAGGCCGGATAGAAGCGCTCGCACTCGCTGATGGCAAGATCGAGAAGCTCTTGCAAATGCTCGGCTGTAGTGCCTGCACCATCACGCAAAAGAAGTGAGTGGCGGAACACAATAGAATTATCCTGTGTGCAGAAACCGAAATGGCCGAGCCATAATTTTTCATTCGCCATTGCAAGGATGGAATGAATTTTCGCTATCGCCTGTTGCTGGAATTTATTATCGAGCGAGCATGAAAGTGTTAGGCCGCCGGATTCTTCCTGCCATGTGAACCAGATGTGATAGTTGCACCAAACACCGGTTACTTCGGCGACAAGCTCACCATCATCGGGGCGATCAAACACCCAATCACGATCCATAATCACCAACTCAGCGATGTCGAGTGGGTTATAAATTTTATCGGTTTTGATCTGTAGCGATTTCATTTTTTTATTCTCCAAATTTTTTAAAAAATCATGCAGCAAAAATTGACTGAAATTTTTATCTAAAAATCGCGCTGTAAATAAGATACAGCGCGACTTACATGAATCAATCCTGACATGGAACGATTCAAAAATCCATTACTTTAAGAAAGAATAAATGAAATTTATTTTATTAAACAAATTCAATTGCTTATTGGCTCAAAGTGAGTGCCTTGCTATTTATTGCTTTTTTCCCCGATAGTTAGGGAATTTATCCTCAATTCCAGCTCGTCAAAACGCCTTTTAAGCTCTTCTTGCTCATTTCGTGCCTTTTTGAGCATTTCCTGGGTAGTATCGAACTCTTCTTTAGTAACTAAGTTCATCTTTTGTAATAATTTTTCTATCTGGATATGAACAGATTCTTCGATTTCACGCTTAACATCCATTAACCCTCCGGCAGCGCCGCTGGCCATACGGGAGAGGTCTAAAAAGAATTTATTGTTATTTTCCATGTAATTATCCTTATTTGCTGCTTTTGGCTGGTTTACGCTTTGTTAAGGGTTTTTACTATATAATAAGAAGGGAATTTATGGAAGTTTTTTAAACCAACCAAGAAAGACATATGAAAAATATCCTGGTTACTGGCGGCGGCGGGTTCATTGGTTCTAACCTTGTTGCTGAACTTATCAAGCGCGGCACCCATAATATAGTAGTATGTGATGAATTCGGGGTTGGCGATAAATGGCGTAACCTAAGTAAGCATCCGGCGCATGAAATAATATTACCGCGTGAACTATTCGACTGGCTCGACCTGCACCATACCAATATAGAAATGGTATATCATTTAGGCTCTCTATCTTCGACCACTGAAAACCGCATTGACATGATACTGCAAAATAATTTTGCACTGTCACTGAACCTTTGGCGCTGGTGCAACAAGAACGAAGTGCGCTTTGTATATATTTCTGCCGCGGCTACTTACGGCAATGGCGCAAACGGTTTTGATGATAATATGGATCTTGCATATCTGCAGAAGCTCACGCCGCTTTCGGGCTATGGATGGAGCAAGCATTTATTTGACACGCATGTGGCGAGGGTTGTTGCCACTGGTGAGGTGCCGCTACCGCAATGGGTTGGTTTTAAGTTGTTCAATGCGTATGGACCTAATGAATATCATAAAGAAGCCCAGAGCAGTGTGATTTCGCAGATCGCATCGCATGCGATTGAGCATAGCAGCATAAAATTGTTTCGCTCTTATAACAGCAAATATGCTGACGGCGGACAATTACGCGATATGGCCTATGTAAAGGATATTGTTAAGGTGCTGCTGTGGTGCCTTGACAATCCGCAAGTGTCGGGCCTGTTCAATCTGGGCAGTGGTAAGCCAAGCACGTTCAATGAAATGGCTAAGGCTATATTCTCTGCTCTTGGTTATGATGCGCGTATATTATATATCGACATGCCTCCGGAGCTTGTGAAGAAGTACCAGTATTTTACCGAGGCGAAACTAGACCGCCTGCGTGCTGCTGGATATACCGATTCATTCACAAGCCTACAAGATGGCATCAAGGATTACGTGCAGAACTACCTTCTGAAAGAAGACCCGTACCTGTAAACTCTACTTTGGCTTCAAATCTACTTGCTATGGAGCCTCCTCGAAAAGTCACGTACTAGCGTGTACGCTCAACTTTTCTCGGTGTCCATCGCTTCGCGCTTTTTTGCCAAAGCGAGTTTCCCAACTATCATATTGGTCAGCCACTTCATTGCTGTGCGCGCTTGCCTCACGCCAGCGAGTTTTGGGAAGAAAGTAGTAATTCGTCATTCCCGCGTAGGCGGGAATCTATTTTGCCGATTGTGTCTGTAATATAGAAAGATCCCCGCCTTCGCGGGGATGACAAATAGTTATGGATTGCCGCGCTCAAATTGTTCGCTCGCAATGACGGATAATTAATACTAACTACCCCTTGCCTAAGGAAGATTTGCCGGGTTTGAGGCTTAGCCTATTTCATGGCCTTGGTTAGATGACGGCGTTTTAGGAGTTGTTACCTGCGAGAAATCATGTGAATTTGTGTTGGTACCTTTACGCATCGCATCCAGAAAATCTTTGAAAGCCTCGCGGGTGAAAACCATTCCGGTTGTTTTATCGGTATAAGTTTCATCTTTGCTTTTAGCAAAATCATTGCTTGCTCTGTCTATGTCCCTTTTTATATCATTAATAATATTTGGAACTCGCCATGCTCCTATCTTGGTGACTTCATCAGTTATTCTTTTTGAAACATATTCTATTTCGCCGGGTTCTATTAAGCCTTTTTTTTCTCCATGACCAGGAGTGTTATCAGCTTCTTTAAGAATATTCTTTATATTATCAAAAGTTCTTCCACGTGCATTGCGGCTTTGACCAACTTGAGAATCATCTGACCAGCCACTTAAAATTTTTCTAAAAAAACTGTTATCTTTTTTCTCTTTAGGCTGATCGTCTGACATAATGCTCCCTTATATAGTAGCTTAGTATTTAGTGATTATATGAAAAATTAACCACTATGTCATATGACGGTTTTGTTAAAATTAGAGGTGATTTTATCTATTTATGTAATATGCTGATAAATATATTATTTTTCTGAAATATGGATATAATCGCTGTAGGCTTCGTTTACCCCATCAATTCGCTTTTGAATTGAATCTCCCATTATATCGGCCATGTCGCCTACGAATTGCAGCGCAATGCCTTTATCTTTTACCACCAGCGCGGTTTTATGCAGATTGCCGCTTATGCTTCCTGATAAATGATAGGCAAGGTTCGCGCCGGTCCCTAGCAGTTTCGCCCACGCTTTGTCGGCATTTCTTATAAGCTTCAACTGCGGGTATTCATCTTTCAATTTGAATTGGTAGCGGTGATATAGTGCTAATGCCAGTGTTGTGCGCTCGGTATGGGTTATGCTGGTGAAAGCCGAATAAATAAGGCGTTGGAAAGCCCATTGCGCCCGGTATTCAGGGTGTATGTGCAGCGCTATGTCAGATAGCAGGCAGAAGGCAAGGCGAAGGCGCTGCAAATATTGGGGCTCGGAATCGAGCAATGGCTGAAGCCATCCATAAAGCTCTTTGCTGTACTCTATGCTACGGCTGTTTCGTGAAGAAAATTCCCGGCAGGAAAATATCAGCCCGTCCTCGTCGCGTTCACGCAGGGGAAGTTTTTTGTATACGTAACCTTCGCGGATACCGCTTGCAGAGAATATTATATTTTCTGCTTTGCTGGCGGTAAGCAATGTTTCCAGCACCATTGCAGCGCCGGGAAGGGCGGAGGCGCGCTTTGCGGCAGAGCCGGGATATTTTTCGATTTTTTCTATCGACATATCCGCTATCTCGCGCACGAAAGCGAGGAATGGTTTTGCTGCTACAGTATATTCGTGAAGTATCTGCAGCGGATAATTATTTGCTACCATGTGCATCTTTGCAAGGGCGCGGAAGCTTCCGCCAATTGCATAGATGCTTGGAGTTTTGCCATCATCAAGCCAGTTTACCTCTAAGAAGCGCTTATCAATAAGCTTACGCAATTTGTCGCGGTCTCCTTTGCTTTCATCCAGCATACGCAAGCTGCCAAGTGGCAGGCTGGTATGGCCGGAAATCGTACCATCGTTTACGCGCACCAGCTCAAGGCTTCCTCCGCCTAAATCGGCAGTGATGCCTTTTGGTTTGTAGATAGAGGAACAGACAGCAAATGCCCCAAGCCTTGCTTCTTCTTCGCCGGAAATTACATCGGCCTTAACATTGTATGTTTTTTCCAGCCAGTTGGTGAATTCATGGCCATCCTTTGCATCGCGTATTGCTGCGGTGGCAATGACATGCAGCTCGGCTATACCCATATTGCGGCCCATGGCAACGAAGCGGCGAAGCGCAAGCTTGCCCATCTCTACACCTGCCGGGTTCAATACTCCGCTGGAGGCAAGGCCTTTTCCAAGCTCGCACAGCACTTTTTCATTATAGATAGGGATAGGGGTGCGTTTATACTGATCGTAAACCACAAGACGGATAGAATTGGAACCAATGTCGATGATACCTATTCGGGCGTCCTCACGCACTGGCGGCAAAATTGAATTATCAGCCATCCTTCTTTACTGCCTTATATTTTAACATCTGGGTTGATTTGGCTCTTTTAAGCGATGTGCCGCGTCCTGACAAGCTCGGATTTTTGATAAAATAGTCATGCGCCGAGATCGCCTTGCTATCCAGTGAAATTCGTTTATAGGCGCCGTCTTGCTGCAATACCCAGCTCTGGCTCTCATCTTTAAGGTTGGCCATCATTATCTGCCCCATTATCTGCTCATGGACGGTGGGGTTCTCTATCGGCACTATTACCTCCACGCGCCAGTCGAAATTGCGCGGCATCCAGTCTGCCGAGCCAATGAATACTTTGGCGTTAGGGGAGGGCATTTCATAACCATTGCCGAAACAATAGATACGTGAATGTTCAAGGAACCTGCCGATTATGCTTTTAACGCGGATATTGTCGGAAAGACCAGGGACACCTGGGCGCAGGCAGCAAATTCCGCGAACTACCAGCTCTATTATCACTCCTGCCTGTGAAGCGCGGTAAAGCGCATCTATCACTTGTTCATCAACTAGTGAATTCATTTTTGCCCAGATAGTTCCCTTGCGCCCGTTCCTTACATGTTCAATCTCGTCTTCTATCATTGAAAGCAGGCGCTTTCGCATGTTATGCGGGGCGATTATAAGCTTGTTGAATTTACGCGGCGGGGCATTGCCGGTTACAAAATTAAAAAGGTAAGCGGTATCGCGGCACAGGCTTGGTTCGCAGGTAAAAAATGACAGGTCGGTATAAAGCTTTGCAGTTGCCGGGTGGTAGTTTCCTGTTCCAAAATGGACATAGGAAACCAGCTTGTTATTTTCCCGGCGTGTAACCAGAGTGACTTTCGCGTGGGTTTTCAACCCTACGAAACCATAGACAACTTGTACCCCGGCGCTTTCTAAATCACGCGCCCATTTTATATTGGTTTCCTCATCAAAGCGGGCTTTGAGTTCTACCAGTGCCGTTACTGATTTCCCAGCTTCGGCGGCGGCAATAAGCGCACGGGCTATTGGTGAGTCTTTGCTGGTTCGGTATAATGTTTGTTTGATTGAAACTACGTCCGGGTCTTCAGCCGCTTGGCGCAGGAACTGGATCACCACGTCGAATGTTTCAAATGGGTGATGGATTATGATGTCTTTGGCGGCGATGGCGGCAAAGCAATTTCCTCCGAAATCATTTATACGTTCAGGAAAGCGTACTTTGAATGGCTGGAAGCGCATGGAAGGCGGCGCATGCTCAAGCAGCTCCTTTAAATTAACCAGCCCCAGCAGCCCTTCAACATCTATTACATTCTCCATTTCAACATGCATCTGCTCGGAAACGAACTGGACAAGAGTATGGCTGGCGGGGCTTGCGAATTTTATCTGTATCACACGACCACGGCGGCGTTGCTTTACAGCAAGTTCGAAGTTACGCACGAAGTCTTTATCTTCATCTTCAATTTCGAGTTCGCTATCGCGGATGATACGGAAAAGGGCGCTGTCATGCACCGAAAAATTAGGCATCATGACCGGGAGGAAAAGTTTTATAATATCCTCGAGCATTACATAGCGCAATTTCTTGCCGGGCATAATGATGAAGCGGGGCAGGCGGGCGGGCAACGGGATTATAGCTATCTGCTCGCTTGATTCTTTTACAGCATCTATCTTTGTATGTATTGCATGTGTAAGCTGGAATACCAACGCAAGGCTTAAGTTAGGAAGGAATGGGAAGGGGTGCGCGGGATCGATTGCAATTGGCGTAAGTACCGGGAAAATATTTTCCATGAAATGATGTTCAAGCCAGCTATGCTCCTTTTTGCTAAGGCTGTCTGCTTTTAGAATTTTTATATCCTGTTTTTCCAGGCACAAGCGCAAATCGGTCCAGCACCTGTGCTGGCGCTCCACCATGTGTTTAACCATTTGCTTTATTATTTCCAATTCGCCTGCTGGAGTCATGCCATCGGTGCTTTGCTTGGTGATGCCCTGACGGACATAATCCTTGAGGCCAGCTACCCGCACCATGTAAAATTCGTCGAGGTTGGAAGCGGAAATGGCAAGGAAGTTCAACCTCTCCATAAGGGGGTGGTTAGGATTTTCTGCTTCCTCCAGAACGCGGATATTAAAATTCAGCCAAGAGGTTTCGCGGTTGAAAAACCGGGCGCTGGATTGTAAAAGGTTGGTATTCTCACTCATAGCAACAGATAGTAAGCGGTTTTCTAACTGCACCTGTCAAACGCTTAGTTTTTCTCATTTTCAATCCTCACGTAGCGCTGCTACGCTGCGGTTGAAAGCCTCAAAAACGTTGCTTTTTGCCAACGGCGCAGCGAAAACTGCATACTATCTAATAATATTGTGTTGGAACATTATATTAGTATATGCTTAAAATGATATTAATTAAGTGGTAAAGATTACTTTGATTAGTTCGAAATTACATTAAGAAAGCTTTAAAATAAGGTGCAAACTAAGAAAACCCTTATAATCCTACGGCACGGGCAGGCGAGAAACGCAGGTATCAGCGAGCATGACCATAACCGCAAACTGACTTCTAAGGGGCGCGAAGAAGCAATATGGGCAGGTGAAGCGCTGGCCGACAGGAATATAATCCCAGAATATATATTATGCTCAACTGCAACGCGCACCCGCGAAACGCTGGCGGAAGCCCAGATTTCTTTCGCAGAAAAACCCGCCGTAAACTACAGTGAAAAAATTTATAATGCTTCGGAAAATGAACTCTTCAACCAGATAGCAATGATCCCGGAAAATATAAAAAAGCTTATGGTGGTTGGGCATAATCCCGGCCTTTACCAACTCGCCCTTTCGCTTGCCAAAGAAGGTGATAAGCAGATGCATAATAATTTGCAGATGGAATTTCCCACCTGTTCACTGGTGGTGATTAATTTTGAAGGTGAGTGGGTTAATATTAGCCATGCACACAGCAAGCTGGCACTTTTTCTAACGCCGGAAAAATAATTACCTGCTATTTACACGCTCAACAAAGCCAGTTTGCTTGCGCTCTTCAAGTGGCAGGAAGGTTTGCAGCACTTCTGACTTCACACCTGCGCGGGCGAGTTTTTCCGCGCCGCTTCTGGTAAGCTTTAACTGGATTATGCCGGGATTGTTTTTATCCGCATCTACCACACCAATAGTATAATCAACGATAGTATAATCAATTTCTTTTGAATCATTTTTTTCTGAATTATTATTCAATCCCAAACTCTTTAATGATTGGGATAATATCTTGTATATATCATTATGGTTATTTAATGCGACCTTTATATCTGTATTATTAAAAGGCGCTACATATTCAAGATTGCTGAGATTGAAAACAGACTTTTTTTCATCAGTAAGAGCATTTAGAATTGCTTGCAATATTTCGGTTTTAACTCCCGTTCGCGCAAGTTTTATAATACCGCTCCTGCTTAATTCTAATTTAATCTCGCCCTTTGGGTTTGCAGTATCCGGCCTTTTCCTTGTCAAAGAATAATCCCCGGTACCTGCATTAATTTCGTCCAATTCCAGATAGCGCAATGATGCTGATATTGTGTTAAACAAATGGTCTTTTGATTCAAGGACAGCTTTGATGTTTGGTTTATCAAATGGGGTATAAAACTGTAGGGGAATGGCATTAAGATTTGCAATAGCCCGCTCCTTTACCGCAATGGTCGCTTCTACTAACGGATTTTGTTGCTCTTCCACTGTTTGCCCTGATTTAGTTAAAAACAAATATTACTTCATATTTACTTTTATCGCAATGTTAATCAATTGATGATGGCATAAAATTTGCTGTAACTTGCTGGATATTATTATATTATGGCGGCCATAAATATGAAGGATTTGGATTTGCAGAAATTTTTAATTATTTTCAGTATGTTATGCCTTTGCTCATGCGACCATTATGAGGAAGATAAGAAGGTTGTGGTGGCGCAGGCCAATAAGGATGCGAAAACCGTGCAGGATAATGTTGAAAAAAATGGTATGCGCGTTGCAAATGATGTACGGGATAATTTGAAGAAAACCGGGGAGCAAATGCGTAAATGGTGGCTTACACCGCTTCCCAGCACCGCCAAGCAGCCTATGCCAGTGCGTTATTGCTACCGCGTTTTACAGGATATTTTATGTTACCGCGAACAAATGCCAGGCTGGGAGAATAAACTGGTGGCATACCAGGGAGCTGGTGCTGCTCCTCCGCGTCCGGCAACCATGAAGCTTCTGCCACTACGTGAAGATAATGCCGGGAATGATGTAGAGAAAAAAATCGCTAATATGAAACCAGTTTTTGTAGCGCCGCCAACGCCGGTTAAAGACCAGAAAAACGATGCGTCTGCCGATACTGTAGTTATTGACCCAATGCATGAAACATTGCCGGATTCAGTTCTTTCGCCTCAGCTTTAGGTAAAACTCATTTTTGGCTTTAAATCTGCTGGAAACTCTACTGGCGCGGACAATCTGCTTGCAATAAAGCTTCGGCGCAATACTCACGTAGCGCTGCTACGCTGCGTTTGCGCCACTTCATTGCATCGCGTTTGCCTCACGCCAGCGAGTTTTGGGAAGAGTAATGGCTTCGTCATTGTTCGCTCGCAATGACATGTAAAATCGTGGAGTTAAGATAAAATTTCTGTTATACAAAACTACAAACTTAAGAAGGAAAAATATAATGAAACTATCTAATATATTAGGGGTCGTTTTGTTTGCTGCAAGTGTAGCATTTTCGCAGGCGCAGGCGGCAGATAAGCCGATAGAACTGCTCAACGTGTCTTATGACCCGACGCGTGAGCTTTATGAAAAATACAATAATTTATTCATCAAGCATTGGAAGGAAAAAACCGGGCAGGATGTTAAGATAAACCAGTCGCATGGTGGCTCTGGCAAGCAGGCGCGTTCGGTCATTGAGGGGCTCAGGGCCGATGTGGTGACGCTGGCGCTGGCATATGATATTGATGTAATATCTGACAAAGGAAAAAGCCTACCTGCCGATTGGCAGGGCAAGCTGCCAAATAACAGCTCGCCTTATACTTCTACTATTGTGTTCCTTGTGCATAAGGGCAACCCAAAAAATATCAAGGATTGGGGTGATCTTGTAAAAGACGGTGTGCAGGTTATCACGCCGAACCCGAAAACCAGCGGCGGCGCGCGCTGGAATTATCTTGCGGCGTGGGCCTATGCCAAGGATAAATTCGCAGGCGACCAAGGTAAAATTGAAGATTTCATGAAAAAACTATTCAAGAATGTGCCGGTGCTGGATACGGGTGCACGCGGTTCAACAACTACTTTCGTACAACGCGGCATTGGTGATGTGTTAATAGCATGGGAAAATGAAGCGTACCTGTCGCAAAAAGAGAAGCCAGACGGCGAGCTTGAGGTTGTTTACCCTTCTGTTAGTATTGTTGCTGAGCCTCCTGTTGCCGTGGTGGAAAAAAACACAGAACGCAAAGGAACCACGGAAGCAGCGAAGGAATATTTAAGTTATCTCTATAGCCCGGAGGCGCAGGAGCTTGTCGCGCAGAATTTCTACCGTCCGAGTGATAAGGATACTGCAAAAAAATATGCCAGCAAATTTCCAGCTATTAAAACTGTTACCATCGCAGATTTCGGCGGTTGGAAAAAAGCCCAGAAAGAACATTTTGACGATGAGGGGACTTTTGATAAGATATATGGTGATGGCAAATAGGGATTAGAGATTAGAGGCTAGTTATTAGTGTCATCCCCGCGAAGGCGGGGATCTAGGGCAAAAACCATAGTCGGTGGTTATGTCCCTAGATCCCGGGTCAAGCCCGGGATGACAGAATACTGAAAGGAGATAAATATGAAAAATATCAATCTTGCGAAGGTGCAGTTCTATAAATTCGTGCAGACGCCGATAGGCAGGTTGCAACTGGTAGCTTCAGACAAGGGGCTGATGGGAGTGTTTTACAAGGAGCATTACCGCGAAATGAATGATGAAATGGTGGAGAGCGATTCCAACCAGTTTTTAATTAAGGCGGAAAAACAGCTTGCTGAATATTTCGCGGGTAAACGCAAAGAATTTGATGTAAAGCTCGACATGCAGGGCACGGTATTCCAGATTAATGCGTGGCGCGAGTTGCAGAAAATCCCTTACGGGGAAACCATCTCTTACGGTGAGCAGGCAAAGAGAGTTGGTGATGCTAAAAAAGCCCGCGCAGTAGGAACTGCCAATGGCCGTAATCCATTTCTTATAATCGTGCCATGCCATAGGGTGGTTGGTGCTGGTGGTGCTCTAGGCGGGTTTTCCAGTGGTGGAATACCAACAAAAAAGAAACTGCTCGAACTCGAGAAGGCTGCTTAATTGAGGATTGCCGGTTTAAATATCTCTATATTGCTTAAATCTTTATTGATCTTATTGATAGTGGGGGTATTAAGCTTCGCATCCCTGCAAAAAATTACATATGTTGCGGATATTCCCGATTCTAAGGTCAAAGAATATGCGCGTATGAATGATTTTGTTGTTTATTACGGCGCGTCCCTTATTACTGCCAGCAATCCTGAAAAGCTTTATGATCCCAAGCTTAATGAAGAAACGCAGTATGGGCTTACCAATAAGCATAAGGATGATCTATCGCCCATACATTACCTTTACCCGCCATATACTTTGCTGTTTTTTGCGCCGCTGCATTATTTCCCTTATGTAACGGCATTCTATTTGTGGCAGGCGGCGATGGGGATTTGCAGCTTGCTGGTGCTGGTAATGTTTTATTACGCGGGTATCTGTAAAAACTTTAAATCATTATTGTTTGCAAGTTTTCTAATGGCATCTTCGCTTCCTTATATGTCTGGGGTTGCGGAAGGGCAGACTGTAATGCTTATGCTCGCTGGCCTGCTTGGTTGCCAGCTTTTGTGCCGCTATAAATATTTTGCATTGGCGGGGTTTTTGCTGGTTATCACGGCTTTTAAACCTCAACTTGTGATCGCGCCGACCCTATACCTGCTGATTATATACGGAGGATCTCTTTGGCGCAGCGCCATTGCCAGCGGGCTAGCTATTATTGCAATATGCACAAGTATATTCGGCATATATATCTGGGGTGATTTTTTGCACGCTATAACATCGGCTGGCAATGACGCGACTTTTATCAAGCTGGTTCTAACTAAAATGTGCAATCTGCGGATGGTGCTTTTATGGATATTCGGAGCCGGGAATTTCTTTGCCGTAAATATGGCAAGCTTATTAATGCTTGGTGTTGGGGTGATAATATCAGGATCGCTTGGCTTGCGTGCAAGGAATCAATCGCAAGAAGTGCAGGAGTTGGGATTTGCTCTGGTTATTGCTATAAGCTTGTTTTTAAGCCCGTGGCTGCATATACACACAATGATTCTACTGGCAATTCCGGTTGGCTATCTGCTTAAATATTCTGGAAAGAAAATGCTATGTGCGGTTATACTCTCACTCGCGGTCTTAAACCCGTTTTTATCAGCGTTATTGTTTCCAGGACTTACAGAAAGCTATTTGGGGATGAACCTTGCCTTATGGGTGCCAGCGCAATTGCTTTTAATTGCAGCGATAGCCTTGCGTATATTTAAACCTAAGTCAGTTGGCTAAATACCATCTTTGCCACGGCTGATAGCAGCTATTCCTGTGCGGCAGATTTCAATAAGACCGATTGGGCGCATAAGCTCGATGAACGCGTCGATCTTTTCGGATTCACCAGTTATTTCGAAAACAAAACTTTCATTGGTGGAGTCTACTGCACGGGCGCGGAAAATATCTGCGATACGCAATGCTTCCACACGCTGCGCTTCGTTGCTTACAACTTTTACAAGGGCAAGCTCGCGCTCGACATGCGGCCCTTCAACTGTCAGGTCATGTACCTTATAAACTGGAACCATCTTTTCCAGCAGTTTTTTTATCTGCTCGATCACCATTTCAGTGCCGGAAGTGACTATGGTGATGCGCGAATGTTTGCTGCCGTGCTCGACCTCGGCTACGGTCAGGCTCTCGATGTTGTAACCGCGCCCGGAAAACAGCCCGATCACACGCGCAAGCACGCCGAACTCGTTATCCACCAGCACAGCGAGGGTATGTCTTCTCTTAATGTCAGTTATTGTTGGGATGTCGTAAACAATATCTTGCATATTCTATACCAAATTCTTGTTGAGTTCCGCGCTGCCGTCGGCAGGGCTTAGAAGTAGCTCGTAATGCGCTGCTCCGGCGGGGATCATCGGATATACATTTTCATTCTGGTCGACAACCATATCAACAATAACGGGGCCTTTTATTGCTATCATCTGTTCTATGGTTTTATCCACATCGGCGACTTTTTCGCACCTAAGGCCGGTCATGCCGTAAGCCTCGGCGAGCTTTACAAAATCGGGCAGGGAGTCCATGTAGGATTCGCTATAGCGGTTTCCGTGGAACATTTCCTGCCACTGACGCACCATGCCCATGTAGCGGTTGTTGAGGATGAATATTTTAAGCGGCAGCCGGTATTGCATTATGGTGGAAAGCTCTTGGATATTCATAAGTACTGAGGCTTCGCCGGTTACGCAGACCACAAGGCCCTCAGGATGTGCTATCTGCGCGCCGACTGCACAAGGAACGCCGTAACCCATTGTGCCGAGCCCTCCTGAGGTCATCCAGCGGTAAGGTTTTTCATGGGTCAGGAATTGTGCCGCCCACATCTGGTGCTGCCCTACATCGGTTGTGATGTAAGTGGTATGTTTCTTGGTAAGCGCGTTCAGGCGGTCAAGCGCGTATTGCGGCTTTATGGTTTTTTCGCCCTGCTTATAGGAAAAGCTTTTTTTAGCACGCCATGCTTCGATTTTTTGCCACCAAGGTTTAATATCCTGCGCGACGGATTTTTGTTTTTTCCAGAGTTCAAGCATTTTTTCGATAACCTTGCCCGCATCGCCAACTATCGGCACATGCACGCGCACATTCTTATTTATGGAAGAGGGGTCGATGTCGACATGTATCTTTTTGGAATTTACTGAGAAGGCATCTAGCCTGCCGGTCACACGGTCATCAAAACGTGCGCCGATATTTATCATTACATCACACTCGGCCATACACATATTGGCTTCCAGGCTTCCGTGCATACCCAGCATACCAACAAACTGCTTATCATCGCCTGGGAATGCGCCGAGTCCCATTAAGGTGTTGGTGCAGGGGAAACCAGTAAGATGTACCAGTTCGGTAAGCAGTTCGCAGGCTTTTTCGCCGGAATTTATCACTCCGCCGCCTACATAAAATACCGGTTGCTTCGCGCTTTGCATAAGCGCTACCGCTTTTTCCACCTGCGCCATATCCGGCTCGGTTTTTGGATTGTAGGATGGGCGTTTTATCTCAAGTTTCTGGGTGTAGTTTCCCATCTGGTTCATAATATTCTTGGGAATGTCGATGACCACGGGGCCGGGGCGTCCGGTACGCGCCACATGGAAAGCTTCGTGCATTATGTGGGCGAGATCGGCTATATCGCGAACCAGATAGTTATGTTTGGTGCAGGAACGAGTGATCCCGGTGGTGTCGGCTTCCTGAAAGGCATCGGAGCCGATGAGGTGAGTGGGAACCTGCCCGGTGATGCACACTAGCGGGATGGAATCGAGCATGGCATCAGTAAGTCCGGTTACGGCGTTGGTCGCGCCGGGCCCGGAAGTTACCAGCACTACCCCTACTTTTCCTGTGGAGCGGGCATAACCTTCGGCGGCATGGGTTGCGGCCTGTTCATGGCGCACGAGAATATGGCGGAGCTGGTTTTGTTTGAAAAGAGCATCGTAAACCGGTAAAACCGCGCCGCCGGGATAGCCAAATACTGTGTCCACACCTTCGTTGATGAGGGATTTGACAATTATCTCAGAACCCATCATTTGGCTTACGCCAGTTTCTGGTGCTGTTATTTTAGCCTGTTTCATGCGCTACTCGCCCAAGGTAATAATTCAATAAAGGGGAGTAAATCTAATGTTTTTGGTGGGTTAAATCAATATATATTCGTTTGATTTAAGTTTTTCCCTACGTCAGGCTTTTGCTCATGTGCTATAACGCACACTTCGCCTTGCCTTCCTTGGGAAATTCCTTTCTCAAGCGAATATAAAATCGCGGGTTATCTTGCAGGCCCGCCGGTGCCTTTATCTTGGTCACGCTGCTTTTGAAATTTCCTTGCATGATTGGCGTCAATTGCATCCAATACTGCATCACTGGCCATTTCCTGCAGAACCGCAACAATTGCCTGGGCAGAAGTGGCTTTATCTTTAAGATTTGCTTCAGAACGGCTTTTTTGCATTGCTTCGATGGTAGCGTCGGATGGGCTGACCTGTGCGTGCTGGATATTTTTGCTTTCTGCCAGAATATCGAGGGCGGTCTGCACATGTAATTCAGTTATTGATGCACGATTTGCATATTGGGCAACTTTTTTGGGATCGCTATCTTTTATTGCATCCAGTAAAGGGTCATTTTGTTTGGGTTCGTTCATAATAACTCCTATTATTCAAGGAAAGATGATTTGATTGAGGCACGTTGTTTCTCTATACGCTGGGCATTGGCGCCAATTTGTATAGGATTTTCACCGGGTATTTGTGTAAGAATTTCAGCTTGTCTTTTTGCATCATCGCTTGCCCTTTCATTTAAGAGCGCAAGTATTTTTGCTTCGGTACTGAAATTTTTAGATATGCCGGGAAGTTCAGCAAGTTTTTTCTGTGCGGCAACTATATGGTGAGGTTTTATTGATTCAGCATTAGAAAGGTCATTTGCTTCCCTAAAATCTTTTTTTACTATAGCGTCCAATAATTCATCTTTTTGTTTTGGCTCATTCATAAGTATTCCTATAAACTAAGTTGTTGTGTCGCTTGTTTCTCTGGAAGCGCTAACTGCTGCGCGCCTTGCAGTTTTTTCTCAGTATTTATTTTTTTATTAATTTCGTGGACAATATAATTCTTGTGTAATTTTTTTGCGAAATCCAAAGCCGATTCACCAGCATCGTTTTTTATTTCTTTCAAGTGTTTTTCACCTACGTCCGGCTTATTGATAATTGCCATTATCACTTCTTTATTTTCCAGGGCAATTGCTTCGTGAAGAGGGGTATAACCATGCCGTTTTTCTTTGCGGAATATATGTTCGGCTGTAACACCTTTTTTATTTATCAGTAATAGTGCCGTTTGTGTGTCGGGTTGTGTTATGGCGTAATATAAGGGTGTTTTGCCGCTTAGGTTTGTTTTATCCTGAGCAAAAAGCTGGGCTGGTGTGCCATTTTCTATTAAAATAGCAGCCTCTGATTTTTTGCCTTTGCAAATAGCCTCCATCAGCTTTTGCGCGTATGGAGATGTGTCTGCATTATTGCCGTATTCCATAAATCCTGCCTATATTAATCTTAATTTAGGTTTTCCGCTTTTTGCAGGCTCATAGGTTTGCTCTGCTGGCTGCGAAGCAATTTCAACTGCTTTCAGTTTATTGATCTTTTCCTGTAAATATTGAGCCAGTTCCTCATGACCTTTATCTCGCAGCACATCAATTGCTTCATGCTCCCTGATATTTTTCTTTTTCAGATGTGTAGAAGTTGCTCCGTTAAAATCTATAATATCCCGCGCAAGCTGCTCATTGCCCCGGTTGGCGGCATAATGCAAAGCAGTATTGCCGTTATTATCCTGCATGAATACATGGTCAGCTGTTACGCCATCTTTTTTTAGCATTTCCCCGGCGATTTCAGGACGGTTTATCGCTGCATGCTGGAATACAGAAATGCCGTTGTCACCGCGTGGTGCAAATATATCTTCCAGAGTGTGGCTCGCAATTACTTCATCTGGTGTTTTGGTGAATTTGCGTACATGAAGTGTAGGGAATGCAATATCCACCAACTCTGGAGGGATCGGTTTGTTTTTATTTTTATCATCAGGCATACAATGAACCTTGCTAATTTTACTGAGCTAATCTAGCAAATCTGGAAAAGATTAGTATTAAGATATTGTTACAATTATATTATTGTTGTATGTCAGGTGGTTAGGGTCATTCTGTGAGCCGAAGGCTGCACAGGATCCTGCGCTATGGCTGAGCCATACGCAGGATGACAGGGTTAGGTATAAACCCGTTTAACGCGGCGTCCTATACGGGTGAATATCTCATAGCCTATGGTATTACACTGGGTGGCTATGTCATCCACGGTTTGGCTGCTATTTATAAATTCTACCGAGGTGGTTTTAGTTATCTGTGCTTCAGGGATATTTGATATGTCAATTGCTACCATATCCATAGATACCCTGCCTATAAGCGGGGCTTTATGACCGGCGATATAGGCATGCCCCTTGTTTCCCAGCATGCGGAAATAACCATCGGCATAACCAAGCGCGGTGATGGCGATACGGCTTCCTTTTTTTGCTTGTGCAGTTGCGCCGTAGCCTACTGTTTCGTCACGGTCCAGCGTGCGTATCTGTATGATAGGGGCTAAGAGGGTTGCTACATGCTGCATGGGGTTTTTTGGGCTGATGCCGTATAGGGCGCAACCGGTGCGGGCGATATCAAAATGGAAATCCTGAGAAAGGAAAACACCTGCGGAATTGGCAAGGCTGTATTTTGCGTCCGGGAAATATTTTATTGCATTATGGAAGCGGGCGAGTTGTTCGGTGTTTTTTTGGTGTGAAGGGGTGTCGGCGCAGGCGAGGTGAGAGATGATGAGTTTTGAGTTTGGAGTGCTGAGTGTAAAGTTTTTGAGGTCGCTTTCACAGAGGCCGAGTCTGGTCATGCCTGTATCTACGTGAATGATCGCCTGGATCTTTGGGTTGGCTTTTAAGATTTTTGTGAATGGTTCGATCTGGGACAGGTCATTTAAAACCGGGGTGAGGTTATTGCTTATATATTCATTTTCTTCGCCAGCGAACACACCTTGGAAAACCCCTATCATCGCGTTTGGTAAAATGCCGCGCAGTTCTATTCCTTCTTCAAAGGTTGCGACAAAAAAATTACAGCAGTTCTCATCCCACAAAGCGCGGCTTACACCAGCCACTCCCAGCCCGTAAGCATTGGCTTTTACCACTGCGGCTATGGAATTTTTCGCATGGCGCAATTTGAGCAGGTTATAGTTGGCGATAAGAGCCGCAAGATCTACGGTAAGAGTGGCGAAATTGGTCATTGGTCATTAATCATGGGTCATGAGTTAGTAATAACAGGAATATTTCCTGTGACGCGTGACCAGCTACCCATGACCATCAGTACCCTTCCGCCAGATTCTCAAACTGGGTGAGGCTGGCATCGAAACGCAGTTTTACATCTCCTATCGCGCCCTGGCGGTGTTTGGCAACGATAACTTCAGCTACGTTCATGGCACGGTCCATATCCAGCATCCATGTTGCATGTTCGGGGGTACCTTCCTTTGGCTGCTCACGCGACAGGTAATATTCCTCGCGGTATATGAACATAACTACGTCGGCATCCTGCTCGATAGAGCCGGACTCGCGCAGGTCAGAAAGGAGAGGGCGTTTGTTTTCGCGCTGCTCAACTGCGCGGGAAAGCTGCGACAGGGCGATAACCGGTATGTCCAGCTCTTTAGCAATTGCCTTTAATCCCTGGGTTATCTCGGAAACTTCCTGCACACGGTTATTTTGTGATGAAGCTGAACTGCCGCGAACGAGTTGTAAATAATCCACTACCAGAACCTTCAAATTATTCATACGGTGCAGGCGGCGGGCGCGGGTGCGTAGCGCAGCTATGGAGAGCGCAGGTGTGTCGTCGATAAAAAACGGCATTTGCGACATTTCATTGCTGACACGTACCAGATGCGCGAATTCTTCGGGCGATATTTTACCATTCAGGATGTTATAGGAATTTAGTTTACTGGCGCTGGAAAGCATACGGGTGGAAAGCTGCTCGCCTGACATTTCCAGTGAAAAAAAACCTATGCTTCCGGCTTCCTTGGCAGAAACACCTTCGGCACGCGCCTTTTTAAGTAGGCTAAGCCCAGCGTTATATGCAATATTTACTGCCAGGGCGGTTTTACCCATTGACGGCCTTCCTGCAAGTATCAAAAGGTCGGATCGCTTGAGGCCGCCTAACATTTTATCAAGATCCTGCAAACCTGTTGTGATACCGACAAGGTGGTTCTGGTGACGCAGCGCATGGTCGGTTTGTTCAATTGCCTTCAGCACGGAATGGCGAAGGGAGCGGAAACCTTTGTCGCCAGCACCTTCGATAGACATGTTGAATAGCTTCTGTTCGGCTTCTTCTATCTGGCTGGTGGCTGGAATATCTATCTGATGGACATAGGCGGTATTTACCATTTCTTCGCCAACAGCAATAAGCTGGCGCTTGAGTGCCAGGTCGCAGATCATGGCGCTGTAGTCGCTGATATTTATCACTGAAACTGCTGCTGCCGCGAGCTTTACAAGATATGCGCCGCCGCCTATATCGGCTAGTGCTTCGTCTTGATCGAAATAATGACGCAGCGTTACCGGGTTGGCGATAAGCCCTTTATCGCTGAATTTCTGGATGGCTTCGAAAATGCGGGAGTGCAGAGGCTCATAAAAATGCTCGGCGCGCAGCTTGTCGCCGATATATTGCAGGGATTCGTTATTTACCAGCAGTACGCCAAGCAGTGCCTGCTCTGCCTCGATATTGCAAGGAGCCTGACGGTAAGCCGGTTCGTTCAGCTTTTCCAGAAGTGTCGGCTCATTGTCTTTGGAGAGTAGGGCTGCCATAATCAGGTCTTGTTGCTAGTTGTGTAATTTTACTTTTACACAAATAAAAGGCAACTCACAACAGCAGACTTTATTATGTAATATAGAAAATAATAAAGCTAATTGCTGCTCGCTGAAGTAGTGGCTACATTTACAGGGCAATTTCCAACCACAGCGTGCGGTGTACTGGTCAGGTCAATAAATATAATCAATGCTGCCATTACGAAAAAAAGTTTTTTCTGGTTTTTTTCGGGAAGCTCATTGCTTACATTATTATTGGCAAAATCATTATATGTGATGTCCATAATATTCTCCAACTCATTTGTTTACCTGCACATTGTAGCAGAATGCCAAAAAATGACAATGGCAAAGATGGCGCAATGCTGCGCTACCTTATAAAATGCCTGCAAACTATGGAATATTAAGCGGCTTCTGCTTCTACGCGCACTATATCAAGCTTTACATTCGCAGTGACTTCAGGGTGCAGGGTGATACGCACAGGGTATTCACCGATTGTTTTTATGATAGTGGTCTGCACGATCTGGCTTTTTGGTACAGCATGCCCGGCTTCTTTTAGTGCGTCAGCTATATCACGCACGGTTATTGAGCCATAAAGCTTTCCTTCCTGGCTTGCCTGGCGGATCAGTTTTATGCTCAGGCCTTCAATCTTTTTAGCCTGTATTTCAGCTTCTTTACGGGCTTTAGCATTTTGTTCTTCGATTATATGGCGGCGTTCTTCAAAGATTTTTTTATTATCTTCGGTAGCGCGCAAAGCTTTTTTCATTGGTATAAGGAAGTTGCGCCCGTAGCCGTTACGTACTTTTACAGTTTCACCAATACCACCCAGGCGGGCAATGCGCTCTAACAAAATAACTTCCATGACCATACTCCTAATTTATAATATTCTTGCTTTTAAGCTTCAGCTCCGCTTGGCACTTAGCCGCGCTTTGCTCCTCTGATCCGCACCCGCGATATTTCAAAGGGGGCTAACTTTTAGATGAAGTTCCGCCCGATGACAAGTGTTTGTTTAGTATTTTTATATGATTCCATAAGCCGATACCGGAAATGGCCAATGCCGGCCATAAAAGCAATATGATAGCAAAATAAATAAAGAACAGGAAAACCCGCTTGTTAGGCCAGTTCCTCATTTCATAATGCAATATTGCCAATCCCTGAAAAAAATATGGTATTAAGAGCGCAACCAGTGAAGTCTTGCCAAGAAACTTCATTGATTCGCTGCCTATAAGGGATGCGAGGGCGCATATGCCTATCAGGGTTAAAAGCCAATGGGGTATAGAAAATATGGTTATACTTATATTTGGCCGCTTTGCTATATTGCGCTTTGCAAGGCTCCGGTTAGTTATCCAGGTATAAAATACCAGGAAAATGCACCACAGCCATATTGATACGGAGCTTAATATGAAGGAAAAATTCTGGGCGCTTATATCAACCTGTATGTCATAATCATTATTTAATGTAGATATAGCATTTTCTGCAGGTTGCGCCAGTAATTGGGGAATGCTTTGATCTTGAGCTGCCATAACTGCGGTTATAACAGCCATTAATGTGATGGCGTAAATCGCTAGGTAAAGTGTAATAAGGCCAACCGGGTACCATAAACGGACGGCAGGAAGAGTGGGGCTGATTTTTATATCATAATAACGCATTGCCATATGGCATATATACCAGCTGGGCAAAGCGAACAGTAAAAAGAACATGGCAATTGCAGCGACACTGCCGGTAATAACGGCTATGGGGACTGTTGCCAGCGCCCCGGCCTGTAAAGCCATTTTAGGGTTTTTCCCCAGCCCAGCCGCAAGAAGGGGGATAACGCAGAGGAACATTAAAATAAAATCCATCCCTGCAGTCAATATTAGCAGGAATATAATGGCTGATAGCAGGGCTGAAAGCAAAATAGATGGTATATTATCTGGCATAATATCCTATTGTTAGATGTTTTATTCGCAGCCTGCAATAGCCGTGCGAAAAAATATCCCTATTTTATGCTATTCGAAACAGTTGACTGGCTATTGCGCGACGAATGCAAGCAAAGCAAGGTTGCGGGCGCGTTTGATAGCCTGTGCGAGCCCACGTTGTTTTTTGTGTGAAACTGAAGTTATGCGGCTTGGCAGGATTTTGCCGCGCTCTGAAATGAAGCGCTGCAGTAATTTTACATCTTTATAATCGATCTTAGGTGCGTTGGCACCGGTAAGAGGGCAAGTTTTCTTGCGGCGGAAAAATACTTTGCGGCCAGCAGAGGCGTTTTCTTGTGGGCGTTCCATGTTCATATCCTATAATTCCATTTACTAGTTTATTGCTATATCTGCGTCGGCATCAGCAACATCCGCTGAAATATCGTCAGGGGTGCCTTCTTCGCGTGAACGCGACTGGTTCATCATAGCTGAAGGGCCTTCTTCCAGCGCATCGACACGGATAGTCAGCAGGCGGATAACATCTTCGTTATGACGGAGGTTGCGTTCCATTTCCTTAACCGCAGGAGCAGGAGCATCAATTGACAGCATAACGTAATGCCCTTTGCGGCTTTTATTGATTTTATAAGCCAGGTTACGCAGGCCCCAATATTCATCTTTTACTACTTTGCCACCGCCCTGGGCAACAATTGCACCCATGCTTTCTGTAAGTTTGGTAATGTCCTGACGGGACAGGTCCTGGCGGGTGATAAAAGTGCTTTCGTACAAAGGCATAGTAATTCAAACTCCTGCAAATTCGCGTAATGCGATGTAATATATTAATAGCAAAATTCCCATAATGCGGATTTTTGCGTTAAAGGGGTATACCTATAGTCACTTTTTTAGTGATTGCAAGCAAAATAGTGAGATAAAATATATAAGCCGGAACCTTGTTATAATAATTATGTAAAATCAGGGTGTTTTGGCAATTGTTTTGCTAATTATTTGCTATTTAAAAGTTATGTATTAAATTGCAACATTCGCAGTTGCCATAATCCCAAAATAGCTTTAATAATTGTAACCTTGGGGTTGTATAATGATAGATAAAATAATAATTAAAAAAGGTAGGGATATGAAAAAAGCGTTATTGTTTCCGGGCCAGGGGTCGCAGGTGGTTGGCATGGGGAAAGAGCTTGCTGATAATTTTGCTTCCGCACGCGCTGTTTTTGAAGAGGTTGATAATGCCCTGTCTGAGGATTTTTCTGATATTATATTTAATGGGCCGCAAGACCTGCTGACCCTTACCGAGAACGCGCAGCCAGCTATCATGGCTACTTCTATTGCCGCTTTCCGTGTTCTGCAAAGCGAATTTGGGTTTGACCTTAAAAAACAGGCGGCCTTTGTTGCCGGGCACTCGCTGGGCGAATATTCCGCCCTATGCGCTGACGGGGTGCTGGGGCTTGCCGAAACTACCCGCCTGCTTCGCGTACGCGGACTTTCCATGCAGCGCTGCGTTCATGATGGTAATGGGGCAATGGCGGCCCTTATCGGGATAGATAGGGAAATGGCTGAGGAAATTGCAAACCAGGCTGCGGGCGAGGAAGTTTGCAGCGTAGCTAACGATAATGCGCCGGGGCAGGTTGTAATAAGCGGCACGCGTACTGCAATTGACCGTGCAATTATTATTGCAAAAGATAAAGGCGCTAAGCGCGCAATGCTGCTGGAAGTAAGCGCACCGTTCCATTGCGCTCTTATGGCACCAGCTTCCGGGGTTATGGCATCTGCGCTGGCAGCGGCAAAATTCAATAGTCCAATTGTCCCGGTTGTTACCAACGTAACGGCAAAAGCAGAAAGTGACCCGGCCATACTGCGCGATCTATTGGTAGACCAGGTGACAGAGGTTGTGCGTTGGCGCGAATCAATGGAATATCTGGCGCGTGAGGGTGTGACCCGTGTTATTGAAGTTGGTGCGGGGAAAGTGCTCTCAGGCCTTATGAAGCGCTGTGCACCAGATGTGCAGGCTATGAATATTGGAACTATCGCCGACTTGGAAGCATTCGCTAAAGTTGAGTAAAAACTCTACTGGCGCGGACAATCTACTTGCGATGGATCCTCCTCGAAACATGTCATGTATTAATTATACACTCATGTTTCTCGGTATCCATTGCTTCGCGCTTGCCTCATGCCAGCGAGTTTAGTAGTAGAGTTACCTGAATCCCGAATCCTGACCACTGAATCCTAGAATAGAGGTAACAATGACATTCTCACTCACAAATAAAAAAGCCCTTATAACTGGAGCAAGCGGAGGTATTGGTGGCGCTGTCGCCAAGAGTTTTCATGATGCGGGCGCTAAGCTTGCCGTTTCTGGGAGCAATGAAGAGAAGCTGAAAAATTTTGCAGCTGAATTGGGCGATGGCATTGTTCCTATCGCATGTAATCTTTCTGATCTTGCCAGTGTTGACGCACTTATAAAAAATGCTGAAGAAGCTCTTGGCGGGCTGGATATATTAGTTTGTAATGCTGGCGTTACCAAAGATAACCTAGCCTTACGTATGAAAGATGAAGAATGGCAGCAGGTTATAGATATTAATTTAACAGCCAGCTTCCGCCTTGCGCGTGCAGCTATAAAGGGCATGCTGAAACGCCGCGCTGGTCGCATTATATTTGTAACTTCTGTAGTGGGCTGGACAGGCAACCCGGGGCAAGCTAATTATTGCGCTTCGAAGGCCGGGCTTACCGGTATGGCAAAATCGCTGGCGCAGGAAGTTGCCTCACGCGGGATCACTATTAACTGTATCGCACCGGGATTTATCGCAACCAAAATGACCGATGCGCTAAATGATGAGCAAAAAGCACGTATTAACAATAATATACCGCTGGGGCGCATGGGTAATGCGGAAGAAATTGCCGCAGGAGCGCTATACCTTGCCAGTGATGCGGCTTCCTATATAACAGGGCAGACATTACATATTAATGGCGGCATGTTCATGGCTTAAAATGAATTTAATTAGAAGAAATTGTGTGCTTTTTTGTAGTCATGGTAGGCTAGTTATGCTACTTCATCTGGGTCTTGGTAAAAATATTACACATTAGTGAGAAATTATTTATCTAAATAAGTATTTTTAAGATTGACGTTTGAGTTTGGATGATTATTGTTCCCGACTCTAACCCATTAAAAGAATCTTACTTGCAGGTTCTTGGTAAACAAAATCCCTAAACGGATTTTGCAGGTATATTAGGTAAACAGAAATCCCACATGTGGATTTTTGCATGTGTTAACTAACGAAGGAAAAACATCATGAGTGATATTGCTGAACGAGTAAAAAAAATCGTTGTTGAACATCTGGGTGTGGATGAATCCAAAGCTGTGCTTGAAGCAAGCTTTATTGATGACCTCGGCGCTGACAGCCTTGATACCGTTGAGCTGGTTATGGCTTTTGAAGAAGAATTTAACATTGAAATTCCTGATGATGCCGCTGAAAAGATCCTGAGCCTCCAGGATGCGGTAAATTATATACAGCAGCACGCAAAAGCCGCATAACATTTCTTATATTTATCCATGAGAAGAGTAGTAGTTACTGGTCTTGGTCTGGTTACTCCGCTTGGTTGCGGGGTGGAGCAATCGTGGGAAGGTATTACTTCCTCGCGCTCAGGGCTTACTGGAATCACGCTTTGCGACGTGTCGGATATTCCGGCGAAAGTTGCAGGGCAGGTGGTGCGCGGTAATGAGCCTGGGCAATTCAATGCCGATAACTATATAGAACCCAAAGAGCAGAAAAAAATGGATGATTTTATCCATTTTGCTTTCGGTGCTGCTTCGCAGGCAGTGGAAGATGCTGGTATAGCTTCCCTTGATGAAGAAACTGCATTGCGTACCGGGGTTATGATCGGCTCAGGTATTGGCGGCCTGCATATTATTGAAGAAACTGTTTTGATGATGAAAGAAAAAGGCCCGCGTCGCGTAAGCCCATTCTTCATACCGGCAGCCCTTATCAACCTGGCTTCCGGGCAGATCTCCATTAAATACGGGTTCAAAGGCCCTAACCATGCGGTGGTTACTGCCTGCTCAACCGGCGCGCATGCTATCGGCGATGCCGCAAGGATGATACAGTTCGGCGATGCTGATATTATGCTGGCGGGCGGGGCTGAGGCTACGATCTGCCGCATCGGGCTGGCTGGGTTTGCAGCTGCGCGTGCATTATCGACTGGATATAATGAAACACCGACAAAGGCATCGCGCCCGTGGGATAAAGGCCGCGATGGTTTCGTGATGGGCGAAGGCGCAGGGGTTGTTGTTTTAGAAGAATATGAGCACGCGAAAAAACGCGGTGCAAAAATCTATGCAGAAGTGGTTGGTTATGGATTATCGGGCGATGCTTACCACATAACTGCTCCTGCGCCACAGCATGAAGGGGCTGGCCGCGCAATGGCTGCAGCACTTAAACGCGCAGGCATGAACCCTGAGGATATTGACTATATAAACGCGCACGGGACATCAACCCCACTAGGTGATGAGCTGGAATTGCAGGCGGTTAAAAACCTGTTCGGCGATGCTGCTTACAAGCTTTCCATGTCATCTACCAAATCGGCGATTGGGCATCTGCTCGGCGCAGCTGGGGCGGTGGAAGCGATCTTCTCGATACTTGCCATCCGTGACCAGATAGCACCGCCTACACTTAACCTCGATGATCCCTCCGAAGGCTGTGACCTTGACCTGGTGGCGCACACTGCAAAGAAACGCAAAATACGCGCTGCGCTTTCAAATTCATTCGGGTTTGGCGGGACCAATGCTTCGTTGGTATTTAAACAAATATAGGTATTTCTAAAAGCTCTAGTTTTGCTTCAAATCTGCTTGCAATGGAACCTCCTCAAAGCAAGTCACGTATTAAGTGTAAAAGGATAAGAATTTGCGGTATTTTCTGGGCCTGATCACAGTTTTATTTCTATCCGCTGTTGTGGCAGGGTTCCTAGCCTGGGATAATTATATTTCTCCGGGGAAATTACCCCAAGATACCACGGTTATTTTGCCTAAAGGCAATGGATTTTCCAAAAGCGTGGATGAGCTGGCAGAAAAAAATATAATCTCATATCCATTGCTTTTTAAAATTATTGCTTATGTCAATAAGGATGCCGCCAAAATCAAAGCGGGGGAATATTTTTTTCCTGCCGGAATTTCTCCGCAAGCTGTAATACAGATGCTGGTGGCTGGCCAGGTGGTTAAACATAAAATCACAATTGCTGAGGGGCTGAATGTGCGTGAGGTTTCGGCGCTGATCAATTCTGACCCTGTGCTTACAGGAAATCTTCCAGCTAATATAGAAGAAGGCTCATTATTGCCGCAAACCTATTATTTTACCTATGGGGATACACGCGCTTCGATAATTGCGCGGATGCAGGAAAAAATGAAGCAGACACTTGCTGAACTTTGGGAGAAGAGGGGGGAGGGGCTGCCATTTACTAATCCCGGTCAGGCCCTAACTTTGGCATCAATCGTGGAAAAAGAAACCGGGCTTCCGGCAGAACGCCCAAGAGTAGCCGCCGTATTTTTAAACCGTATAAAAATCGGTATGAAATTGCAATCCGACCCGACAACGGTTTATGGGATTGAAAAAATATCCGGCAAGCCAATGGGAAGGATGTTGACATTCGATGACCTGAAGAGTGAAACGCCGTATAATACTTATGTGATAGGCGGATTGCCGCCAGCACCTATAACCAATCCCAGCCGGGAAGCTATTGAAGCTGTGCTGCACCCGCTTTCAACTAATGAAATATTTTTTGTGGCTACCGGTAATGGTGGACATAATTTTGCCAGTTCCCTGGAAGAACATAACCGTAATGTTAAGGAATACCGCGACAAGGCTCGCCATGATTAATTTTTTATTAAAGACCATAAGTATAAGTTAATGAAAAAAAGGCATTTTATGCTTTTTATGATTATACAAAGTATAAAATTATGCTATGATAGTTTTTTTACCAACTATGATGGTTGCTTATGAAAGAACATGCAAAACAAAACGAGCTTAGGAATTATGGCAAAGAAGGTGACCTTCACCACCGCTGCCATGATGAACTGCTTAATTACTGGCACAAGATATGTAAAGGCCGTGAGTTTCCCCATGAAAGCGATATTGAACCGGAAGAAATTTCCGATATATGGGATTATTGTTTTCTGATAAGCCTTGATGACGTAGTCAAGCGTATCGGCTATCGCTATAGCTATATGGGTTCGGCACTGGTTGGAGCATTCGGCGATGACGTGAATAACCCGGACATGGCACTTAGGTTATTATCCAGTACACGTGTGCCGAGCTTAAAAAAAATCGAAGAAGTTCTGGATAAAAAACAGCCAGTTATTGATGAGGGTGAATTCACTAACGCCCACCACATGAATGTTCGGTACAGAACTTGCATTGTTCCCCTCGGATACGAAAACGGACAGGTTTCGCATTTGTTTGGAGTGATGCGCTGGAAAGCGTATTAAAGTTCCTTCTTGTCCTATACGTTGTTAGGCTTCAGTTCATGTACCATTGTATATTTCGCTTTGCCTGCCTAGTATAGAACAAGAAAAAATACTTTACTAAAACATCACTGAGATATTGTTGCGATCTGTTCATCCTAAATTTTATTTCGGATGGAGAATATGAAAGAAGAAAACAAAGAACCTTTTGAAGAATTGTTTATACCACGTAAGGATTTGCATCTTTCTTCGGCTATGGTGTACCGTGTTTACCGCGATAACCGCCATTATGAACTGGTAGAGGCGGCATCGGCACTGGATGCAATGGCAGCATGCAAAAATAAGAAGATATACAAGATCCAGCGCCATGATCCGCTTGGTTTTAATGTGATACATTTAAACCAGGTATTGAACCAGGATTTTATAGGTGACATTGAGCCAGATAGCAAAAGTGAATATAGTGAGCCGTCCGCCCTGCCTCAAGAGCCAGTGGAAGCTGCACCTGCTAAGATTGCTTCTGAGCCTCCGGCACCTCCTCCTGCACCGCCTGCAGCTGAGGCTCCAGCCGAATCCAGAGCTTTAAGTAATGAAGAAATTGATAAGCTGCTTAACGGATAATCGGGGATTAGGGAATTCGAGCTTCGGGCTTCGGCTTTATTCCTGGCCGTTTTTTAGGCTGGTTTTCTTTACGAAATGGCCAGATCAATTGCCCTATGAATGATTCAGGGATTTCTGCGCCAAGAACCCCATAAGTTTCGGGAAGCTTTCCTTCTGGCATATAGAATGTCCCAAACATTATATCAAGCAGCGGGAAGGTAGGGGCAAAGTTCTTGTCCAGCCCTTCTTTTTGTGTGGTGTGATGCCAGCGGTGGAAAACCGGGCTGGCTATAAGGTAGCGGAAGGGACCGAAAGTCCAATTCAGGTTGGCGTGAACCATAAATGAATAGGACATATTGAAAAGCCCCATAACCCCAATTGCGGCGGGGGAAAAGCCCAGTAATAACATTGAAGTGTCAACCAGTGTGAAAGAAAGCCAGACATTTACCGGATGGAAACGGTAGCTGGTCAGCCAATCAACTATTTTTGCTGAATGGTGTATAGCATGCCAGCGCCACATGCGTGGAGTATGGAAAAAACGGTGTGTCCAGTATAGCAATATATCGGAAAGCAGGAATACTACAGCGGCCTGTAACCATAATGGTAATTCACGTACTGGTCCATGTCCGTTATTAACATAGTCCTGTAACTGGTCTTGCGGTGTGCCATAAAAAAATATCGCAAAGCCCAAGCTTAGGAAGATTACATTAACATACCTGCTGAAAAGCGGGATCACCAACCCATACAGTAAATCTGCTATTGTGCCTTTGTGTAATAGTGGCTGCCCTTTATTGCAGGGCATGAAATAGGCAAGGGTAGAAAAAATTATAAAAAAAGCTAACAGGTATGGACCAATAAATATCCATGACTCAATAGCATTATTTATAAAACCTTGCATATAAATACTATTAACGTGCTGGCCCTAAACCACTGTTATTAAGCTTGGCGAGGCTGTTGCCGCCACCTGCCATTGCATGCCTTGCAGAATCAATAGGGTTGCCTGTAGCCAGATTCACACTAGCCTGTGCTAGGGTATTGGATATCTGTATAACAACCTTATTAAAATTATTGGCAATATCGGCTATCAACAGGAATGATAGTAATTCTATTATAGGTATTGGGAAAGCAGCGTCCGCCGGGCCAAATGAATTTTGGCTTGGCCGCCAGCCACTTGGACCCCTTTCGGCAAACCTCCAGAAAATAAAGTCAAACGGTGAACCCCTATAGCCTTCTGGTAATTTAGTCCAGCATACGGGATGTGATAATATCTGGTCTAGCGAACCTTCCATTAGTTTTACAAAGAATACATAAAATATAAACAGCAATATTGGCTGTAATGTTGCGTTTACAATCTGGTTAAGCCAATTATCGAATAAATGGCGTGTCCTTTGGAATAAAATGGTTGGTATGAAAATTGGGGCAAGCCCGAAAAGCAATGATTTCAATACCAATGACATTATATAAACCCATAATGCAGTAAACAGCGATTGCAGGAACAGCCATATACCCCATAACAGCAAGCCATCCATTAAGAAGCCATAAACATTAGTAAGTGATGTGGACATTATAGTTACAAACAGTTTGCTGGAAACTATCTTGGATAATGCGCCATCAATAATTAAAAATGCAACTTGGCCGGTACTGGCTGTATTGGCTATAGGCCCTATTACAGGTATGCTCCTTCCAGGGAAATCTCCTGTCTTCGTGAAGAAGTTTATTATATCATTGGCGCCTTCATTAAAAAACTTAACTACAGTACTGCTGAAAAATTCAAATGAAGTTGGGGTTAGCAACATAACTACAACACCAATTTTCAGAAGCCTTATTATAAAATCATGAAGGCTTATTGGAATCATGCCAGTCATGAACAGGATGCCGTAAATAGATATATATAGTACGAAGGATGCCATCAAAATTATACGGTAGGCACTATCAAATATCAATTTGTTATAAATCTGGGCTGAGGCAAGGGAAAGCTTAAGGCTTATTTCCTGCACAATTCGCGAAATAATATAGGTTTTTGGTAGTTTGAAAGCTTCGGTTTCATTGCCTGCTGAATCTACTGTGCATCCCGGGGTGGTTCCGCCTCCGGTGGTAGGCAAGGGAAGCACATCTTCGAGTGAATCAGATGCCGCTTCCTGGGCGTAGCCTGGCTGCAGCATGAATAAGACTGAAGTTAAGAATGCAGCGATCAACAGGCATGTTATAAATAACTTCCTCGGGCTTTCACCAACTGCAAACCCGCTTGCCGTTTTCATGTTAGAATCCCTTAATATTTTAATCATAATTATACCATAATTAATTTCTAACGTTTATATTTTTCATTTATCTGTTCATCATTGAATGCACCACCCTGTTTATCGGTGAGGCAAGTTCAGCAGCACCGGTGGCTACGCCATTTGCCAGATCCTGCGCTATATCAGGGATATGCCTAAGCATAATATTAACCACCAATGCGTAGAATAGTAATTCCACTAATGCAAAATACACCTCGATTTTCATTCTTTCGTCCCCTGCGCCGCAATCTATAAGCGGAACATTAAGAGGGGCATAATTCAGCGCCCTGTTCAAATATGGGTTTACGAATGTCTGCATGGAATTGGTATCAACGTTTTCCTGGTCGCAACCCGGTGCAAGGGGAGGAGGGCATGCCAGCACATCAGCCATGCTGTTATTGGCTGGAAGCAGCCATGAACTCATGAATGGCACATCTGTACGCAGGCACCTTTGCACGTAATCTGTCCCCCCGAGTTTATCAAAAATCTTATCGACCTGTCTGGTGAATATACCGGGGTTAGAAGGCCCCATTTGCACAGGTGTATCCAGAAAGAGGCTTAGGAAAGCAAACATAAGGAGGGGGGCAAGCATTGTAGAAAGCACAATATCAAACCACTTTGTCATAAAGCGGTCTGTCCAGCGGTACTGGAAAATATACAGGGCAAAAACTATTGGTGAAATAACTACCAGCATCCCAAAAACTATCAAGGAAATAAGGTAGAGATATACTGCCTGGAAAATAAACAGTAACATAGTAACAACGCAGATAGTGCCTGCAATAGTAATCATTATACCAAGGTTTTTAGACAGCAGCGAGCCGCTAAGTAATGCCGCTATACCCTCGCGTATCGCATTTGGCTTGTCGCTGGCAAATCCAAGGAGTTTTCCGAGGAAACCATCAATCTGCATCCATGGGGTGATCGTGTTGGTACTGGCAAATAGCGGAGTGGTTGATTCTCCTATATTAGTGAGTGTTGATATCTGGTAAAAAATATCAAAAAATTTATCACCAAAACCATAGAGGCTATAGGTAAGCATAAGGCACACACCAATCCTTATCAGTAAGCCGAACCCATTATTTATTGCATTCCTTTGGCCGGTCATTAACCTTATGCCAAAAATAGTTATAGTAAGCACTATAGCCGCAAAAAGGAATTCCATCATATATTTGGAGACCATGGCCAGCAATCCCCTATTAGGATCAGGATCCAACACAGCCTTGCGGATAGGCTTTTCTATACAGTCAATAATTGTCTGGGTGAATTGCCCCGGTATTGGTTTGCAATAATAGGTATCAATTATCTTTTTGCTGCTATCAAATAATATATTGCTATCGGGCGTCAGTTCCTGGCTTTCAGCATATGCCACATTCGGCTGCAGGAAAACAAATGCCGCCAGTAAAGATAATATGAATATTACGTTACGGAATGTCATCGCCCACCGCCGAAAAAGCTGCTTCCCGGAGGCCCAAGGGCGCCTGCGCCAAATGTAGGTGATATACCTGTATCGCCAAGAGTTGCTGTTCCGATAAAAGGCATATACTCAAGAAGTGAATAAAATATATACATTGTAATTGCGGCCATGAGGAATGCTATAAATACGCTTACCTGGTAGTCCCTGTTGAATTGGTCAATTATTTCCTGCTTCAGCAGCCCATTTTTATCATCTACCACGGCATTAATTGTTGCCTGAGTTTCTTCCCACTCCGTTTTCCATGCTATTTCTGCCAGCCTTTGCCAGTCTACTGTGACTACAGGTATGCCAGCCTGATAGAAAGCTAATGGTTTGGTAAGGTCATTGGGGTTAAAAGTCATAAAGTCAGATAGGTCTTTGTAAGCCAGAGGATTGAAACCCTGTTTATCAGTTTGCCCGGTTTGCACAGGTTGCTGCTCATTTAGGGCTTGCCCATCACTGTCTGTGCGTATCTGGTCATTGGTTTTTAATTTTTCTTTAAATATACCATTAGCGTTAAGCCAGGTACCTATAGCGAATGGGGCGCCATTTGTAGGAACAGTAGTCGCTTCTCCTGCTATAGCGTAATAAAGAGAGTTTTTTCCTGCAAATATTGTGACATTGATGGCGACTATGAACATTATCAGATAACCAAAAACAAATAATGGCTGGAGCATAAAGCTTAAAGTTAGCCTTAGCCAATTATCAAAATATTCCTTGGTATGCCGAAACAATATGCATGGTATGAATATACAGGAAATAATCACCATGAATGAGAAGGCTATATAAGAGGTAACAAAAATATACACAACCTTAGCAATAGTCATGAAGCCGACAGCAAGCATATATAATCCAGCCATGGCAACAAAAAGCCCGACAGAAGTTGAGAATACAGCAGCAGTAATAAAGCCTATTATACCAGAGCCCAGAGTGAAGCTTGAGAAGATACCGCCGACAAGCAGGTCAATATAACAATCAAGTATATTCCATACTTCCATTATATTCCTTTCGCTATCCTGGAAAGTGCCGAATTCACAGACAAAGCCGCCTATGCCATTCCAGGTGCCGTTTTCATTTAATAATGGTATCGCAGGCGTTGCCAATATATTTAAAAGACCTTCGACAGAATCTAATAATTTAGGGTATAGATTATTAAAATTATCGCTAAATAATATAACGGCGCCTATCTTTATACCCAGTATAATTCCATCGCGGCTGATATTCTGGGAATGACCAGTCATCACTAGAATTCCCCAAAATGTGATGGCCAGTATGAATATAAATTTAATAGTATCGTTGAAATGCTGATAAAATGCTTTCGTCAGATCTGTCGTTGCAAAAATAACGGCGTCCCTGATACATGGTATTAAACGCGATGTCAGGCCTTTTATAGGGTTAGCCGGATCGGTGCCAGGGCATACGATCTTTGTATCAATACCGTTAACATTATCATTTAATATTGTCTTGGGGATGGTTGCGGGTATATCGTAAGCAGAAGCAGCTATAGGCAGCAACATGCTGCCAATAAATATTACCAGCATAAAAAGGCATATAATAATATTGTTATTTTTTTGCATCTTTATTAGCTATTTTTTCTTTATCTGCTTTTACACGTTTCTGGAAATGCGGCATCCACGCTTCTGGTGAATCACCATATTTGGCACGAACTTCATCTACAATTGAAATTGTTTCTGCACGCGCTGAAAGTACATTCACGATCTCCTCCAGGCCTGAAAGGTCGATACGCGCTACAACAACGTCTTTCCCTTGCTTCACAAGAAAGAAACGGCTTGCCGGGTCGGTGGTTTGCAGCAGGTTAAACTCACGCTCGGTCAGCATGAAAGCTGTACGGTATGCTTCCGTTGCCTTAGCATTAGGAAGGAATATCTGGGTAGCTGTCTGTTGGATAAGAGTGGCACTTATCGAGCTATTGGAGGCATCTTCCACGCTTTGGGTTGCGAATATCACCATCCCGTTTAGCTTACGGAGGGTTTTAAGCCAGTCTTTGATGCGTTCAGCAAAAATTTTGTTATCAATAAGTGCCCATGCTTCGTCAAGTACGATGATGGTAGGAGTGCCATCAAGCGACAGGTTGATGCGATGGAAAAGATAGAGCAGTACAGGAGCAAGTGACGCACGGTCCCGAAGTACTTCGCCCATTTCAAACCCGAAAGCATTACCCATACTGAAATCTATGATGTCCTGCTCATTATCGAACAGGCCGCTATAGGCCGTATCTGAATGCCACATTTTCAGGCGGCCTGCCAGCGTGCCGGGGCCTTCCATGCCGAAGAACGGAGCGATATTACGCAAGATGCGGTCTTTTTTTGCAAGTTTATAATTACCGGTTACGGCACCTTCGATCCTGTCCATATCGGCGGCGGTGAATGGTTCATCGTTAATTGTAACCAGCGTACGCAGCCATTCAGTTATGAAAGAGCGATTTTCCGGGGTATCTGGGAGTTGGAGTGGATTAAACCCACAATTTTCGCTTGGCTCAATAATACTGTATTTCCCGCCAATAGCGCGCATGAATATCTCTGCGCCGCGGTCTTTATCGAAAAAGAAAATACGGCAATTGAATTTCTGAGCCTGTGTGCAAAGGAAGTTTAGCAGTACGGTTTTACCCGAACCGGTTGGCCCGATAACCGTGGAGTGCCCTACGTCGCGAGCATGGAAATTAAAGAAATAAGGAGTGCCGGAGGTGGTTTCAAATACGGTTACGGCATTACCCCAGTGATTGCCGTCAATCTTTCCGGTAGGGTAATTGTGCATGGATGCAAAACTTGCGAGGTTCATGGTTGTTATGTCGGAACCGCGGGCAATATAATCAAAATTACCAGGAAGTTGTGCCCAGAAGGTCTGCTCCATTATGATCTTTTCACGGACCGGGTTGATACCGACGTTTACAAGTTCAGCAATGGCCATTGAAGCAACGTTCTCCAGCGAGCGCAGGTCTTCTTCAAAACACATTATGCTTAGCTGGTGTTTGCCAAATGCCACATGCCCTGATGTAGCCATGTCGAGCGCGTCACTTATTTCCGCGATCTGGGAAATAGCTTTATCCTGTGCGTTGATCATTCGATTCTGCCTGCGTTGCATAGCGCCGATTTTCGCGCTGCGGTCAGCAAACTGGTATGATTGCGAGATCACGAATTCAAATGGTAATTGCAAAAACCCGTCCATAAACCCGGCAGCTGTTGCCGGGCCGTATTCCCTTATAGCTACTATGGCAGCATAACGCTTGCGTGGGCCGCCGGATATCTCAATGACGTTGCTGCCAAAATAAAGACGGTTTGTTGGCAGGTAATGTGATAAATCTGTTGGGTTGCAGCGCATTGGCGAACTGGTGCCGCCATTTATTATTTTACTTAAAAATTCCATTGGCTCGGAAAAAGTGCCGTATTCGTTTTCATAAGTGGTAAGCAGCCGCGCGCCATAATCCTTCATGGTCGAGATGATACGGGAAACGGCTTCGGTAAGTTCCTTCTGTGATTCCCGCATTGAGCGTATCTCAGAATATTTGGCCGACTCTATATCTTTTCTTAATATGCGCCCGATCTTTGGTATTTTCTTCATACCAACACGGCGCACCACACTTATGTATAATTCATTCACATAGGAATCTTTGTTATGGTGCTTAGCATACCACTGCTTATCCAAAACCGAAGCGAAGCCTGGAGGCTGTTTGCCGCCGGGATAAGCGCTCTGGCGAAGCCTGATTGTATGGAACCAGATAGAGCATGAACCATCGGCCATACTTTTGAACAGTGAATTACGCACCATTTTTTTCATGTCGATATCTTCATCGTCGGCTGTTTCAAACGAAAAGCCATCAACTTTTATTATCTGGATGAATTCTTTTTTCTTGGTGAATATCGTTGCCCTGTCCCAGTGATTCTCATAAGGCAGGAACTCCGATTCTGAAACTTCGAACGCGGAACGGGATGCTTTCTCAGTCTGGCGGCGTAAAATTTTAAGTTTCATAATTCTTATGTTGTTTGATAAATATCAGTTAATTAATAAGGATCGTACGAATTTCTCTGCCCGTGGTAATTTTTATTTACGCATTTGAAGCCTTTGCTCATTTTCAATATAAGCATTTCCACGGCGCGCGGCTCTTTAAGGCAGATATAATAACCCGCCAGATGCACAGCAGGTGCAACAAGAAGAAGGAAGATAAAATTCTGGGTGTTAATGAATAAAACAAGGCTGGTTGCAGCATTGAATACGAAATAGTAAAAGCTTACGCCCATAATCATGGTAGGGCGGGTAAGGCCTTGAAATAACGGGTCGGATTGGAGGCGACCAGAACCTGACATATGAACTCTCCTATGCTGCCTTTATAGTTTTACAAGCGTTTGCTTAATAAACAATTAAAACTCTACTATGTTTGTCAACCAGCCTATCCTGCCTGTGTTTCCGTTGCTCATGTACTCAAACTGTACACTCCGCTACGGTTCTCGGCAGAAGGTCTGCTTGACTAAACCTAGCGAGTTTAATGTTTATCTAGGAAGCAGCTTAGCATAGAATTGTGTCAGAATTATGTCAGTTTAATTTTTTGTTATTAACCATTTATTAGGGCTTTATGGGCTTTTTCCATATGGTTCTCAGTGTATCAAGGCCATTTCTTATAGAAATTACTGTGTTATTGCAATTTTTCTCGTTATTTTTTGCATGAAAACTGAATGATTTTGGAAGCTCATTGTAAATACATAAATTCATAACTAAAATTGCGTGCCCACTTCGTGTTAGTGCATCTATAGCCATAGCATATTCTTTTTCGCGGGCGGCCTTCCAGTCCGGATCGTCATATTCATCGTTTTTGATGTGCGTCCCTCTTGTATATGACAGATCATGGGCCCTTACGCTTGGTATGCCATAGCGTAATGTGTATAGCCAGCGCAGGTGAATGCCGCACCAATGCTGTTTTTCGGTAATTATTTCATGCTGCAGGCATAGGTCTAATGCTTCTGTTGTCACGCCAAGTAATCGTTTCATAACTGTTTCCGGTGTTCCGGTATCTATAAGAGGGCGATTGCTTTTTGGTCGTCCGCGGCGGTTGGAAAATGGGAGAATTTTAGGATTTTCAATATTCTTTTTCATAAATACCAGCCCTTATTAATTAATGGAAATTATTGTTACGCCAGTATTACTGTTCTTTTGCTGTGTATTAGCTTCAAGCCTACGATTTTCACGGTATTTCCTGCGTTCCTCGTAGCGTTTGCCTTCACCGGCAGCTGCCCGCCATGGCCTTGGTGAAGAAAGGATGTTTTTGGCTTTGCGGCGCACATAATCTGGGTCCATTCCAGCGCACAGGCAAACATCGGTAAAATCCTTGCTGTTACCTGTAAGCCAGCAGGTTGCTTCATGTTTCTGGTATCTTGATTCGGTTTTTTTGCTTCGGCTTAGCGCATCCATCATTGCCTGGGTTATAACTGCTACCCATAAGGCTGTTTCTCCGCGTGCAGAATTATATGCATCGTGCAGCCACATAAGGGAATCATTACTTTTTTTCTTTTTTAGATATGAATTCACAGGCGGTTTATTGGCCTGTAAAATGTTTGTTTGGGTAGGGGAATTAGCACTATAAAAATTAATATTTTTTGACATTTTAACCCTCAACTACAAGCAGTGAACTTAATGTAAATTAATTTATAGATGGCATAAAATAGGAAATATCTCAAGCAAAATAAGATATATCCAAATAATAATTTATAAGTTGAGATTTTATCTGAATTTATACAATCTAAAGCCGCTTAGTTTTAAGTGAGGAGGATTTGTACAGGAAGATGAAATTTTAGTTGCAGATTACAAAAGGAAATATTTCAAAATTACGCAACGACTCCTTCATGATCGCCGGAGATAATTTCTTCCATAGGGTTTACGGGGAATTCTTTGACGGCTTGAAAAGCTAAGCTGCCTTTATAACCAGTAAGTTCACCAACATTGTTATATATTGCCAGTATATCTTTCTGGATTTCTTCCGACAGGGCTATATTGCTTCGGATTATCAAATCGAACTGGATGTTGTTATTTTTATTGCGGACGAAGCCATCCATCTGCATTTCACCAAGTTGTGTTAAATCCATCTCCACAACAAAGCGCGTATCTTCTTCGGGTGATGTAATTCCATCACTGTTTTTTTGCTTCCTGTCGCGTTTTACAAACAAGCGTACCTGCTGGAGTTCGCCGCTTATTGCGATTGGAAAAAATAGCGATTGCCAGCTACGCGCCGGAGCATCGGTAAACTGGCGGGCAATGCTTGAAAATTCGCCTTCGGCTTTTTTTAGCAGATCATCATGCCCATTATCCTCCAGCCATTTTACGTTGGCTTTTCCAAGCCACTGACGGAAATCACCATTGCCAACTGCTGCGGCATAATTGAAAATTGATGATATAAGGTTATGCGGCGAGGCAGCCTCACTATTATAAGCTGTATTTCCTGTTGTAAGTTGCTGCCCTATGGTTGGGATTCCCCTTGCGATAAAATCCTGCGCTCCATCTGTTCCAAGGCCTGAAAGCAGTGTGAAAATATTGTTAAGTGCGCCTGGATTGCGTGCAAGCTCTGTAATTGTTGCCGGGATTCTTGCAATATTTACCGAAGGAATGATATTTGCAGAGTTTTGTATCATTTCAGGTGTTTTTATTTCACTGATCTCAAAATTGACATTGCTCCCGATGGGAAGCTGGGTTCCTGCCTGCAGGCGGATGATGCCCAGCGGAGTATTCACTATCGCTTCCCCATTTGGATCATTGCTAATGACCGTTGCCGAAATTTGTGAAGTGTTGACAGGCATTGATGGTACAGCCTGGGTTGGCTGGGTCGCTGATTCCGTGATTGGGATGCTAGATGGTGTTGCTGCATTGGTGCGTGCATAGGCTGCATAAGGAGTTGTTGTTGGAGTTTGGATATTGCTGCCTGTGGCAGGGCTGTTATTTGTGGCAGCTGGAAACTGCTCAGGATTGGCAGGGGTTTTTACAATAATTTCAAGGCCGCCTTCTTGTGGTATGGAAGCAGGAATTGCAGCTTGGCTTTGACCTTGCAACGGCTGCGCTGCAGCTGGTTGGGTTAGGCTTATGACTTTAAGTGATAGCTGGGAGCCGACAGGAAGATGTGGTTGTGCAGTATTAGCCTGAAGCTGCGTATTTTGCGATTGAGCTGCATTTTGCATAGGGGCAGGAGATATAATGGTCCCCTTGATATTTATGGTTGGGTTTTGCTGGGAGCTTTGCACAGCTGTAGCGCCTGAGCTGCTAGAGGGTTGTTGCGTCCCTTGCTGGACAGAAGGTTTTAAATTATCGCTTACTATAATTTCCGGGTCAGGCGCAAAACCAGACTGCAGCACTGCAATTTCCGGCGGCTGTCCGTTGACAGTTAATATATGTGCTGAATTGCTGCCTGCAATATGTTCGATGCGTATCGTTATTTCGCTTCCTATTTTTAAAAAAAAATTACTGGCGAAAGTTATATCGCCGCTATCAGTACGCAATACAGGATTGCCTCCAGAATCACGATTTATAATAAAGCCGCTAATGATAGAACCAGGCTGCAAACTGCCTAGCGATCCTTGGGCCGTTGAATTGCCTGTGACTTGCGGCTGCTGGATGCCGCTTACTGTTTGCGGCGGCAGTATAGTTATAAGGCGCAGGTCAGCCATAGTTCAGTTACTGGTTGCTATTCATTTTTGCATAAGCTTTATGGAAATAAGAGCCGCATCGCTGGCAGCGGTACAATGCGGCGCTTTTAACAATATTGATTTCTGGTTGCGGATGGTATCTTTCACCTTATTGTCACGGCGTATAATGCCCATAAGCGGCGGGGAGATGCCGAGGAAATTTGAGCATGCCCTATTGATTGCCTGATAAGTAGCCTCGCCCTCTTTCTGGGTGGCTGCCTGATTTATTACAATACCAATTTCCGGGGACGGCTTGCTGGATTGCGCTATTTTTATGAAAGCGTAGGCGTCGGTAAGTGAGGTTGGCTCATCGGTGACCACTACAAGGCAGCGCGAAGAAACTGAAGCCAGGTATTGCACATGCTGCTCTATACCTGCACCGAGATCTATCATAACAAAATCATAATCATTCTGCAAAATCCTCAGCGAAGCCGCTATCTTTTCCAGTTTCTCAACCGGCATAGTGGCAAGGGAAGCAGAACCAGAGCGTCCAGCAATTATGTCAAATCCGCCATCTTGATAATGGGTGATAGCTTCCTTGAGAGTGCTGCGCCCTGAAAGTACGCTGCCTAAATCGCGCTGTGGTGTGAGCCCTAGCTGGACATCGACATTGGCCAGCCCTATATCTCCATCAAATAGTAAAACGCTGCGCCCTGAGCGTGCAAATAAATGTGCAAGCGTGACTGAAAGCCATGTTTTTCCTACACCGCCTTTTCCCGATGCCACAGCTATTAAATTCTGCCTTGTTTCATTGCTTGCGTTCATCATAATCCTTATCCAATATACTAATTCTTATATTTTAGCAACATTTGCGCCAGAAGCGCCGGCTCCAGCATATGCAGCGAGTCAGTAATGCTTGCCGAGCGGCTTATATTGCAAAACCCCAGCCCATGGGCGATGGAGGCTGCCAAAATCCCGCCGAAGCGACGTGTAGTATCAGCTTTCGTGACCAGCAGGCGGCGTATGGGAAGGTCACCAAATATTTCTACCATATCAATTGCCTCCATGCTGTCGCCGCCAGCGGGAAGAACCATTACAGGTTCCAGATTTGGTATGGTTGCTATGGATTTAAGCTCAAAGAACTCGCTTTCATCATAAGGGGAGCAGCCCGCAGTGTCGATTAATACACGGGTGCGGGCAGGAATTGATTTAAGTATTTTCTCCAGGTCAGCGCGCCCGTTTGCGGTTTGCAATTCTATACCAAGTATTGAGGTGAATGCCTGCAACTGCTCAATGCCGCCAGCCCGGTTATTATCGGTTGTTATTACTGCTACTGATTGTTTGTCCATAGCTAGTTTGGTAGCTAGTTTTGCTATGGTAAGGGTTTTGCCGATACCGGGAACGCCGACCAGCATAAGCCTTAGCTCTTGCGTGGAAAAGCGCAAAGGTTCAAAAACAAAATTACGGGCAAGCAGTTTTTCCAACGCCGGGCGGAATAATTCTTCTGAACCGCGTCTTTTGGAAATTACTTCCAGGAAATCGTTATGGCTTATTTTCTGCAAAAGCCGGGCTACGAATATTTCCGGCAGGTTGTGGAAGCGCAGGATATTCTGCAGTTCGAATTTAATGTCCGTTATAAGTGGATCGGGATTTTGGATTTTGGATTCGGGCGCTTTAAAATTTGGCGGGTAGGAATCTTCATCATTTGGCTCAATAGCAGCGGTGACAGTAACCTGCCTGCTGCCCGGCTTGCTATCGGTGGCAAGAATTATGGCATCTTCGCCCAGCGCCTCGCGTACCATCTGCATCGCTGAGGGCATGTCGGAGGCGGTGAAAGTTCTTAGCCTCATGAGCGCAGCCCAAGAGGAAGATGACGGATAACAGACGACAGATGACAAGAAATAAAGACAGAGGTTATTTTTCTGTCATCCGTTATCCGGCATCCGTCATCCATTTTCACAATTGCCCCAGCGTTTTTATCCGCGCTTTTGCATAAATTTCATTTTGTGACATAACCACGGTGCTTGGGCGGAAGCGCTCGATTATTGAGCGCACATAAGGGCGGATTACAGGGCTGGTCAGGAGTACAGGACTTTCACCCTGCATTGCGAATTTATCAAAGCTTGCGCGCACATTATTGATGAATTCCTGGATGCGGCTGGGTGCCATTGATAAGGTGCGGTCATCGGCATTGCCGCTAAGAGCTTCGATAAAGGTTTGTTCCCAGCCCGGCGACATTGCTATTATTGGTATATAACCGCCTTCTGTGGTTTGGCTGTGGCTTATCTGGCGACCAAGGCGGCTGCGTACATGTTCGCTTATCAGGCTGATATTCTGAGTGGTGCGTGAAGCTTCAGCGATGGCCTCGATTATTGTAGATAGATCGCGGATGGAAACAAGCTCACGCAGAAGATTTTGCAATACGCGCTGCACACCACCGACACTTATCTGTGAAGGTATGGTTTCGGAAACAAGTTTCTGCTGGGTTTTGCCAAGATCATCCAGCAGCTTTTGTGTTTCTGCATAGGAAAGCAGTTCCGACATATTATCTTTTATCACTTCCGTTAAATGGGTGGTGATAATGGTTGGCGGATCAACCACCGTGAAGTTGCGGAACAAAGCTTCCTCGCGGTGGGTTTCATTTATCCACATGGCAGGCAGGCCGAAAGTAGGTTCTGTAGTTTCTTCACCGGGGAGTGTGATTTTCCCGCCGCTTGGGTTCATAACAAGTAACATTTCCGGACGTATATCACCGCGGGCTGCTTCTATTTCTTTTACCTTCACCACATAAGTATTGGGCGGAAGCTGCATATTATCCTGGATACGCACAGACGGTATTATGAATCCAAGTTCCCTTGCCATCTGGCGGCGAAGGGCTTTTATCTGCTCAGTAAGGCGGTGGCCTTTCTGGTAATTTATTAGAGGGAGTAAGCCGTAGCCAAGCTCAAGGCGCAGGGAGTCAATCTGTAAAAAGTCCGAGGGTTGCTCTTCGATCTTTGTAGCTTCACCTTCCTTGGCTGGGCCTTCAAGCTGCTTGGGAGCTGTTCCGGCAGCATACGCTTCCCCGGTTTTTGGATTGATGGCTTGCGGATTATTAAACATATAATAGCTGCCAAAGCCGGTGATGCAGGCAAGCAGGAAAAATGGAGCAAATGGTATACCAGGGAGTACCGACATCATCAGAAGGAATACGCTGGTTATGCCAAGTGCTGCAGGGTGGCGGCTTAATTGCCCTATAACCGCTTTCTCGGCAGAACCGGCGACGCCGGATTTTGTTACCAGTATACCGGCAGCTGTGGAAACGATGAGTGCAGGGATCTGTGATACCAGCCCATCACCAACTGTAAGCACAGTGTAATGGTTTAGCGCTTCGTTAAAAGGCAGGCCTTTTTGCGCCACACCTATTATGATTCCTGCTATAAAGTTAATGAAAGTGATGAGAAGGCCCGCAATAGCATCGCCGCGCACGAATTTGCTGGCACCGTCCATCGAACCGAAGAAATTGCTTTCATCCTCGATTTCCTTGCGGCGCATTTTAGCCATTTCTTCAGTTATGAGGCCTGCTGACAAGTCGGCATCTATAGCCATCTGCTTGCCCGGCATCGCGTCCAAGGAAAAACGGGCTGATACTTCGGCGATACGACCAGAACCTTTGGTAATTACCACGAAATTGATGATGGTTAAGATGCCAAAAATTATGACGCCGATAACTACTGATCCGCCCATAACGAAGCCGCCGAAGGCCTGTATTACATGTCCTGCTGCGGCTGTTCCTTCGTGCCCGTGCGCCAGTATCAGGCGTGTTGAAGCGATGTTGAGTGAAAGTCTAAGCATGGTGACTATAAGCAGTATGGTAGGAAATGAACTCATGTGAAGAGGTTTTTCCACAAATAAAACCGTCATCAGGATGATCACTGAAAGGGTGATGGAAATACCAAGAAAAAAATCCAGAAGAAAAGAGGGCAGGGGAAGTATCAGAACCACCAGGATCGCTATAATGCCGACAGCAAAATAAATATCCTTGCGGCGGGAAAGGGAATTTATCCTTTCCATCCAGTCAATCTGTCCGGGGGCTGCGGCGGCGGCTTCAGCCATTGGTTATTCCTCCCCGACTGCTGGAGGAACATTCAGCCCTTGCTCGCTGTAAGTTTTAAGCTTGTTTCGTAGTGTGCGTATCGAAATACCCAGAATATTTGCAGCATGAGTACGGTTGCCAAGGCAATAACTCAATGTATCTATTATCAACTCCTGCTCGACGCTTTCTACCGAACGCCCAACAAGCGGATTGCTTGCCTGTGATTGATTATTGGCAGGTGGCGCGGCTTTTATTTCCTCTTGTGCATTACTCAGGTAAATAGCATCCGCATCAATTTCATTGCCACTAGCTAAAAGAACGCTGCGGTGCATTGTATTTTCCAGCTCCCTCACATTTCCCTGCCAGCTATAGGCCTCAAGTTTAGCCAGCGCTTTTTCAGTCAGTTTTCTAACTGGTATGCCGTTGGCCTTTGAGTATTTATCAATGAAATGCTCAGCCAGCGGCTTTATATCCTCTTTGCGCTCACGGAGTGGTGGCATATTGAGGCTGATTACATTAAGGCGGAAATATAGGTCTTCGCGGAAGGTTCCCTTTTTGACCTCTTCGAGCATGTTACGGTTGGATGTTGCCAAAACCCGTATATTTACTTTGACAGGTTTGCTGCCGCCGATACGATCAACTTCGCGCTCCTGCAAAACTCGGAGAAGTTTCGATTGCAGGCGCATATCCATTTCGCTGATCTCATCAAGCAAAATGGTGCCGCCATCAGCTTCTTCGAATTTTCCGATCCGCCGCGCAACTGCGCCGGTGAAAGCACCTTTCTCATGGCCAAAAAGTTCGGCTTCTAAAAGCGCTTCAGGAATTGCCGCGCAATTGACGCATATCATCTGGTTGTTCGCACGTTTGCTTTTGCGGTGTATATAACGGGCAATTACTTCTTTCCCCGTCCCAGATTCACCAGTTATAAGCACGCTTGCATCACTGGGTGCTATCTGGTCGGCAAGCGCCAGGGTACGCATGGTCGCAGGGGAGGCAAAGACCACAGTTTTGATCTCTTCGGTTATGGCTTCTAAAACTGCGGCGATAAGCTCTTCATCAGGTGGCAGGGGAATATATTCCTTCGCACCGGATTTGATCGCTTTTACGGCTGCATCCTTATCAGTATCCAGGCCGCAGGCGATCACCATCAGATTAAAGCGTTCACGCATTAGTAAGGTGACTAACTTTTCTATGTCCTCGCGCACTTCTATCATAATGAGGTCGGCGCCCTGTCCGCCTCGCAATGCGTTCATAGCCCCTTCGATATCGGAAACATGGGAAACCTTCGCGCCACGCGATTTAGCTATTGAACTCGCTGTTCCTAGCTGCCCGTATAATTCGCCGATGATCAGAAGTCTCATTTTTTACTCTCTAATGTTTTTCAGATTTTATAATTTCGGTCATGGTCACGCCAATCCGGTCTTCCACAACTACAACTTCGCCGCGGGCGACGAGGCGGTTGTTTACGAATATATCTATCGGTTCGCCTACTTTCTGGTTAAGCTCGATAACTGCACCACGCCCAAGCTTTAAAAGCTGGTTGACCTGCATGCTGGTGCGCCCAAGAACAACGGTTATCTGCACCGGAATGTCATAAACCGTGTCTAAGCTTAAATTCTCGGTATTGGCATTTTCGCCAAAGCCAGTGATTTCATCAGCCATGTAACTACTCCTTTGTTGTGTTCTGCGGATTTAATAATTCTAGTTGTTCTTCTGGTTCACCCGCAATTGCTGCGATCATATTGTTAATAGCTTTATCCGTTTGTTGCCAGAGTTTTTCGGTGGAGCGCTCCAGGCTTCCGTTTTTCCACTCTATACGGAAATTGCTAACCGGCATCGCTTCTTCGGGCATAATGATGATATTATCGGTATATTTTTCGCGCCCGGAAATTTGTTTGAGCTTGAAAGAAAGGGCTTCAGCAAGGCGTGGGTTTATAAGTATGGTTATCTCCGGCTCGCTTATAAGAGTTTCCACGCAATGCTTTGCGGCCTCATCCACAATATACTGCGCTGGTTCTGATAAGGCTTCGCCTGCTATCTTTTTAGCAATGGCCAGGGCGAGTGGCGGCATATCCTTGCGTATCTGCTGACAATGCTTCCGGTACTGGTCAAATATCGGAGCTATGCTGTTTATAAAATTTTCCAGCCCTTCCATCAATATCCGCTGTACTTCGCTATGCTCGCCCTGCGCTGTTGCATGGCCTTCTTTCGTGCCTTCAAGGAAACCACGTTTATAAGCATCACGCTCAGCTTCGTGTAACTGCTCTTCACTGAAAGTTGGCGGCGGAGGAGGGGCTTCCGGTTCTTCTTCTTTTTTTTGGGTAGCAAAAGGTTTTTTGCGTATCTCCTTAGCTGGAAGATTTGCAGAATCAAATTCCCTGAATGTGAATGGTGAAATCTGCATGGCCTGCCTTTAATATACCAATTGCTCGTCAGGGCTATCGCTTGAGATCATTATCTCGCCCTTGCCAGCCAGTTCTTTTGCTACGCCTACTACATACATCTGTGCTTCATCCACGTCTTTGATCCTGACCGGACCCATGCCTTCCATTTCCTCACGCATTATCTTGCCTGCGCGTTCTGACATATTACTCAGGAATAATTCCTTTATGCTATCGGATGCGCCTTTAAGAGCCATGCCCAGCTTGGTTTTATCAACAGTACGCAGCAATACCTGTATGCCAGCGCCATTGATTTTAAGCAGGTCTTCAAAGGTGAACATAAGGGCGCGTACTTTTTCTGCTGATTCAGCATTGCGCTCTTCCAGTTTGCCCATGAATTTACCTTCGGCTGTGCGATCAAAATTGTTGAAAATTTCTGCGATCATTTCAAAGCTATCAGTAGCCTGGCGTTTTGCGAGGTTGCTCATGAATTCCATACGCAATGTTTTTTCGATGCCATCCATTACGTCTTTTTTCACGGTTTCCATAGATAGCATACGAAGTATAACTTCCACCGTCATATCCTCAGGCAGGTTCATAAGAACCCTTGCCGCATGTTCCGGGCGTATCTTAGAAAGCACTACCGCAATTGTCTGCGGGTATTCATTCTTTAGAAAATTTGCGAGTATTTCTTCGCTTACATTGCCAAGTTTATCCCATGTAGTACGGCCAGCAGGACCGCGTATCTCTTCCATGATGCCGTCTACGCGGTTCTTGCCCAGTGCTTTTACCAACAATCTTTCAGTGGAATCGTAGTTACCAACGAGTGCGCCTGACGCTGAAACCTGGTCGGCAAAATCATGGAAAAGGCGCTCAACAACATCGGCATTAACTTGCCCCAGACTGGACATTATATTTGATATCTCGCGTATCTCATCATCATCCATAAGTGCGAAAAGCTTAATTGCATTTTCTTCACCAATAGCCATAAGGAACATTGCCGCTTTTTGCGGCCCGCCCATTTTGCGGAAATCTTCTTTATTATCTTTTGGAGGTGCTACAGCCATTAGTTCATGCCCTTATAACAGATTCATCCATAGGTTATCATTATTCATTTTAAGTTTGTTTTAATATCCATTGGCGGAGCACGCCCATAGTTTCTTCAGGGTATTTTTCCACTATCTCGTTTATCTTGGACATTGATGATGATTTCATCCCGCCCTTGATGTTGGCGACATTTATCATTGATTCAGGAGGAGGTTCAAACCCGCCTTCCGGTGCACCGCCGCCACCTCCAGAGCTGCCATCGGAGGCTATACGCTCCATTGGTGAACCGCCACCACCGCCAATCATTGCCATTTCACTGGCAACACGCTCGCTTGGTGGCTGTATCTGCCGCGCCATTTTAGCAACCGCCGGCCTTAGCACCAGCAGGATTGCCAGTATAGCAACTACCGAAATAATAAGGGTCTGTATAATTGATTGCACTTCCAGTTTAAAGCGTTCGAAGAAAGATGCTTCGGTTATATTAAGTGCATCCTGCGTGAAGCGCATATTTACCAGCTCTATTTTATCACCTCGTTTTTCATCATAACCAACAGCAGAGGTTACCAGCGCCCTTAGCTGCTTAAGTTCTTCTTCGGTGCGCGGTGTATAGGTAGGTTTGCCGTCAGATGATTCTGGATAAGTTCCGTCTACCAGAACAGCGATTGAGAGTTTATTTATATTACCGGCTTCCTTGATATGGTTTTGCACGGTTTTTGATATTTCGTAATTAGTAGTTTCGTCACTGCTTTCAACAGTTTTATTGCTATTGGAAGCCCCTTCATTCCCTGTTGTTGACTGTGGAAGGTTGTTTCCAACGCTTACATTGTCCTTGCCGGTCTTATCGCTGGCATTTTCCTTCTGCGTGTTAGACTGCACTGAACGAGCAACCTGGCCATCCGGGTCATATTTCTCGGAATTTGTGACTATCCTGTCGAAATTAATGTCGGCGGCAACCTGCACACGTACTTTCCCTACACCGATAACTTTTTCCAGAAGATCTTCAAGCGTTTGCTGGGTGCGGTTCTCAAAAGCTGTTTTATACTCAATTGATGAAAGTGATGCGCCGTCCATGCCATTACTTCCATCGCCACGCGCCAGCAATTTACCGTGGCTATCAATTATAGTTACTTTGGAAGGCTCAAGTTCGGGAACTGCGGAAGCAATAAGATGGGTAATGGCGGCAACTTCCTGATGTTCAAGATTAGCGCCGCTACGCATTTTAATCGCAACTGAAGCGCTGGGTTTTTCCTTTTCCCGGCTGAATAATTCGCGCTTTGGCATTACAAGGTGCACACGCACTGTATCCACACCATTTAACGAGGCTATTGTACGTGCAAGCTCGCCTTCAAGTGCACGCAGCATATTTACGTTCATTACGAAATTAGAGCTGCCGAAACTTTCGGAACGGTCAAAAATCTCGTAGCCTACTATAGATCCCCCTGAAGGCACTCCTTGCTCGGCCATGGATAAGCGCAGGCGTAAAACGCGGTCTGAAGGAACTGATATTTGCGAGCCGCCAGCAGATAATTCATAAGGCACACCACTTTTTTCAAGCTCAGCAACTACTTTCGCGCTATCATCCATTGAAAGGCCAGTATAGATAGGTGACATTCCCGCGCTGGAAATCTTGAATGCCATCATCATAAAAAATCCCAGTAAAATTATTGCGGCTGCAATCAGCAACCTTGCGCGAAAATTACCTAAACCTTTCATGCCTTCCATTACTGATTCCATAGTGCCTTATACTTCCCCAAATTTTATATTTTTATACTAAATCCATACATATTATTTATGCTATGGGCAGAAAAACTTCATTGTGTAAGCCTTGAATTTCCTCATAATAGCTCAATTGTGTTTACAATGTGTTAATATGGGGAAAAATTTTCCTACATTGATATGATAAAATATATTTGGAGGGGTTAGGCAAGCGAATTATTTTTATTTATATCGAGGTAAAGAAAAATTTGCCTAGTTCGATAATTTTTATAAATCATTATGCTTGATTGTGAAAATTTTATAGCGCTGATTATATGAATCTGTAATAGTTTTTTTTAACATTTTTACAAGTAATTTTTTTATGGAGATACATAAAAATGAGAACTGCTATTTACCCTGGAACATTTGATCCGATCACAGTCGGGCATATGGATATTATAAGGCGCGCATTAAATGTCACTGACCGCCTTATTGTAGCTGTTGCGCTGGATACTGGAAAGGAGCCTGTATTCGACCTTGCGATGCGCGGGCAGCTGGTGGAGGCTGATCTTGCCTCGCTGGGTAAGGAAGCGCACCGGGTGGAAGTAAAAACATTCTCCGGATTGCTTGTAAATTTTGCCGAAGAGGTAGGGGCTAATATGGTGATACGCGGCTTGCGGGCTGTTTCTGATTTTGAATATGAATTCCAGATGGCCTGCATGAATGCCCGCATGAAACCAGATGTAGAAACTGTATTCCTGACCGCATCAGAAGATACGCATTTTATTTCATCGCGTTTCGTAAAGCAAATCGCAAGGCTTGGTGGTGATATATCTTCTTTCGTATCGCCGAATGTGGCTAGCCACTTGCGCTCACACTTTTCCTCTGCACATTAAACTCATTTTAGCTTCAAATCTGCTTGCGATGGAGCCCCTCGAAAAGTCACGTACTAGCGTGTACGCTAAACTTTTCTGGGTATCCATCGCTTCGCGCTTTTTTGCCAAAATAAGTTTAAAAACTCTACTATGCTTTGCTGCAAATGGCCATTTCTTGCGCTTCCGCTACGCACGTACCAGGATGTACGCTTACGTTGCGGTTCTCAGAAATAACCATTTTCGCTAAAGCCTAGAGAGTTTAGAAACTCTACTATGCTTTGCTGCGCGCTTGGAGTTTTGGAAGGAAGTGACTTGTCATCACGGCGAAGGCCGGGATCCATATCTAACACTAAACTTCTGGCTGTTAGGCTTGGCATAGATTCCGCTTTGCGGCGGAATGACAGGGTTTTTGGCTAATTTGGCAGTAAATCCAGTTTTTTAATTGACTTTTGGCTGTACAGTGCCTAATTCCTAGTGCCTATCTTAATTTTATAGTTTTTATATATGCAAATTCCCGCATGCGGATTTGCTAGTATGGCGGGTGTAGCTCAGTTGGTTAGAGCGCCAGATTGTGATTCTGGATGTCGCCGGTTCAAATCCGGTCACTCGCCCCATTACCCCTGATGATAGGTTGGTTTTTTATAAGCTTGAGGATTTTCTGGTGCAGGTCTTCTGCATCGAAGGGTTTGGCTATATAATCATCCATTCCCGCTTTGTAGCATTTATCAATGCTGTCTGACATCACATGTGCAGTGACACCGATAATTGGCATCCGCTTTGCATTTTCCTTTTTCTCATTTTCGCGGATTATGGATGTAGTGCTGTAGCCATCAAGTTCTGGCATCCTGACGTCCATAAGTATGATGTCGTAATTTTTACCACTCAGCAATTTCGATAATACTTCTTTACCGGTACGTGCTACATCACAGCTATAGCCCATAGATTCAAGCAATGTAGTTGCAACCAGAATATTTGGCGAGTAATCCTCAGCCAGCAGTATGGAAATATTTTTTCCCTTCTGATGAGATGAATCTTTATCCTTGCTGCGTGTGATTGTAGGAATTTTGCCTTCGCTGCCATAATATTCAACAGGTATATGCAGTATAAATTCAGAGCCAATACCAGGAGAGCTGTTAAGCGTTATTGAGCCTCCCATAAGCTCGGCAAGGTTTTTACTTATTGCAAGGCCAAGCCCACTTCCACCATATTGCCTGGTTATTGACATATCGGCCTGTACGAATTTATCGAATACAGCAGAATGCTTATTGGCAGCAATACCTATACCTGTATCCTTAATGCTGGCATGCACATATATATTGCTGGGATTTGAGCTTGGAGTGCTGCTAAGGCTAATGGTTATATTGCCGTCTGGCGTGAATTTAAGGGCATTGCTTATAAGGTTTGTCAGTATCTGGCGTATACGAAGCGGATCGCCTAAAAATGAGGTTCCATCAAGTTCAGATTTATTATAAATTATGTCTACATTTTTATCGGCTGCTTCCATATTGAACATGCCTATTATTTCTTCAATGATGGAGGCAAAATCAAAAGGCAAATGCTCTAAATCTATCGAATTGGTTTCCGATTTGCTGAAATCCAGCAGGTCGTTTATCAATGTTAGCAGTGATTGGGCACTGAGTTGCAGCGTCTTTATATATTCTTTCTGCTTTTCTGATAAAGGCGAGCTCATGCTTAATATATGAGAAAGACCAAGCACTGCATTCATCGGGGTGCGTATCTCATGGCTCATGGTGGCCATGAATTCCGACTTGGCGATATTTGCTGCTTCTGCTTTTTCCTTCGCCATTTTCAGTTTCGCCTCATTTTCCTGCAGGGTTTTTTCCATCAGGTAGCGCTGGGTCATGTCATATATTATCCCTACCCAGCCTGTTACTTTTCCAAAATTGTCAAAGACTGGCGTATAGCTGCATTGTATATAACGGTAGCCTATCGACAGGTTAACTTCTGTTTCATACCGGAAATGCTCACCCCTTAATGCACGTTCACAGTAAGGACGGATGGTATTGTAACCTTCTTCGCCAAGCAGCTCGATTATAGTTTTTCCTATGATCTGTTCGGCTGTGCGCCCATACCATTTTGCATAAGTTTTGTTACAAAAAAGGAATTTAAGATCGGCGCTGCAATAATTTATCGGTATATCTGCGGCGTCTAATATAAGCCTTAATGTTTCCGGGTTGCCCAGTAATTCAGCGCTGTATTTCTTCATAGGTAGGATATGAGAAGGCCTAATTTAATTAGCTGATAAATTTCAATAATAAATTCTATAATAAAAATATAAATATAATAGTGATAGAGTTAAATAAAATTTCTATATGTATTTAAATGTTAAGAAAAAGGTCAGGATAGTTGCCTGCTTTTCCCCGGCCAGCTATCCTGGGTTATTTTCATATCCTGCGATTCGCCAAAAAGGTCTGGATGCTGCTTTGCAAAGCGCTGCATGAAAAGTGGCTTTGGTTCCTGCATTTTCGCTAATGAGTATTTCCCCATATTATTTAATATGCAATTAAGCGGGTGCTCCGGCGGGATAATAATTGTTTCCATATTGCGTTGGGAGCTGCGCTCCATAACCATTTCAGTGGCCTGTACAGCTGAACGTGTGGCGTAGGTTGCTTTTGTTGGATATAAGGTGAATAAACCCGGCCTGCCCACTACTTCGCTTGGCGGCAGGTGATCGCCGCGTTCCAGCAGCATTGCCTGCTGAAGTTGCTGTTCCTGCTCCTGTTCCATGCCCTGGTTTGCTATTTGTTTCATAGCCATCCGCTTTCCACTTCTAACCTCTGATACGGCCTCGTACTGGCGCTGGTCAATATCAGGTTGAAAACTTAGCGTATCACGCACTATAAGGCGTGGGTTGCTGGCGTCCTGTAAAACTGGGAAACGTTCCTTTAACAATTCAAAATAGCGTTGTGCCCAATTTCCTTTTTCTTCCGGGGTTATCTTATCCCAATCGGCAGGCAAAGAAGGTTGGCTATCGGTAAGCGTGTAGTTTTTTCTATAAGCAGCCTCCTGTATCGGAAGGTAACATATGGCGGTTTTATCATTATAAGGTGAAAGCATCCCGCCATGCTTGCCAAGCATTATAAATGCCGGTGGGGTTTTCCAGCCAGCAGGTAAGTCTACAAGCAGCATGGCGCGTTTAAAAACAGTGACTTGCTTTTCCCTGCCTTTTTCATCTTCACCAAGATGGGGAATTATTTCCGGCCCATCTTTCCATGCTGTGACTATAACCTGACTGGAAGGAATAATTATTTCAGAACCGTTTTTATTGCAATGAACCTCGAATTTGCCAAGCTGACCCTTAATGCCATCCTTGCTTACCTTATGGCCGGTAAGGATGGTTATGTTGCCTTTTTCCTGCTCACGCTCCAGCTCCATCTGCAATGTGGCCAGGAATTTTCCAACGTTTATTCCCGGTTCTTTGCTTTGGAAGCCCCCAGCAATTTTTGTATCGCCTTTATTGTAATCAGCATAACCATCATCTGCTCCAGAAGGAATTTTCTGGAAAAGCTCGGACTTAGGGCCAAATAATAATTTTTCAGCTTCCGTATTTGATTGGAGGTGTAATTTTGCTTTTAATTGAGTAACGGCAAGGCTGTAGTTATGCTCAATTACCTTGTAGGCAGCTTCGTATTTAGCCATGGTCAAGGATTTCTCATCTTCTGTACTTTCTGGTTTTTCGCCATGCTTCTGTGTTTCTTCTGCAACCAGGAATTTCATTGGCGGGACATTGGTATAAACATTGGCGGGCATTAATAATTTGAACATTAGCGCCCCTTCAAGGCAGTCTTGCGCGGTTTGCGTGTCTAATGGGTATTCGCCGCCAAGGTGCAGCCGTGATGCTATGAGGCTTGCACCATTTAAAAGGCTGTTTTGTGCTTCTATAAGTGTAATGTGGTATTTAGGTGTTTCATTGCCAGTATTTTTATCCCTTACTGTCTGCCTTGCAAGCATAAGGGCAGTTTCAACACCGCCGCGACCACCACCAATAATTGTAACTTCTTCACGCTCTATTTTATGTGCTGCCATAAATTATTTCATATATTTCAAATGTAAGCCAATAGTATTATATTATTAAGCATTGTTAAATAATAGGGGTTTTTTATAGAGTTATATTTTCTCATTATAGACAATAAATTTTTGCTGCTATATATGATCTAAATATAAATAAACCATTATAATTTGAGAGTAATATGAATAAGATCATAATTATATTATTAGCAGCTGCATTTGTTAGCGGTTGCGGAACTGAAGCTTCTTCGAGCCGTATATATACTTCCGAAGGCAAGCGCGGATATGCAGTTAATTGTTCGGGGGTAAACAGGAACTGGGGGCATTGTTACCAGAAAGCAGGCATAATCTGCGAAGACCTTGGCTATGAAGTTTTGGAAGTTACGGGCGAAGCGGGTACGGTTACCGACGTTAAGTCATCTTCTGCCGTGTCAACTGCTACCACTACTACGACCCATAATCGTATTATGGTTATCCAGTGTAAGCATAATGAAGAACAGAAAGCTGATTCACAAGCAATGAAGGGCAAATAGAATCAGCGAGATGGCTGGTATGTACTATCAGATGCCTGGCTAGCTACAAGCTGCTGATGTGTTTCTGCGGGGCGACTAAAAATCTGCTTTTTGAATTTATCAAGGCTTCTTTCAATTTTTTTAAGCGCTGATTGCGGGTTATTCTGCGCGCTTTCTATATTTTCCATACGCTCCTTGGAGGAAGGGTGCTTGCTGGTTTCTGAAGGGGGAAGAAGATTATTAGCAGCAAATTTTTTTATTCCTTCGCCATAACCAGCCAATGCAGCGTAATCATCGGCTATTTTTTCTTCCTGACGTGCAAGTTCTTTGTTCTTCAAATCAATCACGGATTTTATAGACTGACGTTCTTCATACATTTTATTTATATCATTGCCAATGATCTGAGCATGTTTTGACGGGTTATATTCGGCTGTCACAATTCCCTGCGTAGCGAAATTAAGGCGGTGCCCATATTCATGGGCGAAGGCAGAAATTATACCCTCACGGTTATTCCTGTTGCTGAAATCCTGGCTTATAAGTATTGAATCGCTATATGAATAAGCGACATTATCAGGGGCTATGTTAAGTTTATTAAGTATAATTTCTTCCCTGCTGTTACCAGATGGCACATCTGGATAGATAAAGATACGCGGCATGGTTTTGAATGTAGCATCTTTGGAACTTACATTTTCTACATTTTGAGCAACTTTTGTAAACTCAGCATAGGAAATTGATTCATTGTTTCCAACTTTAAGTAAATCACCCGGTTTCATTTCCACAGGGGTCAGGTATTTAATAACCAAATTTATATCGGCTTCAGATAATCCTTCAGGGTGTGTATTGCCCCTGGCGGCTAATATGGCCTTGTTTATTTCGCCTTGCAGAGGGTTATTGTTTATTACAGGAAGATATTCTATCGGCTTGCGTACCAGGTCATAAGGCTCTGGCGCAGAAATTATTTCTGGATTAGGAGCAATTCCAAGGAAATTCTTTATTGCGTTTTTAATGCGCGTGAAAAGAGATGGCTTTGGCGCCAATGGTATATAATCTTCAATATTTTCTGTGCTAAAATGAGGCATCTGCTTCCTTTGTCTTTACTGCAAAATACTACCACAAACACGGAAAACCTCAACTGTTTATTAATGCTTGTGGTGTTTCCCAAGTTTTATGTCGGCGTCTATTTTCCCTTGTAAAGTCAGGCGCAAAGCCCACAGGATTGCTAGCATGTCGATAAGTTCCTGGGCAATTGCCCCGGCAACAGGCGATAAATACCCGGCTGCGGCAAAGCCCATACATATAACACTCAGGCCCATACCGCCGATTGCGCTCTGCATAGCTATTTTTCGCATTGATTCGCTTATGTGTATGAGTTCATCGACCTTGGCTAGGGTGTTTTCCATTATTACTGCACCTGCAGCCTCGGCAGTTACGCTGCTTGCCTGCCCAAAAGCTATGCCGACAGTTGCAGCGGCCAATGCTGGCGCGTCATTTATGCCGTCACCCATGAACAGGGTTGGCGCTTTTGCGGTTTCCTCGCGCACCAATTGAAGTTTTTGCTCAGGTGTCTGCCCCGAAAGGGACTGGGTTATTCCCATGCGTTCAGCAAGGTAGGCTACTTCTGATTCGCGGTCACCCGATACCAGCATAATATGGTTGAATTGATGAGTTGGAGCAAGGTGGCTGATAAATGAAAGGCCTTCTTCACGCGGGGCATCACGAAAATGGAAGGTGGCTGCGTAAGCCCCGTCTATTAGCACTACACATTCAAGGCCAACTGATTGCTTTGGAAGTTCATTCTCCAATTGGGGCGATTTTGCCAGAAATTTCTTACGGCTGGTTATGGTTATTTCTAAATTTTCAACTACACCCGAAAGCCCAAGTCCTGGTCTTTCAGAAACACTCTGTGCGGTGAGCAGCTGCAGGCCGGATTTTTTTGCCGCCTGCAAAATAGCATGGGCGAGGGGATGTTTAGAGTATCGCTCAAGGCTTGCGGCCTTGCTTAAAATATCATCGCGGTTTACGTTTTTTGCGGTTGCAATTTCGGTAAGTTCCGGCCTTCCGTAAGTTAATGTTCCGGTTTTATCAAAGATCGCTGTAGTGCAGGTGGGTAGTCGTTCCAGAACTGTTGGGTCTTTTATGATTATGCCAAGCCGTGCCGCCATGGAAATGGCGCTGATAATTGTTATAGGAATGGCGATAAGCAAAGGGCAGGGGGTGGCTACTACGAGAACTGCCAGGAATCGTACGGCATCACCTGTATACCACCATGCAGATATTGCAAGGAGCAGTGCAAGTGGTGCAAATATCGCGCCTAACTGGTCACCGAGGCGGCGCAGGTTGGGGCGTTTCTGCTCGGCATCCTGCATAACTTCCATTATTTTTGCATAACGTGAATCAGCCGATAATTTATCGGCACGGATAGTTAGAACTGCTTCACCATTTATCGCGCCGGAAAGTACGCCTGCACCTTTTGCCTTTGACACGCGGTACGGTTCGCCGGTCAGGTATGATTCATCCATGGTGCTGTGGCCTTCAACCACTGTTCCATCCACAGGGCAGGTTTCATGGGGGTAAACTACAATAAAATCACCTATCTTAATATCGCTGATATTTATTGCTTCGATCTTATCGCCATTCTTACGTTGCGCTGTTTCCGGCATGCGTTGCGCTAATGCCTGCAGAACAGAAGAGGCTTTACGCATAGCATAATTCTCTAATGCTTGTCCGCCCGCCAGCATAAGTATTATTAAAACTGCCGTCATATATTCACCAAGCACAATAGCGGTGATAAGTGCCAGGGCAGCCAGTATGTCAGCCCCAAAATCAAATTTTATGAGTTTCTTGCCAATATCCCAAAGAAGCGGCACCGAGCCGATGACGATTATTATAATAAGCGGAATGTCGCGCCACTGGTTATCGGGCAATACCAAATGAGCCATGATTGCCAAGAGGGAGGCAAAAACCAGAAGTGATTGCCCGGAAAGATGCGATATTTTGCTGGTTGCTATAGGCATTGTCATGGAAGCATTACACGATTAAACGCGTATTTATTCAAGTAGAATATTATCTTTGGCGGGAAGATGTTGCTGTCATCTTACCTAGCTTGAATTCTTCCCTTAGTTTTCTTGTTATCTCTTTCAAGTCAAGATTAACTGAATGGGCAATTTCTTCTAACCAGCTATGCTCCATCTTATCAGTACGCGGCAGGTTGGTTGACAGTTTGCGGTTTATTCTATCCAGGTATTGTTCATTGCTTCCGGCCAGATCCTGAATTGTTGCAGTTTTCAGATATTCTTCCTGCCATGTCCGGTTTTCTTTTTTGATAGCATCTACGTGTATACGTGTGGATAATTTATTGAACTCCTGCCTTAAATCCCTATAGGACCCCGGATTGTTAGGTTCGCGTATATTAAATTCAGGAAATTTATACTGCACACCCAGTTTTTCTGACAGCCTTATAAAATCAGCCTTTTTAGCTTCATAGTCGGTTTTTAATTTGCCTCTGTTCACTTGAGGTGTCACATCCGTGTCGCTATGGGAAATATATATTTCCGGCCTGGCCAGCATATCACGCAGAGGTTTGGTTATTGCTGTTAATTTTTCTGCATCCAGCATCTTGGCGGGCACTATTTTTATTTCGGCTATAGAAGCTATATTGCCATTAGTAACCCCGCCATCACGCTCTTTGCACCTGTCGAGCGCCACAAATAGTTTTTTATTAAAATATCCGTGGTCAAATATTTCGGCCTGCTCTTCAAAAAAACGCGGCACTTGATTCTGTTTCACAGATTTAGGGGGATTTAAATTTGCGATGATCGTTATAAAATCATCAGCATGGGTTGTTTCGGTTGGCAAGACGCCGATACGGTTTAAATCCCGAAACGAGGTTATTTCTGCATTACCCCTGTTTGATGCTTTTGCTTCTATTGAGTCCTTTGCCTTGGGGCCTGGATCTAATATAGTTATAGTTTGGGCAATTTCTTTGTTTATTCTTGTGACCCTTGGGTCTTCAGGCCTTTCTGGGGCTTTATTAATTGTTATTTTTTTGTTTTTAACAGAAGTGTAATAGGAGGGAGATTCAGATTGCTCTATAGCATCTTTCTTAGAATAGGCATCTACTTTCCACTCTATATATTTTTTCTCATATTCCCTGAATTCATCTATATAAGATTTCCACTCTTTTTTGCTTACCAGGTCGGAATGGGTTTTTAATCCCTTATCCTTTCCCTTATTTTGCGATAGTTCAATAATTGCCTTTAAAAGCTCACTTCCGCCGGGTGCTTGTTTATCATCGGGGAGTTTTGCCAACTTATCAAACTGCGTTTCGCTGAAATTATCAGATAAAAGGGGTTTTAATGAGTTGTAGCTGGCATGGGCTTTAATCTGCTCATAAACATGCAATGCTATACAAGCATCTATTACCTGCCCGACCAGCCTGTCTTGACGCGCATATATGTTAGGAAAATCGGCATTGCCGTTAATTAAATGATCGCTGCCGGGGATTTCCCACAAGCGGACAAATTGCATTGCTGTCTTGGGATGCAATAGTTTTGCTGGCTTTTCGGATTGTTTTTGAGATATTGGCATTATTTTCCAGTTTTTTTCTTATGGTATTCTATTTCTTCTAGAACGATATCTTTATATTCTTCTTCACTTATGCGCCTGCTATTATCAATGACATCATAAGGTTTTACGGGCACAGTGCCTGTGCCTGCACGATAAATATCGGCTTCCATATTGCCCATTTCATCCTCATGAACCCGGCAGGCTTCACCTTCCCAGCTATAATAGGTAATTGACGTTTTGCGCTCTTTTGGCATTAAATAGCTCCGTTAAATAATGTTAATATATCATAATTTGCCGTCAAACCAACCGGAAACTCACAATTATAGCTATTTTATGCAAAGCCTCTGGCTTTTGTTGAGTTTTGCACTATAAAAGCCCCATGAATCTTATAACTAAACAATCAGAACTTACAAAATTTTGCGCGCAGGTGGAAGCCGGGGCATATGTCACCGTGGATACAGAATTTATCCGTGATAAGACATATTTTCCTAAATTATGCCTGATACAGATAGCCGGAAAAGATGATGCAGCGATAATAGATCCGCTGGCAGCAGGGATTAAGCTTGAGCCTGTATTTGCACTATTGCAAAAACCTGATCTGGTAAAAGTTTTCCATGCCTGCCGTCAGGATATTGAAATTTTCTACCTGCTTTCGGGGGCGATACCGGTAAATATTTTTGATACTCAGATCGCGGCTTCGGTGTGTGGTTATGGCGAATCGGTTTCTTATGAAACTCTGGTGAACAAGATAGTGGGGCAGGATCTTGATAAAAGTTCACGTTTTACTGATTGGTCAGCGCGCCCGCTTACAGAAAAGCAACTCACTTACGCGCTTTCCGATGTTACCTTCCTGCGTACGATCTATGAGAGCCTGAAAAAACAGATCGAAGAAGCAGGGCGGACATCATGGATAGCCGAGGAACATATCCAGCTTTCCGACCCGGCACTTTACCAGATAGAGCCGAACAATGCGTGGAAGAGATTAAAATACGGAACTATGCGCCCTAAGCACTTAGCTGTTCTGCGTGAGCTGGCACAGTGGCGCGAGATCGAAGCGCGTAAGAATGATGTGCCGCGCGGGAGGATATTAAAAGATGAAGCGTTAGTGGAGCTGGCATCGGCACTGCCGCGTAAAGCCGCTGACCTGGCGCGTATGCGTAGTGTTGATAAGAATCTTTCCAAAACAAAGGCCGACCAGGTTTTTGCCTGCGTAGAAGCTGCGCTTGCACTGCCGCAGACCGAATGGCCGCAGGTAGGTAAATCGCGCAAGCCGCCGGAAAATATCACCAGCTTGGTTGCTATGCTCCAGCTTTTGCTGAAAGTTAAAGCCGATGTGCATGGTATCGCCGCGCCGCTTATAACCGGGAAGGATGAATTGGAAGCGCTGGCGCTTGGGAAAACTGATATAATGGTATTGCAGGGCTGGCGCAATGATGTGTTCGGGCGCGAGGCGAAACTACTTATTGAAGGAAAGCTCAAACTGTCGCTGAACCCCAAAACCAAGCAGGTGGTTTTCGAGGAAGTAGAAGGATGACGGATTACTCTTCCTCATCAATCTCCACATTGAATCCTAGCAGGAAGTTTTTAAGTTCCCCATAACATTTAGAGAGTAATTCGGGGTCGGTTGCACGGCAAACCAGGCTGGTTCCTAGTTTCTGGTTTTTTATAAAAGGATAACTGCCTATCTCAACATCTGAAAAATTATTCTGGATATTGGTAAGTCCATCGGCGAGGTTACCTTCAGTTAGATAAACAGAGATAGTTTTAGAAAGAGTTTTCGCGCCTCCGCGAAGCTCGCCCTTTATGTTGTCGAACATGGCCTGCATGATGCTAGGCACTCCGGCCATTATGTATATATTTTTGATTATAAAACCGGGGGCGGCGCTTACTGGATTATAAATCAGGCGTGAGCCTTTGGGAATCTCGGCCATTTTTAGGCGGGCGGTATTAAGGTTTTCGCGCCCATAATGTTTTTCTAATATAGCCTCAGCTTCCTTGTTGCGCTCGAGCGGAGTGGAAAAAGCCTGCGCTATGGCTGCGCTGGTGATGTCGTCATGGGTTGGGCCGATTCCGCCGGTTGTGAATACGTAATCGAACGCTTCCGAGCAAGATTTTACAGTATTTATAATGGTTTGGGTGATGTCGGGGATAACGCGCACTTCGGCCAGTTTTATTCCGATTTCATTAAGTCCGGCGGCTATAAACTGGATATTTTTGTCCTGTGTACGCCCGGATAATATCTCGTTGCCAATTATTATGAGGCAGGACATAGGGGGCAAGGTTTTTGTAGTTTGCATAATATTAACATTCCTAGTATTGTTCCGGCATTATTACAGAATGATATATAAAATAAAAGTATGGAAGACGATAACAGAAAAATAACGATTCACACTGCCTCGGATTACGAGGGAATGCGCCGAGCCGGGAAACTGGCGGCGGAAGTGCTCGATATGGTCGCTATACATGTGGCGCCGGGTGTGACTACGCAGGAATTGAACGATTTATGCCATGAAATGATAGTGGGGGCAGGAGCTATTCCAGCGCCGCTTAATTACCGGGGGTTTCCGCGCTCAATCTGCACATCGGTTAATCATGTGGTGTGTCATGGGATACCCGGTGATTACCGCTTGAAAGATGGTGATATAGTGAATGTTGACGTGACGGTTATTGTAGATGGCTGGCATGGCGATACCAGCCGCATGTACTTCGCGGGGAACCCGCCGATAAAAGCTAAACGTCTTACGCAGGTCACATATGATTCCATGATGCTCGGCATCGAGCAGGTAAAGCCGGGAGTGCGTGTTAATGATATTGGCCGCGCTATCCAGGAATATGCAGAAAAGCACGGATATTCTGTGGTACGCGATTATTGCGGGCACGGCATAGGAAAAGTATTCCACACTGCGCCAAGCATTCTGCATTACTACGAGGAAGGCTATTCACCGGTTCTGCAGGAAGGCATGTTCTTTACCGTGGAGCCTATGATAAATGCCGGGGATTATGCTACCATTTTAAACAAACATGACGGCTGGACAGTAACAACCCGCGACAAATCGCTTTCGGCACAGTTCGAGCATACTATAGGCGTTACTGCTAATGGATATGAGATTTTTACCGCCTCGCCTAAGGGACTGAATTTCCCGCCTTATTAAGGCTAGCGCTTTTGATTTAGCTCTACACGTCGTTAGGCTTCGGCTCGTGTACTTCCGGTGTACACGTCGCCTCGCCTGCCTAGTATAGAACTAAAGCAAAAGCGCTATCCCCGAGTAGTACGGTGACTGTATACTAGTGTCATTGCGAGCGTAGCGAAGCAATCCAGTATCAATAAAGGTGGATTGCCACGGAGCTAAAGCGCCTCGCAATGACAGAGTTTAATTATATTTCAATGTGTTGGATTGTGTGGCCAGTGACTAGAGGCAATGTCATAAAAGCTTAATATTTTTTCAAGAAATTATGTGCTAAAACCATGTATAATTAGAATATTGTATTAATATAACAGGAGTTTTTATGGCAGGGGAATATACAAAAGAGCTAAATGGCCTAAAGTTTTCTACTCTTGAATCAAGCGGAATTGATTCCCCAAATATTAGCAAGGATATTAAAGATGCAGCGAGAAAAGAGCGCGGTGGCTTTGAACTGTTCATGGGAGATATAATGCCAGCTGCTGTGAAAATAACAAACAGCAGGGGGGAGTCTTTTATAGCTTATGGCTATAAGAAAACAGGTGATCAGCAGCCTTTAGATATTAGTCACGTACAGGATGCGGAAGGTAAAGCTCATAGATTGAATAGTGTTATTACTGTAGAATTTGATACAGTTAATAACCCTTCTAAAAATGAAGTAAAGGGCGCTATTAAGAATGATAGTGCCAATTCACTTGTAAATGTTATACGGGCCGAACTTTCTGAGCAGTGGGAAAAATTTGATAGAAAAGAAAGAGAGAAAGATGGTGGCCGCCAGTATAAAGGTAATAAAGGCGAATTGCGGGCGGATCAATCAGCCGTAAAATATGAAGTGGCAAATGTTGATTCTGCACCTGCGAGCGCTCCTTCCACACCAGCGGGAAATCCTGCTTTGACACAATCTAAGGCTAACCTTGCAGTTTAGGGAATAAAATGCTTACACTTGGTGATGTGCCGGAAATAAAAGAGTTAGCTAGCAGCAAGCCAAGTAATGGCAATTACCTAGTGTCGATCCCGATGGAAAAATTTGATTTTTTCAAGATCAGGAAGGATGATTTTGTCGCAGGGAATGGGCATCCAATAGCATTTGCCTTATATGATAATAATAAAAATCCTATTGGTGTGGCGCTTGGCCGGATAGATGACAGTAAAAATGATAATGACATCAAGGGAACTATCACATTCAGCAGCGTTAAATATAATGACAGTACATCTGATTATTTTTACCAGCCAACCGAAAAACTAGGCCCTAGTAAGCATGTTAAGGTTGATTTTAAATATTCTGAAGACAGGAAATCATTAAAAATTTTTGGTGATGGACTGGATAAGATAGAGCAATTTATTATTACAGCCACAGAAAAACATAAGCTGGATAAAGCTCAGCGATCATCACTTGAAAATGACGCGCCAAAATTTGCGGTTGCTGATGTTAAAGAAGCAGGTCAGGCAGGGTCTATTCCAAACAAGACCGCTAAATCCATCCAGATATAAGACTGTTTCCCATCAGGAAATTTATGTTATAGTCCGGTCTTCCTCGCAATGACGGATTAATATGTAATGACTACCGAAGAAGTTATAGAAAAACCTGTAAAAGAACCAGCCGCAAAACCGCATTATGCCGGGCATAGGAAGCGCCTGCGCGACAGGTTTTTAAATAATGAACCAGCTACATTTGCCGATTACGAGATCATGGAGCTTATTTTATTTCCCGCTAAACCAATTGGTGATGTTAAACCATTGGCTAAAGCGCTGCTGGCTACGTTTGGAAGTTTTGCAAGAGTTTTGAACGCTCAATCATCTGAACTCCTTAAAGTTGAAGGTATGAATGAAGCAGCGCTTGTTGCTGTAAAAGTTACGCGTCACGCTGCTGAACGTTTACTTAAAGAACAAATAATTGCCAACCCGGTCATTAAAAGCTGGACGCAACTGCTTGATTATTTGCGGCTTAATATTGGCCACAAGCAGAATGAGGTTTTCCATATTTTATTTTTAAATAATAAGCTGGAATTGATAGCTGATGAGCAACAGCAAAAAGGCACTATTAACCATACCCCCATATATCCGCGTGAAGTAGTTAAACGCGCTCTTGAATTGGGTGCATCCAGTATCATACTGGTTCATAACCACCCCAGCGGTGATGTGAACCCAAGCAAGGATGATGTAAATGTCACCAAATTTATAATAAGCGCTGCCAAGCCGCTTGGTATTGAAGTCCATGACCATGTTATCATCGGCAAAAAAGAATATTTCTCTTTTAAGTCTAAAGGTATCATATGACCTCATGCTGGGGCATAACTGACGGTAGTGCAGGTATGGTTTCGCAGGTGCGTTCCCTGGCTTTGGCTATGGGTTTGCAAGCTGAGATGAAAGTAATTGCACTTAAAAAACCATGGGTATTCCTTCCTAATATAATATTGGGAGGAGCTATGAAAAACCTTATATTTAAGCATATGGTAAAGGATATGAAGCCGCTTGCCGAGCCATATCCTGATATTGTAATTAGTTGTGGCCGCAAGGCAGCATTGGTTTGCGCTGCGCTTAAAAGGCGCGAGCCGAAGATACGGGCGATCCACATACAGGACCCGCAAATGCCGCCAGAAAATTTCGATGTGGTGGTGGCCATGCAGCATGACAAGGTTGAGGGGAAAAATGTCATAAAAACGCTTTTCGCACTGCATAATATAAGCCAGGAAAAACTTGAGGCGGCACATGAGAAATTTGCGCCGGTTTTTGAGGATTATCCCAAGCCGCATATCGCTGTGCTGCTTGGCGGTTCGACCAATAAATACAAGCTTACAACTGCTCGGATGACTGATGTCATTAAGCAGCTTGAAGAGGTAATTGGAAAAACGCAAGGCTCGCTTCTTATTACCCCATCGCGGCGTACTGGGGCATCTAATATAGAAACTCTCAAGCAAGCATTTTCAGGAAATAAGCGTGTCTTTGTTTATGACGGGAAGGGGCAGAATCCCTATATGGGTATGCTTGCCTGCGCCGATAAGATAATAGTGACCAATGACTCGGTGAATATGATGAGTGAGGCATTCTCAACTGGTAAACCAGTCACTATAATGGATCTTGAAGGCCACCAGAATACTAAGCCTTATAATTTTGGCGAAATGATAAAATCGCGACTTCTGATAACTGGTGACGAAATGGAAAAGCTGGCGCAGGAAGTGCGTAGGAAACTATGGGTTTAGGTCTGGTTTTTCCCGCTTTCGATTAATGACGAATCGTAGATAGGGTGGTAATTTCCGTGATAGAATTCCGGTTTTTCAATTAGCGGCGGCATGGCATGGCCAATTGCATCTTCCAACTTTTTTTCATGACCGGTGAATATTTTTTCCCAATTGGCAAGGAAATCTGCATAATTCCATTTCTCCTTGTTATGAAGCTGATACTCAAGCCCTATACAGCGTGCTGCGCTATCTAAGACCCGCCAGAGATCTTCGTGGTTTTCTGGCAGGCGGTCATCCCAGAATTCATTACGCAAAGGAGCTATCAATAGTCCTTGTGAAAATGCTGACCGTAGGAATGCTGCCTCGCGGATGATACGGTTTTTCTTAGCAGTTTCAGATATTTTATCGCCCATGTAAGCACGACTGTTGGTGGACATGTCGAGATGGTCGAAATGCCCGCCCATTTCAATCTCGCAGCCGTTTTCGTCTACCATCATGCTATCTACTGCCAGCCCCTTGTTGTGGGCACTTTTACCAGGCATGGCAAGCAGGTTGGCGGCGAGGTCGTCATCAGTTGCGAAATTATATAGCGCGAATGCGCCTTCCACCGTGCGTAGCCCATCATATAAAACTGTGCGCCAGCCAAAGGATTTGTTCAAATGCTCTGCTGCGCCGACAACGATATTGGCAAGGATTTTATGTAGCCAGAATCTTGCATCCGGCCTATAAGAGAGGCCAAATTTATTTACGCGCCCATTGCGGGAAGTGGCCGCGTAAGTTTCTATATCGGCTTTTATTATTTTATTATGCTCATCATAAATCAATTCTTCCTGTGCATAAGCAAGGCAGATTATCAAAGAAGGGTGGTTTAGCGATGCCATATCCACAAGGTCGCTGGGGTTTACATCTACCGCTTCGCTTTTTTGCGAGCGCACTCCTAAAAAATCTTCCCATGCTCGGCGGGTCATAAGCTGAGTAATGCCCTGGTTGCAACTTCTACATCTGCTTCGCGCATAAGTGATTCGCCAACTAAAAACGCATGCAGGCCGCAGACCTGCATCTTTTTTATGTCGGCAGCGGTTTTTATTCCGCTTTCACATATTCCGATATACGCCTTTGGTATAAGTGCAGCGAGAGATTCTGAGGTTTTTATATCAACCACAAGTGTTTTTAAATTACGGTTATTAATGCCGATTATTTTATTAGCGTTATCCGGGTTAATGGAAAGTGCACGGTTAAGCTCGTCTTCATCATGCACTTCAACAAGCACATCCATGCCTAATTCAGCCGCTGCGAGTTCCAGCTCACCTGCCTGTGCATCTGTAAGGGCTGCCATTATAAGCAAAATGCAATCAGCACCTAGTGCGCGTGACTCCGTTATCTGGTAGCTATCCAACATAAAATCCTTGCGTAAAACCGGAAGTTTTACTGCTGAGCGCGCTTGATCAAGATATTCATCGTGCCCTTGGAAATATGGCTCGTCAGTAAGTACTGAAAGGCAAGCTGCACCAGCAGATTCATATTGCCTGGCCAATGTTTGCGGATGAAAATCAGCGCGTATAATACCGCGGCTGGGAGAGGCTTTTTTTATTTCGGCGATAAGAGCTGGTTTGCCCTCGTAAATTTTTGCAGCAAGGGATTTTTTAAAACCCCTTGGGGGCGATTGCTGCGTTATTTTTTCGCGCAATATTGCTTCTGGTATGGCTGCCTTGGAATTTCTTATATGCCCCAATTTATCGGCGCAGATCTTTGCCAGTATGTCGCTCATAGCTTTGAATTGCTCACATCAACCAGCTTTTTAAGCACTCCAAAAACCGCCCCGGAATCAATGGTTTTTTTTGCGATCTCTGCGCCTTCTTTTAAGTTCTCTGCCTTTTTTGCAATCAACAGGCCAGCCGCCGAATTAAACACGATTGCGTTGCGATAAGGGCTTTCAACGCCTGATATAGCCTCATTAAGCGCGCTTGCGTTCATTTCCGGGCTTCCGCCTTTTAAAACTTCCAATGAAACTTGCTCCAGACCGGCATCTTCTGGTGTTATTTCAAATTCAGTTATTTCACCATCTTTAAGAGCTACAACACTTGAGCTTCCTGTTAGTGTTAATTCATCCAGCCCGTCGCTGCCGTGCACTAACCACGCAGATTTTGTACCGAGAGCCCTAAGTGTTTCAGCAAGGGGTTTAAGAAGCGTTTTGTTATATACGCCAAGAAGCTGGAAATCTGGCGCTGCAGGATTGGTAAGCGGCCCTAGTATATTAAAAATGGTCCGTAGGGCGAGTTCCTGCCGTATCGGTTGCACATGTCGAAGCGCCGGATGGAATTTAGGTGCAAAAAGGAATGCGATACCACATTCTTTCAGGCAGCGTTCGGCTATTTCCGGTTCTGCATCGGGCTTTACACCAAGAATTTCCAGAACGTCAGCCGAGCCGGAACGTGAAGAAACAGAGCGGTTGCCATGCTTGACCACGGGAAGCCCGCATGCGGCAAGCACTAAAGCTGTTGCGGTGGAAATATTATAAGTGCCACGTGAATCCCCGCCGGTCCCGCAAGTGTCTATTGCCCCAGCGATAGAGTGGAAAGGACGAGCTTTAACCCGCATAGCGGTTGCCCCGGCAGTGATTTCGTCAACTGTTTCGCCTTTTATACGCAGACCCATTAAGAATGCGGCTATTTGAGCTGGGGTTGCGCCGCCATTCATGATTATCTGGAAAGCACGGGTTGCCACATCAAGCGGCAGGTTTTTACCGTCTGCCAACAGAGCCAGGACATGGTGCATTGCGTGTTCTGTCATATGCCATTAAGGAAATTTTTTATTAAGGCATGCCCATGTTCTGAAGCAATTGATTCTGGGTGGAACTGTACGCCGTGGGTATTGTGGATTTTATGCTGGAGTCCCATCACTAAACCGTCTTCGGTGATAGCGGTAACCTCCAGCATATCGGGAATTGATTCTTTTTCCACGATAAGCGAGTGATAACGCGTGGCATTGAACGGGTTGGGAAGCCCTGCGAACACGCTCTGGTTTTTGTGAAGGATAGGGCTTATCTTGCCGTGCATTGGCTTGGGGGCGCGGATGACCTTCCCGCCAAAGGCTTCACCGATTGCCTGCATTCCAAGGCATACTCCAAAGATAGGCACTTTGCCGGAAGAAGTTTTTATTAATTCCAAACAGATGCCGGATTGCTGGGGAGTTCCAGGACCTGGCGAAATAACTATAGCACTTGGCTTTCTTGCTAGCAGCTCTTCTACTGTTACTGCGTCGTTACGCAGGGTTTCTACCTCAGCCCCAAGCTCGCCCAGATAGTGCATGAGGTTGTAGGTAAAACTGTCATAATTATCTAGCAGTATTATTTTCATACAAACTTTATAGCTTCTTCTGCAGCCCGCATCAAGGCGCGAGATTTATTCAATGCTTCCTGGTATTCTTCTTCATTGTCGCTTTCGGCAACAATTCCGCCGCCTGCCTGCACATGCAGAACACCGTCTTTTATCAAGCCGGTACGCAAGGTTATGCAGGTGTCCATATTGCCGTTTCCAGAAAAATAACCGATGCAACCAGCATAAAAACTACGGGCCTCTGTTTCCAATTCATCAATAATTTCCATAGCGCGGATCTTAGGCGCACCACTTACGGTTCCTGCTGGGAAACCAGCTATCAGTGCTGAGAGGGCATCATATTTAGGGTCGATCTCACCAACTACATTAGAAACTATATGCATTACATGCGAATAGTTTTCTATGCTCATTTTCTGGGTGGTTTTTACGCTCCCTATTTTTGCGACCCGCCCCACGTCATTGCGTCCCAGGTCAAGCAGCATTAAATGTTCGGAAACTTCCTTTGGATCTGAAAGAAGGTCTGCGGCCAATGCTTCATCTTCTGCCTTATCTTTGCCGCGTTTACGTGTGCCTGCTATTGGACGGATAGTGACTTCTCCATCACGCAGGCGCACAAGTATTTCCGGGCTGGAACCTACTAAAGTATATGTTCCTATATGCAGGTAAAAGAGGAACGGTGAGGGGTTCAACTGGCGCAGGGCGCGGTATAATGCGAAGGGCGGCAGGGTGAATTTCGCCGAAAAACGTTGTGAAATAACTACCTGGAAAATATCGCCTGCGCGAATATAATCTTTTGCTTTATCCAGCATAGAATCATATTGGGTACGGGTGGTGTTGGAGGTGAAATCGGAAACTGAAACCGGCTTATAATTTTTGTTTTCATTTTCTGGGACTGGGGCAGCCAGCCTCTCCAATACATACTTCAACCGGTTCGTTGCTGCTGTATATGCCGCTTTAGCATTGTCGCGCTCTTTATCCGCATAAATACTAGTTATTATGAATATTTTATCGGTCACTGCATCAAAAACCACCATTAGTTTTGGACGAATAAAACAACTGTCAGGAATGCCGATACTGTCTGGCTTGGTATCTGGGAGTTCTTCCATTAGTTTGACCATGTCATAACCCATTGTGCCAACAAGCCCGCATGACATTGGCGGCAGACCTTCAGGTATTTCGACCTTTGACTCTTCGTATAATTTACGCAGTGATTCCAGGCTTTGTTCTGCACAAGGCTTGAAGTTTTCATCTTTTATATTATCGCTATAGCATATTTCAGCTTTATTGCCTTTGCAGCGCCATATAAGGTCTGGCATCAGGCCAATCACTGAATAACGCCCGCGTATTTCCCCTTTTTCCACTGATTCCAGAAGAAATGACGGTTTTCCATCTTCCATCAACCGCAGCATAGCAGAAACCGGGGTGTCAAGATCAGCCGGGCAGGTAGTCCAGATAAGTTGTGATTTTCCTTTATTGAAGTTTGCTGAAAATTTCTCTTCGTCAGGAAAAAATACTGGGTTTTTTATAGTAAGCATTACTCATCGCTCTTTAACTGCAATGCCTGCATATTTACAGAAGGTGGGTATTTTTTCGCCAATGAGCGCAGATATTGTTCGATTATTTCATTTTCCACGGCTGTTTTATATTCACGCGTAGTGCTTGAAATGATGCCGGTATATTTTGGATCCTTGGCATCATGGAAAACAGGCATTGCCTGCTTTATGACTGCGAGTACATAATTATCGTTATCTTGTGGGTATGCAGCTGTTGCATCGCCAACCGGGTGTGAGAATATTTCCCTTATCATAGCTGGAGGTATATTTTTATAATCTTCAGCTTTTTGTGAAACTGTCAGGCTCACTGGTGCTTCCAGGTTCTTACCCGCAATCTGCCGCTTCGCAGGATTTGCAAAATCAGCTGATATAGCTTGTGCGATCTTAGAAAGCTGCTGTTTCTTTTCCTGCGCTGCCCATAACGTAGTAGCTTTTGCCTTAACCTGATCTAGCGGCATGACATGCTCAGCTGTTACGTTTTCCACCCTTATCATATAGTTTATACCACTTTTTCCGTTTATAAGCGGTGATTCGGTTTTTTCTTCGGTTTTAAAGGCGATATCAAGGAATTTGTCATCCTGGGGCAAGTTTTTTTCTACAGTGCCATTTGCGAGTTTGCCAGTTTTATCAATTGGCTGGATGGTAAACATTTTAAGTCCCAGCTCATTTACGGCTTCTGATAGGGTGCTGCCTCCGGCGACCAGGTCTTCCAGATGATTTGAAAGTTCGGTTATTGCCCTTTCATCATTTTGCTGCTGCAAGTCTTTTTCAAGTATAGGACGCACTTCTTCCAGCGGGAGAGTCATTGGCGGTATGATTTCCTTAACCCGGAAAATATGCCATCCGAAGGAACTTTTAACCGGCTCCCCGACCATGCTGATTTCCTGGGAGAAAACTTTATCGGCAGCCTCTGAAATGAGGCTGGATTTTTCAATCAGCCCAAGCGATATGGATTTGGGATTTAATACTGAAGATTCCTTGGCGACCTGTTCGAATGTTTTACCGGATTTTATATCTTCCAGCGCTTTACGGGCGCCTTCTTCGGTTGCAAAGAGCAATTGCTCGACCTTGCGGCGTTCTGGTTTCTTAAATTCCTCAATCCTTTCGTGATACGCAGTTTCCATATCCTGGTTAGCCAAGTTGGATTTAGAATCTTTTGCAAGTTTTTTTGCATCATCAGCAGTTATTAATACATAACTTATGGTGCGATATTCAGGGGCGGTAAAGATCGCGATATTCGCATCATAATAGTTTTTCAGTTGCTCGCTCGTGGGAATTGCCTGGGAACTGGCCATGGAAGAAGGGATAGTATATAAATCTATATTGCGTAATTCTTCGCGTGCAGAAAGAAGGGTTGCTGGCGCGTTCTTAGGGACGTTTGCCAGGGAAGTGACGGAGTTTATAAGAAGGCTCACCGCCATGTCGCTGCGAATTTTTTCGATAAATGCTTTTTCTGATATGTGATTAGTTTGTAGAAAATATTCAAAATTCTTTTTGCTGAATTTTCCTTTATCATCGAGGAAGCCCGGATTTTTACGGATATTATTCGCTACATCCTCATCGCTTGGGCGCAGCCCAAGTTTACGGCTTTCCAGCATTAGCAGGCGCTCATCAACAAGCTGCTGTAAAACCTGCGGGCCTATATTAAAACTCTTAAGTATATCGGGAGTTGCTTCTTTGCCAAGCATTTGACGCAATTTATCGGTTTCACGGGATAGAGCCTGCTGGTATTCAGCACCGGAAATTTTCATATCCCCAACCGCAGCAACAGTAACATTGCTATTTGATTTAAGGAGCATATCCTCGATTCCCCAGATGCCAAAGGTGAGGATGAGTAATCCCATAAGGATTTTTGAGCCGAGATTGCGGGCATGCGCCCTGAATTTTTTAATCATTCTGATACGTTGTTATTTATAAATTTAATCTTATCTGCTTTACTACACTACACATGAAGATTGTAAAAGGTTTTTTGTTGTTATATTCGTTTCATTTAAGTTTTCCCATTGTCAGGCTTAGGACCATTTACATCTTCGTAAATTTTGCCTTGCCTTACTTGGGAAATTATTTTCTTAAACGAGTATATAAATTATAATTAATATTATTGAAGCATGAATATGAAAAAAATTATAGTAGCTAACTGGAAAATGAACGGCAGCAGTGAAAGCACGAAAAAATGGGCGCAGGATTTTATGCTTTTGATTCCGGAGGTGCCATATGGTGTAGAAGCGGTGGCGTGCCCGCCAGCACCGCTAATACCCCTTCTTAATTACCTTATGGACAGCTCTGAAGTTAAATTAGGCGCACAGGATTGCCATGCAAAGCCAGAGGGTGCATTTACTGGTGAAACCAGCGCCGAATTACTTAAAGATATTGGTTGCGGATATGTAATAGTTGGCCATTCTGAGCGCCGTACTTATAACTCAGAGAGTAATGAAATTGTGAGTGCAAAGGCATCAAGTGCCATTAAATCCGGTTTAATACCTATTATATGTATAGGAGAAACAAAGGAGCAGCGAGATAGGGGTGATACGATAAAGGTTATTAACCAGCAAATTGATGAATCATTGCCAAAAGAAGCAGGGATAGGTAATTTTATTCTTGCATATGAACCTGTTTGGGCTATTGGTTCTGGAAACCTGCCAACGATGGATGAAATAAAGCAGGTTCATGATGCTATTATTGCAAGGGTTTCTAAGAGCATAGCTATTGAAACTTCTAAGGTTTATGTATTATATGGTGGTTCGGTGAAAGCTGATAATGCAGGTGAGATATTGGCCCTTTCCAATGTTTCGGGGGTTTTAGTAGGCGGCGCCAGCTTGAATGGCCAGGATTTTTGTAAAATAATTTTATCTGCCGTAAGTTAAGGTAGTAGAGGGAAAATATGGGTTTTTATACTGTTTTACTGGTAGCGCACACTATATTGGTGTTGTTCCTTATTATGATGATACTTTTGCAAAAAACCGATAGCGACGGTATGAGCGGACTTAGCGGTGGCGGCGGCAACCAGTTCATGACCGGGCGCAGCGCTGCAAATTTCATGACACGCACCACAGCCCTGCTTGCTACAGGATTTATGATTACAAGCCTTACACTTGCAACAATAGCAAGCCATATGGGTTCTAAATCAATTATAGATGCACCGCTTGAAAGCGCAGCTCCAGTGGAAAACTCTCAGGCAGTACCATCTGAAGGGACCAGCAAGCAGCCATCTGCAGCAACACCAACTACAACATCGGCACCAGTTGCGCCAAAACCTGAGTAAATTATGCCTACACGTTTTATATTCATAACTGGTGGTGTGGTATCTTCTTTAGGTAAAGGCCTTGCTTCCGCAAGCCTTGGCGCACTTTTACAGGCGCGGGGCTATAAAGTGCGGTTGCGTAAGCTTGATCCGTATCTCAACGTTGATCCTGGCACTATGAACCCAACCCAGCATGGCGAAGTGTTCGTAACAGATGACGGCGCTGAGACCGACCTTGACCTTGGGCATTATGAACGCTTTACTGATGTAAGCGCGCGCAGGAGCGATTCTGTTTCTACCGGTCAGATATACTCAACTTTACTTACCAAGGAGCGGCGCGGGGATTATCTGGGCGGCACAGTGCAGGTCATTCCGCACGTTACTGACCTTATCAAAGAATTCGTTTTGCGTGATACTGATGATGAAGATTTTATATTATGCGAAATAGGCGGCACAGTTGGTGATATTGAGGGGCTTCCATTCTTCGAGGCAATACGCCAGCTTGGTTGGGAATTGGGGCGTGAGCGCGTAATGTATATACATTTGACGCTGGTTCCTTATATCGCAGCGGCGAAAGAGCTTAAAACCAAACCTACACAACATAGTGTTAAAGAATTGCGTATGATAGGTATCCAGCCAGATATTTTATTATGCCGCGCCGAACGTGAAATCCCACTGGCTGAACGCCGCAAAATTGCTTTATTTTGCAATATCCGCGAGGAATCGGTGATTGCTGGGCTGGACGTAAATTCTATTTATGAAGTGCCGCGCCGCTACAGTGAGCAAGGCTTTGATAAACAGGTGCTAAAGCTTTTTGGTATTGAGGAAAAAGCCAAGCCTGACCTTAAAAAATGGGATGAGATACTGGAACGTGTGCAGAACCCGAAAACAGAGGTTACTGTTGCGATAGTAGGTAAGTATACCGGAATTGGTGACGCATATAAATCTCTTTGTGAAGCTTTGGACCATGCAGGTATAGCTAACCGTGCCAAGGTTAATATACGCTGGGTTGATGCTGCCGGATTTGAAAAAGAGGATGTTAATAAAGCGCTTTCTGATGTCGATGCTGTGCTTGTTCCCGGCGGATTTGGCGAGCGTGGGGTAAATGGTAAGATCGCGGCGATAAATTACGCGAGAACCCACAACAAGCCGTATCTGGGAATATGTTTTGGCATGCAGCTTGCGGTTATTGAGTACGCACGTGATGTTCTTGGCATAAAGGATGCGGCATCTACTGAATTCGCGCCATACAATGCAGAAAATAATAAAGGACCGCTGGTTGGCCTTATGACTGAATGGCAGCGTGGAGGGGTTATTGAAACCCGCGCCCGCGGCGGAGATCTGGGCGGCACTATGCGTCTTGGAGCTTATGATTGTGATATTACGCCTGGAAGCCTTGCAGAAAAAATTTATGGCAGTACCCATATAAGCGAGCGCCACCGCCACCGTTATGAAGTAAATATGCAATACCGAGAAGAATTTGAAAAATCGGGTATGGTATTTTCCGGGGTATCACCGGAAGGGCATCTGCCTGAGATCGTTGAGCTTAAAAAGCACCCTTGGTTTGTTGGTGTGCAGTTCCACCCTGAACTTAAATCGCGGCCATTTGCACCACACCCTCTATTTGCATCATTTATAAAAGCGGCAATGGCTGAGGATAAAAAACACAAAAAAGCTGCGTAGGCTTCTATGGAAAAATCCCTGAAATTAGAAAATAAATTATTGGGGAAGACGCAGACTTTACAGGAAAATGTGGAAGAGCACCTGCGTAATTATTTTGCGGCTCATACGGCTGGCTCCCTTCCTCCTTCCGGGCTTTATTACAGAATATTGCCGCTTGTTGAGAAGCCTCTTATTGAAATGACCTTGCAGGCAACAGAGGGAAACCAGCTAAAAGCCGCGTATGTACTGGGGATTAACCGCAACACTCTAAGAAAAAAAATGACTGAATTGCGGATTAGCTTAGCAAGTGATTGATTTTCTGTTTATATTAGGCATTATCCTAATCAAGGGGCTATTTTTTATAATAATCATAAATCTGGGGGAGCTATGCAATTCAAGGAAGCTGTACATACCTGCTTTAAGAAATACGCCGATTTCAAGGGGCGCGCCAGCAGGTCTGAATATTGGTATTGGACGTTGTTCACCCTTATAGTAAGTGTTGCTCTCGCTATATTATCGGTTGCTATGTGGGATGGGGCGCCAGATAGTGCGCCTAGCAATATATTAGGTAATTTATTCACCTATGGGACATTGCTTCCGGCACTTGCTGTAGCTGCTCGACGCCTGCATGATGTGAACCGCAGCGGCTGGTGGATTCTTATAGTATTTACAGGTATCGGTATCTTGCTGCTTTTATTCTGGTATGTGCAGAAAAGTGATGAAGGTGCTAATGATTATGGCGAAAGACCTTTGAGCTGATGCGTTAACGGCAAATAATTGTAAACTTATGTCTAAGCCAATTCTTTTAGATTATCCGTTACTGTGGCGCGGGGCTAAATTTTTACGCAGGAATTTGCTTTTTATAATTGTGATCTCAGTTCTAGTATCGCTGGGAATAACCTATAGCATAATTGACAATAGCCCTACCAATTTTGGCATGAAGCCAAAACGGATGATGACCCTGCTTTCCGTGAATGTAGGATTGCTAGGGATTGTTATAGCCATTATCTCAGTGCGGATATTTTCCCTGTGGCGGGCGCTTAGGGCTGGTTCATCACGTGCCAAGCTGCAAAAGCGTATAATCATCATGTTCAGCCTGGTGACTATTTCCCCTGCTATCATAGTTTCCATTTTCTCGGCATTATTTTTTAATATTGGTATACAGACATGGTTTAACGAGCGTGTGCAGCGCACGGTTGAGGAATCAAGGGCGGTAGCTGAAGCCTATCTTGCCGAGCATAAGGAAAATATCCGTGCTGATGCTATCGCCATGGCAGGTGATTTGAACCAGGTCGCTGATCTGGTTATTTCCAGCCCCGCAGATTTTGAACAGGCCGTTGCTACCCAATCGGCATTACGTGTACTTACTGAGGCTGTTGTCATACAGCGCAACAGGATAATAGCGCAGGGACGCTTCAGTTTTGCACTGGCTTTTGAAACTATTCCCCAAGATATGCTGGAGAGAGCAGCCAAGGGTGAAGTTGTAATCATGACCACAGATGACGATAAAGTACGTGCATTGATTAGAATACCTTCTCTATCAGACGGGTACCTGCTGGTTGGGCGCCTTATTGACAGCAAAGTCATCGACCATATGGAAAACGCGCAAGGGGCGGTAAGTGAATATGAGCATCTAAAAGGCCAGCTTGACCGGCTCCAGGTTACATTTTCAATAGTTTTTGTGGCTCTAGCATTGCTGTTGCTTATATGCTCTGTGTGGTATGGAATGGTATTTGCATCGCGCCTGACGCGGCCTATACGCTTCCTTGTTGAGGCTTCCGAGCGTGTGCGGGGCGGGGATTTCAGTGCCCGCATAAAGGATGCTACCAGCAAGGATGAATTCGGGACTCTAAGCCGTAGTTTTAACCGCATGACCGAACAATTGGAAGCGCAGCGCGGCGAGCTTATTGATGCAAACCGCAGGCTGGACGAACGACGCCGCTTTACAGAAACTGTGTTGTCTGGGGTTTCGGCAGGAGTTATAGCACTAAATAGTGAAAAGAAGATTACATTATTTAACCGTTCATCGGCAGCTATACTTGAGCGCATAAATAAGCAACTGGCGGATGGGCAGAATATATCCAAATTCCTGCCAGACCTGGAAGGATTGTTAGCAAAATCTGAGAGTATGCCTGGCGATATTGCTGAAGGCACAATGACACTTGGTAATGACGATAAAGCCATAACCCTGCATGTAAGGGTGACGGTGGAGAGCACAGGTAATATGACTGAAGGATTCATTGTTACCTTTGATGATATTACATTGCTGATGGCAGCACAACGCAGCGCTGCCTGGGCTGATGTTGCCCGCCGCGTAGCGCATGAAATTAAGAACCCGCTGACACCGATCCAGCTTTCGGCAGAACGTATCAAGCGCAAATATTCAAAATATATTACTGAGGATGAAGATAATTTTGCAAAATATACCGACACTATAATAAAACACGTAGGTGATATTGGAAAAATGGTGGATGAATTTGTATCCTTTGCGAAAATGCCTGCTGTGCGCTTTGTTCCTGAAGATATTGCACAGATAGTTAAAAAAGCGGTGTTTTCAGCTCAGGTTGCCTATCCATTTATTGATTTCCAGCTTTCCATACCTGAAAAACCGGTTATTTTTAACTGTGATGAGCGGCAAATGACTCAGGTGATGACCAATCTCCTGAAGAATGCGGCAGAATCTATAGAAGAATCAGGTAAAAATTCAGAAAATAATATGATTATTGCAAATGTTAGCCATGATGGTGAACGTATATCCGTAATAGTGCAGGATAATGGATCAGGTTTCCAAAGCCCTGATATTAACAAAATGCTGGAACCTTATGTTACAACCAGAAGCAAGGGGACCGGGCTTGGGCTTTCAATCGTCAAAAAAATAGTAGATGATCATAACGGGTTGATAAAAATAGAAAATATTCCATCGGGTGGCGCTAAAGTAACGCTTTCTTTTTTGCAACACTGTGATATAAAAGACGCAAATTAGGCCTGAGGCTTTGGGCTTATGGCTTTAGAAAAAGTAACTTTCTTAAACCATAAGCCTTAAGCCACTACGAAGGAGAACTATGACCGCTGATATCCTTATTATTGATGATGAAGCAGACATCCGTGAATTAATATCCGATATTCTTAAAGACGCTAAATATGCAACACGTGTAGCACATAATAGTGATTTCGCGTTTAAAGCACTCGCAGAGCGTGTGCCATCGGCCATAATACTTGACATATGGTTGCAAGGCAGTGAGCTAGACGGGCTTGGCATACTGGAAATGGTTAAGAAAAAATACCCCCATATACCGGTTATAATGATAAGCGGGCATGGAAATATCGAAACTGCTGTTTCTTCAATTAAAATGGGCGCATATGATTTTATCGAAAAGCCATTTAAAGAGGATAGGCTGCTGCTTGTTGTAGCCCGCGCCTTGGAAAACGCTAAACTCAGAAATGAGAATACTGAGCTTAAATCACGCGGTAAATTTGAAATGCAGCTAAACGGCACTTCGCAGACCGTGCAGCAATTACGAAATGCACTGGAAAAAATTGCGCCAACTGCCAGCCGGGTGCTGATAACCGGAGCCCCGGGAACCGGCAAGGAAATGTATGCGCGTATGATCCATGCCAAATCATTGAGGTCATCGGCTAATTTTGTGGTCATGAATGTTTCGGGTATGACGCCGGACCGTGTGGAAGCAGAGCTTTTTGGAATTGAAGATGCAAACCCTACCGGAGGTGCAGAAAAGTTAGGTCTTCTGGAGCGCGCCCATAATGGGACATTATTTATTGATGAAGTACTAGACCTGCCATTGGAAATTCAAGGTAAAATGCTGCGCGCCCTTCAGGAGCAGAGCTTTACGCGCCAGCGTGGGAAGCAGAAGGTTGAAGTTGATGTGCGGGTTATTGCAGCCAGTAACCATAATCTGGAAAATGAAATTGCCGCCGGGCGTTTCCGTGAGGATCTTTATTACAGGCTTAATGTTGTTCCGGTGCGTATACCATCACTTAAGGAGCGGCGCGAGGATATACCAGAACTTTGCAGTTATTTCTTGAAGCGTGCTTCAGAAATTGCCGGGCTTCCTGTGCGTGCGCTGTCGCAAGAAGCTATTGTTATGCTGCAAGCATATAGCTGGCCTGGAAATGTTCGTCAGCTTCGCAATATGATGGAGTGGCTGCTTATCATGACCACAGGTAAAACCGACAATATAACCGCAGATGAACTGCCGCCTGAAATACTAACATCAAATCCTGTTCTTGCCCGCCCGGAAACCAATGCCGATATTATGTCGATGGTTCTGCGCGAGGCCCGCGAGCTATTCGAGAAGCAATATCTCGCAGCGCAGATAGAACGTTTTGGTGGAAATATTTCGCGCACTTCTTCTTTCGTCGGTATGGAGCGTTCGGCCCTTCACCGCAAGCTTAAATTGCTTGGTATTGCTACTGCTGAAGAAAAAGTGGGATAATTTAGCCGATAACCTGTTTGGTTTTAGATTCCAGCAGTTCCTTGCGCCTTCTGGAGCTATGGCTATGTGCTTTATAAACTTTATAGCCAACTATACCGACGACACCTGCAGCAGCACCAGCTTCGGCTCCAGCCTTTTCGGTTTCTTTTTTTCTTTTTACTAATTCGTCTATTTGGTCCTGCGATGGCCTTGTCGGGCTTTTTAACTGTAAAGTATTTTTAGACTTAGTATCTTTATCATTCTGCAATTGCACAGTGTTACTAGCGATAACCACGCCTCCAATAGTTGTAGTTGCCAGTAAAGCCGCAGAAGCTACTATATTAGATGCTGCGTCAATAACTGATGAAGATGAACTATCTTTTTTATCTGCCATATATTCTCCTTGCTGTGTGTAAATCTACCACATAAGCGGAATTAACCATATTAATCTTTTATTACATATATATTTAGGTATTAATAATGATATAATTCAATATGATATTTTTGGCAGCCTTAGAAAACACCATCATTTTCTTAATAATTTTTGGTTGTGCTCCTTAGTTTTAAACTGTAATTCCTGCAAATCCTTTGCTGCTTTGATGGATAATTGCGAGTTATTTTGTCCGTTATGTTTAAACAAAAGCCAATTATCACTATAAAAAACCAACCCCCAGTTTTTATCGGCTAGTATATTTTGTAAAACCTGGAAATGCTTTTCAGTAAAATAGGCAGTACGTTTTTCAAATATAATCCTGGTATTTATTACTATATAATCAGCATCCTCATACCTATCAGGGAACAGGTACATATTCCTGCGTACTGGAATCTGAGGCAGTATATTCATTGGTCCTGATACAGATGAATCGGGACCTATTATTTTTATTATCTCATCGTGCGCGGATTTATCAGAAGGTGGAAGTGAGAATTTGAATTTAGATAATTCAAACGCATTGTTAGGTAAATTAGGCAGCGCAGCAAAATTATATGAAAAAAATCCCACTAAAGCTGCTGTTGCAATTAGCATATCGGGTATTTTCAATTTGCTCGCTGTGCTATAGCGGTCTGCTAGTGTTTTGACATAAGCTATAAGCAAAACCGGGATAATCGCAGCAGTATGATATGATTGCGGAGAGCGCATCAGGTCATTTATAGATAATGTATTCGTTGCCATATCAGCTATAGATGGCAAGAGCCACGAAAAGGATAATAGCGGTTGGAACCAAAGCGGCAAGATAAGTACAATGCCATAAAAAATGCCATTCACTACTTGTTTTACCAATAAATCACTATCGGCAAAAGGATGATTAAGCCAGCTGAAAAAACCTACAGTTTTTTCGTTGCTAAGCATAAGCGCAGAACCAAGGGGACTGAAATGCGGCATTATAATTCCTATAACCATTGCAAGGAATATAAGCCCTGAGAAGGCGACAGAAAGCCCGAATTTTGGCTCGCGCCAATGATGTGCCCAGAGGATACCTGCACCAAACACAGCCAGACCGTAATGCTCTTTAATAGCAAGCATGATTGAGCAGAAGATAATAAAGTATATTTTTTCTTTATGGATAATTGACCAAAGGATCATGGCTATTACAAGCGGTGCAAACGCGATTTCATGAAAATCCCATATCTGGGCATTTATTACAAAAGGATTTATCAGGTAAAATATAGAAACTGCCAGGGCGTACCATGGTGATTTTAGCAAAGTCTTTGCAATAAAAAATATTGGTATTGCAGAAGCAGCAATGCAAAAACTTTGTATGAACAATAATGTTTCTATATGGGGAAATAAATAATAGACCGGCACAAGTAAATATAATATCGGTGAAAAATGAATACCCAGCCAGTTCTGCTCAATGTAAGGCGGAGGAATGCTTGTGGTAAGGCCGTTACCGGATATTACGTTAAAAAGCAATTGTGCAAAGGAAAGTCCGTCAACTGCACTGGTTTTTAACTCATAGCGCATTGATAGAATGTAGCAAAATGTAATGCAGCCGGAGGTCAGAACTAGTAACAGGAGCAAGATTACAGGTGCATTACGTTTAATCATGCAGTGGTTTCCATATAGAAAATATCATCGTCTATATCTTCGCAGATAACTTCCCCTTTTATTTTGCCCATTACCGAAAGAAGCGAATAAAGATAGGGAAAGAAATTCAAATGCAGGTCAAATGTATATTTATAAGGGCGTTGCTTGGGGACTATTATAATCAGTTTTTTGGCAACGCGGCGCAGCTCTGCAGTAGCATCCGCAAGGTTACGGACATGCTCCAATGTATGGGTACATATAACAGTGTCAAAATGCTTATCGGGAAATGGTAGCGATTCTACATTTTCCTCATAGAATTTTACGTGCGGATAACGCTGCTTCAGGGAATCGGTTATATAAATATCGACGCCGGACACATCGGTATGTTTTTGCAAAAGCAGGTTTATTAAAAAACCACGCCCGCAGCCAACATCCAATATTTTCCCTGGGGTTACTGATTCTATTATCCTGGTAATGCAGGCTTTATTCAAATCAGTTTCACGGCTGATAGCGGTATCATTTACCGTCCTGTAATAATCACGAAACCCTTCTTCGGTAAGTGAAAATGCCTTTTCCTTGAAATCAAGGTAATATTTGTAGCGGTGACGGAATAACATCCACATTGGTATTGCCATTATAAATCGGCAATCGCGCACGATGGGTGGAAAAAGCTGATCTAATATATAGTGGAAAAACAGCGCAGTATCACGACTCATTTTGCTTGCCATTATTTATCCTCATACAATGTTAATTTTGTTATCACCGGCAAATGGTCGGAGCCATGGTAGTACTGAATTTCCCTGCTTTCAATTTTTACCTGCTTTGACGCTATTATATGATCTATACCTATGCGAAGTGGCATGGGTAGCATACTTGGCCATGTGCCTTCCATATTAAAGTTTTGCTGGGCGTGGTGCATATCCGCTTTTTTAAGTATATTAACTAAAAAAGGCGAGTAAATAGTTGTGTTAAGGTCGCCAATAAGAAGCCGGTGCGGAGTTTTATCACTGGCAAGCAAATCCGCCATAGTGCTTAATGCGAGGTTGCGCTGGGAAAAGAAAAACCGCGACATAGGAGGCGGGGTGTGTAATTCATATAAATGAAGCGGAATATCACCTATCATAAATTCTGTGCTGGTATATTTATTCCATCCGCGACCTATGTTCACGTAATCAAATTTTGTAACTGGAAGGTTGCTGAATATCGCCATGCCGAAAGCTTGACGCCTTGAGTTGAGTTTTACCTGTGACCATTTGTAATGTTCTTTCAGCGCATCCATTTCCTTTGCTCGATCTTCATTTACTTCCTGCAGGACCACTATATCGGCATTTTGTGATATTATCCACGGTATGGATTTTGCAAATTCGTCATTTTTATAAAGTATATTAAATTGTAGGATTTTGATGCTTGCTTTAGCTGTACCTTCTGGCTGCCCGGCGGGGGCATAGGCTGAATAAACTGCAATTAAAAAACTTGCTGCGAACATCAGCATACAAAGCGAGTAAAGCCATAGTTTGCGAAATAGGAAAAAAACAGAAAAAAACAGAAAGGCTAATGCAATATGCAGTCGAAAATGGACTACCAAGTCAGCCAGCCAGAACCTGTCAGAAAGCAGGCAAACACCGTATACGATTCCTGCTAAAATACATAGCAGCAGAGGACTAAAAAGCAGCTTAAATATCCGCATAGGTGTGTATTTCAGAACCAGCTCCGGGGTGGGTTAGGGCGCCTTTTTCTGCTGGCCCTACGATCTGAGCGTATTTCCATAGTGCACCAGAGCCATAATCATTCTTGCGTGGTTTCCATTCTGTGCGGCGTTTTTCCAGCTCTGCATCGGATAGGTCGACATGAATTGTTGATTTGGTAGCGTCTATGGTTATTACATCGCCATTTTTAAGCAGGCCTATAGGACCGCCTATTGCTGCTTCTGGGCCAACATGCCCAATGCAGAAACCACGCGTGCCGCCAGAAAAACGCCCATCGGTTATCAGTGCGACTTTATCGCCTGCGCCCTGACCATATAGTGCTGCTGTGGTGGAAAGCATTTCGCGCATGCCGGGACCGCCGCGCGGCCCTTCGTAGCGTATTACTATTACGTCACCTTCATTGTATTGTTTTTTCTCAACGGCTGCGAAAGCATCTTCTTCACAATCGAAACACAGAGCAGTTCCTTTGAATACAAGGTTCTTCATGCCTGCAACTTTTACAATTGCGCCTTCAGGAGCCAGGTTGCCTTTGAGAACTACAACGCCACCTTCGGGGCGCAATGGTTTGTTGTATGGGAACACTACATCCTGACCATCGGGAAATTTTACGTTCTTTAAATTCTCTGCCATGGTTTTCCCGGTTACTGTAAGGCAATCTCCGTGGATATAGCCGCCGTCCAGCAAGGTTTTCAGAATGACCTGAACGCCGCCGACTTCATACATATCCTTCGCGGAATATTTACCACCGGGCATCAGGTCGGCTAGGTATGGGGTGCGCTTGAAAATTTCACCGACAGCGTGAATGTCAAAATCAATACCACATTCATTGGCGATAGCTGGAAGATGCAATGCCGCATTGGTTGAACCACCGGTTGCCGCTACCACGGCAGCGGCATTTTCCAGTGCCTTACGGGTGACTATATCGCGCGGGCGTATTTTGTTTTTGAGCAGTTCCATTACTGCACGTCCTGATTCAAACCCGAACTGGTCGCGTGATTCATAGGGTGCCGGAGCGCCAGCTGAGCCGGGGAGGGCAAGACCTATTGCCTCACTCACGCAGGCCATGGTGTTGGCGGTGAACTGCCCGCCGCAAGAGCCAGCCGACGGGCAAGCTACCTGCTCGAGTTCATGTAAATCTTCTTCGCTCATATTACCCGCGCTGTGGCTTCCCACGCCTTCAAATACATCAACTACAGTTACTTGTTTGCCTTTGAATTTTCCCGGAAGAATGGAACCACCATAAATAAACACGCTGGGAACATTGAGACGAACCATAGCCATCATCAAACCGGGAAGGGATTTGTCGCAACCAGCGAGGCCGACCAGTGCGTCATAGGAATGGCCGCGCATGGTAAGCTCGACTGAATCGGCTATCACTTCACGCGAAACGAGGGATGATTTCATGCCCTGATGCCCCATTGCAATGCCATCAGTCACGGTGATTGTCGTGAACTCGCGAGGGGTTCCGCCTGCCGCCGCTACGCCTTTTTTTACCACCTGTGCCTGACGAGCAAGCGTGATGTTGCAGGGTGCGGCTTCGTTCCACGTTGTCGCAACGCCAACTAGCGGGGCATGGATAGAGGCTTCGGTTATGCCCATAGCGTAAAGATAGGAACGGTGCGGCGCGCGCTGAGGACCTTCGGTCACATGGCGTGAAGGAAGGGTGGATTTACCGTAGGTCTTGGTCATGAATTTATCTCGTTATAATTGGTCAGCCCATCTAAGGGATCGGATATTATAGAGATAATTGGTATTTGACAAGATAAGTTGTGAAAGAACAGATATCAGCGGCTTTGTTTTTTAATGGCTGGCTGCTGTGGTTGCTCTGGCAATCCGTGCTGTGGGTTGGTAAGGCCTATTTCTTTTCCTGTATCTTCAAAAGCTTTTTTTACGGCTCTGGAGCCTCTGCTATTTGTTGCCATGTCATACGCGTCAACAAGGCCGCTACCAGTTGTACAGCCTCCTATTGCTAGGGGAACTCCTATCAATGGGTGAGCAATTGTTGTAAGTGCACCGGGGATAGCGCCTAAAAAACAAGCTTTTAATTTAGCAGCATTTAATTCATCAGCTTCTTTTTGCTGATTTTTGATTAATTCAATCAGTTGTTCTTTAGTTAAATCTTCTAATTCTTTAGCCATATTGAATATAATTAATTATCTGTGTTGTGAATCAGGGGTTGGTGTTTTTCCTTGCGGGGTAGCCGCAGGAGGTTTTATATAATTATCCACGTCATTTTTAAAGTTCATAGCTTTTTCAGTGACTTTATGAAGGGTTTGGTTGCTTTTATCGAATAGGCGTTCTTCAATATCATGCTTTGCACAAGCTATGTGTGCCAGAAAAGATGCATCAGGGCCGCATGCCTCTTTGTAAAGCTTATTTGCCAGTTCTGGCGTTAGCGGTGTTAACGGTTTTGATTCTTCTGACATATATTAAGTTCCTGAATTAAAATTAATTGCTAGAAATCCTAGCATAAAAACAGGCCAGTAGTATGAAGTTTCTGTGACAATCAATATTAAGGTGGTTAGTTATTGATTTACGAAGATTCTTCACATTAGTTTGGAATTACAAATAGTATTAACCCAGCAATTTCTTCTTTTGTGCCTGGAATTCTTCCTCGGTCAAATGCCCTTTTTCCTTAAGCTCAGCGAGTTTTGCCAGTTGGCTGGCAATATCGGTGGCAATTGGATGAGTAGCGGATTTTGCTTGCTTGCGTACTATCTGCATTTGCTCCTGCGTAGCTTTTACGAAAGGGGGGATCGAGCTTTTAAGCACCATATTCATCATAAAGGCGCTGGCGCCATCCCACACGGTTATAGAGCCAAAGAATATGGTGGATTCATGGTCTATGGCTTGTACGCGCTCTAGCGGTATCGTCAGTTGGCGCTCGCCAAAAAACATAGCACGGTTAAGGAAAATAATGCGCCTGTCGGTGCATACTGCCAGCCATGTGGCATTATTCATGAATCCTGAGGTTAATGCTTTTATTGGTTCGTCATGCTCCAATATATCTGGAAGTGCGCGGATCTCCTTGCGTGTCCAGAAAATATAACTATGGGGGAGGGCTCCAATTTGGCGGTCTATTTCGGCTGCTGTTGGCATTCTTTAACTTTCTTTAAGTTTCCCACTTCCATGACATTAACCTGAAACTCACAATAAATCAAAACGTAATTGGAGGAGAAAAATATTATGGCCACTACCCCGCATCTGGGAATAACATTAGTTGAGCAGTCACAGGCGCAAAAGGAAATTACCGTTAACATGGCGCTGGCACGGGTTGACGCGGTACTAAACAGCGGAGCTAAAAGCAAGGCTGTGGCTACACCGCCCGGTTCGCCTGCGGATGGTGATGTTTATATCGTAGCTGCTTCACCAACTGGAGGCTGGACAGGGCAGGCGGGGAATATAGCATATTTTGATGCTATATGGAGGTTTATAACCCCGCGGGAGGGCATGACCCTTTGGGTAAATGATGAAGATATATGCTACAGCTATGATGGTTCGGCCTGGGTGCTTTCCAATAATCCCAGTGAATTTGAAAACCTTTCTATGTTGGGTGTAAATACAACGGCTGATTCCACCAATAAACTATCGGTGTCAAGCAGCGCTGTTTTGTTTAATCATACAGGGGCTGGAACACAGGCAAAGCTTAATAAGAGCAGCACAACTGATACAGCATCTTTCCTATTCCAGACCGGGTTTTCCGGGCGCGCAGAATTTGGAACCACCGGCGATGATAATTTTACCATGAAAGTTTCTTCCAATGGCTCGACATGGCTGAGTGCTATGAAAATTATGGCGGCAACCGGGCGGGTGGCATTCAAATCAATTGCTACTGGGATTTCGGCAGCAGGAACCACGCAGGGCACAGCAACAGTGCTTACAAAAAGTTTTAATGAGGTAACTACGGTTGCCGCCAGTTCGGGAGTGGCTCTGCCATCTCCGGAGGCGGGCGAGATAGTTGTGGTGGCCAACCAAGGGGCGAATGCACTTAGTGTTTATCCTGCAAGCGGACATTCTATAAACAGCCTGTCGGCCAATGCAGCACAAAGCCTTGCAACCGATACGCGCCGGATATTTTTTGCGCTTACAACCAGCAAATGGTACGCACTATGATAGACGAGCATGACATAACCGGCTGGCGCGTGGATAAGCGTATACCAATTGCATTATTAGTTACACTATTTTTACAGATCGGTGCGGCGCTGGTGTGGGCGACGCAGCTTAATTCACGTGTAGGAACATTGGAAAATGAGCTGATTGGCACGGCTGATTTTGCAGAAAAACTGGCACGGATCGATGAGAGAATACTTGGGATGAAGCAGGATATCGAATCTATAAAATTTGCGGTTGGAATTGCCCGGAATAGGTTTACCAATAATTAGCTGCTATGGAAATATCACAAGCAGGCATAGACCTTATCAAGCAATTTGAGGGGTTTTCAGCAAAGCCATATTTATGCCCTGCCGGAAAGCTTACCATCGGTTATGGGCATGTGATAACTGCAAAGGAAGATTTTTGTGTTGGAGGTATAGATGTTTTTGCTGCTGAAAGATTGTTAAAACAGGATGTTAGTATGGTTGGCAATGCTGTTTCAACTATGGCTCTGGTGGCTTTATCACAAAACCAATTCGATGCTATATGTAGCCTTGCCTATAATATTGGCCGTAAAGCATTTGAAAAATCTACATTACTTCGATATTTAAACGCAAATAAGCAAGGAATGGCGGCTAATGAATTTATGCGCTGGGTGTATGCCGGCGGCGTTATCCAAAGCGGTCTTGTTCGCCGCAGGCAGGCTGAAAAATCCATGTTTTCTGGGGATAATAATGAATTGTGACAGTATATCTGCCTAATAATTCTAAAGTTCATGAAACTGTAACACAAAAACTATTTATTTTGATTATACTGAGGGTAAGTTATATAAATAATATAGTAATAAAACACCGGAGATACCATGTCTGAGCAAACTACCACTAACGGCCCTGCAACCACAGCAACTCCTCATCAGGAAGCAATTAATGGTACTGCAAACCAAAATCAGTATGCGGAGCCAATAGGACCAAAAGCTAAAAAGCCTGATAATTCTATTCCATATGGTGAAGGTATACGCAATTCCGTAAATAAACCTTTTAATGATCCGGCTCCAAGGGAGAAAAAAGATACTGCTGCTCCTGAGCCAGGAATTACCGGAAAGTTTAACGGAGTTAAAAAAGCTTATGAAGCAGGTACTACTGGAAATGCAGTTAGTGCAGCCATGCCTGCGGAAATTAAAAACATAAAAGACTTGCACGCTGAGCGTGCAGCTACAACAGATAAAGTTGCTATAAAAGCTTTTGATGACCGTATTTCAGAAGCTGCAAAGGCTGTTGCGCCGAAAGCTGAAACCGAATTCAATAAGCTTGGCATGATGCAACAGACTGCTGCTAAAATTGGAGGCAACCTTGGACAGGCCGGTGCTATTGAAAAAGGGGTACGTTTTGGTGGCGCGGCTGTTGGCCTTGGAGCCATTATAAGTGGAACAAAGCAGCTTATTTCGCCTGAAGTTGATGAAAATGGCGAAAGCAAAAGCGGAGTTGGCAAGCAGCTAGGTAAGATTGCAGGTGGTGCTGCAATTGTTTACGCATCGCTTGTACATGGCGGTGCTAATAAAGCTATGGGCCTTGTCAGGGGTTAATTCAAAATATCTGTAGGAATTCCAAGGGTGAGCAGGATTCCTTTTGCCTTGCTTATTAACTCATCAAGTTCTTTTTGCGGAGTAGAGTCGGAAACTATACCTCCGCCTACCTGGAATTCGAATTTATTCCCTTTTATAAGTAATGTGCGTATCACTACTGAGAGATCGCAACTGCCATCGCCGCCGAACCAGCCTATTGCCCCGGCATAAACTCCTCTTTTTATCTTCTCAAGGTCGCTGCATAAATTCATAGCGCTTATTTTGGGGGCGCCTGTCATAGAACCGGGCGGGAATATTGCTTTTACTGCTTCTATTGTTGAACATTCTGCGTGCTTTTTTCCACTTACAGTGCTTGATAGATGATGAATAGTGGCATGGGTTGTGACATCAAAAAGGGAATCAGTTTTTACGCTGCCTGCTACGCAACAGCGGGTAAGGTCATTACGCATTAAATCCACTATCATTAGATTTTCGGCACGGTCTTTTTCGCTTGTAATTAGTTGCCTGCGAAGTTCGTCATCAGATTTTTTATTCTCTCCGCGTGGGGCTGTTCCTTTTATTGGGCGAGTTATAATATTCCCTGCCGGATCTATATTTAAAAATAACTCAGGGCTTGAGGAAATTATATAGCTGTCATCCATGCGAATGAAGGCACTATAGGGCGCGGGGCTTACCTCACATAGTTTTGAGAAAATATGGAAATAATCGGGATTCTGTGCAAATTCGCCATAAAATTTGCGGGTGAGGTTGGCCTGGTATAGATCGCCAGCGTGGATTTTATTAATAACATGCTGTGCTTTTTCTAAATACTCTTCGCGTGCCATATTTGAATGAATATTGATAACAGTTGGAATTATTGGATTCTGCGGGAATGGTTTTATTTGTATTCCATGCCTGCCATTGCTCCAGAGAACCAGGGTTTTGTTATCGTGGTCGAACTGGTAGATGTTGCTGAAAGACATCATGCAAAGATCAGGCATATCCAGCCAGCCAGCCTCGTCCTGTTTTAAGTTTTCCAGGCTGTTTTTAAGCCCATATCCCAGATAACCAAACCATGCGTTTTCGAATTGATGCTTATCTGATGAAAGCTGTTTTGCTAATTCAGTAAAAGATGCAGATTTTAACTGCTCTTTGATACCACAGGCCAGGATACTATAGCGCCCCGAATAATTATTGCGTACCCCGGAATAAAGCAGCACCCAGCATTTCTCATCCATTTTACGCGCTAATTCAAATGGGTGGCACCATTCTATGATTTTTGGAATATATTGCAGGGTAGACATATTTAAAGTAATACAGGTTTATGGAAGTACTTACGCATTTTATTTCTTATACCAAAAAATTGATCTGGCGGGCAAGGCCTAAGCCAGCTAAGAACCCGCCAGAAACATTATCCGGTGAAATTATGGAATCAGTAATGCGCGAAGCACGCTTCCTGCGCTCTGGTCACGATGTCGATGTGCGCGCCCTGGAACCTGATGAGATCCCTACCATACCTAAACGCGCTGATAAATAATATTATTTACGCGTAGGTTTATTGCCTGTCTGCTGTGCTGCTGATGGATTGGTAGCTGGTGGCTTAGCAGCTGGCTCATTAATAGCCGGTGATTTTGGGGCTGGGATCTGCATAGCATTTTTAGGAAGGGTAGGTGCGATTGTTTTGCCAAATATTTGGGCTATTTCAACAACTCCTTTGCCATTTACGCTAAAAGTCTGACCGTTATGGGCTATATCGAATTTAAGGTTATTTTTATTGCCGTTAAAGCCATCCGGGTTCAGTGCTATAAGAAATGCCTTAACTCCTTCTATAGTTTCATCGGAAATATTCATATCCTGCAATTTGTTGCTGGATAGTATGGCAAGTCCATCATGCAGCTCTCGTAAATAAGAGATGCTGTTATCAATTAATGAGGTACAATTATTGCAGATAATTGACAAATTACCGGACATTGGTGATTGGTTCCCAGATCTTTTTCCTGTTCCGCTGGCTATTATACCGTAAGGTGCTGCAGATAATTCAAATCCTGAAAGACTGGCATTGTAGGAATTCAATTTATCATCGCCCTTATAATCTATGTTAATTGCAGCAGTCATTTTGCCAAGATGAGCGAAATCAGGAATAATCGAATTTATGAGCTGGTCCATTTTTTCCGGCGGCACCATTGAGACCCTCTTCCTTGCTTCCATAATTTCCCTGTTGGTTTCATTATTTGCAATAGGGGTTGTAGTTATGGCAGTTGTAACGTCATTCAAATGACTACGCAGTAAATTACGCAACAGGTCGGTGGCTGTGGCTTCAATTTTGTAATTCAAGGAAATATTCCTTGCATTATCCTTATAATTACTGCTGAGGCTCAGGGTTGAATCCAACTGGTAAGCTGCGTTAGATATATGCAGTTTGTTTATTTTAACCTCAAGCGGGAATTGTTTTGCATTGGGGTTATTCCAGTCCTCGGTGCCCGAATATGAGAAATCCATTTCTATATTCTGTTTACCATATGTCGATGGGCTGATAAACTTGCTGCCGCTTGCAATAGCCTGCAAATAGGTAATATATATAGCATCATAGGCTTTAGTTGCTTCAATATCATTTCCAAGCAAATAAACTCTTATAGATGATATCTCTTTTTGCGGGTCACGCGATATATAAAAGCGCCCACCGCCGGAACTTACTGCTTTTTCATTGTTTGCAGCGACCAGCATTGTAAATGGCGGGGTCACACAATCTATAGATCGCAAATCATGCAAGAAATTATTGGTATCATTCATCCATGCGCGGAAATTCCATAAATTACCAAACAATCCGCTATGATTTGATGTAGTAAGCTCGCATACTGTAGGGGCGGTGCTTTGGGCAATTAACCCAAGGTCTTTGCCTGCAATATTGCTTTTACTTATTATATTGCCATTTGTTTGTATCTGGAACTTGTTTGAGAACATATTTACGCTTAGCTTCATATCTCCATCTATGGCGATATCCTCATTCCATTGCGGCAGTTTGTTTATTTTAAGCGTCTTTTCCAGACTGATTTTATCAGCAAATTCTGTTACATTCATGACGATGTGAGGCTTTATAATTGTTACATTCATAGCAGTTGGGAAACCGCTAACAACTATGTCGTCATATGTGATCTTGGTGTCGCCTATAGCTATGGAAGAAAAGGCGATCTCAATATTCTTTTTTATGTCATGGGCACGGTAAAACCATGTAATGGTAAGCGCACCAGTTATTAAAACAATAAGTGCTACAAGGCTAACCAGTATTATTTTACGCATTGCTAATCCATTTCAAAATGTGAGGAATGTTAAATAATTGATAAAGGAAACTGCTTATTTACTCAAGTTATTTATATCATTTTCCAATAAATCCAGCATTTTTTCTGCCAGTTCTGTGCTCTTCCATTTAAGGCCTGCAGGCATTAATCCACTGACGGCCAACGCCTTATGCGCTACATTTGTTATAAATACTGCATCCGCTGTTGCAAGGGTTTCCAGTTTTTCTTCAACTTCATACAGTTTGCCATTCCATAGGCGGATAATTGCCGAGCGTATGCTTCCTTCCAAGATACCGCAGGCAAGGGAAGGGGTATATAAAGCTTCATTTTTCAGCCAAAAAATATTAGCAGAAGAAGTTTCGCATATTTCACCCTTATTGTTTAGTAAAATTGCATCAAAACAGGCATTTTCGACGGCTTCCATCCTTGATAAAGTTGAATTCAGCCCTTGAGCCAGTTTGAACCTGACCGGCAAGGCTGCGGAATGTATCTTTTGATAGCTGCTTTTCCATAGGGTTACTGGGGTTCTATCAATAGAAGACTGGGATATGGTTTCAATTATCAATGTCGGCTTTGCAGAATAATCCGGCATGTATCCGCGTCCGCCAATCCCGCGAGTGATCTGGATACGTAACAGCCCGTCACTAAAGTCATTAGCTTTTAATAACTGCCTGCAAAGAGCGGGGAGAGCGGCGATGTCAAAATTTATCCTTAGGGCTTCCAATCCCCGGTTTATACGGCTTAAATGCCATTCAAGCTGGTATATCCTGCCAGTTTTTATAATTAATGTATCGAATATAGCATCCCCATAGCGAAAACCGCGGTCCTGGGATGAGATTGCTACTTCTTTTTCTGCCACCAGTTGGTGGTTAAATATAACGTAAGCCATAAATTGCTTCTTCAAAACGCTGTTGAGTTATTTATCCCCAAGCTTTATAGATAAAAAATGAAAAAATGCGAAGTAATATTAGGGCTGGGAAGCAATCTTGGAAACAGGCGTAAAAATCTGGGGGCAGCTATTTCAGAACTAGCCTTACATATAGATAATATATGTATTTCCCCTCTTTATGAATCCAAAGCTTTGCTGCCAGAAGGAGCTCCCTTGCAATGGGATATGGATTTTTACAACATGGCTATTGCGGGAGAAACTGTTTTGCAGCCTTATGAGTTGCTTGCTGTAACACAGAAAATAGAAAAAGAACTAGGACGCTGCAAAACAGGGCATTGGGGACCCCGCGAAATTGATATTGATATACTGGCTATGGGCGATAAGGTGATAGATGCTCCTGACCTTTCGATTCCACACAGGGAGCTTTTAAAGCGTGATTTTGCATTGCTTCCCCTTGCTTCTATAGCTCCTGATTGGTTGCATCCCTTAGAAAAAAGAGCAGCCAAAGAACTAGCTTCAGTTTTTTCCGGTAATGAACTCAAAAAGCTTAAAAGGCCTAAGCTGGTAGGTATAGTAAATGTTACACCAGATTCATTTTCTGATGGAGGCAAAAATTTTAATCCTGATGAAGCTAGTAAAAACATAGCACAAATGTTGCAAGATGGGGTGGATATAATAGATATAGGCGCGGAATCGACCCGCCCGGGTGCAACTGCGCTTTCGCAAGAGCAGGAATGGGAGAGGCTGAAGCCTGTACTATCTGCATTGCAGGATAAAGTAGTTTTCAGCGTTGATACACGCCACCTAGAAACGGCTACTAAAGCTATTTTGCTGGGAGCGGGCTGGATAAATGATGTTTCTGGTTTTGCCAACCCTGAAATGGTGGAAGCAGTACGCGATTCTGATTGCAAGCTGGTTGTGATGCACTCTCTCTCTGTTCCAGCGGATAAGAGCATCATCTTGCAAGAAAATATTGATCCGGTGGAATTTCTTATAAGCTGGGCAAAAAAGCGTTTTGTTGATTTAGAAAAAGCAGGAATTGAGCGCTCGCGCCTTGTTTTTGATCCGGGCATTGGTTTTGGAAAAAATGCACAGCAATCATGGGCTATAATAAATAATGCGGAAAGATTCTCTGAGCTGGGAGTTCCTGTGCTGTTTGGCCATTCCCGCAAGTCGTTTATGGGGAGTGGGCAGGGTGATGACGAAACAATAAAGATCTCCCAACAATTAGCGGAAAAAGGCGTTGATTATCTGCGCGTGCATAATATAAAGCGTCATAAATTAGAGGTATTATGAGCGCAGTAATCGAAGCTTTCCTTAAACGTCTGCAACACCCGCTGATCGCAGGGATCGACCTATCGCTTGACCGGATGGTGAGGCTACTTTCTCTGCTTGGCAACCCCCAGAAACGCCTGCCTCCTGTTATCCATGTGGCGGGAACTAACGGTAAAGGCTCGCTCGTCGTATACCTGCACCATATACTTGAAGCGGCGGGATACCGTGTGCACCGCTATACTTCCCCACATCTGGTGCATTTCAATGAGAGGATATTGCTGCAGGGCAAGCCCATAGAAAATGGGGCTATCGAAAAGTTGTTCCGCCATATTTCTCCAACATTACAGCAACAGCAGGCAACATTTTTTGAAGCAGTTACGGCGGCGGCATTTGTAGCATTTTCTGAAAAACCTGCTGATGTGTTACTGCTGGAAACCGGGCTAGGCGGCAGGCTGGACGCTACCAACGTGATCGAAAAACCTGTTGCCACAGCTATAACACCTATCTCTATGGACCATACCGAATATCTTGGCGATACACTGGCTAAAATAACATCAGAGAAGGTTGGTATTATAAAGCGTTGTGTGCCTTGTGTTGTGGGCAGGCAATTGCCGGAAGTAGCAAAACTCATAGAAGAAGCGGCGGCAAAGATGGATGCGCCTTTATTCATGCTTGGACGCGACTGGGATGTGGAAAATCGCCATTATGTTTCCGGCGATAGTAAGATAGTGCTAAATCCTGCACTGGCAGGCGAACACCAGTATGATAACGCTGCGACTGCTGTTGCTGTGCTTTCACTGCTTTCACAATTTAAAATAAAGGATGAGCATGTTAGAATCGGGCTTGCCAATGCCGTTTGGCCTGCGCGGTTGCAGCATTTAACTGATCATCCATATAGCAAATTTCTGCCAGACGGCATGGAATTATACTTAGATGGCGGGCATAACCCGCAAGGTGGTGAAGTGCTGGGCAAATGGCTTGCACAGCAAAGCCCCCATAAAAGAATATACCTTATTTGCGGTATGATAAAGGGTAAGGACATTAAGCAATTCATGGCTCCGCTTGCGCCATATGTGGAAATGCTTTGCGCTGTTACTATTGTGAATGAATCAAATACTCAGCCTGCATCTGCCATAACGCAGGCAGCAGTTGAACTGGGTATTCAGGCGCAGGCCAGCGAAAGCGTGGAAAAAGCATTGCAAACGATAGCAGCTCATGTAAAAACTAATGGAAATCAGCCATCTGTAACCTGTATCTGTGGTTCTTTATATTTAGCAGGACGGGTGCTGGAAGTAACAAATTAACAGGAAAATAAAATGAGTTTTACACTACAAAATATCATAGAAACTGCATGGGAAAAGCGTACTGAATATAACAATGCGACCAAGGGTGAGGTGCGTGACGCTGTGGAATATGCGCTTGCTGACCTGGGCGAAGGCAAGCAGCGTATAGCGCAGAAAATTGATGGTAAATGGCAGGTAAACCAATGGCTGAAAAAGGCTGTCCTGCTATCTTTCCGGCTCAATGATAATATGCTCATGGAATCGGGAGTGCTGCATTATTTTGATAAGGTTCCTGCAAAATTTGAAGGTTGGGACGATGTTGCATTTCGCGCTGGCGGTTTCCGGGTGGTGCCGGGGGCAGTTGTTCGCAAATCAGCCTTCATTGGTAAGGATGTGGTGCTGATGCCAAGTTTTGTGAATGTAGGTGCATATGTGGGCGAGGGGACTATGGTTGATACATGGGCGACCATCGGAAGCTGTGCTCAAATAGGAAAACATTGCCATATATCTGGCGGTACCGGTATTGGCGGTGTGCTTGAACCTCTGCAGGCTGAGCCTGTAATAATTGAGGATAACTGCTTCATCGGTGCGCGTTCGGAAGTTGCCGAAGGTGTAATAGTTGAAGAAGGATCAGTTGTTTCCATGGGTGTATTCCTTGGTGCTTCCACGAAAATCGTAGATCGCGCCAGCGGCGAAATATTTTATGGCCGCGTTCCTGCATACAGCGTGGTGGTTCCGGGCACACTTCCGGGGAAAACACCTGATGCGCCGGGGCTTTACTGCGCTGTTATCGTTAAACGAGTTGATGAAAAAACCCGCTCCAAAACCGGGATAAATGAAATTTTGCGGGGGATTTGAATATGGGGCTGAATCCGCAAAATTATATAGCATTAATTTGCGGAGAATATTATTCGGAGCCTGGATCATATCCGCCTGACCAGAGGCATTATCATAAAATTGACCTGTTTAATAACGAAGGAAAGCCTGCTCGTGCTGTTAATAGGGAAAAAGGTGATAAGATCGGTTTAAGTATAGAGGTTCTTGTTGATCCTATCGATTTTAGAAAAGAACTTGATAATATCGAAAAGGATATAAAAGAAATATTGGAAAAATTTAATGTTGGTTATTCCTATAAAGGGTATAGGGAAATAAGTGAACGTTCAGATGGTAAAAAAATTGTAAGTGTAACTTTTAAGGACATAGAAATATCCGATCATAGGAAACTTGGTAAGGCAATTGAAAAAATCGCCGAGAACAGGCACCGGCATCATGGCAGGGCATGAGTATTAAATAAAAGGGTCGTATGCCCATTGCAGCAGCGCCTGGCGCTGACGTGGCCGGCAGGAAAGGTCGCCGGGTTCGCAGTTCTTTTTTATTTGCCCGGCATGGCGGGAAAAATTACGCCAGCGTTTTATTTGCACCTCGTCAACCGAGTCCAGCCTGCGGCCTAGATAATAGCGGCAATACCATTGGAACCAGCCGCGTGGGTCGGGACCGATTATCCAGCCTTTTTCACGCCATACCGATAAGGGTTGGCGGCTTTTTGTTTGGAAGTAGTTAAGCGTTTCATCTGGATGGGCGCTTATTTTTGCTTTTGAAAACCAATCGGTGGGAAATTCCTGCTTACAGTCATTCAGGTATTTACCCTCAAAAACTCCCATCTCCAGCATTTGCCTGGGAGTGAGGTCGGGATAGAAGCCATCGGCGAAATCTTCACCAATGCTTGCTTCAAGGCGGTAGGAATAGCCACGCTGCATTTTGTCATTTACACGTATTATATCGCCGATCTCGTGCATAGCGCGTGGCTAGGCTATTTTTAAATTCTGCGTGCCTGAAAGCGGGAATTCCAGCTTATTCAGCATTTCTTTCGGGCAGATCTGCCAGAATTTCGGCAATTCATATTCCCACCCGGAGAGAATATTTTCTGCGCGCATTGAGGAAGTTTCAGAAAAATGCTCTGTTATCAAAGTACGCAGTATATTTTCCCAGTGTGCGCTTTCTATGCGCTGGTAGATTATGCTTTCATCATTTACACGGTCTGCGAAATTATTTTCTATATCATAAATAAACGCCATCCCCCCGGTCATCCCTGCACCAAAATTATGGCCGACTGAGCCTAGTATCACAGCTATTCCACCTGTCATATATTCACAGGCGTTAGAGCCGCATCCTTCAATAACAGTAGAAGCTCCGGAATTCCTTACGGCGAAACGCTCGCCCGCCTGACCGGAAGCAAACAGCTTGCCAGCAGTTGCTCCATACAGAACGGTGTTACCGATTATAGTATTTTCATGCGGTATAAGGGTGCTGGACGGGCGCGGGCGAACTACAATGGTCGCGCCTGATAAACCTTTGCCGACATAATCGTTAGCATCTCCGTATAATTCTATTTTAAGGCCGTTTACAGCAAAAGCACCAAGTGATTGGCCTGCTGAACCACGCAGCTTTAAGGTAATATGGTCAGGCTGCAATATGCCAGTGTCAAAGCGACGGGAAATCATTGATGAAAGACGTGATCCTATAGTACGCATGGTGTTTTTTACACTATAAGCTAGCTGTATCTTTTCTCCTCTCTCCAGCGCGTCATGCGCGTCTTTGAGCATTTGTGCATCAAGTGTATCTGGCACTTCATTGCGGCCTGAAAGATTAAAATAGCGTGGATGCGATCCACAATCTGCCTGTGCCAGCAGGTTGTTGAGGTCTAGATCAACTAAATCTTCACTGCCGCGGTTTACCTGAGTTAGTAGATCGGAACGTCCTATTATTTCATTAAGGTTAGTAAAGCCGAGCGAGGCTAAAATCTCGCGGGTTTCTTCGGCCACAAAGCTGAACAGGTTTACGACCTTTTCTACTGTGCCATCAAATTTTTTGCGAAGCGCCGGATCCTGCGTGGTAATACCGACAGGGCAGGTGTTGCTGTGGCACTGGCGCACCATGATGCATCCCATGGCAATTAATGATGCTGTACCAAGTGCGAATTCTTCGGCACCCAGCATGGCAGCTATGACAATGTCACGCCCTGTCTTGAGCCCGCCGTCGGTTTGCAGTTTAACCCGGTGGCGCATGCGGTTTAATGTAAGCACCTGATTGGCTTCGGAAAGCCCCATTTCCCATGGGATGCCAGCATGTTTTATGCTGCTCCAAGGGCTGGCGCCGGTGCCGCCCGAATGACCAGAAATTACAATTTTATCAGCCATAGCCTTGGCGATACCACTTGCAATTGTACCTATGCCCGATTGTGCTACAAGCTTTACTGAAACAATGGCGTTAGGGTTTATCTGTTTCAAATCATAAATAAGCTGTGCCAAATCCTCGATAGAATAAATATCATGGTGAGGAGGCGGGGAGATCAGCATTACCCCAGGTGTTGCATGGCGTAAGCGTGCAATTTCAAGTGTTACCTTGAATCCAGGAAGCTGGCCTCCTTCACCAGGTTTTGCGCCTTGCGCTACTTTTATCTGCAGCTCGGTTGCGCTGTTTAAATATTCAGTGGTAACTCCAAAACGTCCTGATGCCACCTGCTTGATTGTAGAATTTGCATTGTCTCCATTAGGATGCGGTTTGTAACGTTCCGGCCCTTCGCCGCCTTCGCCGGAATTGGAAGCTGCTCCTATGCGGTTCATGGCAATTGCCAGCGTTTCATGCGCTTCAGGTGAAAGAGCTCCAAGTGACATTGCCGGGGCGATGAAGCGTTTACGGATTTCGGTTATGGATTCTACCTTGTCGATAGTTATTGGAGGATTTGGAGAATTAAAATCTAGCAAATCACGTATGTGCAGTGGTGGATTTTCGCGCAATGCGTTTGAATATTGTTTATAAAGAAGATATGAGCCTTTACCAACAGCGCTTTGCAATAAGTGAATCTGCTGCCCTTCCCATCCGTGATTTTCTGCTCCTGCGCGGGCGCGGTAAAATCCGCCTATAGGTAAGGCGCCTGAGTCGTTATCAAAGGCTTTTCTATGTTTTTCCAATACCCTTTTTTCTATACCTGACAGGCCAATTCCGGAAATGCGCGAAGGAAGGCCGGGGAAAAATTCAGCAACAAGCGCTCGCGACAGCCCGATTGCCTCGAAATTAAGGCCTCCACGGTAAGCGCTTACTATTGAAATTCCCATTTTGGACATTATTTTCAGCAGCCCGCCACTCATTGCGCCTTGGAAATTTATAAGAAGCTGTCCAATTGTTTTATTGCCGAAAAGACCGCGTCTATGCCGTTCGTTTATTGTTTCTTCTGCCAGGTATGGGTTTACGGTGGTAGCACCTACACCAACCAGCACAGCGAAGCAATGAACGTCAAAGCATTCCCCGGTTCGAACTAATATGGAAGCTTTTTTACGCAGTTTATGTTTTACCAGATGGCTTTGCACTGCTGAAACAGCAAGTATCATAGGTATGGCAGCATTGTTTTCATCCATACGCTCATCAGTCAGCACGAGATAGGATTTTCCGGCACGTATAGCGGCTTCCGCCTTGGCTACCAGTTCATCAATACCTTTGCACAAGGAGTTTTGATTGCCATTTGCTGCAAAGAGCGTATCTATCTCGGTTACGCGGCTGGCAAAATGCCGAGTTATGAATGCCATTTCATGTGATAGTAGTAATGGCGTATCGGCAATTAGAATTTTGCTGTGCGATTGGTCGAGTGAGAGATAGTTTCCGTCATTGCCAAAGCGGGTGAACAGGCTCATAACCCGGCGCTCACGCAGGCTGTCAATAGGTGGGTTAGTTACCTGACTGAAATTCTGGCGGAAGAAATGATGGAAACCTCGCTGTTTATCAGAAAGTATCGCCATTGGCGTATCATCTCCCATTGAGCCGACTGCTTCTTTTCCATCTTCAGCCATTGGATGGAGTATAGCTTCAATATCCTCATGGGTGTAGCCGTTGGCTAAATGCAAAGAGTTCAGAGTTCGGAGTTCGGAGTTCGGGATTGTTTTCTCGTTTTGCATTATGTCACTTAAACGCATGATATTCCCAGCCCATTCCTTGTATGGATATTGAGTGGCTAAAAGGTCTTTAAGCTCGCGGTCACGGTATAACCTGCCAGCCATTAGATCTATGCCAAGTATATCACCTGGCCCAAGTCGCCCGCGCTCCATTATCTGTGAGTCATGCACTTCGACCATTCCGCTTTCAGAAGAAACGATTATAATATTATCTTTGGTAATAGTGTAACGCATTGGGCGCAGGCCGTTCCTATCCATACCAGCTATTACCCATTTACCATCGGTTGCTGCTATGGCTGCCGGGCCATCCCATTGCTCAGAAACACTGTTTAGGCAACTGAACATATCCTTATGCGCCTGCGGCATATCGGAAGTACGCGACCATGCGGGCGGGATCAGCGCAAGTTTTACAAGGGGCAATGCGCGCCCTGCGCGAGTCTGGATTTCCACCACTGAATCAAGTGCCCCCGTATCGGAGGTATTGTCAGGTATTACAGGGATTATGTCATCCTCAAAGCCTTTGAATGCTTCGCAGTGGAAGGTGGCCTCATGACTACGCATGAAATTTATATTACCTTTTAGGGTATTTATTTCTCCGTTATGAGCGATCATACGGAAAGGCTGCGCCAGATGCCATGCCGGGGCAGTATTTGTCGAAAAACGCTGGTGGATAATGGCGTATGAGGAAATGAAGCGCCCATCAAGCAGGTCGGGGTAAAAAGCTGTTAGCTGTTCGGCCTTGAACAGTCCTTTATAGATAAGGCTGCGGCAGGAGAGAGAGCATATATAAAAATCATTTATGGCACGGGCGCGAACCTCTTTTTCTATGCGCCTGCGGATAGCGTATAGCTCCAGCTCAAAGCGCTCCTCGTCTATTCCGTCGCGCCCGGAAATAAGTATCTGTTCTATTTCGGGGCGGGAATCGGCGGCTATTTCACCTATAACTTCGGCATGTACAGGAACCTGACGCCAACCATACATCTGGTAGCCAAGCTTAAGGACCTCAGTTTCAACTATAGCGCGGCAGGCTTCCTGTGCCGCAAAATTTTTCTTGGGCAGAAACATCATGCCTACAGCCATAAGTTCATGGCGCAGCCTGCGTCCTGACCTTTCTATGTGTTCACGGAAAAATTCTTGCGGTATTTGTATATTTATTCCCGCGCCATCACCAGTTTTTCCGTCGGCATCAACTGCGCCGCGATGGTAAATGGCTTTAAGGGCCTCTATCCCTGCCTCTACTATCTTGCGCTGTGGCTTGCCGTCAATAGCTGCGATGAAGCCAACACCACAGGCATCATGCTCGCTTGATGGATCATACATTCCTTTTTTTGCGAGTTCATCTGCGCGGTGGTTCCAGTCTTCATCCCATGACCACATTATTGTTTAGCCCCTGTTTTTGCAGCCGCCGGTGCTTCGCAATTGGCAGCGGCGTTAAATACCATGTCGGGAAGGAAGAGGAGGGTATATGAAGAATCCTCGTCATCCCAATATTGCTTAAGCAGGTCGAGCCTGCTGGCGTCGGTGCTATCGCAATCTGATTTTGTGTGTCCATTCGTAGTATCGGCTTCGCAGTCTATAGCCTGTGCCATAACACGCTGGATATTTACAGCGGCGCGCTCAAACCGTTCGCACGCTTCCTGTTTCTGGGCATCAATACAGGATAGCTGGGATGGGTCGATATTTTTCTGGGTCACGCCTTTGCAGAAGCTATTTATCATACTCTGCTTTTCCATTTCCCCGCGATGCGGCGAAGCTATTCCTGAAATTAATGGAGTTGGCTGTATCGTTTTATTATCCTGCGGCTGCTGTGCCTGACCGTCAGGAAGGATTTCCTTGATAGAAACCGGTGCCTCACGCGGGACTGCTGTGCTGCCCGGAGGTTCTTCGGCCAATGCAGATACAGATAAGGACATAAATATTACCAACAAGCTGCTAATAAGATTTTTCATGCTACATTCCTGACCAGTTGAGGGTTTTTGGAGGTTGATTTTGTAGAAATATAATTATGTATGGATTTTGCAGCGTCGCGGCCATCGCGTATAGCCCATACCACCAAAGATGCTCCACGCACAATATCACCGGCAGCAAAAACCCCTTCTATGCTGCTCATAAAGTTATGCTGGTTTATTTCGATGGTTCCGTTCCTGCTGAGTTTTAAAGCTGGTGCGCCGAACATGACTGGTATATCCTCAGCTTCGAAACCCAGAGCCTGTATCACCATATCTGCATCCATTGCAAATGTTTCACCTTCAACAGGCTGTATATTTTGCCTTCCGCTAGCATCTTGGGTTATCAGCCGCATGCGTTGTATTAGTATACGCTCTACTTTTTTATCGCCTACAAAAGCTTTTGGGGCGGCTAGCCACATGAAATGCACGCCTTCTTCTTCGGCATTTTTAACTTCCCTTGCGCTGCCGGGCATATTGGCACGGTCTCGCCGGTATAGGCAGGTTACTGACTTAGCACCCTGACGTACAGCTGTCCTCACGCAATCCATCGCAGTATCGCCGCCGCCAACCACAACAACTGTTTTCCCGGCAGCGTTGAATTCGCCGCTATCGAACTGCGGTACTTTATCGCCAAGGTTTTTGCGGTTGCTTGCTGTTAAGTAAGAAAGGGCAGGTATGATATTTTCCAGGCTTGCATTGGGAACTTCCATTATACGTGATTTATAAACGCCGGTTGCTATAAGAACCGCGTCATGCTTTTTTTGTAAATCTTCCAGCGATATTTTACCGCCAATGTCAACGCCGAGATGGAACTCTATACCGCCATCTTTCATGAGCTGGTGTCGGCGCAGAACAATTTGTTTTTCAAGCTTGAAATTAGGGATGCCGTATATCATAAGGCCGCCAGCGCGGTCATATCGATCATAAACATGCACTGCATGGCCATTGCGCCTGAGCATATCAGCTGCTGCAAGCCCTGCCGGGCCAGCGCCGATTATACCTACGGATAAACCGGATTCTTTTTTGACTTTAATGGGTTTTACCCAGCCATTTTCAAAGGCTGTTTCTGTTATGTATTTTTCTACTGAACCTATGGTTACGGATTTAAAATCCTTCTCGATAACGCAATTTCCCTCACACAGCTTATCCTGTGGGCATATGCGCCCGCAAATTTCAGGGAAATTATTTGTAGCGCTGGAAATGGCGTATGCTTCTTCAAGCCTGCCTTCGGCGGTTAATTTCAGCCAGTCTGGAATATTGTTCTGCAGTGGGCAATGAATCTGGCAATAAGGTATTCCGCATTGGGAGCAGCGAGATGACTGTTCGGCAGCTTGAGCGTTATTGAATTGTTTGTATATCTCTTCAAAATCTTTTTTACGTAACTCTGGCGGTTTTACTTCTGGAAAATGCTGGGGAGTGTCGGTAAATCTAAGCATGTTACGCGGCCAGCTTCCCATAATCTTTTTTGTGATATATCGATAAGTATTCGGGTACTATAAGCTCCACCGCTGTCGGAGTGATGCCGAGCTGTGAGAAGGATTTAAGGTCTGGGTTTACGGTATTATTATAGCGCAGCAGCTTTACCTGGTCACGAGTAAGTGGGGGTGATGGCAAATATTCCCCGACCCCGCCAAGGCAGGCAGCGATACCAAAAGGTAAATTTACTATTTTTCGGCTGCGTCCTGTGATTAGCAGTATATATTCGATAAGTTGTTTCATGGTATATACCTGCGGCCCGCCGAGTTCATAGGTCTGTCCTCTGGTTTCTGGCTTGGCAAGGCAGGTTTCGATAGCGCAGGCTACATCATCGACATAAACTGGCTGAAATAAAGTTTTTCCTCCGCCAATTACTGGCAGTGCTGGGGAAATGCTGGCCATTTTTGCAAATTTATTGAAGAAGTTATCTTCTGGTCCGAACATAACGCTGGGCCGCAATATGGTAGCTTCTGGAAAAGCAAGGACAACGGCGCGCTCACCAAGGAATTTTGAGCGGGCATAGCTGGAGCCAAGCTCATGCTCAACCCCGAGTGAAGAAATCTGAATAAAACGCTTTACGCCAGCAGCTTTAGCAGCAATAGCCAATTTTTCAGCGCCAACAGAATGTACAGATGCAAAATCCTGCTTGCCATGCTCGCACATTATACCAACAAGGTTTATAACCGCGTATGAGCCGGGAATTGAAGAAGCATAAGTATCCGGGTTAGTTATATCCCCGGCAATTAACGCAATCTGACCCACATGCCCGGCAGTTTTTAGGTTTCTCGCCCGGTCTGGATTGCGAGAGATAATACGCAGGCGGAAACCTGCCCTGGCCAGCCTTTGCACAACATACCTGCCAAGGAAACCAGTGCCGCCGACAATAGTGATGACCCGTTGTTCCATACTCATCCAATCCTAAATTTGAAGAATTTGGATTAAACCTGAAAAACTAAAAAACTCAACTGTTTTTGAAATGTTTTTTTTGTTTTTAGGGAAGTGTTGTCTTGACAAGAGGGGCAAAGACTTTAATAAGACTTGTCTGTATAGGCCCAGGTGGCGGAATTGGTAGACGCACTGCTTTCAGGTAGCAGCGCCGCAAGGCATGGGAGTTCGAGTCTCTTCCTGGGCACCATCCTACGCTCTACGAGCTACGGATGGCAAAGCCATTCTTTAATTAGCTCTAATAAAAAAGCAGCGGATATTGCTACCCGCCGCTGATTTCAATTATAAACCGGTATTAAATTATGGGTTTTTGATCCTAGATATTTTGGTGCCTTCGATGCTGAGGCTTGCCATCAAGCCCTGCTGGTCAAAGATGAATGCATAAGCATCATCTTTTAAAGTAGTGCTTGAAAGATTCTTGGCAACTCCTTCATTAACCAAAACAACTGTTGGGCCTACGCCGATCTCCCAGCCGTGAGTTTCCTTGATATATTTAACCGCGCTGTCGGTCATCAGGAACACAACATAGCCATATGATTGCGCGCCAGCCTGCCAGCCGAATGATGCGCTGATCGAGTTATAATAGCCATCAATGCTGCCAGCATTTCTCAGTACGCCTTCTCCATAGGCGCCGCCGAATACCAATCCGGCTTTAACAATATTAGGGAATATTAAAACAGCTTTTGCTTTTTGGGAAATGTCAGCGGCAAGCTGATTCTTTTTAGTAAGCATTGCAAGCGCCTGATCTGAATCCTTAGTTAAGTCATCCTTAGTGGTTGCGAATGCGTTTGATGTTGCAGTGAGCGTAAAGACGCATAGGGCAAATGCTGTTATTATTGATAATAGGCTTTTCATAATTTTCTCCATTGTGGTTATTTTATTATTTAAGTATCAGCATATAACTGGAATATATAAATATATAGCGCGTAAGTAAGCTGCGTAAAGAAAGCGGCGAACATATAAAAAAAACGTAAGGATTTGCAAAATCCACATGTGGGATTTTGCTCAAAGTGTAAGGTTACTGGATTTTATATGACATCTGGCAATGGGGATTTGTATTATCTAGATCATAAGCAGTATAGGAACCATTTAGGCAAGGTGCAGAAGTAATTGGTGCGATTCCTGAGCCGTAGCCCCATATTTTACCGGAAAGCGGTTTTCCATCATCCAGCTTTGTATCAATTGAATAAGCCTGTGCCGGAGTCATTACCCCACAGCCGTCATTAGCTTGACCGGGGTTGTTGGCTATGGCGCACACTATAGCATGAAGCCATAGCCCGGATGGAAAACCATAAAGGTCGGTGATTGATCCGGGGGTAGTTCCGGTTCCGCCGCTTTGCCATTTCCCGCAGGCTATCATCCCATAGCGGTCATTAATGGCAAGAACTGGGTATGAGCCGCCGACAAGTATCAGGCTATTATCAAATTTTTGATTAATTAAACCGGATGCCTGTAGATGCAGGAAAAATTTGGGAAGTTCTCCGCTATATGTTCCGTCTGGTGTGTCATAGGAGCCATAAGCAGAACTTGCCATTTGTACCAGCCCGTTACCGTTTCCATTGCTTCCAAGCCCCAAACTTGCGGCATCTACGCAATCGCCAGGCAGACAGTTGTATTTAACTCTGAATCCATTAACCGCGGTTTCATATTCTTGAAATTGCCCTATCTGTGCACGGACTCGGCCACTCTCAATCAAATCACGTCCTACCATCACCCCGCCTATAATCAGGCCGATAATGATTAGGACTATGGAGAGTTCAACTAAGGTGAAGCCGCGTTTCATATTCATTAGGATCTATTGTTCAAGATTATAAATATATCTACAGGTAGGTTCTGTCTGGGTGAGATCGTAGGCAGAATTACTATTGCTGCCAGTTATACAGGCAAGCAATGTAGCGGTATCATATTTCATACCACCATTTGCCTGAAATTTACCCGTAGCTGGGATTCCATCATCAATTTTGACATCAATATTTCTGGCAACTTCAGGCGTCTCAACTGCAACATGGGGGGCATAGCTTTGGGCTAATGAATTCGCCCGGGTGGTTTGTAGCCCGATACCCCTCATACTTGTAGCGGAATTATTACCTGCTCCACCGGAATACATCTGTGCAAAGTTCTGGCTACTAGTAGAACCGACGACCCATCCAACCGGCGCTTGATAAAAAGATGGAACTGCGTAAAAGGCATTATTATAATTGGAGGAATTTCCTTGAAGGTTAATAAAGCTATAGCTGGACAAATTTGCCAGTGCCATATGATTCCATACCAGCCTTGATTCCCCTCCCGTAGTCCAGTCGACCCATTTATCACCGTTGCCATTACATGTTGCCGTAGTAGTAGGAGTCGGACAAGTGCCGGAAGTGCCGAAAAACTCTGTAGCATTAGGACAATCACCGGCAAAACAGTTATATTTAATTTTAAAATTATTCCAACGGGCTGTGAAGTCCTGGTGCCCACTTACTATGGCTCGTATTCTTGATGCTTCAATCAAATCGCGCCCTACCATCACCCCGCCTATGATCAGGCCGATAATTATGAGGACTATGGAGAGTTCAATTAGTGTGAAGCCGTAATAGTTTTTATTTTTATGCATATTCACAAATTATATCATTCTGCGGAAAAGTAAAATATTAACGAACTGCCTGACCGTGATAGAAGTAATAACCAAGCCCAAGAGTGAAAATCATGCAGCCGAAAGCCAGTGCGCTGGCGGCTATAATGATTTTCTGGCTTGTGAATATGGGCGCGTAACGCCGGAAGAAAAAGCTGCGGTAGATTATCTCCTGCGGGATCACTGATAAAATTGGATATAGTATCATCACCATCACCCAGACCTGCGGCCTTTGCAGAGGCAGGCTGAACATGCGCTCCGGCATCATAAAGTGAATGAATAGGGAAATGGCGATTGTTATAGGAAGTAGCTGAAACAATATTGCCTTAATGACGGTCCGGTCAATCACAGGGCTGTTCCAGTCAGCTTTAAAATTATAATGGTTGCGCCGCATCCATAACACGCATGAGAGTGCAACAACCCATAAAGTTATATAGATCCAGCCGCGGGGCTTTAATATTGCCAGCGTCAGAGGCAATGCCCAGAAAAGAGCTATGAATTCCAAGAGGAGATAAGATTTAAACTTTATCATATATTATTATATGTTATAGGCTATCACTGAAAAGCAAACCTAAGAGAGCAGCTTTGCGTAGTTTTTGTTAAGGCATAGGCAGAAGAAACAACGCATCCAGTAACTGCAGAAAGTGTCCTCCAGGTGGTTGGGGAATTAAGGCCTGTTGTAGCATCGATGGCAAAAATAGTCCCGCTACCCGGCAATCCATCGTCAATTTTGCTATCCATGTTAAATGCTTCATAAGCAGTTAGAGGGTTTTCACTTGGACCGAATGCGCCAACACCAAGAGTGGAGGAAACTTTCGCAAGTAAAAAATAATTTTTGCCATCTCTTGGTGAGCCTGCGGCTATGGTTGAGCTTAAAAGCTTTGCTGCCGGTAGGAATGTATTCATTGCATCAAGTCCACTAATGCCAGCTGCTTCGGCTGCGCTATTTAGCGCTGCTCCGTATTTTCCATTTATTAATTGTGCATCGCTTAAATGTCTCCAGAAGATTAGTGGCTCACCATAGAGATTTGTAACAGTGCTAGGTGTGGCGCTACCATTTGCGCTGCGGATAATACCGTCTCCATCACCATAGCCTGGATAACCCATATAGCCAGCATAGGTTATTGAATAAAGGCCAAAGCCCTTAGCCTCAGTATATTTCAAATCTCCAGGAATCCCGTTGTATTTCCCACGGAAGGTATTGACAGCAGCATTATACTGCTCAATCTGCGAAAGAGTTGCGCGTAGCTGTGAAGAACGAACCATATCATTCCCTACCATAACGCCACCTATTACCAGTCCGATAATTACTATGACAATTGCTAATTCAATCAATGTGAAGGCGTTTAGTTTGCTGTCCATATATATTGTTTATTTGAAATTAACTTAGAAAGCAAAAATTTTCCTGAATTTTTTCTCCAATATAATATCAACTTCTTCCATATTTGCTTTGACTCCGAGCGCATGCAGCGAGGTTATGCCATAGCCGCTGATACCGCAGGGGATTATGCCCGCATAATGTGATAAATCGGGGTTTATATTTAGCGCGACTCCGTGGAAAGTTACCCATTTTCGGATACGAATTCCTAAAGCGGCAATTTTATCCTCGCTGCTTCCATTTTCTACCCACACGCCGACTCGCCCCTCACGTATCTCGCCTTTTATATTATATTCTCCAAGTGTTGCTACCAGCCAGCTTTCCAGGTTTTTAACATAAGCCCGCACATCCATTGCCCCGCGTTTTTTAAGGTTTAGCATAACATAAGCCACGCGCTGGCCGGGGCCGTGATAAGTTATCTGCCCACCGCGCCCGGTGTGGTATAATGGAAAGTCATTGGAAAGCAGGTCGGCTTCATCAGCGCTGGTTCCGGCAGTGTATACTGGCGGATGTTCAACCAGCCAGACAAGCTCAGAAGCCTTGCCTGTTATTATATCCTCTACCCTTTGCTCCATCTGGGAAACAGCTTCTGGGTATGGCGTTAAGCCGGGCGAAACCCTCCATTCAATGGCATCTTTCATAATAAAACCGCATTATATAATAAAAAATAAAATCCTACTTGTGGATTTTGTAATATTTGCTACATGTCTATCTCCATTTTTATGGAAAGTCAGCATTCTTCTCTGTTTGAATGCATCGTATGTGTGCGGTCGTGGCGGAATTGGTAGACGCACCACCTTGAGGTGGTGGCGGGGCGACCCTTGGAAGTTCGAGTCTTCTCGACCGCACCATTTATAAATCATAATTTTTAATGGCCTTAGTGAACCATACAAAAGCTTGTCTTCTGGTTCCAGGGCATTTTCGCCAAAAGGAAAGCAAGGCCGCAAAAACCTGTTGCCCCTGCCATGGTGAGTCCCGCGCCAATTAAGCCGGTCAGGATGAAGAAAGCAGGTGTAAAAATATACCCCAGGAAGCTTGCTGTTATAAGTATAATGCCTATAGTTAGCTGTACCTGGCGATCAAGCGGCAAAAATGGCTTTCCTGAGGTTGCAATTGCTAAGCCGGCACTGCGCCATGACTCTATGCCGCCTTCAAGATTATAAATCTCCATTGTTGGGTCTTCGGATAATAGCTTTTCACAGGCTGAGCCTCCGCGCCCACCTTTGCGGCAATGAAGCACCAGTTTTTTTCCTGTACAGTCCGGTAAGGCGGATTTGCTAACTTTTCCTAAAGGCAATAGGAGTGAGCCAGCAATGTTTTCTGCGGTATGTTCAGCTGGCTCGCGTACATCAATTAAAATGGCTTCGTTTTTGTCCAGCCAATTTTTAAGGGTTTTGGCATCTATGGTTTTAAGTGTCATAAATTAGCTTTCTCTAAAATAATTATGATTCGCGGCAATAAATCAAATACAGAACTGAAAGTAAAGCCTGCGCCTCCATGCTGCAAATGCTGTAATATACAGAAAGCCCGCGCTTTTCTGATTTTACCAGGCCTGCTTCACGGAGGCGGGCTAAATGCTGGGATAGTGCTGACTGTGATAGATCAACGGCTTCAGCTAATTCGCCCGCATTCTTTTCCCCGGAAACAAGATGGCATAAAACCATAAGACGATTAGCATTGGCAAGCTGCTTTAATAGTGTTTCTGCCCGCACTGCATTGCACTGCATCTGCTTTATTGTAATAGGGTTGTTTATTTTATTCATGTTGACAATATATTAGATTATTCTAATATAGTCAATATAATCATTTGTAATAAACATTTTAAGTAAACGGAGAATTGAATGGAAAAGCACTATCCAGAAATCACAAAGCGCATAAGTAATAATATAAAAATACTGCGTAAGGATATTGCTGATACAATGCAGGGATTTTCAGCTATGGCGCAAGCAGCAACAAAAGATGGTGCATTGGATAAAAAAACTAAGGAGTTCATTGCACTGGCTATAGGTGTTTCTACCCGCTGCGATGGTTGTATAGGGTTTCATTCTGAAGCTCTGGTTAAGCTTGGCGCAACACGCGAAGAGTTTGAAGAGGTGCTTGGAATGGCTGTTTATATGGGCGGCGGCCCGTCTTTAATGTATGCGGCTGATGCGATGATAGCTTATGAACAATTCAAGGCAAAGGATGCCCAATAGGAATTAATCTGCATCATTATCAATTTTGCTTGTGTTGTTCCATTAATTGGCTATTTTGTAAAAATATTCACTCTATAGTAGAATAAAATGCCTGGAATTACATTAAAGAGTAGCCTTTATAATCGTATCGGCGGCGATGATACTATCGCTAAAGTGCTGAATATTTTTTATAAGAAGGTTATGAATGATGAGCAGCTTGCACCTTTTTTTAAAAATGTGGAAATAGAAAGGCTGATAAATAAACAGCGTACTTTCCTTACTTTTGCCACGGGTGGGCCCAACAGATTATACTTACTGGCAGCGTGGGCTGCGTAATGCTCATACTTCATCAGTTGAAAAAGGCATGAATGATAACCATTTCAACTTAGTGGTTGAACATATGGTAAAAAGCTTTGAGCAGATCGCCATTCCAGATGATTTGATAGAAGAAGTGAAAGAGGTCGTTGAGTCTACCCGCAAGCATGTGCTTAACAGGTAGAGCTTAACTAATATGCGCCACTGCGTTTGAATACCGCCGGGAATGTTTTGCACATAATTGCTATATCATGCCACAGCGACCAGTTCTTTACATACCAGCTATCCATTTGTACGCGCTGCGCGTAGCTAACGTCGCTACGCCCGCTAACCTGCCATAGACCAGTTACACCAGGACGTACGCGGTAATAATGGGTTATATCATGCTTATAATGGCCAATCTCATCGCGCACTATTGGGCGTGGCCCTACAAGACTCATGTCGCCGCGTAATACATTTATAAGCTGCGGTAGTTCATCAAGGCTTGTGCTGCGTAGAAATTTCCCAAATCTAGTAACACGCGGGTCATTTAATAATTTCTGGCTTTCTGCCCATTCTTTTGCAGCTTCCGGGTTGTCTTTCAAATGCTGTTTTAATATTGCATCGCCGCCCATTACCATGGTGCGGAATTTCATGCATGGGAATATTTTTCCGCGGAAACCAAGGCGCTTATGCCCAAATAATGCAGAACCGCCATCCATTTTAACCATGCAGGCTATAAATAACATTATTGGCGATAAGACAATAAGTGCGCTTCCTGAAACTGCAATGTCAATAGAGCGCTTGATTATCTGGGGCAGGCGCTGTTCTATGCAGCAGCTATGTGTTATCAATATATTATTATTATTCATAAAATAATGCGGTACCATTCCGGTAACTGGTAGATTCTGTAGCGGTGGCGCTACTGAGAATGAAATTGGTTCACGGGCAAGCTTTTCCATTATTTTATCGGTTTCATGCAGGTCTTTCCCATCCAGCGCAATTATCACATGTTGTGCGCCAAATTTTTCACAAAGCCTTTTCCATGAACTTCCGGCCTGCAAAAACTCTACCTGCAGGTTCTTGATCTGTGCTGTTATTGCATAACCCATTTCTGGCGCAGATTTCAGTGCTGCTTGTATCTGCTGCGCTGTTGTGCCGGTTCCGATAAGTAAGGTAGGCAACTGAAAAGAGCCGCGTTTAATGGCAGCCTTACGAACTGCTGCTCGAAGGGCTATAATTATGAATGCAGAAAATATCCAGCTTGAAATTATAAGTACCCTTGAAATGTCATGCTTGGAGGCAAATTGTAAAAAGCCATCTACCAGAAGCGCAAAGCCAAGGGCGTTTATTATTTTTTGTGTTTCGGTCCAGAAAGGCATTCTTACTTTATAATGTTTGTTATGGCCAAACCAAAGGAGCAAACCCGATGAAACTGCTAAAAATGATAATATATGGTTCGATGTATATGTTTCAGATAAAAGCAAGCCGCCTGACTTAAAAAATATCCCATTTATAGAATAAGCAGCCAACCATGAGCAGGCAAGGCCCAAGCATAATGATAATATATCTGAATATATGTAAATATTAAGTGCCTGGTTTTTAGGTGTAGTATTTTCCTGTATATGGAAATCAGTATCCATATCATTTACAGGAATGGCTGCCTCATAATGTGAAGTCATTTTCTCATCACCTTTTATTTTTGTATTAGTTTTCTGGTGGCTTTCTTTCATTGGCTTGGTACGATCTAAATAGTTTATAAATGGTTTATAAATATTAACCAGTTTTGCTGGGAGTGATTTGATAGCACATAGATATATAAAATGCAATCTATTTGTGTTATTTTTACCGTCTTTATGCTTTTTTTATATATATTTGCCTCAATCCAATTGACAAATTGATGAGTTTGCGTTCCTATGCAACCGCAGAGGCTGTAATGAATTTTATTTTCTTGTCTTTTGCTTATAATATTCAAGTTGTTGGGGCGTCGCCAAGCGGTAAGGCAACGGATTTTGATTCCGTCATACCCAGGTTCGAATCCTGGCGCCCCAGCCATCGTTTTAATGTTATTATTTAGCTTGTTATAATAGTCTTTATGTAAAATTTATGGCTAATTTATAAAGTTAGTTACACAGCTAATTGTATATATGTATCAAACCGGCATTATAGTTAATAAATATTAATTATTATGCAAAAATTCTTCGTGTGCCAGAAGAAAAATTTTACAATTAATCAATTAATAATTGATGGTAAGATAAGCAAATCAAGGGAAAAAACTTAATAACCTGACAAATCCCGTTTATCTTATATTTAAAGATAAAATATTCCAAAATTTATCCAGTGGCTAACTAGATAATTGGGTAGCGTTAAAAATATTTTAGCGCCGTGTCAAACGTACCACTTCGCGTTCAACAATTTTTTCTACGATAATTGGGAGGTTGCTATCAAGCCATTCTTTCATCATTGGCTTTAAAAGCTCCTCTACCATATCTTCAACTGTCATACCTGAACGAAATTGTGGTGAAGGCGAAGTATGTGTTTCTATTTTAGGCTCAGGGACATTCAATTTTGCTAAGGATGAGATAGCGGCTTGTTCGGCAGCTTTAGAAAGCAGGGCCTCCATTTCTTCGTCTGACATATCATCATCATCTTTTGGTGCTATAACAGAAGGGGCGGCAGCGGCAGGTTTTGGTGTCTCTATTTTTGGTGCTGCAGCTGTGGCAGCAGGTTTAAGCGCAGCATCAATGTTATCAAGCACGTCAACAGCATCTTTTTTAGATTCTTTTATATTGGTGATTGAGCCATCATCTTCGATCATATCAGTGAGTTCGAGAATATCCGAAGATGCTACTGGCGATTCATCGGTCAATATGCTTGGTGATGCAGAGGCGGCTTTACCTTCATCACCATCATCAGCAATGATACGACGTATAGACTGAAGTATCTCTTCCATTGAGAGATCTTCTTCACCAGCACCCTGTTTTTTTGCCTCCATGGCTTTCTCCAATACCAGATGTTGTATCTACTTGCATTGATATTTAAATATCTAGTATTAAATAGCGATTATCACAAACCTAGCAACTGATATTTTGCACTATTGTAATGTTCTTTTAGATCTTCTGCTTCAGATTTAAGTCCCAAATCTTTTGCAGTAAGTTTTCCTACCGTAGCAAGCAGGCGGTATGCCTGTAATTTTTCGGTGCGGATAGCCTGAATTAAATTTACACGCGCTGAAAAAGTTTCTTGTTCGGCATTTAATACATCCAGTATAGTGCGTGTGCCAAATTCATTTTCTTTGCGTACTCCATTTAATGCCGTTTCAGCTGCATCTACTGCCGCCTGGTTAGATATGATTATAGCCTTGCTGGTAAGATAGGATTCCCATGCAATACTTACACTTTCAACCACTGATTCGCGGGTATCAAAGCTATTGAATTTTGCCTGCTGCGCTGCATTGCGCGCTTCACGCAGGCGCGACCATTCAGCACCTGATTGGTATATCGGTATATTGATATTTAAGCGTATGGCATCCTGGTCTATCTGGTTGAGTGCAGATAATCTATTCCCATCAGCACGGCTCATAGTGCCTTGAATGCTTACGGATGGAAGTATAGCAGAGCCGCGTACATAAACATCATCTCCCGCGGCCTGCTCATTATAATGTGCAGCCTTCAATATCGGGTTATTCAAATATGACAGCTCAAGTGATTCGGTAAGAGTGGGTGGTATACCAGCAGGTACCGGCGGCATTACTGTTTTTCCCTGTACGTCATAACCAATTTTGCGTTTAAATGTTGCGCGTGCTGCTTCAAGGTCGCCAAGCGCTTGCTTATGGCTGGCTTCCGCACTAGCAAGGCGAGCTTTCGCCTGTGATATATCAGTAAGTGTTAGCTCGCCTACTTTGAAACGTGCGTTGGTTACATCCATCTGTTTTTGCAGAACAGCTACATTTTGCTGATTAAGTTCCAGTACCGATTGCTTTTCCACTATGTCGGTATAGGCAACTATTGCATCATAAAGAACCTGCTGGATAGTTGCAGACAAATTAGCGCGCGCAGCTTTTACCCTCTGCTTGGCAGCCATGAAACTTGCAACTGTGCCTCCGCCACTGAATACTGGTTGTTCAACATTCAGGCTGCGTGATTTAGTGTTATCATAATTCCAGGTTTCAGCCGCGTCACCTGTACGTTCGCGCCCTTTACTTAAATTAGCTGATGCAGTAGGGCGGAAACCGGAAACAGCCTGTGATACGGCTTCGTCTGCTATTTTTACCTGCTCACGCTGGGCTTTTATCTGCGGGTGGTTGGCATAAACATATTCCAGCGCATCTTTAAACTTTTTATTATCTTCTTCGGTGGCTTTGTTTGCCTGTTCAACCAGTGCAGCGCCGCCTAGCGATTCTTCGCCAAGGCTATCAGCATTTTTACTGCCCAGGAGTTTTTCTTCTTCAGCTATTACCTGAGAAATCGTTTCTGGCTTTTTTGCAGATTTGTTTTTGGATTTTTTTCCAGAAGTTTTCTCTGGTAATGATGTTGCTTCTTTTTTTAATTCTCCCTGCTTTAATTCAGGAGGCGTTACATCAATTGGCGCTGAATTCTTAAGCGGGTCGATAGGGGGAAGGGGAGTTGTATCAGGATTTTTTTGCGCGCTGCTATTTTCAGGCGTGGCGATATTATTTTGCGAAGCACTGCTATCTTCAAACCAGTGTGAGGCTACTGATGCTGAGGCTGTTGTTGGGGCTAGTAAAATACCGGCGAGTATTGTCGTGTATAAATAAATTGTCGTGTATAAATAAAGCTGCTTGCTAGGTATCATAAAATTTTAAAAGCCCTGCCTGCCAAAAATAAGGCATTTGCATTAAGTTATTATTATAGCGCTATATATAATATTTTACGCTGTGCGACAAGCCTTAAAAAACAAATTGTTCGCTTTCTTCAAAACCTTCCAGAACAGCAGTTGATGCATCGAAATATTCCCGGATATTCACCTGCCCGTCGAGGCGGCGGACCAATATGCCTTTTCCAAGGCCTTTTTTTACTTCGCGGATGGCAACCAGCCTGCCGCCGATGCCAAGCTGTGAGGTCAGTGCATCAGGTAAGATCCTTACTGCGCCATTTATAAAAATAACATCATAAGGCGCTGATACTGCATAGCCGTCAGCCATGTTTTTTACCTGCTGGAAATCCACATCTTTTAATTTAAAACGTGCGGCATTTTCCAGCGCTTTTGCGTGCATCTCGACATTGCTGTCGATTGCCACCACATGCCCGCCAAGTATCGAGAGGATTGCCGTGGCATAAGCATTACTATCGCCTATTGCCAGCACGCGGCAAGATGGTGTTACTTCAGCAAGTTCCAGAAGTTTTGCAAACGTCATTGGTGCAAGCATGTAGCGCCCCGGAGATACTTCAATATCCTTGTCTATATAGGCTGTGCCGCGGAGTGCCGACGGCACAAAATCTTCACGCGGTGTGTCGACCAGAAGCTGCAAAATATCAGTATTGAGCACTTCATTGGTTTCCAACTGGCCGTGCACCATATTGACTGCCTGCAGAGCAAATTTTGACATGATTTTTTCCTAACCTACTAAGAATGAAATAGTGATTTTATTATTTTCAATATCATTTTCAACAGAATAAACCGGGGAAGCGGGCACATTAGTCAGAAGCTCACTAGCCAATGTCTGCTCCATTATGTAGGAGCCGTGTGCTGTAATGGCCGCAGCTGTTTTTGTATCCGCACCCAGATATAATTTTATTTTATCGGATACATTGAGTTGTGCATCTTTTCTCGCCTGCTGGATCATACGCACCACATCGCGTGCGATGCCCTCGGCTTCAAGCTCAGGAGTTATAGTTGTGTCGAGTATAACCAGCGCATCATTCGTGGATAGCGCCTGCGCCCGGTCTTTATATTCGGGCTTGGGTTCTAGCTGGAGTGTATATTCGCCTGATAATAATTTTTCCCCGCAGATTTCTACGCCGCCATCTTCCAGCTTTTTCCACTCGCCTTTTTTTGAGGCGGGGAGAATCTGCTTCATCTTCTCCGGCAGGCGTTTGCCGAGGACAGCAGAGTTAATGGAGAGTTTAAGGGTGGCGTATTTATTTATTTCATCGGTATCACTGCTAAATGTTAAAGATTTTGCATTAACCTCATCTTCAATAATTTTACGCAAGGTAATAAAATCCTTGTTATCAAAAAGAGATTGTAAATCTTGATGTCCAACTATTATGTCTAAATTGCTTAGAGGTTGACGGACTCTGATATTGCTTTTGCTTCTTACGGAAAGCGCCGCGTTACAAATTGCCATAACTTTCTCCATGTCGTTAACCAATCCGTCATGCCCGCCTTGCGCGGGCATCTCATTCGACTTGCCTTGTGGCTTTAGATCCCCGCGTTCGCGGGGATGACGTGCGGTTGGGAATTCGGCCAAATGCACACTCTCTTGTCCGGTTAGGTTTTTATAAATTTCTTCGGTGGTAAGCGGCAGGAGAGGGGCGGCGGCTTTGCACATAGTGACCAGTACGGTATAGAGCGTATCATAAGCTGCCTGCTTGTCGGCATCATGCTCGCTTTTCCAGAACCGCTCCTTATTGCGGCGAATATACCAATTATTCAGCGCATCGAAGAATTGCAACACAGCTTCACACGCGCCGGGGGTGTCGTATGCATCCAGTGATTTTTTTATCTGCGTAACCGCTTCTTCACACTTTGCGAGGATGTAGCTGTCCATTATGTTAGATCCTGTGCAACCTGACGACTCACAGGATGATGCTATGATTCCATCCGCATTAGCGTACAGCGTGAAGAAATTATAGGCATTCCAGATGGGTTTTATGGCGAGGCGTACGACATCACGGATGAATTTGCCTTCCGGGTCGACCATCAAATCCTGCCCGCGCATCACGGGAGAAGCCAGCATCAGCCAGCGCAGAGCATCGGCGCCAAACTGGTTGATAGTTTCCAGAGGGTCTTTATAATTTTTTAGGCGTTTGGAATATTTAAGGCCGGTTTCGGCATCCAGCACTACGCCGTGGCAAATGCAGTTCATGAACGGCGGCTTATCGAAAAGCGCAGTAGAGAGCATTATAAGAGTGTTGAACCAGCCGCGCGTCTGGCCGACATATTCGGTGATGAAGTCGGCGGGGAAATGCTGTTCGAACCAGTTTTTATTTTCAAACGGGTAGTGTACCAGCGCGAAAGGCATGGAGCCGGACTCGAACCAGCAATCGAATACGTCTTCAACGCGCTTCCACTGGCTGCCATCCTTAGCAATCGTCAGTTGGTCTATGAAGGGACGGTGGAGGTCGGTGATTCTAGGATTCGGGATTCGGGATTCGGGATTCAGGTTTTTATTTAAGCAAGCATCAAGATCAAAAAAATCTTCCATTTCGGCTATGCTACCGAATACTTTTATCCCTGAATCCTGAATCCTGGCACCTGAATCCTGACGTAGCCACACCGGGATAGGCGTTCCCCAGAAGCGGTTGCGCGAAATTGACCAATCGGGCGCGGTTCTCAGCATATGCCCCATTTGCCCATCGCGGATATGTTCTGGTATCCAGTTTATCTGCTGGTTTAGTTCGGCAGCGCGGTCACGAAACTTGGTGACTTCAACATACCAGCTAGGCATGGCGCGGTAGATAAGAGGCTGGTCGGTGCGCCAGCAATGCGGATAGTTGTGTGGAATTTCTTCTTCTTTGATTACACGGTTTGTGCCATCAGGATAATTTTTTTTGAGATATTGAATAATCCTTAAATTTGCCAGACCATATTTTTCTATTTGCTTTTCATTAAAAGGATCAACTGCTTCTTTTCTTTTATCCGAAATAACATTTAGGCCGCGAAGTCGCAACACGTCATCCCCGCCTTGCGCGGGGATCTCAGGCGATTTACTCTGCGGCTCTAGATCCCCGCCTTCGCGGGGATGACGAACGAGAGGTATATCAAAAATCTCATCGGTATATTTTCCTTGTCCGTCAACCGGAACAACGGTTTTTATTCCATTTTTTTCCGCTACTCGTTGATCGTCCTCGCCGAAGCCGGGGGCGATATGCACTATGCCAGTGCCGTCACCGTCAGTTACGAAGTCAGAACCGTCAATGATTTTGAAAGAGCCTGGATGATCTTTGAAATAAGGGAAGAGGGGGGTGTAGGAGAGGCCGATTAAGTTATCACCCTTAAAAGCATTTTCTATGGGAACAATAAACCGATTGCCCTCTATATTTGCTACGCCAAACTCTTTTACTAATGCTGGGGACGCATTAATAGCAAAATAGTAGCACTTGTTGTCTTTTAAAGTGCATCCGTATTCCATCTCCGCATTCACAGCCAAGGCCAAATTGCTAGGTAAAGTCCATGGTGTTGTCGTCCATGCCAGCACGAAATATTTGTCAGCTTTTGGTGCACCTTTAGGTGGTTCTTTCAACTCAAACGCCACGGTTATCGCCTTATCCTCGCGCTCGCGGTAGGAATTATCGAGCTTGGTCTCGAAGTTTGAAAGCGGGGTTTCGGCAGCCCAGCTATAGGGCATTACGCGGAATGATTCATATACCAGCCCTTTATCATAGAGCTGTTTGAATGCCCACAGCACCGACTCCATGAAATTTATATCCATGGTTTTATAATCATTTTTAAAATCCACCCAGCGAGCTTGGCGAGTGACGTAATTCTCCCATTCATGGGCGTATTTCATTACGTTTTCGCGGCAGTGCGCGTTGAATTTGTCTATGCCGAAATTCTGGATGGCGGCGCGGCCTGAGATGCCCAGCTCTTTTTCACTGCCCATTTCAGCGGGCAGGCCGTGGCAATCCCAACCGAAGCGGCGCTCGACGCGCTTTCCTAGCATGGTCTGGTAACGGGAGAACGCGTCTTTTACGAAGCCTGTCAGCAGATGTCCATAATGCGGCAGGCCGTTAGCGAATGGTGGGCCGTCATAGAATATAAATTCATTGTTGGTGCCATTTTCTAAGGCAGGGCGCGAATCAACCGATTGTTGAAAAAGTTTGTTTTCTTTCCAGAACCCAAGGATTTCCTGCTCAATTGCCGGAAAATCAGGATTCGGGTTTGCATCGGGATAATGTTTTTTTGCTTCTTTTTCAGCCATCTTAATAATTTTAACCTTTAATTTACATTGTGATACTACGCTTTGTAATGTTTTTATCCTCGGCTTGCAACATAGAAGAACGCAATTTATGATGAATGATAACCGTCTGGTGAACAGACTAGTGGATTACTGGAAACGCGTTAAAAAAGACGATTTATTACCGGATTTCAAAAAGAATAATCCAGCTTCTATCGAGGATATCTGGCAGCAATGCTTTGTTCTGTCTATCATACAGCCCAACTTCACCGGTTATAAATATGAATATATGGGCGATAAAATAATAAAAATATACGGCAAAGACCTTATGGGCAGGACTATGAGTTTGAGTAACAGGCAATTTCCTGATTCGATTATATCGCCAAGGCTTAAATCTATAAATTCATTATCTGACCTTAAAGAACCGCAAGAAGATATGGGCCAGATGCCTGCACCAGGTGGAAAATTTATCAAATACCGTACTATTTTATTGCCTTTTGGAAATGAAAAAGCTGGGCTTACGCACATTGTTGCGGGAGTTTCATACCGTGAATATTAATTTTGCCATCCTGTGGGTCGCGTTAGCGGCAGCACAGGATATTCTAATATTTGCGAGATCCTGCGCTCTCGCATTGCTCGTCGCAGGATGACAAACCGTTGACAGTTGTGCGTAGGTACGGTTAAAGTCCCAGCATGAAAAAAGAAACATTGCTTGCAACTTCTGCAACTGGCTCGGATACACACCGTGGGGCGGTGAATGTGCCGCCATACCGTGCATCCACTATTTTATTCCCAAACCTTGCGGAATTTGAAAAGGCCGACCTTGGACAATCACCACATCCTTCATATGGGAGGTTTGGTACACCTTCAACCGAGGCTTTAGAGCAGGCTATAGCTGCACTGGAAGGGGCTGACCATTCCATAGTTACTGCTTCCGGGCTTTCGGCAATCGCAGTTTCACTGTTCGCCTTTTTAAATTCGGGCGACCATTTACTTATGGTGGATAGTGTTTACGGACCGACAAGGCGCCTGTGTGATTATGAGCTAAAAAGGCTAGGTATCGAAACCACTTATTATAACCCTGAAATTGGCGCGGGAATTTCGGCGATGATACGTGAAAATACCAAGGTGGTATTCGTTGAAAGCCCTGGTTCGCTTACCTTCGAGATGCAGGATATACCGGCTATAAGCAAGGCAGCGCATGCGAAAGGTGTGATCGTGGTTGCTGATAATACATGGGCTACACCAATATATATCGATCCGTTTGCGCTGGGTATAGATATATCGGTGCATTCAGCGACCAAATATATAAATGGCCATTCAGACGTAATGATGGGTGTAATTTCCTGTAAAGAAGAGCATTTTAAGAAGCTGCAGCTAACCTTCCGCAATTTCGGGATGTGTCCAAGCGGGGATAATTGTTATCTGGCATTGCGTGGCTTGCGTACCCTTTCTGTACGTATGAAGCAGCACTATGAAAACGGTGTTGCTGTTGCACGGTGGCTGCAGGGAAGGCCAGAAGTGGCGCAGGTTTTACATCCCGCACTTCCGGGAAGTCCGGGGCATGATATATGGAAGCGTGACTTTACAGGCGCTGCCAGTCTGTTCAGTATAATCCTCAAGAAAAATTACCCGCATAAGAGCCTTGCTGCAATGATGGATGGACTTGAATATTTCGGTATGGGCTATAGCTGGGGCGGATTTGAGAGCCTGCTTATAACAACCCACCCCGAAAAAATCCGTACATCTAATAAGTGGGAACATGAAGGTAATGTACTGCGTATCCATGTAGGCCTTGAAAACACTGATGACTTGATAGCTGACCTTGAAAATGGATTTGGGCGGCTCGGATAGTCATATTTTTTTAAGATTTATGTTGCATAGCAGCATAAATTTTGCCATTCCTATAAAAACCTATCCAAGGATGGTACATCATGAAAAAATCAATCAGCTCTTCCTTATTTGTAGTTTGCTTATTTGCACTTTGTCTGTTCATTGGCGATTTTGCATTAGCGCAAGTGCCAGCGATCCCGATATCTTTACCGCCGGGGCCTTCAGCTCCGGTTCTTAATTCTGGAGATACGGCATGGATGCTGGTTTCAACTATTCTGGTCCTGATGATGACTATTCCAGGCCTTGCGCTATTTTATGGCGGCATGGTGCATAAGGAGAGCGTTCTGGCAACGCTTATGCAGAGTTTTGTTGCTGCCACATTGGTTTCGGTGCTGTGGGTTGTATATGGATATTCGCTGATATTTACCGAGCATAATGGTCTTATAGGAGGACTTGACCAGTTCCTTCTCGATGGAATAGAAAAGGCAACCCTTCATGACGTTATTCCTGAAAGCGTATTCGCCATGTTCCAGATGACATTCGGGATAATAACCTGTGCGCTTATTTTCGGGTCGGTTGCAACGCGTATAAAATTATCCTCGGCACTAGTGTTTATCGCTACATGGTTCACTGTGGTTTATGTGCCGGTGGCGCACTGGGTATGGGGGCCTAAGGGAATGCTTGGCGGGCTTGGTATTGACGGCTATAACGGCTTGCTGGGGTTTGGCGCGACGCTTGATTATGCAGGTGGCACGGTTGTTCATATAAATGCGGGTATAGCCGGACTTATGGCCGCTATCATACTTGAGAACCAGAAAAGCTTTAACGCTAAATCACGCAAAATGGCACCGCCTTATAACATTGTATTCAGCGTTATAGGCGCATCAATGCTGTGGGTTGGCTGGTTCGGGTTCAATGCCGGGTCCGCAGTGGCTGCTAACGGAAACGCAGGCATGGCAATGCTGGTCACGCAGGTTGCTGCTGCCATGTCCTCGCTTTCATGGATGGCGATAGAGTGGAAAACCAATAAAAAGCCAAGCGTTATAGGTATCATCTCCGGCGCAGTTGCAGGGCTGGTTGCCATTACCCCGGCTTGTGGTTTTGTAGGGGTTGGCGGCGCACTTATAATTGGTGCTATCTCTGGAATTGGCTGTTATTACGCCTGCCGCCTGAAATTCAAATTTAACTTTGACGATTCACTGGATGTTTTTGGCGTTCATTGCGTTGGCGGTATCATCGGTGCTCTTCTCACTGGAATATTTGCCGTGAAGGAAATAGGTGGAGTAGACGGCAGCTTCCGCCAGTTCCTCGCCCAGTGTGAAGGTGTGGGCGTAACTATTATATACTGCTCAATAATGACCTTTATAATACTAAAAATTATAGACACTATTATTGGGCTGAGAGTGGATAGAAGAACTGAAGATGAGGGGCTTGACCTTACAATCCACGGCGAGAGCCTGCATTAATTTTAAACTCTACTGGTGCGGACAATCTGCTAGCCTCACGCCAGCGAATTTTGGGAAGAGTGACTTTGTAATTCCTGCGAAGGCAGGAATCTCTTCTACCAATTGTATTTGCGGATAGATAGATCCCCGCCTGCGCGGGGATGACAAGTACGTACTTAGTTCGCAATGACTATTATTTATTCCTATTCAACAGCCGTAATCTTAGCGCGTTCAGTTTGATGAACCCGGCGGCGTCTTTCTGGTCATAGGCTCCGGCGTCATCCTCGAAGGTCACATGTTTTTCGCTATAAAGCGATTTTGGCGATTTGCGGCCAACAACCGATACGCTGCCTTTATAAAGCTTGAGTTTTACAGTGCCGCTTACGTTGGTCTGTGATTTGTCGATCAGCGCCTGTAACATTTCGCGCTCAGGCGACCACCAGTAGCCGTTATAGATAAGCTCGGCATAGCGCGGCATTATCTCGTCTTTCAGGTGCGCTGCGCCGCGGTCAAGTGTGAGGCTTTCGATGCCGCGGTGGGCTGCAAGGAGTATTGTCCCGCCGGGAGTTTCGTATATGCCGCGTGATTTCATACCCACATAGCGGTTTTCAACCAGATCGAGGCGGCCAATGCCGTTTTCCCCGCCAAGCTTGTTAAGCTGGGTGAGTAAAGCGGCAGGTGACATTTTTATGCCTTCAATCGCAACTGCATCACCTTTTTCAAATTCCACTTCTATAAAGGTTGCTTTATCAGGTGCATTTTCTGGGGAAACTGTACGGATGAACATATCCTCATCTGGAGCTATATAAGGGTTTTCAAGCACTTTTCCTTCATAAGATATGTGCAGAAGATTTGCATCGGTGGAATAGGGGGCTTCGCCGCGTTTATCCTTGGCAATTGGTATCTGGTGCTTTTCAGCATATTCGATTAGTTTGGTTCGGCTGCTCAGATCCCATTCGCGCCATGGTGCGATAACTTTAATGTCGGGTTTCAGCGCATAATAACCAAGCTCGAAACGCACCTGATCGTTGCCTTTGCCGGTAGCGCCGTGTGCCACGGCATCGGCCCCGGTTTCTATAGCAATTTCTATCTGGCGCTTGGCGATAAGCGGGCGGGCGATGGATGTTCCAAGCAGGTAAACGCCTTCGTAAAGAGTGTTGGCGCGAAACATTGGGAATACGTAATCGCGTACGAATTCCTCACGCAGGTCCTCAATAAAAACCTGCTTTGCGCCCATCATTTCAGCTTTTTTGCGGGCGGGTTCAACTTCCTCGCCCTGTCCAAGGTCGGCAGTAAATGTTACCACTTCGCAACCATACTCTTCTTGCAGCCAGCGTAATATGATGGAGGTATCAAGCCCCCCAGAATATGCCAGCACCACTTTTTTTATTTTCTGCGCCATTATTTTCTCCAATTTAATTTGATTGCTGGAATCCATATAACAATGCTTGAACTGTTGCAAGCATTACGCCTATACTCTTCTTATTTTAAGAATTGGCGTTGTTATCCATCGGACTCGCAGTACTCGTGTAGTAAGCCTACAACTCCGTGCTGCTCACCTCGGCTGCCTAGCCAATTCTCAAACTACTTTGAGTATGATTATTGATAATGAGAGATGAAAACGAGATTTTGCCCTATACTGGGCTTGCGGCCCTGCGTAGGCGTACTGTAGACAGCGTTCTGCGCGCATGGCGCGAGGTGGAGGTGATGGCAAGGCATGCCGTGCAGCATGATATTCGTCCGTCTGTGCCTAATGAAGATGTAGAACTGCTGCTGAATGAAATGCGCCGCTGCCTTGACAGCAAAGGCGGGGAAGTTACTGCGCGGGCGCATACTGCTGATCTGGGGCGCACCTATCTTAAGCTGAATGAAGCCGGACGCATAAAATTCCTGAAGCTTCTGGCCGAAGAATTTTCCCTGGATAAAAAAAATCTGGCAGCACTTACAAAGGAATATGCCAAGGCCAGCGATAATGCTGAAAAGCTAAGGCTGGAAATTGCAATGCGCGATGTTCTGGTTACCCCGCGCAGTATAATTTTGCGGCAATTCACTGCTTTGCCTGATGGGTTTAAATTCCTTATCAATATGCGCGCCGACCTTTTGCAAATTGTTGGTGATGATGTAAGCCTTAAGGGGTTGGAATATGATCTAAAGCATATACTTTTTGAGTGGTTCGATATCGGGCTGCTGGATATGGCAGAAATTACATGGAAATCCCCGGCGGTATTGCTTGAAAAGCTGATAGAATATGAAGCTGTGCACCGGGTTGCTTCATGGGACGACCTGAAAAACCGCCTGGATTCGGACAGGAGGGTATTCGCGTTTTTCCATAATAAAATGCCATTGGAGCCGCTTATTTTTGTGCATGTCGCTCTTGTTGAGGGAATGAGTGGAAATATACAGCAATTGCTTGATGAAAAAGTCCCGGTTACGGATATTGACAAAGCTGACACAGCTATTTTTTATTCTATATCCAACGCCCAGAAAGGGCTTGTAGGAATAAGCTTTGGCAACTTCCTTATAAAGCGGGTGGTTAATGTCCTTACATCGGAAATGAAAAATATAAAAACTTTTGCAACACTTTCGCCGATACCGGGTTTTAGGAGCTGGCTTGACAGTGAGCTTGCCCAAAATAAAAGCAAATTAATAGGCGCAGGTGACCGTGAAATATTAGCGCAGTTGAATACTGACTGGATAAAGGATAAAAAGGCGGCGGCGGCTTTAAAGCCCGTTTTGCTTAAACTTTGCAGCCATTACCTGATTGAAGCGAAAAAGAATGATAAACCGCTAGATCCTGTTTGCAATTTTCATCTCTCCAATGGTGCGCGACTAGAGCGCCTGAATTGGCTTGGTGATACTTCTCCCAAGGGAATTAAACAATCTGCCGGGTTGATGGTGAATTATTATTACAAGCTTTCAGAGATAGATGAGAACCATGAAGATTTCATGACGCATGGGAAAATTGCTGCCAGCAAAACTGTAAGAAATATGTTATAGGATATAATAATAAATGAATGACATATTTAATAAGGCAAAAGCAAACTGCAAGAGCTTGCTTAATACATACGATGCCAAAGCTAATGATAACCGCCCCGGAACATTTAAGATACTTGTTATAAGCTGGTGTTGTATATTGCTTCTTTTCGCTGGCGAAATTGCTTTCGCCAATTCGATGGAGTTTTCATTGCCGCCTGGTGAAATAATTTTTGCGCTTAAATTATTGCTGGCAGCGCAGGTTTTGTCTTTTTCAATACTGGCAACAAAGATTCAGGATGCTTATTCGGTATTTATGGCAATACAATACCTGGCTTTATTCCTGTTTGGGAGTATTTTTACTGCTGTAACTTTTTATTCCAGCGCTACTTTGAATTTTCCGCTTAATGACGAGCTATTGATTAAAATAGATAGCTTAATGGGTTTTGACTGGTTCAGCTATGTTAAATTTGTTGCACTGTATCCAAGGTTGCAACTGGCTTTTGATATTGGTTACAGTTCTATGTCTTACTCTATAGTAGTTGCTATATGCGCCCTGGTTATGAGCAGGAATACAGTTCATTTGCAGCGTTTTGCGATTGTATTCTTCGTGACGCTGCTGGCAACTATGTTTTTTGCATGTGTTTTTCCAGCAGTTGGTTTTTATGTGCATTTTAATATAAACCCTGCAGAATGGGGAATACAGCCGACAGCCCCACGTGTGCATGAGGAGCATTTGCTCGCGCTACGCAATGGCACTATGCACAGTCTTCCAAAAATTATCCGTGGTATTGTGACATTCCCTTCTTTCCATGCTGCGGTTGGTATCATGCTGGTATGGGCATTTCACCCTGTTAAATATTTGCGGGCTTTCATGACCGTACTTAATGTTTTATTGATTGTTGCTGCGCCGTTTGATGGAGGGCATTATTTAATTGATGTTATTGGCGGGTTGCTGATCACCTTTGCCGCAATCTTATTTGCTAATTATATAATACCAATAAATTCCAACAAAAAAATTGACTAAAAGACAGCTTCTGATAGCCTTGAATGCAAGCCTATTGTAAAAAAATATAATAATAAAAAGGGGTAGTTTAAATGGCTGCAGAAAAATCACAGAATATACAGGATGTTTTCCTTAATACGCTCCGTAAAAAGCGTATACCGGTTACGGTTTTCCTTTCCAATGGTGTAAAACTTCAGGGCAATATCACTGCTTTTGATAATTTTTCTATACTTCTGCGCCGTGGCCCACAATTGCAACTGGTTTATAAGCACACTGTTGCTACGATTGTTCCATCAGGAGAGGTGGTGCTGCACGAAGAAGACAGCCTGGAATCAGCCCAGGCAGTTTAAATATCCGTGAAAGCGCCATTTGATCCAGAAGATGATGACAAGCAGGATTATGGCGTGGTTGATACTGGCCGCGTTTTTATAATCCATCCGCATTTCAAAAAAAAACCAGGAATAAATGAGCGCTCTACAGATGCCTGTCTTGAAGAGGCAGTTGGGCTGGCCCATGCGATAGACCTGGAAATTGCAGAGACGGCTATAGTAAATCTTGCTGCGCCTAAACCGGCAACTTTGTTTGGAAGTGGGAAGGTTGAAGAGCTTAAAGCCTATATCCGCCATAGTGGGGCTGGCCTGGTTATTATAAATACCCATGTAAGCCCTATACAGCAGCGTAACCTTGAAAAACAATGGAATGTTAAGGTAATAGACCGCACTGCATTGATACTGGAAATTTTCGGGGCGCGGGCACGCACCCATGAAGGTAAACTGCAAGTAGAGCTCGCAGCCCTTAATTACCAGAAAAGCCGCCTTGTGCGTTCATGGACACATTTGGAACGCCAGCGCGGTGGTTTTGGTTTTCTTGGCGGTCCCGGTGAATCACAGATCGAGATCGATAGGCGGCTTATACGAGATGAGATAGCCAAGCTTAAAAAGCAGCTTGAACAAGTAAAGCGCACACGCGAATTACACCGCAAAAACCGCCGTGAAGTGCCTTTCCCGGTGGTTGCGCTGGTTGGTTATACTAATGCGGGGAAATCAACCTTATTCAATAAGCTTACTGGCGCGAATGTTCTTTCAATGGATAAGCTTTTTGCAACGCTCGACCCGACCATGAGAGCGCTCAAGCTCCCTTCCGGCGGCAAGGCGATTTTATCTGACACGGTAGGATTCGTTTCTGACCTTCCGACTGAGCTTGTAGCAGCTTTCCGGGCAACTCTGGAAGATGTGCTGGAGGCTGATATACTGCTGCATGTACGCGATATTTCGCATGTTGATACAATAGCGCAGAAACACGATGTGGAAGATGTTCTTAAAAGCCTTATGCGTAGGGAAAGCCTGCCGGAAAATTTAATTGAGGTATGCAATAAGGTAGACAGGCTGGAAGCACCGCACAGTTTTGTGGATGATGGTAGGAAAATATATATATCAGCAATTACAGGTGAAGGATTGGATACTTTACTTTTGGCTATAGAAGCTGAAATAGGTAAGCTGTTTTTCAAAAATGTTACCTATAATATTTCTGTCCATGATGGTAAATCGCTTGCATGGCTTCATTCGCACGGTAAAGTAACATCGCAGGAATTAGATGATGAAATGATGATAGTGAATGTACAGCTATCAGAAGATAATATCAGACGTTTTGAGCATATTAATGCGAAGAATTAATAGCATATTTGCAATATTGTTTTTCTGGGGCTTTGCATCATATGCCTCAGAGCCTACGTTGCCTACCGTAACAGTTATGGCAGATCACAGCCTTGGTATGGTGGTTTCAGAAATTGCCCGTAACTATTCGCGTGAGAAAAGGGCAACTGTAAATACTTCATTTGCCCCGCAAAAAATCCAGCAGGACCAGATAAGTGAGGGAGCGTCTGCGGATATACTTATAACCTCCAAAGGAGAATGGATTGATGAGCTGAAATTGCAGGGGCTTGTAGACATACATTCGCAAACAAGAATAGCAAAAGACAGGCTGGCACTAATCGGACCTTCTGATACTGCTGTGGTATCGATGGGGGCAGGGCGCTTCCCAACTGTTGCGATCATTAACGCCGCGCGCGGCGAACCTGTATTTATTCTAGGAAACCCGGAGTCTTTAATGGAGGGCGTTTATTCCAAAGAGGCCCTTCGTAACCTTGGTGCCGCTGAAGACCTTGAAGCATATACTTTATACGTAAAACGAATCGATGAAATGCTGGATATGGTTTCAGCCCAGAATTCATATGGGGTTTGTTTTTACAGTTCTGTTATTGCACGCAATGATATAAAGGTTATAGATATATTACCCGAAGCTTCACATAAGCCTATTATTTACCAGGCTGTAGTAATTGCCAGTGATAATATGGATGAGGCACGAAATTTCCTTGAATATCTTAAATCCAATGAGGTGCGTAAGATTTTAAGCAGTTATGGACTGATAGTAGATTAAACTGAAAGTGGCCAACGGGCGCGGGGTTCGAAATCCAGCCCGTCAATAAGACCGAGTTCTAAGCGTTCGATTCCTGCCCATGCTATCATAGCTGCATTATCGGTGCATAATTTAAGTGGCGGTGCAACTAGCTCCAGATTGTTTCTTGCAAGTACTTCAAGCAAATTGCTGCGTATATATTCGTTAGCGGCAACTCCGCCAGCTAGTACAAAATATTTACCGTGCGGATGCAGTTTTTTAAACTCGGCGATTGCCCATTGTGCCCTATTGATGACGCTTGCTGTCGCAGTGTATTGAAATGAGGCGCAAATATCAGCTTTTGCCTGTTCGCTTAATATGCCTCCATTTTCGTCCCTGATTTCTTCGGCTTTCAGGCGTACAGCCGTTTTTAGACCTGAGAAGGAAAGATCGCAGCCATCGCGCCCGCGCAATGGCAGTGGAAAACTATAGGCAGAAGGATCCCCTTTTTTTGCAAGCTGTTCAACAGCCGGACCACCGGGATAACCTAACCCCAGCATCTTTGCTGTTTTGTCAAAAACTTCACCCAGAGCATCGTCAAGCGTACCGCCAAGCTTTTTATATTTACCAACTCCTTCCACAACCAGAAACTGGCAATGCCCGCCCGATGCGAGTAATAGCAGATAAGGGAACCCAATGTCTGAAGTCAGCCGAACAGTGAGCGCATGGCCTTCCAGATGGTTTACGGCGATAAATGGCTTTTTTTGAACACTGGCAATTGCTTTTGCCGTCATTACCCCCACAATCACCCCGCCGATAAGCCCCGGACCTGCCGTTGCCGCTACCGCATCAATTTGGGAAAGGGTTATGCCAGCTTCCAAAAGGGCTTTAGTAATCACTGGTTCTATATATTCCATATGGGCACGGGCAGCTATCTCAGGTACAACACCTCCATAAGCAGCGTGTTCGGTCTGCGACCATATGATGTTGGACAGTATCTTTTTGTCAGATGATATTACTGCTGCAGCGGTTTCGTCGCAGCTGGTTTCTATACCTAGTATTAGCATAAAGTCATGGGTTGTTAGTCATGGGTCATGTGTGTATAGTGCTAAAAAGTTTTAATTACAAATTATTAAGTTTTGCTTATGATTAAAGACCAAAAATCCATCAACATAAAGCTTGGAACAAGGAAAAGCCCTCTGGCCCTGGTTCAGGCTGGGCAAGTGCGTGATCTGCTGCTGGCGGCGCATAAGGATATTACTGTTGAGATAATCCATATAGTTACCAGTGGAGATAAATTTGTAAGCCAGCCACTAACTGAAATAGGCGGGAAGGGGTTATTTACCAAAGAAATTGAAGACGGGCTGTTAGATGGTGCTTTGGATATCGCGGTACATTCCATGAAGGATATGCCGACAATACTGCCGCAGGGCCTTATAATCGGTGCCATGCTTAAACGCGAAGACCCGCGTGATATGCTTATAGGAAAAGGGATTAAAGGTTTGGCCGACCTGCCGCAAGGAGCTGTGTTTGGCACATCTTCGCTGCGTCGCGCAGCACAGGTGAAAATAAGCAGGCCTGATGTGCAGATCGTGCCGTTTCGCGGTAATGTACAGACACGTCTTGATAAACTATCTCATGGAGAAGCACAGGCAACTATGCTTGCAAAAGCAGGGCTTAAACGGTTAGCTTTGGATAATATTGATGGCGCGGTTTTGGAAGTTGAAGAATTCCTTCCTGCAATTGCACAAGGCGCTATTGGCATTGAATGCCGCGAAGATGATATAAGGATATGCGAGCTGCTTAAGCCTCTTGCTGATACAGATACAATGATTGCTGTTAATTGCGAGCGTGCTTTTTTGCGGGTTCTTGATGGTTCATGCCGCACACCAATCTCTGGTTACGCGCAAATTGAAAAGGGAAATATATATATGCGCGGATTGATAGCTGAGCCTGATGGAAGTAGCTATAAACAGGCAGAACTTCGCGGCGATGTAAAAGATTCTAATTATATAGGTGTAGAAGTAGGTAATATAATTAAAAAGGGTAAAAGTTAGTCGACTAACTTTCGAAGTTCTGCGAATTTTAAAACAGAATGTACCAAAGATTTTAAATCAAAATTATTATGCCCTGTTTCAGGGAAATACACGGCCTGTTTCGGCTCATTAGCAAGGGTTAGCAATGTTTTTCCATCACTTATGGGTACTACACCGTCACTTTCGCCATGGAATAATAAAAGTGGTGTGTGTACATTTGCTATTTTACTTGCCGAATCAAAATGATCCCTAAGAAGCAGCGGCACCGGAAGCCATGGGTAATGGTATGATGCCGCTGATGTCATCGACATAAATGGGGACTGCAAAATAAGTGCGGCAAGTTTATATTCTGTTGCCATTTGCACAGCAACACCAGTGCCTATAGATTCCCCATAGATTATTATTTTATTTGCTGGTAATGCCAGCTCCTTTTGCGCGTAATCAACGGCTGCACGCCCGTCTTTATAAAATCCTTCTTCCGACGGGGTTCCTTCGCTTGCGCCATAACCGCGATAATCAATTCCCAGCACCCCAAAACCAGCATCACGCAGCAAGCTGAAATACTGTGCGCGGTGCGACATGTTACCAGCATTGCCATGAAAATATATGATGGTTGGATAACCGGTCCTTGCCTCGTGATACCATGCCTGTATCTTGATATTATCGGAGGTAGAGATGGCAAGGCTTGTAAAATCAACGAGTCCATAATTTCCGGGTGCTTCGATGCCAACATAAGGCAAATACATAAGCTTGCGCTGATAGCCAAACATAGCTACGCAGATAATGACATAAGCTACTATGATTATTTTAAATGCGGTTTTTAATTTCATGCTAATCCAAGAACGGGTCTTTTACCAAGATGGTATCTTCGCGTTTAGGGCTTGTTGAAAGTAGTGCCACCGGGCATTCTATTAACTCTTCAATGCGGCGGATATATTTTATTGCCTGGGCAGGAAGCTCTGCCCAGCTTTGCTTGCCGTGGGTGCTCTCGCTCCAACCGGGCATTTCTTCGTATACAGGCTGGATTTCAGCTTGTATTTTGCTAGATGCAGGAAGGTAATCATACAGCTTGCCGTTGTGTGTATAGCCGATACATATTTTTATGGTTTCAAAACCATCCAGCACATCAAGCTTGGTGAGGGCTATGCCGGTTATGCCGCCAATACGCGCTGTCTGGCGCACAAGCGTTGCATCAAACCAACCACAGCGGCGCGGCCTTCCTGTTACGGTACCAAATTCATTGCCGACTCGCCCCAGTGTTTGCCCGATCTCGTCGTGAAGTTCACTTGGGAATGGACCGGAACCAACGCGGGTGGTGTATGCCTTGGTGATGCCCAGAACATAACCTATTGCATTTATGCCAACGCCAGAGCCGATTGTGGCAGTTCCAGCAAGAGTGTTTGATGAGGTTACATAAGGGTAGGTGCCGTGGTCAACATCAAGCAGAGCTCCTTGCGCTCCTTCAAACAAAATACGTTTACCATCGCGCCGCAACTGATGCAGCAGCATCCATACCGGCATGGCATAAGGCAGGAGTTTTGGTGCTATTTCGAGGAGAGGGTTCAGCACATCTTCTAATTTCATTGGTTGCCCGCCATTGGCTTTAAGCAGCGCGTTATGATAGGTAAGCAGATTCTCGACTTTTTCGCGCAGTACATCGGCGTCGGCAAGGTCACATACGCGGATGGCGCGGCGGGCGACTTTATCTTCGTAAGCGGGACCAATGCCACGCCCGGTAGTGCCGATCTTGCCCTTGCCACGGCTGGTTTCTGCATGCTGGTCAACATTCTGGTGGATGGGAAGTATCAGCGGTGCATTCTCGGCGATCTTTAAATTATCGGGTGTTATGCTAACCCCAAGTTTAGAAATTTTTTCAATTTCTGAAAATAGAGCAAAAGGATCTATCACTACGCCATTTCCGATTATGGAGAGCTTGCCGGGGCGTACGATACCGGATGGAAGCAGTGAGAGTTTATAGGTTACTCCATCAACTACCAGGGTATGCCCGGCATTATGCCCGCCCTGGAAACGCACCACCACATCAGCGCGTTCTGAAAGCCAGTCTACTACCTTGCCTTTGCCTTCATCGCCCCACTGGGAACCCATTACAACTACATTTGCCATTTTATTTCCAACTCTGCTTTATAGTTCGATTATTTTATTATCTTTATAGATATAGCCGCAGCCAAGGCGCCTGGCCTCTGCTTCGTTCTTTCCATATTCTGCCAGCGCATATATTATTACATAGCTCTGTTCGCGAAGTTTTTCTACCTCGGTATTATTGATGCCTTCACTTATCAATATACGCTTACCTCGTTTTGCTTGCGGGATAATATCCAGTAATGTTTCCACATATAAGGTAAAGCCGGTTGCTTCGGTATCGTAACGTGATGATTCTCCTTGTATTTTGTAGCGTCCGCCGCGTCCGACTTCACAGGCAACCCCGGGGACAAAAATAGAGAACCCGATGCCGGAATGGTAGCCAGCACCGCGGCTCTCTGTTGCGTCAATTGTTATTACCCAGTCCTGATTATTACGCTTACGCAGGATAGTGACCACTTGCCGTAAGTCGGCACATTGCCTGCGTGCGCTGTCAGGAAGATCCAGGCGTTCTATTGCTGAGAGTGTATCTTCCGCGTTTCCAGAACTTTGAAGAAGCCCTATAAGGGTATCGCGGTAGCTGAATGAAAAATTTCTTATAGTTGAAGAGTCTTTATGTGCAATTGCCTTTAAAAGGGTTTGAAGTTCTGCTTCTTCAAATTTTTCAGCGGCAAGAAGGGAGCCTACTATTCCCGGCAGGTTTAAATCTATCGATAATTTGGTAATTCCGGTTTTTTTCAAAGCTTCTACAGCAACTAAAATTATTTCTGCATCAGCCTCAGCAGTTGCAACACCTATAAGCTCTATTCCTGCCTGGTGGAGCTGGCGGTCACTTTTAAGTTGTTCACCTTGCATCCTAAGTATCAGCCCATTATAGCACAGGCGCAATGGGCGAGGCTCGTTGTTTAATCGGTTCATAGCGATCCGGGCAATTTGCAGTGTAATATCTGCGCGGATTCCCATTACCTTATGCGCTACCGGGTCCATCACCCTGAATATTTGTGAGCTTAGGGAGCCACCGCGCCCGGCAAGGAGGTTTTCGCTATATTCTAAAAGAGGAGGCGATACCTGTTCATAGCCGAAGCTTTCAAACACTGAAAGCAAGCTATGCGATAATTCTGATTCCTGGCGGGCATAAGGGGGAAGCAAATCATAGCAGCCGGAAGGAAGAAGCGATCTTGTCATAATTTGTAATAGCTCATTGTAATTATTTATAAATTGTTTAAGAGATAGATTGAACTTGTCAACCGGAACCTCTTATGAATCCTGAAATAATTGGCGGAATTGCCGCTATTCTTACCACTGCTGCTTATATTCCGCAATCTATCAAAGCGTATCGCGAGAAAAATACGAAAGGCCTGTCACTTGGCATGTATATATTGATTTCCAGCGGGATAGCCGCGTGGCTGGTTTATGGAATTATGATAGAAAGCCCCTCGGTTATAATAGCAAATGCTGTAACGCTTGTGTTAGCCCTCTTTATACTAGCCATGAAGATCAGGCATGGATAAACTGGCTTTTTTTAGCTTATTATATTTTTGTATGCTGAAAACTATCGAAATTAAGTAAGCAAATCCAAGGCCAAGGATAAATCCCCATGGTTCAATAACAAATAATACCAGCATTATGGTACAAAAAATCATAAATTGGGGAATCATGGAATGTTTTATACGGATATTCTTGCCAGAAAATGTAGGTATGCGACTGGCCATAAGCCCGCCAACTATGACAGCATGTATTAATGTAATATAAACAGAGATTATATATTCACCATCGCTTACCAGGCTTATCATAAGGGGAAGCAGGCATAAAAGCCCGCCAGCAGGCGAGGGGACGCCGGTAAAAAACTGTTTTTCCCAAGGTTGGATATTGTCATCAAACAATCCTGTGTTGAAACGTGCAAGGCGAAGGGCCGTGCAGACCGAGAAAAAAAGAACTACTGCCCAGCCAAAACCTTTTATCGCCTGCATCTGCCACATATATAAAACCAGAACCGGGGCAACACCAAAACATACGAAATCAGAAAGAGAATCTAGTTGTGCGCCAAAATTGCTGGTTGCTCCAAGCATTCTTGCTACACGGCCATCCATGCCGTCTATGATTGCGGCGGCGAGAATAAACGCAACCGCTATTTCAAAGCGCCCTGCCATAGCAAAACGTATCGCCGACAAGCCGCAGCACATGCCTGAGATAGTTATCATGTTTGGAAAAAGGCGCGAAATAGGCTGTTCGCCGCGGCGCAGTCGGCGTCTTATCCTTTCTTCGCGGCGGCGGTTATGCTGCATGGCTAGCGCTTAGTCCCCACGCGGTCAGATTCGTTGCTATGCAGGTCGGCTAATATTGTTTCCCCGCCGATTGCCGTTTGACCTACGATAGCAAGAGGTTGTGTATCGGGCGGGAGATATATATCCACTCGGCTTCCGAAACGGATTATACCAAAAGTTTCCCCTGTTTTTACCGGCTGGTCAACTATAAGATCACAAAGTATGCGCCTTGCAACTAGGCCGGCTATCTGAACTATGCCTATCTCAATATTTTCAGGAGTTGTTATCTTTATAAGATTCTGCTCGTTCTCGGCACTGGCTTTATCGAGGGAGGCATTGAAAAATTTTCCGGCCTTATAATGAAGTTTGCTTATGCTTCCGTTTATCGGTATTCGGTTCACATGAACGTTAAATACATTCATGAAAATACTTATACGGGTGCGTTCCAAATCACCAAGCTCAAGTTCGGCAGGCGGTATAACTTTTGTAATGCTTTGCACAATTCCATCTGCAGGGCTTATTACCAAGCCTTCACGAATAGGGGTTACACGCGGCGGGTTGCGGAAAAAATAAATGCACCATACGGTAAGTATAAGCCCTATCCAGCCGAGGAAAGACCATATAAGTGCCATCAGCAATGCTACAAACGCAAAAATTGAAATAAACATCCATCCAGCAGGGTGGATGGGAACGAAGATACTTTTTATTGTTTCAAGTAAATGGTTGTCTTCTGGCTTCATGGGCGCTCCGCTGATTTATGGCAGCGGCTTTTATATAGGATATAATCTTTTTTGTCTATGAACTTGTCGCGTATTAGCTTCCCAGCCGTGCTACCACTTCATCGGTAAATTCCTTTGTTCCCACCTTTTTTTTGCTTCGTGAGCGGCTATAAATATCGGCAGTGTGGATGCCATCACCTATAGTTTTTTTAAGTGCGTTTTCTATAAGTGATGCCTGGGAATTTTGCCCTATATATTTAAGCATGAGTATTGATGCCTGGATGATAGCGCAGGGGTTGGCGATATCCTTTCCGGTAATATCCGGCGCGCCGTCATGCAGAACTTCAAATAATGCGAATTCTTCTGAAATATTCTGACAAGCCCCAAGCAGTTCAGCATCGCCAAGATCTATTGTATTATAAACTGTGAGGTTTTCTTGGCTTAAGCAAAATTTTTGGTATATTTTTTCATTAGTATTTTTATAATGAAGGTTATCTGGAATTATAATAGGTGATTTGAGTAGGATTTTATTGCGTTTCAGCATATCCCAAGCCGACGGCAGTATCCCATATTCAGCCCCCATATTATAGATGCGGTTACCTATCTCAACTGTCTCTATCCTAAGCAGGGCGCCAGATTCACGGAGTATAAGCAAAGCTGATTCCATTATTTCCGGGCCTATCCCGTCACCGTAAGCTACTGTTATAGTGATTGTATCGCCTGTCATAATTATCTTTTTCTTTCAATGTATTGCCCTGTTTTAACTATGTGTCACAAAAAGTTCACAGTATTATGAACTTTTGTTAATGAAAAATTAGTGTAGTTGGGATAATATATGCTTGTGAATATAAGAGATATCTCAAAGAAAATCTATAAAAAATAAAGAGATATATAAAAGATAGAAGCTGCAAGATTAGGGAGTGAGTGTTATGAGGATGAATATGAGTGGATATCCGCCTCCTACTATTGCCAATGTTAATGTAAATACGAACCAAGTGGAAATAATGGGTTTTTACCCAGATAAAAACCAGCTAGGCGGACAGGCATTGAAGGATGTTGCAGAGGCTTGCGGTTGTCTTTCCACTAATCCTATTTTCAGGGAGCCGTATTTACCAGCTGCAATAAAATTGGTAGGTGGAAGCCGTGATAACGAGGTTACATCTTCAAGTATTGAGCATAACCACCAGCAATTGCAGCCTCCCCAGTTACCGGCAAAACCGTCTGGAAATAGTAGTGACCGTGGGATATAGGAACTGATATGGCTACTATGCAAACCCCACCCCCGCCGCCAATTTCAAGGAATGCTATGGCAGACCTGCTATGCACTATCATGATATTATGCCGCGGTATGGGGGATAATGGGCCTTGCTGGGCCTATATGTGCATTAAGCCGAGTATGGCACAATCCTTTAAGGAAGCCCGTGATAAAGGCCCTTTTAATATTGAAGATTATGGGGCGATCATAGAATGTGGAGAGGGCGAGGAACCGCCTGAAGAAGTGAGGCGCCGCATGGAGCGCGAATACGGCATGAATCATCATTATGAAGACGATCTTTTACGTGCGGTTGAGCAGATCAAGCAAAAAGCAATAGGGTAGATTGGCATTGCGAACGTAGTGAAACAATCCAAGTCTATAATTTATTGTCATGCCAGCTTAGGCTGGCTCCATGTATTAAGTTTGTTTGCAATAAGACATGGATCCCGGCCTTCGCCGGGATGACAGATCATTTGGAAGTAAGAGATTAAGCAACCACCGAAACGAACATTTTTCCCTGGGCTTTTTCGCGGAATTCCACGCGGCCTTCAAGGGTTGCGAAAATGGTATGGTCAAGACCCATGCCAACGCCGGTGCCCGGATATACCTTGGTTCCACGCTGGCGAATGATGATATTCCCTGGTACAACAGCTTCACCGCCGAATTTTTTTACTCCAAGGCGGCGGCCATCTGAATCGCGACCATTGCGCGAGCTACCACCTGCTTTTTTATGTGCCATGTCTGACTCCTAAGCTTTAATATCTGTAATTTTTATTTCTGTTAAATACTGGCGATGGCCTTTTTTGCGGCGGTAATTGTGACGGCGGCGCTTTTTGAAGATAACGACTTTGTCATCGCGGAACTGTTTTACGATTTCCGCCAATACCTTAGCACCGGAAAGAAGCGGCGCACCGATCTTATTCCCTGCTGCCAAGACTTCGTTGATTTCCAGCTTATCACCAGCTGAACCCTCGAGTTTTTCTACGGAAATAACATCGCCGCTAGCAACTTTATATTGTTTCCCGCCTGTACGGATAACTGCAAACATAACTAAATTCCTGACCTACAAACTTTTGAATTATAAAAGAAAACAGATGTTTTTCTTTAAAATGGATGCAGAATTTATAAGATAAGCTAAGCACTGTCAATAGATTATTGTTATGCCGCAAGGCTTTTCTCCACAAAACTTTGCAGACGGCGGGTAAAGGCAGCCGGATCGGTTATTTCCTCGCCTTCTAGTATACGTGCCTGATCGAAAAGCAGCCACACTGCATCATCAATATTGGCATCAGATTTTTCAGACAGGTGGCGGATTATCGGGTGCTTGGGATTTATTTCCAGTATTTTGGCAGCAGCTGCGGCAATCTGTTTCTGCTCGATCAGGAAGCGCTCCAGCCTAAAATCCATCCCGCCTTCCTTGGTAGCAAGGCAAACTGCACTATTGCCAAGTTTCTGGGTGGTGCGAACTTCGCTTACCGAAGTTCCAAGTATTTCCTTAATGCGCTGGCAGAGCTTATCAATATCCTCGCGTGGTGCTTCCGGTTTTTCTTCTTTTTCTTCAGGTTTATCGCCCTTTATATTTTCAAGATCAATATCGGCACGGGTTACTGATTTAAATTGCTTGCCTTTATAATCCTGCACCACATTCACCCAGAAATCATCGACATGATCGTTAAGCAGGAGTACTTCGATGCCTCGTGAGGTGAAACCCTCAAGCTGCGGGCTTTGGCGAAGAGTATTTAGATTTTCCCCGGTCAGGTAAAATATATTTTCCTGCCCTTCTTTCATGCGCGAAATGTAGCTTTCTAAACTGGTTAAATTATCGTCATTGTTATTGCTGGAATGAAAGCGGCAGACATCCAGTAATTGCTCACGCGGGCTGTAAGCTTCGCATAATCCTTCTTTGAGAACTGCGCCAAAATTTTTCCAGAATGATTTATATTCTTCCTCGCTGCTTTCAGCTTTCTTTTTAAGCTCGGTGAGGAATTTTTTGGTTACAGCTTCCTTGATTTTAGCAAGCATTGGGTTGTGTTGCAGGGTTTCGCGGCTGATATTCAATGGCAGGTCTTCGGAATCAACAACACCGCGCAGGAAGCGCAGGTAAGCTGGTACGAGGTCGGCGTGCTCCTCGGTTATGAATACACGTTTAACATAGAGTTTTACACGGGTTTTGCGCTCCGGCTGGTAGAGGTCCATCGGCTTGCTTGAAGGAGCAAAAAGCAGGCTGGTATACTCAAGTTTACCCTCGGCTTTGTTGTGCATAACCATCCACGGTTCATCAGGCATGTGCGAAACATGGTGGTAAAATTCTTTGTATTGCTCAGGAGTAACATCGCTTTTAGGGCGCATCCACAGCGCCGATCCTGTATTGACCTGCTGCGGATTCTTATCATCATCCAGTAAATATATGGGAAAGGAGATATGGTCGGAATAGGTCTGTATTATATGACGGATACGGAAGCTGTCCAAATAATCATCGGAACCATCTTTCAAATGTAGTGTTATCTTGGTTCCACGCGGTGATTTTTCAGCCGGTTTCACGGTAAATTCACCTATGCCGTCTGATTCCCAAAGGAAAGATTCTTTAGACCCGGCACGGGTAGAAGTGACTGAAATTTTATCGGCCACCATAAATGAGGAATAAAAACCTACGCCAAATTGTCCGATAAGCGGTATATCTTTTTTATCGTCACCAGTTATTTTGCTTGCGAATTCCTGTGTGCCGGATTTGGCTATAGTTCCCAGATTGGCTATAAGTTCATCACGGCTCATGCCAATACCATTATCGGCAATACTTAATAGTTTATTTTCAGCGTCTATTTCTATAGTTATAGCGTAGTTGGTATCGTTGCCAGCTAATTCCGGCTCAGTAATTGCAGCATAACGGAGTTTGTCGCAGGCGTCTGAGGAGTTGGAAATTAATTCCCTTAAAAAAATATCCTTGTTTGTATATAATGAATGAATCATTAATTGAAGGACTTTGGTAATTTCCGCGCTGAATTTAAGTTTTTCTTCATTTTTTTTGGTCATAATTTCCCCAATTAGTGTTATAATGCCTGTAAAAATAATTTGTTAATGTGTATATGGTGTTACTATAAAAAATGTCAAGATTGCTCAATTAATAGGTATATTATGAATGGTTTTTTACGATTTTTACCGGTTGTAGCTATGATTTTCTGCTTCCAAGTACAGGCAGCTGATTCATCTATTGGCAGCGAAAGCAAGCCCGCACGCAGCGAAATAGTTTACCGGACAAATTTGGGTAGGGCATCTGATGTTAAAATACTAATACAGAAAGGCGGGTCGGCTAATGAAACCAATGATGCGGGAGTTCCGCTTATTTCACTTGCATCTTCCCGTACGGACAGCGAGGGCATTGAAATAGTTAAAATGCTGGTTGGGATAGGTGCTGATATAAATAAGTCTGATACCCGTGGTAAAAATGCGCTATTCTATGCCGCTAAAACCGGCAATAAAGATATTGTTGAATATTTGCTTGCTAATAAAATAAATTATTCTGCTATTGACAAATCAGGTAATACAGCACGTATAGCTGCTTACCAGGCTGGTAATTATGAAATCGTAGAAATACTTGATAATTTTGTTCGCAGCCAGAATAAGGCAATAATTAAACAAAGCGTAGAAACCACCAAGGAAATTGAAGATAAATATAAAGCTTACAATGAGGCGGTTTCCGAGCAGAATAAAAAAATCCTGGAAGAACAATCCAAGAAAAATCTTTCTGAAGAAGACCTGATCAAAGAGGCAGTGCGAAAGGCATCTTTTGCCAGCTGTGCAGTTACTTACTGGCAATATTGCTCTTCAGTAAGGCAGCCTACTGAGCTTTCGGACCAGGAGCTTGTAAATAATATAAACACGCAAAATGTCCATGCCCAGGAGCATGTGAGCACCCTTATAAATGAACGACGTGTTAGCAAGGATACTGTACAGAATATCATGCTGGTTTCCAGCGAGGATATTAAAACACAGCTTGAGGCTTATGCGTCTAATGATGACAGGCGGGATAATGGGGTTGGTACAGTGGACGATATGAATAGAAGATGTTTTTCAATAGCTGATACATGGGATACTACAATTAAGATCACTTCGCCTAAGAAGAAGCCTGCAAGTAGTCCCTTTACCCGTTAGAGCTTTTCCAATTCTATCTTTAAGGTGGTCAGTGGCTGCTAAGTCTATATAAATCAAGTAAATTTATGGGAAAATGGAGCGGGAGAAGGGATTCGAACCCTCGACATCAACCTTGGCAAGGTTGCACTCTACCCCTGAGCTACTCCCGCTCAACAGGAATATTGGGTAATGAGGAAGTGGATAATATGCATTCTTTTCTCTTTTGCAAGTCTTTACTTTACATAAAAAACAATGATAGAGTGCTTTTATTAAAAATAGGATGATATGACCAAGCTTGACCCTAAACTTCTTGAGGTACTAGTTTGCCCCTTATCAAAGGGCAGGCTTCACTATGATATTGAAAAACAAGAGCTGATCAGCGAAAAATCTGGCCTTGCCTATCCGGTGCGTGATGGCATACCAATTATGCTGGTAGAAGAAGCGCGCAGGCTTGATAATACGCAAAATAACTAAAATTAGATATTAACATTGGAGCTGCTATGAAAAAAATATTATTGGTTTCACTTTTATTTGTTAGCCTTGCAGGTTGTTCAAATCCAAGGCCTGACCTGAAAAGCCCATGTGTAGGTGCTGAGGGCAGCCCATGTGACCGCCGCGCCCCAGCTAATAATAACGCTTAATTGCAGGTTATTATTTTTCGTGTGATTGCCTTGCGATCTTCGCAACTTCGGCCTCGGTAAGTGCGGCATTGCGTATGCCTTCTGGCCCGGATAGCCAAACCAGGGAAAGATTTTTCTGGTCCCTTGCGAATACACGTTCTTCCGTAACCATGCCAAGATTTGGCGGTATATTATTTTTGGCAAGCCCCGCTACGGTATATGGACCGTCACGGTACATTCCTATAATTATGCGTGGGCGGTCAATAAATGCCTGGGCACCGCCCAGATAATCTATTATTTCATTCATTGATTTAGGTGAGGCACCCCTTTGGAGGTGATGGACTACCAGTACGGCTGCATTTTTCTGTACAGCAAAATTTTCAATAGCGTCAAAAAATTTATTTACGGTGTTAGTATCGTTCTCATCACCGCCTAAATACTTACGTGAGGGGTCAATTATCAATAGCGGCACATCAGGTATTTTCTGTAAATAACGCAGCTGATGGTCAAATGTTACACCTTCACCAAAATCAGTGCGCTGGAACAGCAGGCGCGACGCCTTGCCGTCCGGGTCTATCATATTGGCACGGGCATTAAAAATTTGTGGCCCATCTTCACCGGAGAAGTATATATTTATACCTTTACACTGAGAAATATCTATAGGCTGCCCAAGCCATTTTGGGGATTCCTGCCCTTCTTGGTAATCGGTGGAAGCCAGTGCCGCTAACTGATGTGTAAGGGAGCTGCGCCCGCTGCTGCTTGGTCCGGCAAGTAATGTGACTGAACCGCGAGGTAAAATGCCCGGCACAATAAATTCGAAAAGGTCCTTAACCTCAATATTTTTATCTGCTTTTGCAGAGCCTGTTGCATCGAACAGGTTTATATCACGTGCAACAAGATTGAAGAAACGTAGGTTTTTTTCAATATTATTTGGGTCGTTGCCGAATTTCTGGTATAGCGAATGAAGCTTATCATAAGCTTTCCAGCATTTGCTAGAATTATATATGCTCTGGCCAGTTACAGTATTTTTCTTGATAAATTCACTGTCAAGCTTAGCGCCTTGGGGAAATAGGGATGCTATGTGCGGCTGTTCAAAAAGCCCATTGTTAGTAAGGTATGAAATTCCAGACAAGAAGTAGGATTTTTCATACTGCTCGCTTTTCATGTCGATTATTTCATATAATTCATAGCAGCAATTTACTGTTTTTCCGTCTGGCTTAGCAGGCTGGGCAGTATCGCAAAAACCGATGGCTTTTATCCCCGCGAACTGGCTTATGCCGCGTTGAAAAACACCAGAAAAAACTCCCATGCTGGTAAGCCTTTCCGAAGGCATTGTACTTAAAACATCAATTCCTAAACTAAGTGCTGTGGTCCATATTATGCCTGAACCAACTGGTATGTATCTATCATCACTTTCCTTACGGTGTACAATTGGGTTAAGCAGCAACGGGCTATTAGGGAGGCGGCCATTGTTATAATGTTCTATAACCATATCAACAGCAGCTTTAGTATCATTTGGTCCGAACCAGAAATTTATACCGGCTTCCTTGGTGCGGAAAGGTATCTGTTCGGCATTGGTATATAGACACATATAGCCATCAAGCCCTACATTATGGTGGGCTGCCCAGATAAGGTTTAATTCCTGCGTTAATGATTCGGTGATTTTATTTAGTGATACGCTCATAATTTCTTTTATTTCACTATGGTTATTATAAAAAATTTAGATTAGTTATAACCCTATAGGGGTTAAAATACTATGAACTCAACCGTTAATTGTTTTACTCTCCAGTATGGGGCAAGGTTTTTGCCAAGCCTCGCCAGCTATGTGCTGGAAAAATATGATACATCAAATTACAATAAAATACTAATATTATTGCCAAACCGCCGTTCCTGCCGCGCTTTGCGCGATGCTTTCCTGGAGTGCAGCGGCGGAAAACCTTTGCTTTTGCCCAAAATACAACCTATTGGCGAAATTGAAGAGGAGGTTTTCTTTTCTGTTCTGGGAAATGCAAACATACCGGATATTCATCCTATTAATAAGGCCAGGCGCCATTTCCTGCTAATGCGGCTTATAATGGAATTCCAGCATGGTAATGCCAAGCAGTCATCTGAGCTTGTAAGCCAGCTGGTTAAATTTATGGATGAAGTAAGCATACATGGGCTTAGCTACAGCAAACTTGCTAGTTTAGTACCGGAAAATCTTGCTGAACACTGGCAGAAAACATTGGATTTCCTTACCATAATTTCTCGGCAATGGCCAAGGGTATTGAAAGAGGAATCTGTGGTTGATGCAGTGGAATATAGAAATAAGATGTTAGAAGCAATTGGAGAATTATGGAAAAAAACTCCACCTGACTATCCTGTCATAGCTGCTGGATCAACCGGCAGCCAACCTGCAACCGCGGAACTGTTAAATGTTATTTCCCGCCTCCCGCAGGGCATGGTGATCTTGCCTGCACTTGATAAGGGAATGGATGCACGCGAATGGAATATGATCTCCTATACACACCCTCAATATGTTCTAAAGCAGTTGCTTGAAAAAATTGGGATTGCAAGAGATGAAGTTAAATGGCTTGGCAAATGCGACAAAAATGATAGGGAAAAATACGCACGAATTATATTTTTACCCCCAGCCGCAACTACTATCTGGCCTGTTGTTCATTTGCCGCCAAAAGAAGCGTTAGAGGGAATAAAAATTATAGAAGCTGATAGTTTGCTTGATGAAGCAAGGCTTATAGCTATAGCTATGCGTGAGGCTCTGGAAACACCAGCTAAAACCGCAGCGCTCATAACCCCTGATCGTACGTTGGCAAGGATGGTTTCAGCCCAGCTTAAACGTTTTGGAATCATAGTTGACGATTCGGCGGGAAAGCCTCTTGCAACATCTGCTCCCGCATGTTTTTTAAGATTGGTGGCGGAAATGGTATCAACAAATGCGGCGCCTTCTGCATTGCTTGCAGTGCTTCGTCATCCATTAGCGGGAGCGGGGATGGACACAGCAAAATGCCGCTGGCTTTCACGCGAAATGGAAATATTGCTGCTGCGCGGGATACGTCGCGAATCTGGACTTGTGGGTCTTTTGCAGGCAGCCGTTGATAACAAGTATGCCAGCGGTGAGCTGGTTTCCTTTCTTAAAGCGCTTACGGAAAAATCTATAGAATTTTCCCAGCTGTTTTTGCCATTTAAAAATGCAGCTTTTAAGGATCTGTTGGAGCAGCATATAGGTTTTGCCCAGTGGCTTGCCAGTACTGATAGCGAAAGCGGTGAGCAGCGTTTATGGGCAGGGGAAGCTGGAAATGCACTTGCTGAACTTATAGCGGAATGGAATTTACAAGCTGATGTGCTGCCTGTAATTGATGCGTTTACCTATCCTGCCTTATTTGATGCGTTATTAAATAATGAGAGTTATAATACGCAGGTGGGGCTGCACCCAAGGCTGCATATATTAGGGCCTATAGAAGCAAGGCTGCAAAGCTATGACCTTGTTATAATGGGAAGTCTTAATGAAGGTGTCTGGCCCAAAAAACCGCAGGCCGACCCATGGATGAGCCGCCCGCAGCGTGAGGCTTTTGGGTTGCCTTCAGCAAGTATTGTTATAGGGCAGGGGGCGCATGATTTTGTAATGCAGCTTTCGGCGCCTAAAGTTTTACTTACCCGCGCCCGTAAGGTTGAAGGAGTGCCGTCCATCCCTTCGCGTTGGCTGGTTAGGATAAAAACATTGCTTGGCGCCAGAGTTCCTGAAGAGTTTTCTCAAATGAATGATAATTCATATTACGAGCTCGCAAAAAATTTATTGGAAAGGCCTGCTGAATGCCCGTCTATTTCAGCTCCTTCACCAGCACCGCCATTTGCTGCAAGGCCGCGTAAACTACGCGTTACAGCAATTGATACATGGCTGCGTGACCCATATTCCCTTTATGTGCGGTATATACTGGGCTTGCGAAAGCTTGATGAAATAGATAGAGAGCCTGATGCTGCTGATTTTGGTAATATAGTACATAAAGCGTTGGAAAATTTTACACAATTATATCCTAAAAATTTGCCAGATGATGCTTATGATAAATTGCTTTCATGCGGGCAGTCGGCCTTTGTTGGTTATATTGACCGCCCGGCAGTTGCTACTCTGTGGTGGCCTCGGTTCGTTGCAATGGCAGGATGGTTTTTAGGGCAAGAACAGATAAGGCGGAAATATACAGAATCAGTATACAGTGAAGTCAAAGCAAATTGGGATTTTGAAGTTGATGGCCGTAATTTTAGTTTAAGCACTCGCATTGACAGGCTTGAAAAATTACGATCTGGCGGTTATGCGCTTATTGATTATAAAACAGGAGCTGTGCCAAGTAAGCGTGACCGCGAGAACGGTATTTCAAACCAGTTGCCGCTTGAGGCCTTAATAATCCAGAAAGGAAACCTTCCTGCATTAATTGAAAATTCTTCGGTTTTGCAAATGGAATATTGGAAGCTTTCTGGCAGTGAAGTTAAATGTGAAGTTAGCGTGGTGGAAGCAGGCTTGGAAGAAACGCATAAAATGCTTTATGAGCTAATACGTAAATTTGACGATGAAAAAATACCTTACAATGCACAAACTGAAGGTTCTTCAAAATTTAGCGACTATGATCATTTGACCAGAAAGAAGGAATGGGAAACAGTTTAATGTAATGCAGCTACTTGTTGCTTCCCGCCAGCGCTGGCGGTTGGTGTATTCATGTTTTTTGTTGGGTCAACATGCTGCATTGAATTAGCCGTTTGCCCAAGTTTTTCTTTTATATTCGCAATTTCAGATTTTTGGTTCTCGCTGAGAAATTTTTCAAGCTTATCACCAAAAATCTTTTCCATGCCTTTGTTCTCCAGTGATGGTGTCCCACTGGCAGGAGGATTGAGTTTAGCATCTAACTGGTCACCTACAGCCGCATCCGTACCTTTTGATCCTGTTATGGCGCCAACGGCAGCTGCACCAAGAGTTCCAAGTGCAGCTACTCCCTTTGCTAATAATTTTCCTTTGCCGCCGCCTAAGCGAGGATCAGAAAGTATAGTCTCTACTTGCTTTGCATCTATTTGTTTTATTGCAGTACCTAACTCTTTTGCTTGTTTTGTAATAGACTCTGCCTGTTCTGCTATAGGCTTTGCCAGGGCGCGCATTGTTGCCAGAGCGCCGACCTCGCCACCCGCTGCACTTGCAACACCATGGCCATTATTTTGTTCAGCTTCATTTTTAATCTCTGCAATCGTAGTAGCGACACCAATGGGAGCTGCGGCTTTTAAAGCTGCGCCAGCTACTTTTGTTGCTGCTTTACCTATGCCTGAGGTAGATGGTGCTTCTGGTGTTGTATGTAGTGGGGACTTTGGCGCCTCATGAGGAGTTTCTGCATTTGTTCTGGAAGCTATTGTGGCTGCACGTTTTTCTGCAGCTCGTAAGTTGGCCGCTTTGGGTGCGTTGCTAGCCACATGTTCTGTTATTGTTTCCAGATTTCCGGTTACTGAGGTTGCGCCGCCAATGGCTTTAAAGCTATCAGGGCCTGTGGTAATGATTTTAAGGTTACCTTTTTCCATTGGCATGTTGGTTTCTACATCTACTAAACCACCATGTAATACTTTGGTAGAAATTGTAAATTTTGCACCAGCTTTATCTTTTATAGCTTCTAGCCTATCAATTAAGGGTTCTGTAGCGACCAGGTTTTTAATAGCTGAAGCAGATGCTTTTGGGTCGTGATTCGAATCTAATAGAGATTCAGTTAGAAAGCGCTGTGTATAGACTTTTGGCTTAGTAATAACGCCATGTTCATTTCTTATATCAGTCTGAACCGGGTGTTCTTTATAAAGCTTGGTAATATTATCGCTTACTTGAATATGGAGTGTTTTACCCTCTCCTACATTCACATTAGTTTCTATAACTGGATAGCCTTCAGTTATATTAAATTTAAGATCCGGATAGGTTTTTTGCAATTCCTTTAGTAAATCGATTACCGGCGCCGTTAAGGCGTTGGTCTTAGTTACATTATTTTCTAAAGCTCTTGGTTGCATTAGGCTTCCATTTAAATATTTATAATTAATTATTATAAATATTTAAGGGCGGGTCAATCGTACAATTATGAAGAATTGATGACTGTAAAGGCTTGATTTAATGTCTAATGAACAGCGCTTATCTGCGAATTAAGGCGCAGCACGCGTTCATATAGCTCGAAGGTGCTATCAAGGAGATAGCATACATATGATGGTAATATGCCATGCAGCATGCGATTATCCACCCTGCATATATTCTGGAATTCCAGCCCGTAATGAACAGATTTCTCTGCATCTATCTGCCCTGAAACAACCGAGCGTTGGGCAAGCAGCCAAGACATTACGCAAGAAAGGCGCAAAGTGATGCGTGACATTTCGCAGGCGTATAATGAACGAATGTTTTTATCCATTTTTGTCTGGTCGTCTTCACCAAATTGGGTAAAATATTCCTGGGCTTCGCAAAGCAGTGTCATTGCGTCATTGTAAACGCTTGGCATGAATAGTACATTCTGCGAAACTGATTCTTTTGGTGTTTCTGATCCTATGTCCATAATAAATACACTTTACTAATGGTTTTTAAAACTTAACTTAATTATAACATTGATTTTATTGATTTTGTATTAATTATTTATGACAGTTTCTGGGTTAGTTAATATTTATGATAAGTAACAATATTAATAGGTTAATGTCGGATGACAGGAAAATTGCTTATAATCCAGCAAGTTGTGTTTTTGTGTCAGCAAACGCTGGCTCTGGAAAGACAAGTTTATTGGTAGATAGGGTATTAAGCCTATTACTACATGGGGTTGCACCTGATAAAATACTTTGCCTTACCTTCACAAATGCTGCCGCTGCGGAAATGTCTAACCGTGTTTTGCAGGCCCTTGGTGCATGGGTGATGGCTGATACTGATGAATTGCATAAAAAAATAAGCAGGCTGGCAGGAGAAAATCCAAGCGGTGATTTGCTTGCCCATGCACGCGGACTTTTTGCACAGGTCCTGGAAGCTCCAAGCGGTATAAATATACAGACCATACATGGTTTTTCACAGTCATTGCTTAAACGCTTCCCGTTGGAAGCTGGTATCAGCCCTTATTTTACTGTGATGGATGAAAGGAGTGAAAAAGAGGCGCTTAATGAAGCAAGGCTGCGGCTATTTAGTAATGTACGTAAATCTGACAAGAATATCCAGTTATCTCTGGATGCTCTGGCATGTGATGTAAGTGAATTTGGCTTCCATAAACTTATGAAGGAAATAGTTAGCGCTAAGCGTAAATTTATTATGATGCTGCATAATTATGGCGGGATACCAGAAATTGAACGTGAGCTTTATTTGCGGTTTAAATTAAGCCATCAAGACAATATCGAATCGCTTTTGGATGAATTTTTCAGTTATGATGAAACGCAATTATTTAGCTTAAAAAAAATTGCCGATTGTTTGCTGGTATCAGAAAAATCTACTGATAAAAAAACCGGCTCAAGCATAGCAAACTGGCTGGAATATCCGCAAGATAAGGCAAAAAATTATACCTTATATATAAATGCCTTTATAAAAGATGATGGCGAGCCTCGTAAAAAGATTTTCACTAATGAAGCCCTTACGGATGAAAACCTCATTAATGCACTGATGTCTGAGCAAACTCGGGTAGCCAGATTCCGCGATAAACTCAATTCTATGCTGGTTGTTCGCCATAGTATTGATGTCTTAAATATAGCAGAGGCTTTGCTTGCACAATATGAAGCAATAAAGCGCAACCACGCATGGATGGATTATGATGACCTGATACTTACCGCCTGCAGCCTGCTTACACGCGCTGGAATGTCGTCATGGGTATTATTCAAGCTCGATAGCGGCATAGATCATATACTGGTTGATGAAGCACAGGATACAAGTCCTGAGCAATGGATGATAATTGATGCTCTGACGCAGGAATTTTTTGCAGGGCAGGGCGCAAAGGATATTGACAGGTCATTATTCATTGTTGGTGATGAAAAGCAGTCTATATATAGTTTCCAGGGCGCTGATGTAAAAGAACTGGCACGTATGCAAAGTCATTTTGCTGATTCAATTAAATCATCACAGAAAGAAATTTATTCATTGGCGCTTACTAAATCTTACCGTTCAACTGACGCTGTTTTGCAGGTGGTAGATGCTGTTTTTTCAAGTGAAGCAGCTAAGGAGGGGGTAACTTTTTCAGGAGGCGCGCTAGAGCATTTGCCAACCCGTAGCGGGCATCCCGGGTTAGTTGAGTTATGGCCTGTGGTTAGGCAATCGGAGGACGAAAATGAAAGCAGCCTATCCCCAACTGTCAGGCTTGTTCGGCATATCGCAGATACAATACAAGGATGGATAAAGTGCGGCGAGGCGGAAGCTGGCGACATAATGATACTTCTTAGAAGCCGTGCTAACCTTGCTGACCGTCTTGTGAAGGCTCTAAAAAGGAGGGGAGTTCCTGTTGCTGGGAGCGATAGGATGGAGCTTAATGATAACCTTGCGGTACAGGATCTAATAGCGTTTGGACAAGTGCTTTTACTGCCTGAGGATGACTTGACCTTGGCGGCATGCCTTAAAAGCCCGGTATTTAATTTAGATGAAGATGAGCTTTTCAAGTTAGCATATGGCCGGGGAGAAAAAAGCCTGTGGCAACGTCTTTCGGAAATGGCCGAATTTGAAGCTGGTTATGAATTGTTAAAGGAGATGAGGGCACTGGCAGATTATACGCCGCCCTTTGAGTTATATTCGCACTTGCTGGATAACCTTGGTGTACGGGCACGGTTTATCGGCAGAATGGGTGAAGAATGTGCTGACCCAATAGATGAATTCATGCAGCAGGCTTTGCTATATGAACGCTCGCACCCGCCATCACTTCAGGGTTTTATGCATTGGCTGTCTAATAGCAGCAGCGAAATAAAGCGTGATATGGAGCAGGCTAAAAACTCTGTGCGTATCATGACTATACACGGTGCAAAGGGTCTGCAATCAAAAATAGTGATTCTTCCTGATACTACCGGTGTTCCCAGGGAAATGGATTCACTCTTATGGTTTCAAGGAATCGCATTGCGTTCTCTTTCATCAAAACAGGATAATGCAAATTTCAAAAAATTGCGTGGTGGTAATTTACAGGAAAGTTTAAGCGAATATCGCCGCTTGTTATATGTAGCGCTTACCAGGGCAGAGGACCGCCTCTATATTTGTGGGGCCATAGGGAGGGATAAGCTGGATGAGAGAAGCTGGTACCATCATATCAAATCCGGTATGGAAAAAATAGGTGAATCCTGTAAAACCCCAACGGGGGAAGGTCTGAGAGTTGGTTGTCACCAAGAACGTAATGAAAGTAACCTGCAAAGCAATAATGAAAATATGGCTAGCTTTGCTCATGATAATAGCGATGGAAATGATTTTTTATTCCTGCAAAAAACAGTTCCATTTGAGCCATCACCAAATAAGCCGCTTGTGCCATCGAAACTTTCCGGTGAATTACCTCCACCTGCTTCGCCACTAGCTGGAAAGGATGTATATGCGGTAGGAAAATTTATACATATGCTTATGCAATACCTGCCAAATCAGAAAGGTGACAGGCAGGATGCAGCGCAGGCCATTGCCCGCAAATTTTTTCCAGATATTATGAAGGATCAGGTAGAAAATGCAATAAATCAGACACTTTCAGTGATAAGCAATCCTGAATTTGAATTTTTATTTGGGAAAGATTCCCAGGCGGAAGTGCCTATTATTGGCAATATAGAAATTGACGGAAAAACCATAACTGTATCTGGCCAGATAGACAGGCTGTATATGGATAATGAAAAGATATGGATAGTCGATTTTAAAAGCAACCAGATTCCGCCAAAATCACAAAGTAATATACCGGTTTCTTATATACGCCAATTAGCACTATACCGGCTTCTTATGCAGCGCATTGCCCCCAAAAAAACTATAAATTGTGCCCTGCTATGGACTGCAAATGCAAAACTTGACGTTTTGCCGGATGGATTGCTTGACGAATGGCCAATCAGTTCCTACATATAATACATTAACTGAAAGGATATTATATGACACTCCATATCGACGATAGCGAATTTGAATCAAAAGTATTAAATGCCAGCGGGACTTTCCTTGTTGATTTCTGGGCAGAATGGTGTGGGCCTTGCCGACAGATAGCTCCGATACTCGACGAGATTGCTAAAGAACGTGCAGGTAAAATAACAGTTGTAAAAGTGAATATAGACAAGAATCCTGCAACTCCGCAGAAATACGGTGTGCGCGGTATTCCGACACTTATTATTTTCAAGGATGGGAAAGCCGTTTCCACAAAAGTTGGAACCCTTCCTAAAAGCAAACTGATGGAATGGGTGGATTCTGCCGCTGCTTAGTTTTGCCCCTAATGCAAAGATAACATTTTCCCAGAAAAATGGGGGGATGGCAAATATTTCCGCAAGGCTTCTGCTTGATTTTGATTTGCGGGCTATTACAGCCAGTGAAATTGAGTTTTACTTATTTGGTTCGGATGGAAAAGATCTATCTTCCTTCTGGGATGAAGTGAAATCTTCTTGCGCTAGCGCTGAAATAGATCTTTTTAAGATAGAGAAAGAGCGCGGGCGGGAGCAATACGAAATTTCCCTTAAACCTTGTTACAGTGCAGAAAAAACTGTGCAAGATACTCTGAAGCTCAAGGAAATAATAAACGCAATATCAGCACAATATTCAATTCAGGCGAGTTTTGCAGCAAAGCCTGTGCATAATGATTTTGGCAGTGGTTTGCATATTCATGTGCATCTTGAAAATAAGCAGGGAAAAAACCAGTTCATAAAACAGGATGCAATAATCAGCGATACGCTCATCTATGCTCTGGGAGGTTTGCTTTTATGGATGCCCGATACCATGCCTATATTTGCCCCGTCCGCTGCATCATATGCACGTTTTGGTACAGGCAGTAACGCGCCGCAAACAGTAAGCTGGGGCGCAAATAACCGCACAGTAGCGCTGCGGCTTCCTGATTCAGCTTATGATAATAAACGTATAGAGCATAGGGTAAGCGGTGCAGATGCAGATGTATGGCAGGTTGTATATATTATTCTATGTGCCATACATTATGGGCTTTTGACCAAAGTAAAACCGGATGGGCAGGTTTATGGCGATGCGAGTTTGGAAATGTATAATAAACCAAGGTTTCCTGCCACTTTTGAAGTAGCGGCAAAACGAATGGCGCAATCAATTTTCCCGCTCCGGCAATATGGCGTCTTAATAGATTCTTAATTTATTCCTGCGACAATAATACATTAAAAAATAAATGGTTGCCGCAAAATAGGTTAGTGATGCCGCCTGAAAATCTATCCAGCTATTATAATTTGAATAATAGAGACCAGCGTAGCGCTTTTACTTTGCTTGAGCTTTCTGTAGTCCTTTTGATTATTGGTTTGCTGATATCCATGGGGTTTTCAGTTTCCAAAAAAATGATAGATACTGCAAAGCTTAGTGCGACCCAGAACCGCATGGATGCAATTGAAAAATCGTTGTTAACATTTTTCCAAAAAAATGGACGGCTTCCATGTCCAGGTGATGAATCGCTCCAGATTACCAGCGCTAATTACGGACTGGAAGCCAGCGCAGCTAATCTCGATACTTGTGCTGGCGGTGCTATAGCAGCAACTTATACCACTAATGCAACATATGTACGCAAAGCTGCTGAAGGCTCGGTTCCTGTTCTAACACTAGGTTTGCCAAAGGATTTTATGTATGACGGGTGGGGGCGCAAAATTGCTTATGCGGTAAACCCGGTAATAACAACCTCCAAATATGCTAAAGATTATTTTCCCTTAAAACATAGTGTGTGTTCAACAAATACTGCCATCAGAATAAAAGACGCATCTGGCTCATATCGTTCCAGCAGTGCAATTTATGCGCTTATCAGTTATGGTCAAAATGGACATGGCGGGTATGGTTATGATGGGGCACGCTATAACAAAGGGGCAACTGGTGCTGATGAACTTGCAAATTGCCACTGCACTAGTGCGGCGGTAGATTCAACTTACAATGGTGATTACATACAAAGAAGCCCCAACCCTTATATTTGGGGTACCGATTATTTCGATGATATAGTTCGCTATAAAGAACGCTGGCAACTGGCAACTGAAGGAGGGGCTCTTAATGACGACGGCTATCGCGGGCCTGATCTGGCTGTGGCCTTTCAAAAAGCTGCCACGGGCACTGTATATGTATATAACAACCAATGCGCGGCGTTTGTTAAACAAGCTGCTTTAAATCCATTGCCAACCCAAAAGCCCATGGGTGTTGCATTTACTGCTGCAAACAGGCACCTGCTTACTTATTCTGCACTCGGCTGCAACCTTTATAAAATTTCTGGCGGCGGGGTACTTACCAGCCAAACTAGTGCTTTTGCCACAGCATGCACTTATAATGCTTCTGGGTCTATGGCTTTGTCGAATAATGGATACCTAGCTATTGCTGACACGACCAACATTAAATTCTGGAAGCAGTCAGACGATATATTTGTAAAACTTAATACGTCATATGATTTGAGCAATGCCAATACATTGACCTCGTTCTCTCCGGATGCGGTTTATTTTGCTGTTCTGCCAACTGCCAGCGGCACTACGGTGCCAGTTTATAAACGCAATTACAATGATGCTTTTACATCCATAACTGCTGCCAGCCATGCTTCTGCAACAACTAAAAATTCAGTAGCATTTTCAAAAGATGGGAAATACCTGGCTGCAACATCCAGTGCAAATATTTACTTATGGCGGGTGCTTAATAACGGGACTTTCCTTGCGATAACAACACTTACGCCTGGTGGTTCATCAGGTTTAACTGGTGTAACATTTTCACCTGACGGGCGTTATATGGCTGTAGGAAGGGTAGAAACCCCTTATTTGATAATTTATAAAATAGATCCAAATGATACATTTACTGCGCTTACTGCACCTACAGGAGTTCCGGCGGCATCAACAGGTCTTGGATTTTCATTCAGTTCCGATTCAAATTACCTTGCTATGGTAACAGCCAATACTTCCTATCCTATCCTTATGTTCAACAGGACCGCCGCTAACAGTTATAAATATATGGCTGCTCCTTTTACTGCGGGTGCAGCACCTACAACACCGCTTGATAATATTCTTGCAGCCAGTTCAGGAGGTGCTGTTGCATTTAGCCGTTAGAATTAAGCATGCGTTCGCCGGTCACTTCGGGCGGTAATTTAAAACGGGTGTTTTCGGCAATTCCTGCAAGGGTTTCAATAATGGTTGGGCGTAATTTTTCAATGGCGCTTACTACACCCTGAACAAGATGCTCTGGTGCGGAGGCCCCCGCAGTTATACCGACGGAATTTATATTATCGAACCATTGCGGGTTCAGGCTTTTTGCATCGTCTATTAAATAGGCTGTGATCCCTATTTCCGCTGCAAGGTCGCGCAAGCGGTTGGAGTTAGAGCTATTGGCCGAGCCTACCACCAATAGCATGTCAACCTGGCTGGCCAAGTCACGCACTGCATTTTGCCGGTTTTGTGTCGCATAGCATATATCGCGCAATTCCGGGCCAGCAATCTCAGGGAAACGTTTTTTAAGAGCCTCTATTATTTCTTTAGTGTCATCAACGCTTAAAGTTGTTTGCGTTACATAGGCGAGTTTTTGCGGATCACTTACGACAAGTGTTGCCACATCTTTTGCATTTTGTACCAGCAATACGCCATTTTGCACACGCCCGCTAGTTCCTTCAACTTCAGGATGCCCTTCATGCCCGATTAGGATAATTTGCCTATCCTGCGCCTCATAGCGTTGTGCTTCTTTATGTACTTTAGTTACTAGCGGGCAGGTGGCATCAATAACCGGCAGATCGCGCAGGCGGGCGGAGTTTTCTACCTTTTCAGAAATGCCATGTGCTGAAAAAACTGTTATCGCACCATCTGGTATCTCGCTTACTTCCTGTACAAATACAACACCTTTAGCGCGTAAGTCTTCTACCACCCAACGATTATGTACTATTTCATGGCGTACATATACCGGAGCCCCATAAAGGCTTAATGCCTTTTCGACTATTTCGATGGCGCGGTCTACCCCTGCACAGAAACCCCGCGGCTGGGCAAGTATTATTTTTAGTTCATTCATATTGCTTCCAATCTTTCATCATAGCCAGGTGACTGCATTTCAACAAGGCGCGAAACTGTGCGTTGGAATTCAAATGAATTGATACCGCTTTGGTATAATTCTTCAGCAGCAACAGAAGCGGTGCACACGAGCTTTATTTTATGTTCATACAAAGTATCAATCAGCGTAGAAAACCGTTTTGCGGCATTATGCTGTTCGGGCTGGAGTTTGGGAATAGCGGTAAGGATTACAACATCAAGCCTGCGGGCCAGCGCAAGATAATCGGCGGCACCCAGCATGGTTTCGCATAATTCATAAAAGGTAAAAATGCCTATTTTATTATTATAGGCTTTAAATTCCACCTGCCTTCCCTGTACTATGAGTGTTTGCTTAACTGGTTTATCAGTTATGCCAAGGTTTTTAAGGGTTCTTGCGATAAATTTATCGGCTGCTTCCCCAAGCGGGTAATAATAAAATTGCAGGTGGCTGCGTCCTTGCTGGTAGCGGTAATCATCCGGGCTGGAAAGGGCAGCAACAGTCATTTTTTCTTCGATTAATTCTATGAATTTTGCAAAGCGTTCGGCCTGTACTCCGCCAGTATATAATGCAGCTGGCGGACGGTTAGATGTGCTGACAATGCAGACTCCATTAGAAAACAAGCCATCAAACAGGCGGTATAAAAGAGTCGCATCTGCAACATCAGTTGCCTGTAATTCATCAAAGCAGAGCAGGTTGGTTTCATCCGCTATTTCACGCGCCAGCCCCATAACCGGGTCTTTTCCACCTTCCTGCCTGAGCTTATGGATACGTGCATGAACTTCCTGCATGAAAGCATGAAAATGCACACGTCTTTTCTTTATCCAGACATTTTGAGTGGGAACGGCATCGAAAAATAAATCCATTAGCATGGATTTTCCGCGCCCAACATTTCCGTAAATATACAGGCTGCATGGAGATGTGGGTGCTTTACCGAATATAGATCTTTTCTTTGGTGCGACCAGAGCATCCAAAGTTTTTTGAAACTCTGTAAGCAGGCTTCGTTGTGCAGGGTCGTCCTGAATTAGCCCTTGCCCTACGAGTAATTGGTAGCTTTTGCTAAGGTTAGGTTTAGTCATGGTACTGTATAGATTTCTAACGGGAGTTTTGCATCAGGCGGGCGGACATATAAAGGCAGTGGCTCAACCCGCAATTGCGGATAAAACGCCGCGAGCTTAGCCAGCATATCAGCCCGTGGAGTGTGTATTAGCATATCCTGCTCCATTTTTACAAGCTCAGGAGAATTTAATTCTTCAAGATTATCACTGAAATCCTGACAGACCACTTCGCCTTTCCCTGCGTTCAATATGGACTTTATCGGAGATTTTTGTTTTCCCAATTCGGCAAAAGCAACTACAGCAAGGGCGCTGAAGCCATTAACCGGGATTTGTGCAGCAAAGCCTATTGCGCGGGCACTAGCAAGGCCGATCCGTATCCCGGTGAAGCTTCCGGGGCCAACTGTGCAGGCAATAGAGTCTAAATCATTATATCCTATAGTGCTGGCAGCCATTGCTTCCTCAGTCATCTGTATGAGGCGCTTTGATTGCATTGATGCCAGCTTTTCCTCGCAATATGCTGTAATTTCATGGTTTTTCCACACAGCAACACTGCACGCGCCTGCGGAGCTATCCATTGCAAGAATTATCTGTTGTTTTATACTATTTTCTATCATGGAAAGAGATTACAATGTATTTTAATTATATCTAGCCATAATATTTGCAATTTACGGAGTTTTGCTGCATTAGATTGCATGCGTTTTATCTTAAAGAATGTCTGAATGCTATATTTAACCAGAAGAATCGGTGAATCGATTATAATTAACAATAACATTGAACTTACCGTGGTTGATGTCCGCGGTAAAACGGTAAAACTCGGCTTTTTATTCCCTAAAGAGGCTAGTATCCTGCGTAAGGAACTGCACCAGAAAATACTTGAGCAGAATATTGCGGCGTCCAGTGATGATGGCGGAAGCCTTGATGATATTGAATTTACGATCAACATAGGTAATGCTGATACGGACAAGGATGATGGAAAATAAAAAAGATGGCCCAGAAAAAATAGTTTTTGATAAAAGCAAGCTTGCTGTTGCGCTTAAATATGAGCGCGGGAAAGATGAAGCACCAATTGTTGCAGCAAAGGGCAAAGGATTATTAGCGCAACAGATAATAGAACTTGCCAAGGCAAATAATGTTGAAATAAGACGTGATACCGATTTGGTAACTCTACTAGAAAAGCTGGACATTAATACCCCAATTCCACTAGAAGCATATGCAGCTGTTGCAGAAATTTTAGCATACGTTTATAAAGCAAATGACAAAGCAAGGAGGACCGTATGAACGATGACAGGGAACATCAGGAATTATTTAAAAATATAGCACAATTTGTGCTTGATAGCAGAACCCTGATTGATAAAGGGGCTATGGTTGAAATGGCCGGGCTTGATAAACAGGTTCAGGGGCTTTGCGAAAGAGTTATGGAATTGTCTGATGAAGACCGTATTAAGTATGCCGGTTCTTTGCAATGGTTGCTGGATGAGCTGAATACTCTTGGCAAGGAACTTACCGTTCAGCGGGAAGCTATAGCAAATGAAATCCGTTATCTTTCCAGCCATAAAAAAGCAAATGTTGCCTACAAAACAGCGGATGCTAAAGCGGAACTGGTTGATTCCAAGGAAGGGAATTAATTCCGCCGATGGATACGGTAAATCCAGCGCAATTCGTTTTTGCATCATTTGTGGTGCTGGGCTTGCTTGGATTGCTGGCAGTCGGGCTACGTTATTACAGCCAAAAAACTTTAGGCACCAAAATATTCAGCGCAAAATTATTTGCAGCAGGACAAAATAAAGGCAGGATTGCTATTATCGAAATCCAGCATATAGACCATAAATCAAAATTATTGCTTATAAGACGCGATGAAATTGAACATCTGTTGCTGGTTGGTGATGGGAAAACATTGGTTATAGAATCTGGGATCAAACATGCTTCGTAAAATTATCCCTATATTTTTATTTGGAATATTGTTTTTCTTCGCCGCTGAAAATTTAGCGCATGCACAATCGATGAATATCGACCTTGGAAAAACACCAAATGGCACGGCAACAGCTAAACTTATCCAGCTTGTGGTTTTGCTTACGGTTATTACTCTTGCGCCGTCGATATTGGTAATGACAACTTCCTTCATGCGTATAGTTATTGTGCTTTCTTTTCTGCGAAGTGCATTGGGTTTGCAGCAGACTCCTCCTAACCAGGTTCTTATATCCCTTGCCTTATTCATGACTGCTTTCATAATGGCGCCGGCGTTTGAGCAGTCATATAATGATGGCGTTAAGCCCTTACTTGAAGAATCTATTACCGAAGAACAGGCAATGGAGCGTATTGGTGCACCATTCCATAGCTTTATGCTTAAGCATGTGCGCCAAAAAGACCTTGAGCTTTTTGTGAATATGTCGCCGGGTCTTAAGATAGAAACTCCGGAAGATACGCCATACCGCGTTTTGATACCTGCTTTTATGATAAGCGAGCTTAAGCGATCTTTTGAGATAGGATTTTTAATTTTTATACCATTTGTGGTTATTGATATGCTTGTTGCTTCCATCCTGATGGCTATGGGTATGATGATGCTTCCTCCTGTTATGATCTCTTTGCCATTCAAGCTTATATTTTTTGTGCTGGTTGATGGCTGGTATATGGTGTGCGGAAGCCTTATAAAGAGTTTCGGTACAGTATAATGGATATTATTTTCTCTATTATAGGTTTTATAATACTCGCCGCTTTCATAGCTTTTGCCCTATGGTTTGGTGCGGCAATCATATTATTTGTATTTGTAAGCAGTATTTTCCTTGCGGTTTTTATTGTATTACGCAGCTATTATTTGCGTATGCGTTATGGTAAGTCTGCAATGAAGAATCCAAAAAATGATAGTATATTTCCAGTAGAATCAAAGACTACCATAATTGATGTGGAATTTCATGATGTATCCGATAAATAGCCACCCATATAGTAAACTGGTAGTTCGTGCTTTCGTTATTATTTTGGTTTCCCTGGTTATCGGTGTGCTTGGCTATCATTTAAGCGAAAATATGCCATGGATAGACGCTCTTTTGAATGCCTCTATGATACTTGGCGGGATGGGGCCAGTAAATGAAATGCACAGTTTTGAAGGTAAATTATTTGCCTCATTCTATGCACTATATAGCTGTTTCATTGTGCTGGGTATAATAAGCATAATGCTTACTCCCGCCATGCATATAGCGCTCAGAAAATATCACATGGACCCAGATAATGAACCTCTTATAAAAAAGAAAAAGCCAAAGGCAGAGGGATGATAATATGTCGATTATAATTTTTTACCTTGTATTTAGCATGTTTGCTGTAATGGCATATGACGCATCAAAATTCATCATCCCCAATTGGCTGGTCGGCAGCTTACTTTTAGTATACCCAGTTGCACTTTTTGTGGCAAATTTTGCAGTTGATTGGAAAATGGACCTGTTGGGTATGTTAATAACCTTTGCCATTGGCTATGTTGTATTTGCATTAAGAATGATGGGAGGAGGGGACGTAAAGCTTATAATAGTTCTTGCCCTTTGGGTAGGCTGGGAAAAGCTGGCTATGTTCGGTTTCAACTTTGCGGTTCTTGGCGGTGTGCTGTCAATTTTTATACTGATTGTAAGAAAAATAATCCCGCATATCATCAGCGATAAAGGAAAATTACCAAGAATATTGCGAAATAAGGAACCAGTTCCTTATGGACTTGCTATTGCCGGGGCTTTTTTAATGATGCTATACAGCAATGATGTGCCTATTGTCGCAGCTCATTAGTTTTTTCTCTCTCAACAGTTCTCAGCCCTAGCATTTCGACTATCTGGTGATTAAGTTCTGCGCCAAAGATAAAAATGATATTACAGATATAAAAAAATACTAAAGCTGCGATAAACCCGCCAAGGCTGCCATAAATCAGGTTTACCTGATTAAAATGTGAAAGATATTGAGTAAAAAGGTAAGCAGAGCCTATCCACAAGAGCACAACGAGAGCTGCCCCCGGCATAACTGAAACTACCCTTTGCTTAATGTTAGGCAGTATATAATAAATATAGGACACGGCGAAAAACAAAGAAACTATAGTTATATAAAATAACAGGCTGCCAAGCTTTTCATCAGCTTCGAATGGAGCGTTTATACCAACAAATTTTTCTATCATATGAAGTATAAAAGGCAGCGTTACAACCAGCAGCATACCAATTATCAATATTGAAGTGAATATCATAAGCTGTGCGATTGATAGCAAACGCCTAAGCCAGTATGCAGGAGGGGTTGTTACCCGGTAGGCACGGTTGAGTACGGTGCGTATTCCTTCGACTGCTGAGGACGCCGTCCATATAGCACCTAAAATTGAAACAGTGAGCAAGCCTTGTGGAGGGCCGGAAATAATCTCTATGATTCTTGGCCTTAGAGCTGCGGTTATGTCGGCTGGCAATGTCTGTAGAAGCGAAGTTATGAACTCAGCTCCGCTTGCGCCTTGCCCCATTACGCCAATCACTGAAACAAGGAATACAAGGAAAGGGAAAAGCGCAAGCAGGCCCAGGAAAGCAAGGTAGCCAGCATGCTCAATTCCATCATGGACGAACACTGTATCATACACCGCCCGCCAAATGCAGATCGCGGATTTTTTTATTATATTATGGATTCTAAGCATAAGTAAATTATGCAGGAATTTGCTGGCTCATGCAATGGATTGTTCCTAGTCCCCATACAAGATCAACCGCGTGAATTCCTACCACTTCATGTTTAGGAAAAAGTTCTGCCAATACTGAAAGCGCTGTGCGGTCAGCCGGATCATTAAAAGTAGGCACTAAAACCAAACCGTTGGCTATCAGGAAATTCGCGTAGGATGCCGGCAATACCTGCTCTTCAAATATAACAGGGCGGGGCATTGGTAATTCAACTATATTAAGTTGCTTACCGCTCTGGTCGCGTGATTTTTTAAGGATTTTAAGGTTGGTTTTAAGCAGCTCGTAATTATCGCTGGCCTTATCTTTTTCTATTACAGTAACAATAGTATCAGTATTCACAAAACGAGTTATGTCATCAACATGGCCGTGTGTGTCATCGCCGATAATGCCATTTTCCAGCCATATTACATTGGAAATACCAAGGTATTTTTTGAATATTTCTTCGTAATCTTCCTGCTGGAAGCCGGGATTGCGTATTTGAATATCTGAAAGCAGACATTCACGGGTTGTAAGCAATGTTCCTTTACCATTTACGTCAATAGAGCCGCCTTCTAATACCACGCGCTTTCCTTTGTGAGCTGGCTGCACACGCTGCATTTCCCATTTTTCATTCAATAAGAATGGAACCTTGTCATCAAGTTTATGGTTGGGGTATTTAGCCCATGCTGTAAACCGCCAGTCTAACATGATTTTTTCTTTGCCGTGTTTTACTATTATCGGCCCGCTATCACGCATCCATATACGGTTAGTAGGAATAATATGAAAATCAATTTTTGAAGTATCCGCGCCTGAGCGTGTGCAAATATCATGTGCATGTGCCTGTTCTTTTTCATTACGAACTATCAGCGTCACTCGTTCAACTTGCGTTAAATTACGAATTATTTCGGCATACACAAAAGGAATCGGAGCAAATTTACCGGGCCAGTCCTCTTTGTTATGCGGCCACGCAAGAAGAGTAGAGTTGTGGCGTTCCCACTCAGCGGGCATCATATATGCAGATGACGGATGACAGATGACAGATGAAGATTTCATAATTTATTTATAAGCCCTTGTAACATTTTTGATATACCAGCATATTCTGACCGCCATTCTTCCCAATTTGATTTTTCAATATATCCTAAATCAAAACAATATCTGCACCATACTCGCATTTCATCACTGGAACCCAGTGACATAAGCAAAAACGCTTAAATTCCGCTTTTGAATTTTTCTGTTTACCACACCCTTCTGCAATATTAGCACAAATTGATTTGCTTGCCCTACGTAACTGGTCACCAAGCGCGTATTGTTCAATGGCGGGAAATTTTAGGGTAGTTTTATGTATTATAAGAGAGGCCTTATAAGCTCTTTGAAAAACCTCAATATCTTCAAATGATTTAGTAGTTTTATAAACTAACTTCTTGTCATCTGTCATCTGTTATCCGTTATCCAACGTGAAGTTATACCGCCGTAAGCATCAACCCTTCTATCCCTGAAGAACGGCCAATTGCAGCGCGTTTGTTCAATAAGTTCAGGATTTATCTCAGCACTTACTATTTCTTCCTTGTCATGGCTGCCCATTGCCAATATGCGTCCGAATGGATCGGCAATGAAGGAATGACCGAAAAATTCTATTCCATCCCCAACTGTAACTTCAAGTCCTACACGGTTTACCGAAGCAACAAATACGCCGTTAGCAATTGCGTGGCTTCGCTGGATGGTTTCCCAGGCTTCCACCTGCGATTTACCGTATTGGGCTTTCTCTGCCGGATGCCAGCCTATTGCAGTTGGGTAGAATAAAATCTCTGCTCCCTGCATGGCAGTCAGGCGTGCGCCTTCCGGGTACCACTGGTCCCAGCAAACCAGCGCGCCTAGCCTGCCAGCACTGGTATCATGCGCTTTAAAGCCAAGATCGCCGGGGGCAAAATAATATTTTTCTTCGAATAACGGGTCATGGGGAATGTGCATCTTACGGTAAATTCCAACGAGTTCGCCATTGCTATCAGTTATGGTTGCGGTGTTGTAATGCAGGCCTGCAGCTGCTTTTTCATAGACCGAACCGATTATTACCATGCCGGTTTCACGGGCGATACTGCCTAATGTATCGGTGGTTTTGCCAGGTATTTTTTCTGCCAGGTCAAATTTTTTAATATCCAGCCCTTGGCAGAAATAATCTGTAAGGAATAATTCTGGCAGGCAAGCTACTTTTGCGCCTTCCGCTGCTGCCTGACGCAGCATTTTTTCAGCTTTTGCAAGGCTGAGCGCCGGGTCAGGCGAACAGCGCATCTGAATCAGTGCTAGTTTATAAGGTTTGTTTGTCATAAAAATCTCCAATAGCGCTTCAATTACATGAATTTAGCCGTCCGCGCAATAATGAAGGTGTTATTTTGCAGTTTTTGCTTGCTTTTTTCTCCAGCAATCCCTAATTCGTAAGTCCCTACCTTTTGTGAATTACCAGAATTGGTTGCGTGTGGCTCGGTAGCTCAGTGGTAGAGCAGGGGAATCATAATCCCTTGGTCGGGTGTTCAAATCACCCCCGAGCCACCATTTGTTTCAATAGGTTAGCTGATAATTGATTTTTAAAAAATATTCTGGGGTTAGGCTGGGGTTAGGTTGTAACCAAAATCTTATACCTGCCATAATTTAATCGCTTAGTCATTATAACCCTTGGTTTATCAGGGTTCTTTGTCAATAAACTCAACTGCCCCACCAGTGTCCCATGACCCCACCCCTACGGGGGGTGCAAAACGTATATTTTTTAGAAATGGCATTTGCCACCGAGAAATTTTTTATAAAAGCTGAATCTGCTATTATAGTGTTTATGAAAATGGAAGTTTTATATTTATTGTTTTGATTATTCAGTGCAGTTTATTCAGTTAAATCTGGATACCATAATATTTTCTATAAAATCCCAATATAGCGCAATATTCAATTATTGCTACAATGATTTCTAAGGATTAATGATTGTAAAAAACTAATTATGGATTTTTGTGATAAACTCAGATGACCACTTCGAAAATTTTAAAAAGCTGGATATAGCAAGAGCAGCTTTTTGTGCACTTGCATTCCAATCTTCTTTTGATGATCAATCAAATAATACCCTTGAAATTCAGCCCATACATACAAACAAAATTATTGGCTTGGCAAAAAAATTTGGTTTGGATGCAGAACTAAAAGAACAATTAGAAAAACAAGAATCTTTAGGCGAAATTTGCCATTTAGGTAATGGTTATTGGTTTCCTGCGCCGACTAGAAGGATTACGTTTTTTGAGTGGGATATGATTATAACCATACAATCCACTCCTGAAATAAGAAGATCACTTTATGATGATATTACTATTGGTGGTTACGCACGTTTTTGCCCTAAGGGTGCTATTCCTACTATTCCCGTCCAAACTATAGAAGAATGGTTACCTGTTCCTATTGATATAAGAGAATGGACACTAGATCAAATAAACATATCAAGGATTAAATCAGTTCCATTTTATAATGGATCTAGCCAATTCCAAGTTTACGCTTCGTGGACGGTATCAACTTTAAGTCCTTCAACGTATAATAAACTATACTGGCTGGATTTAAAAGAGGCAAAAATTCCTCCAGATATAACTAGTACAATTATTAGGGAAAAGCTTAATAAAAACGGATCTTACATATATAAGATCGCATTTTTGGAAAATGGTAAAATTATTAATGTATGCGAAGATTTATCAGATCATAGGCGATTATTACATGGATTAGACATTATCTTTGGCGTTAATCGTAAATTTTTCATACTGAATAAAAGTGATAAATATTACCATATTAGTATTCCAACAGTTTTACCAAAAGCTGAAGAACGTATTTTTCTTGCAACTACTAGAAAAATGCATGACAAATTTGAAAACTATATTGTGCCAGTAGCACTTTATCCAATTATTGAATCTTTCCTAAAAGGATTGGGTTATGAATGTGAGTGAACATAGCAATGAATACTCCGTTAAAAATCTTGTAACGTTACTAACTGACTCTCTTCATAAATATTTAGAAGCACAATATCATATTTGGGATGAATCGTTAATTTTAGACAGGAAAGCTTTATTTAGTGATACAAATGGTGTTACTCACCAAACCCCTGCTTTAGAAGCAACCCCATTCTATGAATATGGCAAAGCTTTTGATGATCTTGAAATCCCTTCTGCCGCAAAGGAAACCCTATTAAAAATTGCCGCTCTTAATGTTGGTATATACCCAAAACCATATAGCCACCAAGCAGATGCACTAGAAGCATTTTTGAGAGATTCTAAAAATATAGTGGTGGCAACAGGCACTGGTTCAGGAAAAACCGAGAGCTTTTTAATGCCACTTATTGGAATGTTATCTATTGAGGCATCTCAAAGCCCAAAAACTGCAACTATGCCGGGAATGCGGGGTTTACTTTTATATCCGATGAATGCACTGGTTAATGATCAATTGGGGAGATTGCGTAAATTGTTTGGCAACCAAGAAGTTGCTGAAATATTATCACAAAATCGTAAAAGACGTGTTACCTTTGGTATGTATACTAGCCGTACTCCATATCCAGGGAAACAGCATTCTACGAAAGATAAAAATATACTTGGTAAATTGGTCGAGCAATTGTTTGGGGCAAACGCAGCTAATGTAAAAGCGTTGCTTGAAAAAGAAGGAAAATGGCCTTCAAAAGATATGGATGCTTTTGCAAAAAATAAATTTACCACACATCCTAATGACAGGGAATTGTACAGCCGACACGAAATGCATAATAAATGCCCTGATTTGCTCGTAACAAACTACTCTATGTTAGAATATATGTTGCTTAGGCCTGTAGAGGCACCAATTTTCGATCAAACGTCTGAATGGCTGAAATCAGATAAAAACAATAAATTTACTGTTATTCTTGATGAAGCTCACATGTATCGTGGGGCTGCTGGTGCTGAAGTTGGTCTATTATTACGAAGATTGCAATCTCGCCTTGGAATAGACAGAAGCAGAATAAAATATATTCTTACCAGTGCTAGCTTAGGTAGTGGTGCTGATGCACAAAGGAAAGTAATCGAATTTGCGGGGGAGCTAACAGGACTTTCAAAACAACAGGGCAGCTTTCAACTAATTGAAGGTAAAATAGAGAAGATGCTAAATGGAGCATCTGGAACTATTGACGATATAACCGCACTTAAGAAATTTCCGCATTCATTACTGCATAATACATTTAACGACATTGGTTTAAAGCAGGCTATACCTGCCTTCAAACAGCTATTATCAACTCTAAATAGAAAAACATTATCCAATATAGAAACCCAGAAAGAACTGAGGCAGGAAATTTATGGATTCCTTGAAAAATATCCCCCTGCATGTAAATTAGCAAATTATGTTACAGGTAAGCCTCATACATTTGAGGAAATAGTTTCTGATATTTTTCCAAAACATCCAGAAGTACAGTTAGCCTTAGAAAGCTTGCTTGCATTATCTGCTTTTGCTCAAAGAAGTTATGATAATAGAGTTTTTTTACCTGTTAGGCTTCATACATTTTATCGCGGAGTAAGTGGATTATATGTGTGTATTAATCCTAATTGCAAACATCGACTAGACAAAACAACAGAACAGCCTTTGCTTGGCAGAATGTTCGATGGGCCTCGTAGAGAATGTGAATGTGGAAGCCGTGTTTTCGAACTATTAACCCATCGTGATTGTGGCGCAGCATTCATAAGGGCATATTTGCGTGCACCAAAAGATAATTTTGCTTGGCATGAGGCTGGTTTGACACAAGACAATGGCCGTGCATTAATGGAAGTTCATTTTCTAGTCGAAGCTCAGCGCAATCGAGATCCTAAGGCGTGCAATATCTGGATGCATAAGAAAACTGGATGTATTCAACGTACTGAGCCGATTAAGAATACAGATGATTTTTTACATCTTGTGCAAGCATCTGGAGATCCTTTAACTGATGTAAAGCCCCCTATCCATTCTTTTGACCATGTATGCCCTGTATGTTCACGAACATGGCTAAAGGGAACTAATAAAATCATGGATTTAGCAACAAAAGGGGAGGCACCCTTTGCACATCTTATAGCTACACAATTAAAGCTTCAGCCAGCTTTAAAAGAACTAGACCATCATTTTCCTAATCAAGGTAAAAAGAATCTAATATTTTCTGACGGAAGACAAAAAGCAGCAAGGCTTGCAAGAGATATTCCTAGAGAGTTAGGGCAAGATGTATTTAGGCAAGTATTATTATATGCAGTAAGCGAATTAGCAAAAATTGGTGAAGAGGCTAAATTAGATAAAATCTATTGTGCAGTTTTATACATACTTGAGTATTTTAACTTACACCTTTTTGACGGCGAAGGTCACGATCAAATATTAAAAGATATTCAAAAGGTTAGGCAAGAAGAATATGTTGATATTAAAGAATGTATAAATGAATTTAATACAGATGCACCAAACCCATTTAAAGAATATTTACTACGTCAATTAGGGAGTAGTTTTTATTCAATCAATGCATTAACCCTAGGCTTTGTTAGTCCTACTAAGCGTAGCATGCGTAATCTAAAAGAACAATTGCCGGAGTTAGATGAAGTTGAAATAAAGGCTCTAGCAATTATTTGGATTCAAAATTTACTTTCTAAAATGGCTTTTGATGAAAAAATTAGCAAAGGCGTTAGAAGTATGGCTGCTGGTTGGTATTCACCGTTATGGGGCGTTCCTAAGGGATTTTCTAAAAAGAAATTGTCACTTATTCAAAGTCTTTATGGGCAATCTGATAAAATTGAGGCTGTATTTAAAAGCAAATTAGCTACGGAGAATAATGGTACATATTTCATTCACCCCAATGCTGTAAAATTAGAATTAGCGGTGAAAAACATATGGAACCAGTGCCAAAAATGTATGTATTTATCACCAGTGACTTTAAAAGGTCACTGTGTAAACCCTAAGTGCGATTCAAACTCTATAAAACCATTGGATCCAGAAAATAGTTTTTATCTAAGAGCAAGAAAAACGTTTTGGAGAGATCCTGTTGTTGAAATATTAGAAAGGAAAAACGTCCCATTTTATTTAAATGTTTGCGAGCATACAGCACAGCTTTCTTTCCGCGATCAGGATGAAATCAAATCTACTACAGAAGAATATGAGCGTCTTTTTAAGGACATTTTATTAAATAATCAGGAATATCCAATAGATATACTGAGTTGTACAACCACTATGGAAGTAGGTATTGATATTGGTTCATTAACTGCTGTAGGTATGCGAAATGTTCCACCTCAAAGACAAAATTACCAGCAACGTGTAGGTCGTGCTGGTCGTAGAGGATCGGCTATATCTACAGTAATTACCTATGCCCAAAATAGTCCTCATGACCATTCTTATTTTAAAGATATAAACAAAATAATTGCTGGTGATCCACCATTGCCTATGGTCGATATTTGTAATCCACGTTTAATTCATCGCCATATACATGCTGCAGCCTTACAGCATTTTTTCCATACACAAGTTATGCACCTAGAATCAAATAAGAATAACATTTTTGATGCCTTTGGCGATACATGGAATTTCTATAGTGGGGACAATGATTTTACTTTGAAGCATTTTGCAAGTTGGGTATCAGAAGAAGCAGAAACTCAAGGAGTATTAGATGCAATACAACTTTGGGTGCCAGAAAATTCTAAAATTAATGTTAGAACCAGTATCAATACTTTTATCAAAACTTTAAATGAAAAAAGACCAGAATCACAAGAGGACTTACAAGGTAATAATGAAAGCTTGATCGATTTTCTATTTTTGCATGGATTACTGCCATCATATGCATTTCCAAGAGATTTATGCGCATTACAAATTGAAGAAATGAGAAATGTTGATGGATATGTGCAAGTTAAGGTTATAGAGCGTCCACAACAGAGCCTTAATGTAGCATTATCAGAGTATGCACCTGGGCGTCTTGTTGTTATAGATAAAAAAACCTATCGTATTGGTGCTGTAGCTGCAAATAGACCAGCAACAGATATAGACCGAGCAACCCAACTTTTTGCAAAAAAAAGGGTCTATAATCATTGCCAAGACTGTAGCTATACAGGCGAGATGTATAATGAAGAGAATGAATCTAATGATTCTTGCCCTATCTGTGGCAGCCATTTATATGAAACTATACAGGTGATTCAACCAGAAATGACATTTCCTGTAGGAAAAAAGCCTATAGATGAACTGGATGATGAACAGATATATAGCACATCTACCAGTGCTCAGTTACCTGTCACAAAACAAGAAATAACAGGATTAAAAAGTATTGGTAAATATTCTAATTATTACTATGCCGAAAACCAATCACTCTTAATGCTAAATCGTGGCAAACAGGAAGCAATAGGCTATTCTGGTTTTATGGTATGTGAAAAATGTGGTCATTCTGTATTTCCAGACGAGCCTCATAATACGCCACATGAAAGGCATTATTACATTCAGAATTTGCGCAATGCACCACCAGCACCAAAACAATGCAATGGTACATATAGTAATGTTTGCCTTGGGTATTCTTTCAATTCAGATATTCTTCTTTTAAGAATTGAATTAATTAAACCACTTGATGTAAAAATTAGTGTGCCAGCAACCAGAATAGCTCTTGAAGATGCTCTAATGTCTTTATGTGAGGCGATAAGCATGGCATCATGCCACAAGTTAGATATTGATCTAAGGGAAATGAATGCTGGATATCGTTTAATCAATATAAAAAATGTACTGTATGCTGATATTTTCCTTTATGATGCTGTAGCTGGAGGAGCTGGTTATGCTGCAATAGCCGGTGAGCAATTTAAAGAAATATTAGAAGAAGCAAAAAATCTCTTAAATGCTAAATGTTGTGATAAATCATGCGATAAGTGCTTAAGGCATTATGGGAATAGATTAAGCCATTCACGTCTAGACCGTAATTTAGCCCTTAATCTTCTTAAATATGCAACTGAGGGAATATTGCCACCAATAAAAGATTTAAAGGGGCAAAACAGAGAATTAACGCCACTACAGCAGGTTCTTGAGCTTGAAGGATGGGAAACTGTACAGAATTCAAGTATCCCTTTAAAAATGGCATTGAGGGGCAAAGAAATAGAGGTGGCGATTATACCTTCTTTACTTGACCCTGAAGAAATAAAGCAGAATTATTCAAGTAAGTGCCAAATAATTACTACTTATCAATTACAAAACAACCTTGCTGGTGTATTCGCTAATATCGGCGGAAGCCAAGTTAAGTGAGGGGATTATTAACTAATGGCTAATATTATCCCATTATCTCCTACTGAAGTTATGTTGAAACGCAGCATTCGTGCGCACATGAAGGGGATGGGTTTTGTTAGGAATGAAAATGGCATTTTAGTTCCACCAGATTTGACTAAAGATACCTATAGAATAATGCACCATCACCATCGTCTACAAAAGCTTGAAAAAAATAAAATTTTTCTTGAAAAATATGCACATAAATTAATTGAATATTTAGCTTCAGGGAGTGATGTGGTTCCCAAAAATATTCTTCCAAGGATAGAAATGGTACCCTCTGATTCATGGCAATCAGATCTTTTTAGATTTGCCACATTATTTTGGCGAGTTCCAGTTTCAGAAGGCTATGGAAGAAGAATGCGATTTTTAGTGTGGGATGATTCTAATGACAAACTTATAGGTATTTTTGCCCTTGGAGATGCGGTCTTCAATTTAAAAGTGAGAGATGAACTTATAGGATGGGATCATAAACAACGCTCTGAAACATTAGTAGATATAATGGACGCTTATGTCCTAGGAGCATTGCCACCATACAATCAATTGTTAGGTGGAAAATTGGTGGCATGCTTGCTTAAGTCAGAAGAAGTTCGAAAGTGTTTTAAACAGCGTTATGGCAGCTCTACAGGTATTATTTCAGGAAAAGCTAAAAATGCTAACCTTGTTATGGTTACGACTACATCATCTTTAGGTAAATCTTCCATATACAATCGTTTAAAAATTGGTGACGAGCGTTATTTAGATCCTATAGGCTTTACTTCTGGATTTGGGCATTTCCATATCCCAGACAAGCTATTTAATC
>CAUJHR010000015.1 GCA_963205195.1 Pseudomonadota bacterium | reverse complement strand
CTCCGTCAATCTAGGTTCGAGTCCTAGTCCCCCAGCCAGCCTGCGCTCTTCGAGCTTCATCTAACCAGCAGATCATTTGTCAGTTCTAGTCCCCAATTATCTTTAAACCACTCCACCTGCCAATATACGCCTTACATATTCAGGCACTGTTTTTGTTGCCGGGCCGTAGATTTTTTCGTGGAACAGCGACTCTCCGGCGGATGGTTCTAAATTCAATTCTACAGTGTGGGCGCGGCCATAAGTGCGGGCGGTATGCACCAGCCCGGCTGCCGGGTAAACATTGCCGGAAGTGCCGATTGACATGAACAGGTCGCAGGATGATGCTGCTTCATCGATGACATCCATCTCAAGCGGCATTTCGTTGAACCAGACTATATGCGGGCGCAGGTTGCCCGGAGCATTACAGCAATCGCAATGTGAATCGCCGTCAATATTTTCCTGCCAGTCGAAAATGCTCCCGCTTTTTTCACAGCGGGCTTTGCGTAGCTCGCCATGCATATGTATAAGACGGAAAGCGGGCTTTGGCGTGGTAGCCTGTGTCGCCCGGTCATGCAGGTCATCAACATTCTGGGTTATAAGAAATAATTTTCCATCCCAATTGGCAGCCAGTTCAGCTATGGCATGATGTGCCGCGTTAGGGATAACTTCTTTAAGCTGGGCGCGGCGTGCGTTATAGAATTCATGCACAAGTTTTGGATTGCGGCGGTAGCCCTGCGGTGTTGCCACATCCTCGATTGGGTGGTTGCACCACAGCCCGTCACTGGCGCGAAAGGTAGGAATCCCCGACTCTGCCGATATACCAGCACCTGTCAATATTACGATAGTTTTATCCATACCGTTTACTATAAGGCATTTATTGGGCTTGCCAAGGATGATTGCCAGGCAATATGATTGTAATATGCCGCAACCAGAATTTATTTCCAAGCCGATGATTGAAATGACCGCGCAGGAGTGGGAGTCGCTCTGCGATGGCTGCGGGCTGTGTTGCCAGATACGGATTCAGGATGAAGATACCGGCGAGATAGCGCTCTCCAATGTTGCCTGCCGTTATTTATGTTTAAATTCCCATCGCTGCACTGATTATGCAAACCGCCAGAAAAATGTTGCTGATTGCGTGAAAGTAACGCCGCAGAATGTGCATGAGCTGGATTGGCTTCCTCATACCTGCGCGTACCGGGTTGTTGCACGCGGCGAGAAGCTCCCGCGCTGGCATCATCTTGTGTGTGGTAATCCGCAGCGTGTGCATATATCCGGACCTTCCATGAAGGGCAGCATAATTTCAGAGGATGAGGCGGATTGGGAATAATTTATATAACTAGTAAGGAAAAATATGGTTGAAGTTAATATAATCTATCAGGGACAGTTGCATTGTGAGGCGACACATGCACCATCTGGCGCGGTGATACAGACCGATGCGCCACGCGATAATATGGGTAAGGGCGAGAGCTTTTCGCCAACCGATCTTGTAGCAGCAGCACTTGGTTCTTGTATACTTACGGTTATGGGTATTGCTGCGCGTAAATTGGGTATTGATTTAAGCGGTGTTACAGTTAAGGTTAATAAGGAAATGCTGCAATCCCCGGTGCGTCGGATTGGCAAGCTTGCGGTGGAGGTTGATTTTCCCATTGCGGTAAGCGATGAGCATAAAAAAATCCTCGAACATGCAGCCCATACCTGCCCGGTGCATAAGAGCCTGAACCCGGAAATTTTAATGCCTATAAATTTTAATTATTAAGTCTAGAGAAGGAATATACATGAGCAAAATAGAACGTATCGGTGCCGGAAGCCGCATGAGTGAAGCGGTGATTTATGACGGAAAAATTTACATGGCAGGCATTGTTGCTGATAAAGCGGTTGGAAAATCAGTTTTTGAGCAGACCAAAGAAATATTAGAGCAGATCGATGAGCTGCTCGCGCAGGCGGGCAGTGATAAAACCCGTATCCTGAAAGCTAATATCTGGCTTACCGACATAAATAAATTCGCAGATATGAATAAGGCGTGGGACGCATGGGTAACAGCAGGCCAGACCCCGGCACGCGCAACCGTGGAATCAAAGCTTGCTGCTGCGGGTTATGACGTGGAAATAATGATAGAAGCGGCGGTTAGTTAGGCAAGATAGACGAATTACTTAGTAAATTCCGCAGTATAGCGGGTGCAATGAATCTAAGCGAATAACATTACATAGATGTAATTTGCAAATTTATAAAAAATTCATAGAGTCACCCGCTTATTGAGAATGACAGTTAAAAGCCTGGAATTCTTATAATTCATTTAAGAATCCGGGATAGTCATGCTGAAAAAGGCCAATAATAATTTCGAGTCCAAATTAGCGAGCATTTGCATTGCCGCCACTGTTTTAATCATTGGTGTGCTGCTATTCTCACTCAGCAAGGATGCTTATAAAGCATACCTGCGCGGCAATATAGTCCATGTGCTGGAAACGTTGCTTTTTGTAAGCGGCCTGGTTTTCATGACCTACAGTAATATTCTCTACCAGGTTTGCCTGCGTGGGCATTATAAGCGTCTGGACCAGCATAAGCCGGTAGAAACAGGCGAGCTTTATAAGCTCTATCAAAACCCTGCGCCATCGCTTTCTGTACTTATTCCTTCATATAAAGAAGAACGCATCGTTAACTGGCAGACCATGATGTCGGCGGCACTCGCTGAGTATCCTAGCAAGAATGTTGTGCTTCTTATCGATGATCCATATCCTGCTAAATCGCTACCTGACATGATCAAGCTTGATGATACAAGGCAGATCCCTGTGGAAATGCAGGCTTTGTTCGATATTCAGGCAGAGCATTACCGTGCAGAGCGCGATGCTTTCATAGCGCGTGGCAGTGTAAATTATACCTGCCGCAAGGAAGAGCTTTTCCGTCTTGCGGATAATTATGAGCGTGTTGCTGGCTGGTTTAAAAATCTGGCTGATAATTTTATGGCTGGTAAAACATTGGAATCATTAAATCACGCTGACCGCTTTTTTGTTGAAGCCATATTATATGCACCTGCTGCACAGCACGATGAACTGGCAGGCAAGCTTCGCATTATGGGTAATGAAAATAATGTACCGATGAAAGATTTTTTCTCAATGCATTACGCTCGTCTGGCTGGACTTTTTAATGTGAATTTTTCAAGCTTCGAGCGTAAGAAATATTCAAACCTGTCGCATGAAGCAAATAAAGCCATGAATTTAAACAGCTACATGGCGCTGGTAGGTAAATCATGGAAAGAAGTGAAAAACGGCAGTGAATTTCATTTAATAGAAACTAAGCCTGAAGATGCTGATTTTACTATTCCCCATGCCGATTATATAAACACGATTGATTCTGATAGCCTTATGCTTTCTGAATATGCGCTGCGCCTGATTTCCATAATGGAACAACCGGGCAATAAAAAACTCGCAGTGATACAGTCGCCATGCTCATCATTCCCCGGATGCCCCAAAGGTCTTGAGCGCACCGCTGGTGCATGTATTGACGTGCAATTCCTGACCCACCAAGGCTATACGCATTGGGATGCGACTTTCTGGGTGGGCGCGAATGCCATGCTCCGTCGTGAGGCGCTTGAGGAAATCAAGGAAATACACATGAAAAATGGGTATCCGGTTTCTATCTATATTCAGGACCGCACAGTAATTGAAGATACGGAATCGACAATCGATCTGGTACATAAGGGCTGGAAGCTTTATAATTATCCTGAGCGTATGACCTTCAGCGCAACACCCCCTGATTTTGGTTCGCTGCTTATCCAGCGCCGCCGCTGGTCGAATGGTGGTCTGCTTATACTGCCAAAGCTTTTCAACTATGTATTTAACGCACGCAAGGATAAGCGTTTATTCAAAGAGCTGTTCATGCGTTTTCATTACCTGGCATCAACTGCCACTGGCTGTATTGTTGCGCTTCTTTTCTGCTTCTATCCTTTCGCTGATAAATTTTCCAGCCCGTGGCTTTTATTATCTATAGTTCCATTTTTCGTTCTCTATATGCGCGATTTGAAATTTGCAGGTTATAATTATTCTGATGCATTGCGTGTCTGCGCTTTCAACCTGATGCTGTTCCCAATTGTGATTGGTGGCGTGCTTAAATCCTTCGAGCAGATAATAACCGGCAAGAAGATACCGTTTGGCCGTACTCCGAAAATTACCGGAAGAACTGCAGCGCCCGCCCTATACAGTGCGCTTGCCGTAGCCATGCCGCTTGCTTTTGCCTATTGCGCTATCAACCAATACATCTTAGGGCATAATTCCAAAGTGGTATTCGCTCTTATAAACATGGCCTTTGCAACCTATGCTTTGGTGTTTTTTGTAGGCATTAAAGCAGCGTTTGAAGATATGTTCTCAGGGGTTGTAATGCGGATACGCAATTTATATCGCAACGCAGAGATCATCCCGATGCCTTCCTACCAGTCCGATACTTCTGTGTCTGCTCAGGCTGGCGGCCAGTAATCTTAGCCTGCATTGACATCAAATAAGGCAAGGAATACCATGCTTCCATGAGCATCATGGAACTTGATAGCGCATTGCATCCCACTTCCGTACTTCGCTGGCTTTATGTTGATTTCAACAGCTATTTCGCAAGCGTGGAGCAGCAGCTTAATCCAGCACTTCGGGGCAGGCCGATAGCCGTTGTCCCGGTTGCGACTGATTCAACCTGTGCTATAGCAGCCAGTTATGAGGCGAAAGCCTTTGGCGTAAAAACCGGGACGCCCATTTACGAGGCAAAAAAAATGTGTCCCGGCATTATCTGCGTACCAGCGCGCCATGAGAAATATGTCGAATACCACCATCGGATTTTAGAAGAAGTTGATCATCATATCCCGGTAACTATGGTCTGCTCGATTGATGAGGTAGCCTGCCGCTTAATGGATAACGAAACAGCGCTTCCACGCATCAGGGAAATAGCGGCTTCCATCAAGCATGGTCTTGCAAAAAATGTGGGGGAATATGTTAAATGCTCGATAGGGGTTGCGCCAAACCGTTATCTTGCAAAAGTTGCAACAGATATACAGAAGCCGGATGGTTTTACGGTGATAGGGCAGGAGGATCTGCCGGGAAAACTTTTGGGGCTTAAGCTGCGCGATCTGCCGGGAATTGGCTATAACATGGAAAAACGTCTGCTGCTTGCAGGAATAAATGACATGAATATCTTATGGGAACTGGATGCAAGCAGGATGAGGAAGGTATGGGGCAGTGTGTGGGGTGAGAAGATGTGGTATTTCCTGCGCGGCTATGAGCTGCCGGATGAGGAAACTACTAAAAGCACCATCGGCCACAGCCATGTGATGGCGCCGGAACTGCGTGACCCGGCAAAGGCGAAGTATGTGGCGCGGAGGCTTACACTTAAGGCAGTTAGCAGGCTCCGTCGCATTGGGTATTACGCTTCTTATTTCAGGGTTGCAGTACGTATTGAAAATGGTCCGCGCATCGAAGACGGCGAGCATTGCTACCGCGCGCAGGACACCATGACATTTTTGCATATGCTTGATACAGCTTGGAATAAGATAATGGCGCAGGCGCAGGGGAAAAAGATAAAGAAAATTTCGGTAAGCCTTTATGGTCTGGTTGCGGCGAATGAGTTGCAGCCTGAGCTGTTTTCTGAGCTGCCTGATGTTGATTTGCGGGCTAGGGCTAAGTCGGAAAAAATGTCGCATGCTATGGATAAGATAAACCACCGTTTCGGGCGTGATTCAGTTTTGGTTGGCATGTTGCCATCACAGGGAAAAAGTTTTTCTGGAACTAAAATAGCTTTCACCAGGATCCCAGATGTTGAGGAATTTCTGGAGTAGGTCTATTTTTTAATTGCTAGATTATCGGCAAATTTTTTAACAAGGTCTTCATCCGCCTTGCTTAAAGGGATGCAGCCAATTTCTCTAAGTGCATCATTATATTTAAGTGAATCAAGGGAAAGAAGTATCCTTATTGGGATAGATTGGGCTTCGGGTGTTTTAAGGTATTCCATGCCCCTTAAGCCAAGCATCTGGTTGTCTGTAACAATTGCATCGAATTTTTCGCCTTGCCTTATTTTTTCTAGGGCTTCTTCTGCGCTCCCTACACTTGTAACAATATGTCCAAGATCCCCTAAAATATCGCTTATTATCCTTCTGAACCCTTTGTTGTCTTCAGAGTAAAGTACGTTCATAGGCAGACCTTTTTAATGGTTGGGTAAATTCCGTGCTACTTTGGTTTCTGGTATTACTAACTGCTGGCTTTTATATACAATATCAGGAGGCATTGCAGGGCCATTAACCAGTAACTTTAAATTTTTAGAAAATTCAATATTATTTTTACTTAGGCGGGCATAGTCCTTATTCTTTAATTCTTCTGCGTATTCATCGGCATTCAAGGAAACAAGGATACGTTTTTTGATTTGTTTGGCTTCAGGAGTTTCCAGTAAAGTATAACCGCTCATCATACCCTTTAACCTGCCATCGGTTATAAGCACATCGAATTTATTGCCGTCCCTAATCAAAGATAAAGCTTCTTCTGCACTGCTAACTGTAGATACCTCATGCCCGGATAATGTATTACTGATAATATTTTTCCAATGTATGTTATCTTCAATATGCAATATATTCATAATTGTAGGCCCAATTAATTTTGCAGGAATATAACATATTGATGCCTAATAGTAAATAATACATATATAATTATCATTTGCTGACAAGGGTTGTTAACAATATTAGTTTTATAATATTTTGATTTATCAGTTTTAATTTGTTATAAATGCTGAAATTACTAATTAAATAATAACTTTCTGGGTGTTATGAAGCTTTCCCGCTTGTTTTTTATAGTTATTATAAATTTTTCCCTTATAGCCTGCCAGAAACCTTTGACTACTCCTCCGCAGTTAGCTGGCGACGAGATCCAGTCAGAAGAATTAAACCAGCAACTGATTGTAGATAGGATAAATGCAAATGGTGGT
>CAUJHR010000014.1 GCA_963205195.1 Pseudomonadota bacterium | reverse complement strand
GTACGCAGCCCGGTTTCTTTATTCACCACAGCTTCCATAAGTTCGTCAGTATGTATCTTTCCTTTCATCAGGGCTTCTACCTGGCCGCTGCGCGCCATACTCACTGCGGCGGCAGCGGCGGCATGACTATGAGGGGTCGGGCATATACTATATTTTCCCAAATCAAAATCTGCTTCTTTTGCTATTTTACGGATCTTATCTTCTGGACCAACGAGTACCGGTTCAATAATTCCGGCCTGCGCTGCTTCTATCGCGCCTTGCAAAGATAGAACATCGACAGGATGCACCACTGCCGTTTTTAATGGTTTCAGTCCTTTGGCTTTATTAAGCAGCCACTGTTCATAATCATGGTCAGAATTTTTTATCTGCACCTGTGGAAGCGGTTTTATACTCCATTCTATTTTTTGAGGGGGAGGAAGGACAACCGCGATTCCTTCAAGTATCTTTTCGCCTTTTGCATTTGTGCATAATGTTTCCAGGGTAACATGCATATGCACATCATCTTTTGCGGTTACTTTTACAGTAGCCGTTATCTCATCGCCGATATGCACAGGTGCCAAAAACTTTAAGGTCTGGCTTAGATATATTGTTCCCAGTCCGGGAAGCTGCATACCAAGCAGGGTGGAGAACATCGAGCCTGTCCACATGCCATGCCCTACTATCTGATGAAAAATATCAGTTTTGGCGTAGGCTTCATCAAGATGCGCCGGGTTCATATCCCCTGTTACTATAGCAAAAAGTTGTATATCTTTCTGGGTGAGGGTGCGCTTAATGCTTGCCGTATCGCCAATTTTTATTTCAGCGTAAGTTTTGCTCGCAACAGATACTTCATTTTGCATTATCGGTTCCAGCAAAAGATATTGACTGCAAATAGCCAAGGTAGGTTTTGGCATCAAGGTGATCCTGATTTGCTGCCTCCTGAAGCCAATGTATGGCTTCTTTAATATTATTAGGGTTATGCCATCCATAGGACATGCCCAGCCAGTATTGGGCTTCAATATGGCCTTGTTGTGCGGCTTTTTCAAGCCATGTACGGGCATTAAGCTCTGCTGTCTGGTCGGCATCGCGCATATATTCCAAACCTAGCTGATATTGAGTGTCGGCATCGCCGGATTCCGCTTTTTTAGTAAGCACCTTTATTTTATTTTCATGCTCTATTTTAGGGTCAACTTTAGGTGGGACCTGATTCATTGCCTGAAAATAATGCAGGTATGTTTCCGCTTGCGGGTGATGCTGTTTTGCAGCTTTTTCCAGCCAGAATTTTGCCATATCAATGTCAATAGGCTTTTGATATGCGTAATTTATTCCCAGCGCATACTGTGCTTCAACATGCCTTTGCGTTGCTGCTTTTTCCAGCCATTCACGCGCAAGTTCCCTGGTTTTTGGCCTTGCATAATATTCTATTCCAAGGCGGTATCTGGCTTCGATATTGCCTTTTTGGGCTTTATCATAATAATAACCTTCCTGTGCGAATGAAAAAGCGTTTCCTGCATATGTTAAAGCCAGTAAAGCGGCCAAGGAAAATGTAATATTTCTATAAGAACCTAATTTCATATATCTATTTTTTTGTACGTGGTTTTTTGTCTTCTTCTTCATCTTTTTCTTTTTCAGCAGTTGTAGAAAAAAGGCTCCCGAAAGGATTAAACATCTGCATGGTTTTTTCAAAAAGCGCCATATTATTACGGGTGACCTCCTCAAGCTGGTTAAGGGGCGACATTCCTTCCATTGCTTTGCCAACAGTTTCGCCGATCATACCGCGCATACGCTCCTGGTTTCCCATAAAGCTTTTCATGCTGGCGTTTAGATATGGCTGCAAAATATCCTGCATGTTATGGCCATAAAAACCGATCACCGAGCGCAGGAAATCGGTAGGTAATAAATGAAACCCCTTGGTTTCCTGCTCGAAAATAATCTGGGTTAGTATCTGGCGGGTAAGGTCCTGGCCTGATTTAGCGTCTACCACTATGAAAGGATGCCCCTCCTTTACCCGTTCACACAGGTCATCAAGGGTTATATAGGCGCTGGTTTCGGTGTCATATAACCGGCGGTTTGCATATTTTTTGATAATTGCCGGGTCTTTATCTTTAGAGTCTTTGTCTTTTTTTTGCATAATGGCTTTCAAATTAGCTTTTAATGTTATTATAAATAGCTAGAATACATCAAGTTTATAATAAAAATGCTATAAATTCAAGCAAGTATCTCAATGGCTGATAACCAGTACCAGGACATTGCCCGTGATTTCATGAATCTGTGGCAAAAACAAATGACATCGGTGATGGGTGACAAACAATTTATCCACGCTATGCTGGAGTTGTTCCAGAACATGCAGGTAAAAACGAATGCAAAACCAACCGCTGCCGCTTCCAACCCTTCCGATGCACCTGCTGCTGAGCATGGGGTGCTGGCTGAGCTCGCCTTTAGGGTGGCAATGTGCGAAAAGCGCCTTGCCGCACTCGAAGCTAAGCAGTCAGCCGCAGGAGGAACTTCAAAGCGCAATCCAGCAAGAAGCAAAAAACCGGACAAGTGAAATGCTTGCGGGGGTGCTCCGCTATTATGAAACACAGTATAAGCGTAACGTTTCAGACCCTCCATGTATATGGCAAAGAGGCAGCGCTCGCCTCCTTGATTATGGCCAGAAAGTTTCTGATCCCAAAGCGGTTGTGTTATTTATACCCTCACTTATAAACCGCTATTATATTCTCGATTTAGAAGAGGAGCGCAGTTTCCTGCGTTATCTTGCAACGCAGGGTATTTATCCTCTGGTGCTGGATTGGGGTGAGCCGGGAGCATATGAAAAAAACTTTGATTGCAGTGATTACGTTACCGAAATATTAAGCGCGTCGATTGATTTTATTGCCCAGACTTCTGCCCAGCCTATAGCACTTGCCGGTTACTGCATGGGAGGTGTTCTGGCTCTGGCTGCTGCAAAACTTAAACGTTCAAAAATCTCATCACTGGCGCTTCTTGCTACCCCGTGGGATTTCCATTGCCGCGAATTTGTGCCGTTTGTTTTGGAAAAAAAATGGCAAGTGGAAATGGCCAGGATTATACATGAGCAGAAAACCCTGCCTGCCGAGCTTATCCAGTCGCTATTTTATTTAACTGACCCGTTTCTTTTTGAGCATAAATTCCGCCGTTATTTCGAGATGGATCCAAATAGCCGTGCTGCAAAGGATTTTGTGGCGCTTGAGCATTGGGTCAATGATGGTGTTCCAATGACATCTGGTGTGGCGCATGATTGTCTGGTTGGCTGGGCGCAGGAAAACAGGCTGGTAAAGGGTGAATGGCTGGTGGCAGGTAAAAAAATAGCCCCACCTCCTGCATCGCTTGCTACCTTTATAGCTATACCGCAAAATGATCATGTGGTTCCCTATGATTGCGCGCTGCCACTTGCCAAGGCGCATAAACAGGCGCATATTATACATCCCCGCGCCGGGCATGTGGGGATGATTGTAGGCAGCCATGCCAAGCGCGAGTTATGGCAGCCTTACGCAAGCTGGTTAAAAGAAAACTAAGGATATATACATGACCAACGCAATAGAAATACGCAAATTGCATAAAACATATATAGACGGGAAGAAAAGGCAGCATAAGATCGCGCTTAAAGGCATTGACCTCGATATTCCCCAAGGTTCGTTTTTTGCCCTTCTTGGACCAAATGGTGCAGGAAAATCCACTATGATAAATATTATGGCGGGGCTAGTTCATAAAACCAGCGGAACTGTTTCGATATGCGGCAATGACATTGAAAAACAAATGCGGGCAGCAAGGCTTGCTATTGGTGTTGTACCGCAGGAGCTGGTGCTGGATACATTCTTTACCGTACGTCAGGCGCTGGATATTCATGCCGGATATTACGGTGTTCCCAAAGCAAAACGCCGCACACAGGAAATAATTGATGCGCTGGGATTATCCGATAAGGCTGATATAAATTCGCGCCGCCTTTCGGGAGGAATGCGCCGCCGCCTTCTGGTTGCCAAGGCGTTAGTGCACCAGCCGCCGGTTCTGATACTTGATGAACCAACAGCAGGGGTGGATGTAGAGCTTCGCACCCAGCTTTGGGAATATGTGAAAGCTTTGAATAAAGCAGGGACAACGGTTTTGCTAACCACTCATTACCTGGAAGAAGCCGAGCAGCTTTGCGACACCATAGCCGTTATAAATCATGGAGAAGTAGTGGCATGTGAAAAGAAAGCGGTAATGCTTAAAAGTTTTGATAGCAAGCAATTGGTTATTACGCCTACGGAACAAATTAATAATATTCCAGAAAAGATACAGAAATGGAAAACAGAAATTGATACTGAGGGCAAGCTTGTGATTGATTACAAGCCTAGCAAGGACGGTATACAGGAAATATTGAACACTGTTGGCGCTGCAGGTATCATGGTGCGAGATTTAACTACGCGTGAGCCGAACCTTGAGGATATTTTCCTTAAACTAACCACCAATAAAGCAGCGTGATGACACTTGTTCCTCTACGGATTAAAAAAGGGCAGGACGAAAATATCCGGAACGGTTTCCCGTGGATTTATGCAGGTGAAATTATTGATTCATCTGAGCTTGCCCTGATTCCTTCAGGTGCTCTTGTTTCCATAGAAAATTTTAAAGGCGAGCATATTGGAATTGGTTATTATAATAGCCTTTCACAGATTGCATGCCGGGTTCTTGCTTTGGGGCGCGCTGATATTAATACTGCCTTTTTTGCAGAGCGGATAAACACAGCAAAAGCAAAGCGTGATAAAATTATTTCGATTCCTTATTGCCGATTGGTGCATTCCGAAGCCGACAACTTACCTGGTCTTCTGATAGACCGTTTTGGAGGTGTAATAGTAATACAGGTCGGCACTGCTGGTATGGAAAGATTGCTGCCGGTTATTATTGAAGCTGTCGAAGGGATTATAAACCCGGAAACTATTATTTTACGCAATGATAATGCATCCCGCAAATTAGAAGGCCTTAAGCAGGAAGTAAAAATAATCAAGGGAAAAATAAGCGGTTTTAGCAAAGTTCTGGAAAATGATTTTGCCTATCTCGCTGACCTGCTAAATGGGCAAAAAACAGGCTGGTTCTACGATCAGCGTGACAACCGCAAAATGATAGCGGATATGGCGCATGGTAAGACTGTAGTCGATATTTACTCACATTCTGGCGGCTTTGGGCTGCTTGCTGCAAAAGCTGGGGCAAAAAATGTAACTCTTGTTGATAGCTCTCAGCTAGCCCTTGATATGGCTTTGCAGGCGGCAAAAAATAATAATGTAAATATTGATTGCGTAAAGGGTGATGCGTTTGCTGTTATGGATAATTTGGCAAAATCGGGCCGGAAATTCGATATAGTCCTTGCCGACCCACCTGCATTTGTGAAAAGCCGAAAGGATATAGCCAGCGGACTTAAAGGTTATGAAAAAGTGGCAAGGCTTTCCGCTTCTTTGGTAGAAAATGGCGGAATATTATTCGTAGCTTCATGTTCGCACCATGCCGGGCGTAGCGCTTTTAATAAAGCGGTTATGGATGGAGTTAAAAAGGCGGGGGCTAATTGCAAAATAATAAAACAAACAGGTGCAGCACCCGACCATCCGCGGCACGAATTGCTTGCCCAGAATGAATACCTGAAAGGTTTACTCCTTGGAATAATTTGAAAAAAAATATAATTAGTATAATATGCCCCCATCTTCATAGGAATTAATTTTTAAAAACGGAGAGAATTATGATTAATGAATTTAAGCAATTTATCACGCGCGGCAATGTGTTGGATCTGGCAGTTGGTATCATTATTGGTGCTGCGTTTACCGGAATTGTGAATTCACTGGTTGCCGATATACTTATGCCTCCTATAGGAAAAATAATGGGAGGGATTGATTTTTCTAATTTCTTCATAAACCTTTCCGATGGGCATTATAACAGCCTTAAAGCCGCGAAAGAAGCTGGTGCGGCAACTATAAATTATGGCTTGTTTTTAAACCAGGTAATTAATTTCCTGATCGTTTCTTTTGCGATCTTTATGATTGTGAAACAGGCAAACCGCTTTAAAAAAGCGCAGGAAGCTGCTCCGCCACCGCGCAATGAAATATTGCTGGAAGAAATCCGTGATCTGCTGAAAAAATAATTGCCATTAAGTGCAGTGACATGGTTATCCATGTTTCCTATAATGGTAAAGACTTTGTTCTAGGTAAAGGCGAGAGCGTGCTTGATTGCCTTCTGCGCTCAGGGCAAATGGTGGCATATTCCTGCCGTGCTGGTATGTGCCATTCATGTATAATGAAAACAAATGCTGGACAGCCACCCCCAGCAGCACAGGAAGGCTTGCATCCATCAGTAAAGCAGCAAGGTTTTTTCCTCTCCTGCCAATATTATCCTGAACGGGATATTGAAATTGTATCTGGTGTACCAGATAATGGTTTTCGCTATGTGGATTGCGATAAAAATTGCCAGCTGGTGTTGGTAGGGGTAGGGGCAGGTCTGGCTCCCCTTTATGAGATAGCTAAAACTGCAACCACTCAAAAACATAAAGGCAAAATAAGCTTTTACCACGGAGTAAACAGCAATATGGATTTATACATGATTGAAGAGCTGGAAGCGCTTGCCAATGAGCATTGCAATTTCTCTTATATACCATATTTGCTAAGTGAAAATCTTCCCAAAAAGATAATTGCAGGCTTGGATGAAAATAAAAACAGCATAATTGTTTATCTATGCGGTATGCCAGAAATGGTTGATCCTATAAGAGAACAGATATTTATGGCTGGTGTTTCACCAATAAATATTTACGTCGATTACTAGGTAGCTCTTTTCGCGTTTTTGAGCCATTTGGTTAGAACTTTAGTTATCTGTTCAGGCTTTATTGGCTTATTGAGGTAATCATCCATTCCGGCTTTCAGGCATTTTTCCCGGTCTCCTGTCATGGCATCGGCAGTTAAGGCTACGATAATAGTATGCCGCCTGCCGCCTTCTTCATCGCGGATACATTTGGTTGCTTCAAATCCATCCATTTCTGGCATCTGGCAATCCATAAAAACAATATCGTAGCGGTTTTCATTGATCATTTTAACACCATGGCGGCCATTTGCAGCAGAAAATACTATGCAGCCATGTTTTTCTAGTATTTTGGTAATAAGCATCAGGTTAACTTTCATGTCCTCGACAACAAGCACCCTGGTGCCGCTAAACATATCAGCCTGAATGCTTTCATTGCGTACCTTGCCTTGAAGCATATTAGTAATCTGGTGGCGGGTTATAAGCGGCAATGTTTCACCACGTGATTTTGCATCCATCAATATCTGTAAGGTAGCTTTGAAATGAATAGGGTATAATGGTTTTATGAAGAATGCAGAAAATCCAAGGGCACTCATATTTTCACTGCTTACAAATTGGGAAAGGGCGGTGAGCATTATAAGCATGACATCTGATGTTTTTGGGTCTGCTTTAAATAATTTCGCGAGATCTTTCCCGTTTTCCTTGCCGTCCAAATAATAATCTACCATTACGAAACTATATGGCTTGCCATCTTCCTGGGCTTTCTTGGCCATATCATATGCTTCATGGGCATTCGTGCATATGTCGCTAATAATATTCCACGATTTTAGGTAACTGCACATTATAGTACGGTTTTCCTTCATATCATCAACAACCAGTACACGCAGGCCAGATAGATCGCAGTCAGAAATATGCCTTTCACTTGCACGCTGCTCAGTGCGTTGCATAGTGACATCAAAATGGAAAGCCGAACCTTTACCTAGTTCACTGGTTACGCTGATCGAGCCGCCCATTATATTCGTAAGCTTTTTGCATATAGCAAGGCCCAGGCCAGTGCCGCCGAATTTACGCGTGGTTGATTCTTCTGCCTGTGAGAAGCTTTCAAAAATATGCTCAAGTTTCTCTTCAGGTATTCCTATACCGCTGTCTTCAACGTTGAAATAAAGCTGTATATGCTGGTTTGCCATTGCTTTAAAACTTGTTTTTATAAGAACATGGCCTTTTTCAGTGAATTTAATGGCGTTGGTGGTCAGGTTTAGTAGGATCTGGCGGAGGCGTATTGGGTCGCCGATAATGAAACGTGGAAGTTCAGGGTCGATATTAACCAGTAATTCTATACCTTTTTCCTGAGTAGTAAGTGATAATAAATCAGTTACTTCATTTATAGTATTATACAGATCGAAGCGGATAGGATCCAAGGTAAGCTTGCCTGCTTCAATTTTAGAGAAATCAAGAATGTCATTGATGATTTCCATAAGGTTTTCACCGGACTTTTTGATGATTTCTGCCCAGTTGCGCTGTTCGCTATCAAGGTTTGTATCAAGCAAAAGCCCTGTCATACCGAGCAAGCCATTCATTGGTGTGCGTATTTCATGGCTCATATTGGCAAGGAACTCGCTCTTGGCTGAGGTGGCTTTTTCGGCCATATCCTTGGCTGCTTTTAGTTTAAGCTGAACCTGGTTGCGTTCTATAACTTGTGCTAACTGGCTTGCTATATCTTTAATAGCATTGAATAATTCTGGTGCCGGTTCTTCAGTCTGGGCTGAAAAGAATTCAAGTATATAAAAAACTTCGCCTTCTACAATTATAGGAAAAGCAAATCCGCTTTTTATTCCAAGCATTGCAGGTGATGATATTTGCATACGGGTAAAATTATTATCCTTGGTAAGGTCAGAAATCCAAAGCTGCTCCTGCGATTGCCATACCCTTCCTGGCAGTCCTTCACCCATTACAAATCTCTTATCACGCGTAATATCCATAAATACGCGGAAATCCTCGTTTTCGTGCCACCATAAGCCTGTGGAGCATAATAATTTGCTTTGGTAATCTACTGCATGGGCATGTCCGATAGGCCAATTCATAAATTCGCATACCAGTTTTAATGTCTGGGCTATAGCATCATCAATATTCTCTGCTTTATTAGAAGCAACAGCAACACTGCGGATAAGGGATACGATGCGTGCCTCCCTTTCTGCCGGTTCCCATGCCTGTAAGAAAGTCTGGGTTCTGCGCTCCATACTTTCCAGCATGTTGTTTAATGCGCGTCCTACATCGCCTATTTCATCATTGCGTAACTTTGTGAAGCGTGCTGCATCGCCTTTGCTTCTGCGGTTTATTATGTTATGTATCCAGTTTAAAGGCTTGAATACGTAGTATTGCAGAACACTATAGGTTATTCCTATCATCAGCAATACACCTAGAGTAAACCAGACCATTATATTGCGCGTTTGCGTTGTAATATTTTTTATGAGTTCTGTTACATCAAATTCTACATAAATTTCACCATATACATATTTATTGGAATTATGGTCTTTAAGCATTATTGGGGTTATGATCACGTAATCAGAATTGTTTGGATCAATATTTAAAAGCTGGAATCGTTTACCTTGGCGTAATGCTTCCATGCGGCCCTGCCCAGGGTACTTGCCTTCTATCATTTGTTCCATGCTATAGGCAGTCATTTTTACGCCGTTATTGGTAATCAGCTTAAAAGGAGATAATTGGAAAACAGCTATGGTTTCAATCCCGCTTTCTCCACCCATTGAATCAATGATCCGGGTAAGCTCAGGCGAAATTCCTACTATCCATGAAAATTGTTCTATACTATTTGCAATCGAGACAGCGCGCTGCTCGATCTGGTCTTTCATCACTTGCGTGTAATGGTAACTGAATGCTACCCAGCCAAGACCGATTGTTGTCATACATATGGTAACAAGAGGAAAAAGGATTTTAAGGCTTAAAGGAAACCGATATGTGTTTTTCATAATTTCTGCCCCAGTAATTCATTGTTAGGCAATATATAATCTGAAATACGTATTGCTTCCAAAGGAGGGTTTTCCCTGTGCAATATAGAATATACCTTGATAAGTGATTTTTCGACCACGCCATTTGGTTTAAGCAGATTGTCAGTTTCAGAAGAATTAAACATACGGCTTTTTTTGAGGTTACTTGCAAAGTCCTGCTGGCTTATATTTTCAATTTCAGACATGAGCAGGTGTGCTTCTTTCGGGTGGGCCTGTGCATAAGCAAGAGCTCTGTCCCAAGCTCTTTTTATAGCCTTCATATCTTCTGGCCTTTGCTCTATTATTTTTGGGTCAAGTGCTAATATATTTACTATTTCGCCTTTTGTTTGTGAGCTATCTATAAGTACTGAGACATTGGGGTTGTTTTTTAGAATAGGTGCCAAATAAGGCGCATAAGTATGTGCCGCATCAATTTCACCTGTAAGCATTGCTTGTGGTATATTTAACTGGCTCATACCTTTCAGGTTTATATCATTATAACCGAGGCCAGCTTTCTCAATGGCTGCGTTAATAATGTTCAGCCCAAATGATTCAGGCTCCACGGCAATCTTTTTGCCTTTAAGCTCAGATAAGCTATTTATGCCTTTACGGGCAATAATAACATCGGCCCCATTAGAAAAATCAATTACAAATAATATTCGGGATTCCCGTCCGTTTTCACGGGCTTTTATCATTTCGGAAAGCGAACCTGTCATTCCGTCAACCTGCCCACGCACATAAGACCTTCGCGCATCCTCTAGAACACTTAGGCGAATAAGTTTTACTGAAACTGCCTCTTCTTTGAAAAAACCCTTGATTTCGGCAAGGTGCAGAAGCTCAAAGCCGGTATTAGGGCTTATTGATATACGGATCGGGGGGCGTGGCTTTTTATCATCCAGGGGATTTAGCCAAGGCGCGCCAATTGCAAATATACATAGTAATAATAAAGTGATTGGTAATATTTTTTTTGGCATTTACTTACCACAAAGGAATTGCATGGGGTACGACATCATAAGCGCTTGTTTCGTCCGTAAGCATATGTTGAATGGGATATAGAGAAAATCGTTGATTTATCTTATTTACAAATCATTAATTTTTTCTTAACTAAAGCCATGTAAAACTAATGTATAGTTTTAAAATTATAATATGCAGGGGCTGATAAGGTATTATGCCATGTATAGGTAAAAAAATTAGGATAAAAACCTAAGAAAGAAGCTGAAAAAGTGGATAACCAGATAAATGATATAAAACCGGCAGAAGAAGCGGTTGATGAAGTCTTCAAAGTAGAGTTTACCGAGGAGCAGGCAAGCCATATTAAAAAATTTGGTAATGAGCGCCGCACATATCCTGTTCCAACCATTTTAATTGTTGAGGACCAGAATTTTTCCAGGAGTTTGCTGGAAGGCATGTTAAGCAGGAGCAACCCGTGCTATACAGCTGCAAATGTTCAGCAGGCCATTGCACTTTATGCAGAGCATATACCTAGTATAGTATTTCTGGATATCGAGCTTCCTGATGCCAGTGGCCATGAATTTGCTGCTTTACTTAAAAAGCATGACCCGAATAATTTTGTTGTTATGGTTACTGCCAATAATTATACAAAAGATGTAGTTCTTGCGCGTGAAAATAATGCACAGGGATTTATTGTTAAACCATATAGCAGGCAGAAAATTATTACGGCAATTGATAAGTATCTTGAACGCAAATTAAAAAAATAGGAATTTATTATGAGCGACCCCGTTGATCTAACCAACCTTCGTAGTATGACTGACGGGGATATTGAAATGGAAAAAGCGTTGTTCGAAGAGTTTTATTCTTCTTTTGAGGCGCGCATAGACATATTGCAGCAAAGCCTTGAGAAAGATGCTGCTGAAACCTGGCGGAGCAATGCCCATGCGCTTAAAGGTATATCCCTTAACCTTGGCGCGGAGAATCTCGGGGCTTTATGCAAGCAGGGGCAGGATGGAATGCACATGAATGAAAGTGAAAAGAGCGAGCTGCTAAAGAAAATCAAAGATGAATATAGTCAGGTGAAAGGCTTTTTGCAAAAGCTCGCCGCCTGAGGTAGTAGTCGGCTTTACTTGGTTTGTTACTATATTCTATGTTCCTTATCAGGGGATTGATAAGATTTCGCAATAATAGGGGTGATCGCTTCTGCTGTTTGCTTGGCAAGAATTTGTGTATTTAATGTTGGCGGCGGCTGGTCTGTGGATGCTACAGGAGAATCGGCAGTAAGCGCATTTTGCGCTTCCTTCCATTGTTCTGTTATTACTGGCGCGGTATTGTTTTTTATCTCTGCATTATTTGCAAGGTACTTACGAAGCTTTTCGATTTTTGCTTGTGTTGCCTCGCCTAACGGCTGCTTAACAAGATTAGTTATATTCATGCCGTTAGAAGCTGCAAACATAACCCCTGTAAATTGTATAGCTTGCACATCCAGCATCAAGCCGTAGGCAGTAATGCCACCCGCGCCGGATATAAGCGCTAGTTGCTGCAGCAGGCGTGATGTCGGGATTGGGGTGGTAGTTTGTGTTTTTCCATCGGCATTTTGATATTTGAAGGATAATTCTTTGCCGAAATAACGCTCCATTAAAATGCGCGAGCGCTGGAAATCAAAAGCAGAGCTTAGGGGGTAACTGATGGCGTTATATCCTACCTTAACCAGTCCTGGTGATGTAATGCCGCTTTGCGCCATATTCATAGCCTCGCCGCCTCCAAGAAAGGCAGAAGCTCCCAATGTCAGTGCGCCTATCACTGCTCCTGTGTCAGCATTTTCCATGCCGGGGATTTTTTGAACTGCTTTTACGATTTTATCGGTATAGCCCAGCTTTTTGCCGTTTTGTATATCTGCAAGAATTGCTGCGATTGCCAGCAGGCAGGCTCCGCCATAACGCACATGCTCAGGCGCATCCGGCGCAACCATCGGAACTATTCCTGCCATCATCACAATGGCAGGCGCGGCGTTTTGCAGGGAAGAAATAAAATCTCTCATAATTTCATGACGCTAACATGGCTAGGAAGAGATTAAAAGTTAAGCTTTTGTTGCAGGTTGGGCTCAGCATACTATCTTATTGTAATCAAGCTATTTTGCTGGTAATATAAGTTCTTTCCAGCCAGATACCAGAATTAAACCGGTCAGGTCTGGCTTTGTCTAATAAATATCGAACAGTCCTCCTTCGCTAAAGCTTCGGCGGACACTAAGTTTTGCAAGACCGCGCTAAAGCGCGGGAAAAACTTGTGGTGCCTCGGGTCGGAATCGAACCGACACGCCTTGCGGCACCGGATTTTGAGTTATTTAAAAATTCATTCTTAATCGTCCCTATAATTCCATGCAAGTCGAAATAACTCAAGTCAAATCAACAATGTGCACTGATTCCATGCTCCCCTATGCTTCCATGTGATTTTTTGTGTTGTCCTAGGGGGTGTGCCTTCTATTTGAATACCGTAGTAGAATCACTAGAGCCGAGAAATTATATAGTCTAGTGTGGAGCTGTAGGGAACAGTCGGAAGCCATACCGTTATTTTTGAGATGTGTGCTTCCTTTCCAATTCACTTACAAAACTGTTCATATCTCTACGTCGATACCGCACAATAGCTTTAATGCCCTTACCCAGTTTTACATAAGCGGGGCCGTCGCCAGTAAAGCGCCATTTCTCTAGCGTTTTCACTTTTATACCCCACTCATCCGCAACTTGGCGTGCTGTCAGTAATGCTTCTGGGTTACTGCTGGCTGGTGGCAACACATCTGCTCGTGGAGCTTCAATTATAATGGGGGCGGCTTGTTTTTCGGTAACCTTCTCAATTTTATGTTCAAGATAATTCAATCTTTTTCCAGATTTGAAAAGCAGTTCAACCATTGACAAAACCTCGTCGAATTCATGCTTGGGCAAAAGCACAAATTCATTCCCGACCAACATAATTTTTTGCACTGATTTAATCGCGGTCATTACCGCTTTTAATGCCCGCATAGTATTTTGATGTTCAGTTTCTTCCATGTTACTTACCCATCCTAGTAGAGAGATTGACGACCTTCTCGTCTTTCGTTTGCAGTATCGAACTGATCTGCGAGCCCACGGCATTGGTTAGGGTTTTGCGATGAGAGTCCACCAGATGCGAATATCGCTTGGTAGTTTGCGGCGTTAAGTGCCCCAAGAGCTGCCCTATTTCTTCTAGTGTCAGACCTGCCATGATAGCGAATGAGGCGAACGCATGGCGTAGGTCGTGCTTTCGGAAATCCTTGATTTTTGCTTTGTCCAAAATGCGGTGCCACATTTGGTTCGGCGGCGAATGATGCCTGCCAAGTTTTTCTGGAACCCCAATAAAATAGGCTGGGAACAGATAAGGATTGCCTACCAGCGGCT
>CAUJHR010000013.1 GCA_963205195.1 Pseudomonadota bacterium | reverse complement strand
GCTTTACCGATTCTATATTCCCATTTTCCATCAGGATAATTATCTGCTCGAAGCTGACGCCGCGTTCCCGTCTTAAAACAGCATTTTTTTGCGGGTCAAACTCAAAATAGAAGTTATCTGTCATGTTATAGAATTTATATCACAATGTGTGCCTAATGTCAACAATAGAAAAACATTGTTCATGCGTTGCAATCTATTCTATTCATGGTAATTATTATGGCTGTAAAACTAAGGAATTAATAGCATTATGTCCAGCAATACTACAAAGACCGATCCAGAAAATACAATAGCTTTCATGGGTGTGGAAGGCGCGAATGCCGACCTAGCCTGCCGCCAGGCCTGCCCTTACATGCAGACCGCAGCTTATCCGTCATTTGAAGATGTGTTCGATGCTGTTGCGGCGGGTTATGCCGCGCTGGGTATGATCCCGATTGAAAACTCACAGGCTGGAAGGGTTGCCGAGATCCATAACCTCCTTCCTAAAACCAAGCTGCATATCGTAGGTGAATTTTTTCAGAATATCGAGCATGTGCTGGTTTCGGTAAAAGGTGCAAGTCTTGAGAGCGTGAAGGATGTATATTCGCATCCGCAGGCGCTCATGCAGTGCCGTGAAAACCTGCGCGAGATGAAAGTGCAGACGCACGCCTATTCAAACACCGCGCAGGCCGCCGCCGATGTTGCTAAATGGAATGATCCCACTAAGGCCGCCATTTCTTCGCCACTTGCTGCTGAGCTTTACGGTTTGAAAATTCTGCGCGAGCATTTGCAGGATGCGGAAAGTAACGTAACCGTATTCATACTTATCGCCCGCGAACCGGCAGAGATCGAGCCGGGTGACGGCAATGTAATGACCACCTTGCTTTTCACCGTACGCAATATGCCAGCGGCTTTATATAAATCGCTGGGCGGATTTGCAACCCAAGGGGTTAATATTGTAAAGCTGGAAAGCTATATTCCCGGTGGCGCTCGGCGCGATGCGGCTCAATTTTTCCTCACCTTCGAAGGTCACCCGCAGGAAAAGAATGTACAGGGAGCACTTGAGGAACTAAGTTTTTATTGCAAAAAAGTCACTGTGTTGGGAGTCTATAAAGCCGACAAAGCACGGTTTGTGTAATTCTTGTCATCCGTTATCTGTTGTCCGTAATCAGATAAGTAACATGACCCATCTTGCGGCCGGGTTTAGTTTCTTTTTTTCCATATAGGTGCAGCTTGGCGTTCTTCTCGCCGCTGTATTTTTCCCAATCGTCAACATCATCGCCGATTAAATTAAGCATCCGCGCATCGCAAAGCCGCGCAGGATTCCCAAGCACAAGCCCGCAAACTGCGCGAATTGTCTGTTCGAACTGGTTGGTTATGGCCGCGTCAATTGTCCAATGCCCGGAATTATGCGGGCGCGGTGCAAGTTCATTTACCAATATTCCATCAGCCGTAACGAACATCTCGATAGCCAGCAGCCCTACCAAATTCAAACCATCGGCAATTTTCTTCGCAATGTTTTCTGCCTCTGTAGCAAGTTTTTCACTGATCGGGGCAGGGGCTATGGTTTCATGTAATATATGGTTTTTGTGAATATTCTGCACCGGGCAGTAGCACTGGATATTCCCCTTAATATCACGCGCCACAATAACCGAAATTTCCATGGAAAAATCAACGAACCCTTCCAGTATAAGTTCGCTGCCGCCAAGTTTTTCCCAGGCTTTTTCTATGTCGTTTACAGATTTGAGCATGAACTGCCCCTTGCCGTCATAGCCCATGCGCGCTGTCTTAAGCACTGATGGAATCCCTATTTTCTGCGTAGCTTCATGCAGCCCGCCAACTGATGAAACCGGGACAAATGGCGCGGTAGCAATCCCCATTTTATTTATTTCCTGCTTTTCCAGAACCCGGTGCTGGGAAGTAGCAAGTATTTGCGGGGAAGGGAAAACATTTGCGTATTTTGTTATCTCTGCAACCGGTTCGGCGGGGATATTTTCGAATTCATAAGTTACTACATCAACGCTTTTTGCAAATTTAACAAGCGCCGCAGTATCGTCATATTTTCCGGTGGTTGTATATTTGGAGGCTTCGCTGGCCGGGCAGTTTTCCTCAGGGCAGTAAATATGCACATGGTATCCCATTTGCGCTGCTGCCATTGCCATCATCCGCCCTAGCTGGCCGCCGCCTAATATACCGATAGTTGAAAGTGGTGGCAGAGGCTTAAACACAGGATCAGACATTTGGTGTAAGTGCCACAGAGCTGGTTTGCTCTTCCCGCCATTTTTCCAGTTTTTTTGCAATTGTTTCATTGCCAAGCGCGAGTATTGATGCGGCAAGTATCGCGGCATTGATAGCTCCGGCCTTGCCGATTGCAAGTGTTCCCACCGGAACACCGGCAGGCATCTGTACAATAGAAAGCAGGCTGTCCATGCCTTTAAGCGAGCAGCTTTCAACAGGAACGCCAAGCACCGGAAGGTTGGTCATTGAAGATGTCATTCCCGGCAAATGTGCAGCTCCGCCAGCTCCGGCAATAATAACTTTTACGCCGTTTTTCTGTGCGCCTGTTGCGAAATCATAAAGTCTTTTTGGTGTGCGGTGTGCAGAAATTACTTTGTCTTCATGGGTGATACCAAGCGCATCAAGCGTTTGCGCCGCGTGCTGCATTGTTTCCCAATCGGAGGTGCTGCCCATTATAATTGCGACTTCTGCTGTATTTGCCATAAATATACCAAAAAAATCAAAAAATTAAGCTGTGCAAATTACAGTACCATATGGAAAAGTCAAATTTTCTATGCAGGCTGGTTTGCAGCCAGATATGGGCGGAGAACTTCGCGTAAATTAAGCAATTCCTGACGTATAGCAGAAACCTGCTTTTTTTGTTTATCGGTCAGGATTATGTCCTTATTGATGCTTGGGACATTTTCAATGCTGGTTTTTTTGAAATCTTTAGCTTCAAAAGCTTTTTTCGCGCCTTTGATCGTATAGCCCTGCTTATAAAGCAAATTCTGTATCTTGCTTAAAATATCAATATCTTCCGGGCGGTAATAACGCCGTCCGCCGCCCATTTTAAGCGGCTTTATCTGTGAGAATCGGCTCTCCCAGAAACGCAATACATGCTGCGGAACATTAAGCAGTGCCGAAGCCTCGCTGATAGTTTTAAATGCGGTTGGGGCTTTTTTATGGTGTTCAGAAGCTGCCTTATTTTCAGGCTTATCTTCTGCTTCAATATTTTTCTCAGCATTGATTTTTGCTGATTTTTTTGCCTGTTTTTCTTGTGGTTTTTCGTCTTTTACAGCTGGCATAGCTAGAGGTAAGCCGCCGAATAAATCACCAGAAGCAGCAGGTTCGTTTTTTGATTTTGGGGCGGCAGAGACTTTTTTTGATTCTTGCAGTGCAATAAGCAGGTCTTCTTGGAGAAAATTAAGCTGCACAGTCCCTCCTTTGTTTAACTATCACCAGCCAGTTGTAACTTAGTTAAACTAAGGAACAGCGGGCCTAAGCAAGTTCTACGTTCTTACCGACAAGGTTAGTGTTAACCTTGGCTTTCATCAAGTTGGAAGCGTTGAACGAAAGCACTGTGCGTGAAGTGATAGGCACTTCCACACCTGTCTTAGGATTACGCCCCATGCGCTGTTTTTTATTACGCAGGTTGAATGTTCCAAATGATGAAATTTTAACTGAATTACCCTGTTCCAGTGCGGAGGAAACCTCTTCAATAACGCTGTCAACCAGTGCGTTACATTCCTGCAATGAAAGCCCTATCTGTTCGTAAACTGAGTTGCTAAGATCGGCGCGGGTGAGTGTTTTAGGCATAGGATTTTTCTTCCTCGAAAAGTTATAATCGAAATGATTCTAACCTATTTTGGGAATATAATCAAGGGGTTTGGTGAAAATCACTTAATAATTAGCCATATTATATGGAAAAAAGCACGTTTGCAGCCAAGTCTGGCAGAATTTTTACCATCTTAGGAGTATACAGCCCCATGTTAAACCTGCTCCAAGGGCAGGGCAGGCTATAAGATTTCCACGGCTGATCCGGCCATCTTTGGCTGCCTGGTGCAGGGCGAGGGGAATGGAGGCGGCGGAGGTATTGGCGTGCATGGGGGCAGTGGCTATCACCTTATCTTCCCCGATTCCCAGCTTTTGGGCAACGCTTGCTAATATACGCATATTGGCCTGGTGCGGCACCAGCCAGTCTATTTCATCTTTGCCCAAACCGGTTTCTAGCAATCCTTCTTCTACTGAGGCGGGCATTTTACTTGCTGCATGGCGGAAAATTTCCCTGCCTACCATGGTTAAATAACCAGCATTTTTGGTCGATGAAACGCCGCCGGTTGTTTTAAGCAGTTCGGTATATTGACCGTCAGAATGTATCTTGGAAAATAATATTCCCCTGTCGGTATTGGTTCCTTTTGCTTCCTGTGCTTCTAAAATAACTGCCGCCGCGCCGTCGCCGAATAAGATGCAGGTTCCCCGGTCTTCCCAGTTCATGATGCGTGAATAGGTTTCGGCGCCTATAACCATAACGCGTTTTGCCTGCCTTGATACAATGAAGCTGTTGGCAATGCTCATGGCATATACAAAACCACTGCATGCGGCATTTACGTCAAACGCCGCGCCGTTTTTTATTCCCAAACTGTGTTGCACCTTGCTCGCTGTCGATGGCATAGTGTCATCCGGCGTAGTAGTTGCCAGTATCACAAGGTCGATGCTATCGGGGGAAATCCCGAAATCCTTAAGCGCATTCTGCCCGGCGATTGTAGCAAGGTCGGAAGTGTTTTCACCTTCAGCAGCAATATGGCGCTGGATGATCCCGGTGCGCTCAACTATCCATTCGTGGCTGGTTTCAAGTGTCTGCGCGAAATCATGATTGGTCATTATTTTTTCTGGCAGGTATTCGCCGGTACCTATGACCACCGCACGCAGCATTCTATATTCCTTCTTCAGTAGTTTCAGGTTTGATTGAGGTTTTTGCAGCCGGGATATGCCCTATTTCATCCATGATCCTTGTGTTTATATGGTGTGCAACCAGCTCAACCGCAACGCTAACTGCATTACAGAAACTATAGGCATCCGCCCCGCCGTGGCTTTTAACCGCAATTCCTGCAAGCCCTAAAAACATTGCGCCGTTGCGCTTGCGGTCATCTAATTTATCTTTTACGTTTTTCAGTGCTCCCATAGCAAGTGCGCCTCCGACCTTGGCAACTGGCGAGCTGTTAAAAGCATCGCGCAGGTAAGTGCGGATAAGGCGTGCTGCTCCTTCTGCTGTTTTAAGGGCAATATTCCCGCTGAATCCATCGGTAACTACAACGTCAACGGTTCCTGCCGCAATATCATTGCCTTCAATAAATCCATGAAAATTCAGGCTTAGGCGCGAATCTTTTAAAAGCATCGCAGCTTCTTTTACTTCGGTGCGGCCTTTTAATTCTTCCGACCCGACATTAAGCAGGCCTATGCGGGGGCGGGAAAGTCCAAGCACAGCGCGGGCGAAAGCATCTCCCATTATTGCAAAACGGTATAGATCCTGCGCGTCTGATTCAACATTTGCGCCTAGGTCCAGCATCACGCATTCACCGCGGAGTGTTGGGAATAATGCAGCTATAGCAGGACGGGAAACACCCGGAAGGGTACGGAGTACGAGTTTTGATATTGCCATCAGCGCACCTGTATTTCCGGCAGATACTACGGCGCAGGCGCGGCCTTCCTTAACTGATTCTATTGCCAGCCACATGCTGGAAGAACGGCCCCGGCGCACAGCGATAGAGGGCTTATCTTCACTACCTATTATGTGTGAGGTATGCACAATTTCGCTTGCTGCTTTCAGCGCAGGGCGCGATTTAAGCATTGGCAAGATTTGCGGCTCATTGCCAAATATTAAAAATTTTATTCCTGGATGGCGGATAAGCGCCATTTCAGCACCGCGGATAACAGAGTCCGGCGCGTTATCCCCACCCATTGCATCAAGTGCGATAGGAGTCTGGATTTTGCCAGGTGCCATGCGGCGGCCTAACGGTGTACTTTGTCTGTAGTTACCTGACGGCCATTATAATAGCCATCCGCCGACACGTGGTGCGGGCGTTTAAGTTCGCCGGTGGTTTTATCTTCAACCGGGTTGGTTTTTTTCAGTGAATCATGCGAGCGGCGCATATCACGCTTGGATTTGCTCGTTTTTCTTTTAGGTACAGCCATCTTCTCAATCCTTCCAGATCATTGGAAACAGTAATTTATTTAGCTCGTGCTTTGCTTGGTTCATCAAGGAGTAAAGCAGAGTGGAGGGGGTTTGTATATCAAAACTAGCCGTTGGGGGAAGCGTTTTTTTTATATTTCTGAGATTAATTTGTCTAAATACAGGAAAGATAAATAAAAAAGCACGCCAAAACCTATATTTAAAGGTGTCTTGGCGTGCTTTTCGTAAGCATTAACTGGCAATTGCCAGTTGGCAATTACTTAGCTTCAGAAGGTGCAGAAGCAGGTGCAGATTCGCCAGCAGCTGGAGAAGCTTCCATCGCTTCACCTTTTTCAGAGTTGCTAGCAGCTTTTTCTGCATGTTTAGCATGCTTTTTAGCATGTTTAGCATGTTTGTGGGCAGCTTTAGCATCGGCTTTAGCAGCAGAAGCATCAGCAGATGCCGCAGAAGCTTCAGCAGCAGCTTTGTGTTCAGCAGCAGAAGCGAAAGAAACAGGTGCAGCAAGGGCAAGTACGAGAGCCAGGGCAGAAAGTTTGTTCATAAAATTATCCTTGTTATATGTGAAAATAGATAACCCCGACATCGGGAATATATCCACGCTAATCAGTACTCCTTTATTTATAATAAATACATTGCTAAAACATTACATAAAGTTAATGCGACTTAAAAAAAATTATATATTTTATGCATTTGTTCAAGATAAAACTAATGGATATTTCCCCCGTTTTCTTCGCTATCATCTGGTAGATCCTCGCCTTCGATAACTGGTACTGAGTAATCACCACGAAACCACCGGGCAAGGTCAACATCCTTACAGCGTTTTGAGCAAAATGGGATATTTTCAGGCGTGGTTGGCTTGCCGCAATTGATGCATTTTCTTGTTGCGGTCATCAGCGCAATTTTTCGATATTAGCTGCATAATCGCGTGGGTTTGTGAATATAGCAGAGCCAGCAACAAGCACATTGGCTCCTGCTTCCACTACCTGCTTGGCAGTTTGTGCGTTTATCCCGCCGTCAACTTCGAGGTCGATCTCGCGGCCAGATTTGTTGATCATCGTGCGGAGTGTGCGGATTTTTTCTATCTGTGACGGGATGAATGATTGTCCGCCAAATCCTGGGTTCACGCTCATTACCAAAATAAGGTCTATTTCATCCATGATATGCTCAAGCGCTGAAGCAGGTGTGGTCGGCACCAGCGAAACCCCGCATTTTTTCCCGAAGGATTTTATCAATTGCAAAGTGCGGTGCAAATGCTTTGTAGCCTCGGCGTGCACTGTAATTATATCCGCGCCTGCTTTGGCATATGCTTCGATGAACGGGTCAACCGGTTCGATCATCAGATGTACGTCAAAAGGAAGCTGGCTATATTGGCGGATGGATTTGATAACCACCGGGCCTATGGTAAGGTTCGGCACGAAATGCCCATCCATGACATCGACATGGATATAATCCGCGCCCGCCTTCGTAATTGAGGTTATTTCTTCACCGAGCCGGGCGAAATCAGCGGATAATATTGACGGCGCTATTTTTGTTTTCTGCATATAAAGTTTCCTTTTCGCAGGAAGTTATAGCATTCATTTTCCGTTTTTCTATTTTTTTATAAGCACCGCTGCAAAAAAACCGTCCATGCCGCCATTTTCTGTGTTGTAGCAAGGCAGGGTACGAACCTCGCCACGCCTTGTTATACATTCTTTCATGCCGCCAATTAGTGCCGGGTCAACGGGTTCCAGTTTTATATCTTTTCGTTCAGCAAGTATTTTTTTTACCTGTTCTTCGCCTTCTTCAGGCTGTAGTGAGCAAACCGCATATACGAGTTTTCCGCCCTTTTTCAGCATATCCAGAGCATGGTTCAGTAATTTATTCTGCGTTTCTGCAAGCCGTGCAATATCGCTTTCCCGTCTGTGCCATGCTACGTCAGGATGGCGGCGCAATGTTCCGGTAGCCGAGCAGGGCGCATCGAGCAAAATAGCGTCCGGCATAAAATCTGGTTTCCATTTAAGCGCGTCAGTTGCGACATAATCTGCCTGTAATTTCAGGCGATGGAGATTGGTTTTAAGCAGCGAGATGCGCTCTTTGGATATTTCAACCGCAGTAACTTTAGCCCCAGCTGACACAAGCTGTGCTGTTTTTCCGCCCGGTGCCGCGCAAAAATCAATTACGCGTAAGCCTTTCACTTCGCCAAGCAGTTTAGCCGGGATCGAGGCCGCCATATCCTGCACCCACCAGTTACCCTCGGTAAAACCTTTAAGGTGGGTTATGTTCTTTGCCTCATTGATTCGGATAGAGCCTGTTGGCATAAGAGTTCCACCCAGTTCCTGCGCCCATAGTTCCGGGCTGGATTTTACTGTAATATCTAAAGGGGGGTCCTGCATGTGCATATTGGCTATTTCATGAGCCTTGGGCTTTCCATAAGTTTTTAGCCAACTGTCAAAGAGCCAATTCGGAGAGTTTAGTACGGCTGTGTCCTGCTTGGCGGTAATCTCAGTGCCTTCTTTTATTACGCGTTTTAAAACCGCGTTTATAAGTCCTGCAAACTTTTCCATTTTTATCTGCTTGGTCATTTCAACAGATGAATGGACAGCTGCGTGATGCGGGGTTTCCAGCCATATAAGCTGGGCTATTCCCAGCCGCAATATATGCGTTATGCGTGCCGCTTTATTGCCAAGTGGTCTTTCAAGGAACTGTTCTATAAGTACATCGATCTGCCCAAGCCTACGCAGAACCGTTTTAACCAGCAATTGTGAGAATGCCCTGTCTGATGGGCTCATGGCGGCAAAATGCCGGTCAGAAGCCCAGGCGCTATCCAGTGGCTTTCCTTTATCAAGTGTATGCACCAGCGCAAATAATGCGCTAAGCCTTGCATTGGATGGCAATGAGCTTTCAGAAATATTTGGTTTTTTAATCATGGCGGTTATGATATTCCCTATGCCATAACAATAATCAATAATGAAATTACATCATGGAAAATAAAAAAGAGCAAAATACTGAAGAAAAGCAAAAAAAACCTAGCTCTGAAAAAAAGCCTGTTCCGGAAACTGGCGGGCGCGGTGGGCTGGATCCGGCGCGTTTTGGCGATTGGGAAATAGCCGGAAAATGCGTTGATTTTTAATTATAATGAAGCGCCTGGCTGCTGTTCTGCTCTGTGGGTAACCAGTGTCCTGAAATGGTGGCTGGTTTGCTGTTTTCCTTTATGTTCCTCGCGTATCGCATCAATGCGCGCAAGCAGGCCTTGTTCCGTGGTTTCTACATAAATCCCATGTTTGCGAGCGCAATCCATTTTCTCCTGCGAATCTTCCTTGCTGGTAAGCAGGGCATAATCTTTTTCACCCAGGACTGCTTTCAAGGCAACATTCCATACCTGAACTTTCTCTACGTTTAGTTCAGGATTGAAAAACACCACCGGCTTTTTATCCTTATCAGGGCGGTTATTATTAAGTATCAGTGCCGCTGCCCATTCCTGAACAGTTCCCGCACCTCCCGGAGCTGCAATTATCACATCCGAATTATCCAGCATATCCGCCATGCGGTGATAGATATTATCATTGCGTTTTGAATAGTTCAGCGCATCGGAGAATTTGCCTTTGGTTGTTTCGGCATTCAATATTTCCTTGGTGCTATACCCGGCTATGTAGGTCTTAGCCTTGGCCTCTTGCTCGTTCAATCTGTCATACGCCATTAATTCCTTGCGGTATGATGTCACGCCTTCCAGAACAGCGCCCATGGTATAGCGGTCACCGCCGCCATAAACGATGCCATAATTATTAGCTGCGAGGTCGTGGCTTATCTTTTTAACAGAACCATTAAGATATTTATTTTCATTGCTGGCCGAGCAGAAAAACGCAACCTTGAATCCATCAACCTTGTCAGGGCTGTCGCCTTTTTCCTCTAATTTGAATGATGCTGATGCGCGTGGTGTATAATTCTTGCTTTTTTCTTTCAGCAATTCCAATGCTGCGCTTACCGTTGCGTCATATGTATAATGCTCGCCGCCTTTAGGTGTCCCTACAACGTCATAATAACTATTGGACTGGACGCCGACACTAGATCTATTATTGAACTTTGCAGGCAGGCTTATTGAATATTCTTTTGTTAAAGCCATGTTCGCAAGATTGTTATGTATCGCGAGAGCGTCATTCCAGCTTCCGTCATGGTTAAGTATAATAATCGGCTTTTCAAAATCACGCGGGTTAAGCTGCTTGCCGACTTCCAGCGAATACAGCACAAATAATTTTTCGAGGGTTTTTAATTGTTTCGCTTCCTCAGTGTTTTTTACTGCGGAATGACCATTGCTATGTCCGTTACCGTTGCCATGACCATTAGCCTTTTTACTGCTAAGGGAATCGGGGAATAGTATGATTGAGTCACTCCTCGACATTATATTCTCAACATTGCTCAGAAGCTGGTAGCTGCTTTTTTCTGATGCCTTTCTTCTATCGGAAACAATATTATGCAGCGGCGACATGGATGATGTTTCGCCGGTTTTATGGTCTTTGAATATCCTCTCCATTTCCCTGGATATGGTTTCCTGCCCCAGGGAGCCGAACGAACCGACTTTAAATTCATGTGCCGCACCATTGGAATGAACTGCAGTATTTTTCTCGGATGCGGCGTATGGTTTTCCTTCTTTGAATAAGCCATTGGCTTTGAAATCCTTATAGAACTTATCCACCACCACAGAGCGGAAACTATGCTCAGTTATAGCTTTTTCTCCCAGCTCCATAAGGCTCTGCTCGGAATGTTTGTTGTTCCGAATGTAATCTACATTGCTTATTTTTCTACTTTCACTGTTACGCGCCGGATCCTCCGAAGGGGAATGCAGCATTTGTATTTTTTTAGCCTTGAAGATATGTTTTTTATCTTTGGAGCCTGGGCTTATGGGTGTAACTATAAGTGTTACATTCTGTTTGATCCCAACATCTTTTTTTCCAAGGCTTGCTGCTGCTTCATGAACGCGTTTCATTAAGTTGTTCTCGCCGAAAACCGAACTTATGATCGGTGCGGTTTCTACTCCTGGGCCGGTATGTTTGCCCCTATCCGCCATCCGGTTCAGGACTTTTTCCGGTATTCCGTCTTTATCAACCTTGTTCCATACTGGCTTTTCAATACTAAGTCCGCTATCTTCAGTTGCCAGGTAGGTCTGCGTAGTAAGAGGTATTCCCCTGGCATTGAGGTAGTTTACTATCCTCTTATCATATTCCCCGGCCCTGAAAGCGGCGATTTTTTCCTCATCTAACTTCTGGAAAGCATTTTTTTCATAATCTTTTCCTGTTTCATCGGCATTATGCACCGAACCCAGGATCTGGTGTATATCCTCAAAAATAATAGGCAGATTCTTGGCTTTGGCGATAAGTTGGTAATCGCGGATCTTCTCCTGCGTGGAGGTAAGTATGAAAACAACTATCGGAGTATCGGATTGCTTTTTTATTCTATCAGTATGCTTAATTTCAGGCATGGATATTTCATTCATTATAGGATTTCAGTATGTTGTATAAGTTTATTCTAGCAAATTTCCGAAAGTTTTATATTAAGATTCTGTTACGATTATATTATTAATATTTATCAATGTATTAATCTAGATCTGGTGCCTGAACCATGTCATCTGGCGCTTGGCATAGTTTCTTGTAGCGATCTGGCATTTTTCGATAGCCTGCTCAAGGCTGGTTTCACCGCGCAGGTAGGCAGCCAGCTCACGCACCCCGATAGTTTTCATGATAGGCAAATTTTCCGGCAGGTTTTGCGCCATTAATTGCTGAACTTCATCAAGTGCTCCCTCATCGATCATTTTAAGAAATCGCTCATTGCAGCGCTTGTAAATTTCCTCGCGTGGCAATTCTATTTTTATGATTTCAATTTCTTCGGCGGGGTAGGGGGGATTTAATTCCTGCGCCTGCCACCACGAAAGGCTTTTGCCGCTTCCCAGCCACACTTCATAAGCCCGCACCAGCCGCTGTTTATCATATACTTTAAGCCGTTCAAAAAATGCCGGGTCGATTGCACGCAGCCTATCACTAAAAGATTCTTTGCCCATCTCATCATAATCGCTGGTTGCCTGTGCGCGGATTGCTTCTGGCACGTCCGGCATTTCAGCGATACCGCTGGTCAGTGCTTTGATATAAAGCCCGGTTCCGCCCACTATAATGGGCTGTATTCCCTGTGAACGCGCCCAGTCGATCTCCATTTTTGCGTGGGTCTGCCACCAGCCTGCTGAGCAGTTTTCGCTGGCCGCCAGCACACCATATAATTTATGCGGAACCATTGCTTCTTCAGCAGGCGAGGGACGCGCGGTCAAAATACGCAGGTCACTATAAATCTGCTGGCTGTCAGCATTTATGATGACGCTTTCATTTTTTTGCGCTAATGAAAGTGCGAATGATGATTTGCCGCTGGCGGTTGCGCCCACGATAATTTTAATTGGAATTTTATTATTTATGGATTTTGTAGTCACATTGCTTGCCGATTCTAAAAAAATGCCGCTTACTGAGGCTTTCATGCAGTCTATGGTGCTGTCGCTCGCTTCGCAAGATGTTGTTGTGCAAAAAACTGCCTGGCTTTCAGAAAATACAGCCTGTGATCTGTTCATTCAACACTATACACCCCACACTCTAAACGCCGTAAGCCAGCAGATACTAGCCGACCAGCCCTATGACGGCATTGTGCAGGAAGTTAGTAAACGTAGTAAAAAACTGCTTATAAGCGATATGGATTCTACCATGATAACCGTGGAATGTATCGACGAACTGGCCGATTTTGTGGGTAAAAAAGCTGAAGTTTCCAGGATTACTGAACGCGCCATGAATGGCGAGCTTAATTTCGAAGAAGCACTTACAGAGCGTGTAGCCTTACTTGCAGGCCTTCCTGAGGAGGCTTTGCAGGAATGTTACGACGAGCGTGTGAAAATGATGCCAGGTGCAAAGGAACTGTTGGAATCATTCAAGGAAAAAGGCGGGCATACTGTTTTAGTTTCTGGGGGGTTTACCTTTTTTACATCCCGTGTGCGTGCCAATCTTGGGTTCGATGCTGATTATGCCAATATCCTTGAAGTGGCGGATGGCAAGCTCACCGGTAAGGTAGCTCTTCCCATTCTTGGTAAAGAAGCAAAGCTCAATACCCTGAAGGAATACTGCAAAAAGCTGGATATTTCGACAGATGAGGTGCTGGCTATAGGCGACGGTGCTAACGACCTGCCTATGTTAATGGCCGCCGGGCTTGGTATCGCCTACCATGCTAAACCGGTAGTACGCGCGCAGGCTAACGCCCAGCTTAACCATTGTGACTTGTCAGTTTTAAAGTGGCTGTAATTTACTGGTTTATGTAAAAGCTGAACGGAATTACCATATTTTTTCCGTTTATTTTTATACTGGCAAATAATTTTACAAATCCCTGGTTTCTTGGTTCTATCTTAAATTGGAAGTCAGGGCCTAAGGAATCTGGCGGTCTGAATCCCTGTCCTGGGAGCATGAATTCCTGTCCCGGAATATTTTGGATGGCGTTGTTATTTTCCAGCGCTTCTGAAAATTCATAAGCATGTATGATATGTTGGAAATCATCATAAAAACCAATTATATGATTAACATCCCTTGAATATTCCATAGCCAATGGTGATATTGCTTGCGCCTGCGATTCAACAGGTTTTCCGTCCTGGTCAGTAACATTGATATTTATAATGCAGGAGCTGCCAACCATGGGGGCACGGTCTGAAGAAAGGGTGAATATATAACCACCCATTACTGTTTTATAGGATAGTTTGCGGTCTACAAATGACAGGTCTTCTTTGCCTATCCACCCATTTAAAGCTTCTTCCTTGCCGGTTGCGTTAGGGGTAAAGATAGCCCAGAGCTTATAGCTGTTGCTGAATTTAGGAATGAAGCTGAAATTATATACATAAGGCGTTTCCGAGCGGTCAAGAGTCACTTTCTGGAAATCTGTAAGGGTAGGGTCTATTACAAAAAAGCTTATATTCTGGCCATTTAAATATCTCAGCTCGTTTATGGTTAAAATATTACCAGTTGCAATATTTTTAAGTCTTACGGTAGTTGAAACTTTATGCCCTGCTTCGAATTTCCCGTCCCAAAGCACTTCCATGGAAGTGGTAACAGGCTGGGAATATACAGCTTTTACTGGTGCGTCGGCTCCGATAATATATTCATTGGTATCGGCAAGTATAGTGGCAGGCAACAGAATAAGCGATAAAAACAGGAGTTTTGCAAAAATCTTATTCATGCCAATTGGTTATCGGCTATTGCTAGATGAAAGAGTGCTGGAAACCTTGCTATATGAGTTTTTTACCTGGCTTCCTGCCATTCCGGTGGCAATAATTGCTGCAACTGAGATAATTGCTACTATAAGCCCATATTCTATTGCAGTTGCACCTTTTTGGTCCTTTAAAAGCAGCGTAAATATTTTCATAAGGTTCAGCCAGTTTAAATGTTAATAGTGTTAATATAGATTTAATTCATATTTGTTTTGGATATTATAAAACATTGGGCATAATAATCAAGTATTATCATGTATTTTCAGTAATTTTCTGGTTTAAAGTGTAAAATAACTTGACTTTCTCAATATTATATATATAAGTTCCACCGGGTTTAGTATTTTACTCTTCGCATTACTTCACCATCTAACCATGATGGCTGCACCGCAGGTGTAGGATTGATATCCCTTTAAGGCGTTCTTTCATGACGTGTAGCCAAGAGTTTCCAACCTTTCTTTAGGTTGATTACGAAGCTATTTCTACATGTAGCGCTGTTGCTATGTGATAAACGCCATACTACAAGGAGACTTTCATGGCTACAGGTGTTGTTAAATGGTTCAATCCAACTAAAGGTTTCGGTTTCATCCAGCCTGATCAGGGCGGTTCTGACGTGTTCGTTCATATCAGTGCTTTGGAGCGTGCTGGCCTTTCTACCCTTAATGAAGGGCAGAAAATTTCTTATGAACTGGCTACCAACAAAGGTAAAACTTCAGCTGCAAACTTAAAGCTGGTTTCTTAATTTTTTGAATTGAAGAAATGAAGAATTGTGGAATTGAAGAAAAATCATTCTTCATTCTCCAATTCCTCAGTTCTCAATTTCCTCTATACGCGGTGTGGTGGTTACGTTAATTTTTTTCGTAGTATGTCGTACCGCTCAGGATGCCCGGATGTCCGGCTATCTTGCATGTACGTCTTGAATACGCCCTGTAACTCCTGTTTCAGGTGCTGCGTTGATTCATTCAATGGCAGGCGTAACTTCCCAGGGTGCAATATTCAGCCCGGGAAAATATAATTTTTAAGGATAATAAAACTAATGAGTGATTTTTCTCAGTTTGGGCTTCCTGCCCAGCTTAACACTGCGCTTGAGCGCATGAAATATACTGCTCCAACTCCGATCCAGCTTCAAGCCATTCCTTTGGCGCTTAAAGGCCATGATATACTTGGCTCAGCGCAGACCGGAACTGGCAAGACCGCTGCTTTTGGGATTCCTTTGGTTGCAAAGATTCTAAATAACCCACGCGGAAATGCGATAGTACTTACGCCAACCCGTGAATTAGCCTCTCAGGTTATGGAAGTAATAACACAGCTTCTTGGACAACGCAGCTTTGTTCAGGCAGTCTTGCTTATCGGCGGTGATTCTATGCACAAACAAACTGCCCAGCTTCGTATGCGTCCGCGTATCATAGTTGGGACACCGGGCCGTATCAATGACCATCTCGAACGCGGCAACCTTATCCTGCACGATACTAATTTTCTGGTTCTCGATGAAACTGACCGCATGCTTGATATGGGCTTTGGAATCCAGATAGATAAAATTGTTAAGTTCCTGCCTGCTGCCCGCCAGACCCTTATGTTCTCGGCAACCCTTCCGCCAGAAATTGTAAAAATGTCGGCTAAATATCTAAAAAATCCTGAGCGTATTGCAGTTGGCGCAGTTAATGCACCGATTGTAAGGATACAGCAGGAAATAATTCATGTAAGTGATAGCGGAAAATATGATGAACTGAATAAGCAGATCAATGCCCGCAGCAACGGTTCTATCATCGTATTCGTAAAAACCAAGCGTGGAGCTGACAGGCTTTGTGAGCGCCTTAATAAACAGGGTAACAAGACCGATACAATTCACGGGGACCTTCACCAGCGTAAGCGCGAGAAAGTTATACAAGGTTTCCGCGATATGAAATTCCGTATCCTTGTGGCTACTGATATAGCGGCGCGTGGACTTGATATACCTCATATTGAGCATGTGATAAATTATGATCTGCCGCAATGCCCTGAAGATTATATCCACCGTATTGGCCGCACTGCGCGTAATGGCTCGGAAGGTTCTGCGGTATGTTTTATTTCACCTGATGATGGTCTTAAATGGCGTGCGATACATCGCCTGCTAAATCCCAATGAAGCCCCGCCGCATATGCCGCGCCCTGCTGGTGGTGAAGGGAAGCCGCGTAATTACGGCCAGAAAAAAACTTTTGGCGGCAATGGCAAAAAGCAAGGTGGGCATACTGGCGGAACCGGCAAGCCAAGTGGTGGTAATAAGCGTTTTGGACGTTTCCCAAAACGTAGCTCGGCACCAAAGGCGGCAGCTTAATCCGCCATCTAGTTATGTCATTCCTGCGAAGGCTGGCATGCAATAAAAAAAATCCCCCATCCGGTTACAGATGGGGGATTTTTTATTTAAATAATAATCTAATTACTTTTTAGCTTTTTCGTTTTTGGCATCTTTATTGGCATCATCTTTTTTTACTTCTTTAGCTTTATGATGTTTTTTATGGTGTGCACGCTTTCCTTTACGCATATCCTGCTCGTTTTGGGCATCATAGCCGCCGGTGCGAGCCTGGGCTGCGTTATCAGTGTGTGCCTGAGTTTGCTGCATGCCGATTCCATCGGTAGAGAGCCTTTGGCGTTCAGAAGGGGTTTCAGCAAAAGCTGCAGAAGACATAACAAGCATTGATACCAATAAAAGCGGGAGTTTTTTCATATGATTATCCTTAATAAGATTAAAAATTTGGTTGCATGAATATGTTTATTTTCAACATATTAGGCGGCGACACTACACGAAACAAAGGCTTAATTCAATAAATATCCTCTAATAAATCAATTTTATCTTGATTCTGTCTGTGTCTGTTGCGGATCTTCATCAGCCGTATCATTATTCTCGGGGATATTTTCTTCAGTTTGTTCAGGTTGTTGGGCTGGCTGATGAGAGGCCGGGGCTGGTTTTTGGGGTGTAGGGTCTACTCCTGCTTCCATCTGTTGTATACGCAGTAGAACATCACGTGCAACAGGGGCAGCAGCCGATCCCCCGCCGCCGCCGTGCTCAATTGCCACGCAGCAGGCATATTTGGGTTTATCAATCGGGGCGAATCCCACAAACAAAGCATGATGGCGGTATTCCCATGGGAGAAGATCCTGGTTTTGCCCGCGCTGGAGTATTTTTCGTACCTGTGAAGTACCGGTTTTACCTCCCATGTTAAATCTTGGGTCGGTTATGCGCTTGCCATAAGCAGTTCCATGCTGGCTGTTGGTAACCGCCGCCATTGCTTCAATGTTTAACTCTAATAATTGCTGCGATATTCCAAGGTTGGCAAATTCGGGTTTTTCTTCCCCTTCGGGTACAAATATACGGGGTGATACTTTAACCCCGCTGGCCATGCGTCCGATCATAGTTACAAGCTGTAATGGGGTTGCCAGCACAAAACCCTGCCCGATTGCATAATTAATGGTATCGCCGCCGCTCCATTTTTGTTTAAACCGTTTCATTTTCCATTCCGGGGTTGGGATATTACCCGATTTTTCCCCGGTAAGGCCGATATCATTCAGTTCGCCAAGCCCAAATCGGTGCGCCATTTCTATTATTTTTTCAGTTCCGAGTTTTTGCGCTGTGGTATAAAAAAACGTATCGCATGATTGTTCTATCGCTTCATGGAAACGGACAGTGCCGTGGCCGCCTTCCTTCCAGCAATTGAATTTATGTTCGCCAAGGTAGAAATATCCGGGGCAGAATACGCTGGTGGAAGGAGTTATGGTTTTTGCTTCCATGGCCGCAAGCCCAACCACCATTTTAAAAGTGGAGCCGGGCGGGTATTGCCCGGTTATAGCCTTATTCAAAAGAGGGGATTTTTTATCGCTGGATAGTTCTTTCCAGTAATCGCTGCTGATCCCGGTGCTGAACACATTAGGGTCAAATGCGGGCAGGGACACCATAGTAAGTAAATTACCTGTTTCTATTTCCATTACCAGCACACTGGCGCTTTCGCCTTTAACTAACCCCGAAGCATAATGTTGTAATTCTTTATCTATGGTAAGGCGTACATTTTCGCCGGGCTTGCTTTCGGTTTTGCCGATTTCACGCACAGGCATCCCATGTACATTTACCTCAAGCTGCCGGATACCGGCAGTGCCGCGTAATCGCTCTTCAAGCATTTTTTCTACACCGTTTTTTCCTATCTTGAAATCAGGCAGGCGCATGAGCGGCGGGTCATCTTCTGATAATTCATCCTCGGTTACAGCTCCCAGGTAACCAAGCAGATGGGCGGCTTCATCAAGCAGCGGGTAATAACGTATCTGGCCAATATCAACAGTTACTCCGGCCAGATCCATCATATGCAGTTCGATAAGTGATACTTCGTCCCATGTTAAATGATCTTTTATCATATCAGGCATCGCTGCTGTTGAAACCCTTACGCTTTCCAGTGCCTTTATTTTTTTTTCCGGAAGTACCAGCAGTTTTTTTAAATTCTCAAGCGTGGTTTTCAAAGTTTGCTGGGTGATGGTGCTGTAGTCGATGAATAGTCGGTAATTAGTATTGCTTAATGCAAGCGGAACCCCTTTGCGGTCAAGTATATTACCGCGTGCAGGGGCAACCAGTTGCAGCTTGATGCGGTTGTTTTCTGAAAGTGCAGTGTATTTTTCTGCGTTTATGAATTGCAAATAATATAGCCTGCCTGCAAGCGCAGAAAAGGCAGCAACTTGTAAGCCACCAAAAATCAGCGAGCGCCTGGTGAATATAAATTGCTTTTCATTTTCCTTAGACATGGCTCAGTATCCAGCGCCTTTGCTTGATATACTCAGATATATAATCAAACAGCTTATGGAAGAACGGGTAGCAGCTTGCGGTTATAAGCAATTGCAGTATTGCTGCAAGGGCAGCATGCGCCTGGTTCCCTGAAAATGACATAAGAACCCACTCAATCATTGAAATAACTGAAAGCAGCAATATGAAATATCCCCACACAATAGCAAAGCCTTCATTATGCATATACTTAGCCTGTTTATGCAATATAAGCAGGAATAAAATATACAAAAGCGCAGACAAGCCAAGGGGCAGTCCGCTAACTACGTCAGTAAGCAGGCCAATTATGAATACGAGCCAGTAAGTTATTTCTGCAGTTTGCCAGCGTCCCCAGTAAAAAACCGGAATGAGGGTTAATACAGGCATAATATAATTTATTCCCCATATGTATTTAGGAATGGCGCATAATATGAACATCATGAAAGTTATTAAAGCAGGTGTAACCAGCCATAATAGCAGTTCGATGCGTTTAATGCTTATATTCATGGGTAATATATAAACTTAAAGCGAGTAATCGACCACACTTATATATTCAAGCCTGGTGGCATCCACAAATGGCTGGATGCGTATAGTTCCGTTTTCTATTTTACTTACTATCCCAACAGCTATACCGCGTGGGAATACCCCGCCATCTCCTGAAGTTATAATACGTTCGCCGACTTTAATAGCGCTATCGGATGAAACATAAGATAGCGATGGCAGTTCATTATTATTACCCACAAGAATAGTTTTTTCGCGGCTTGTTTCGCTCATCACAGGTATGCGGGAGTTGATATCATTAAGCAGCAATATACGTGAGGTGGCATTTCCGGTTTCCACAACGCGCCCCACCAGCCCGTGCTCGCTTATTACGGCCTGGTCTTTCTTTATTCCCTGTGCAGTTCCGCCGCCTATCAATGCTGAACGCACATAAGGCCCGCCCATATCAGTTACGATACGTGCAGTGATATAATTATTTTTAGATATGGAAACGGCATTCATAAGTGATCGCAGGCTGTTATTTTCAGCTTCCATGCTTTTTGCCAGCGCTTGCCATTGCAGAAGTTGGATATTGGTATTTTTAAGCGCGATATTCTCAGCGCGCAGTTGCGCCATTTCACCGACCCATTCCCCAGCGGAAGCAATCGCATCCAGTGGTTTGCTCGCCACTTCTATAACCGGAGTAATAATATCTAGCAAAGTGGTGCGGATTTTTACTGCCGAGCTATTTCCGGTCTGGCTCATCACCATAAGGCAGAGTGACATTGTTATAAGGAGTCCAAGGGAAGCGCGTGTTGTCCACCCGCGGGGCGTTACAGCTATTAAATGTGCAGAGCGGCTTTTCTTGATCGGCATTCCTAATTCTTACATAATTTAGGCGAATTATTCTAAAATTCTGACTTACTAATTGTAATCATTTTGCCGATATAAAGTTGTATCTGCAACTAAAAAAAATATTTTTTCGGCAATATTTTTTATTGTAGCATTATGGGATTAATTATCGGTTAATTCCCGGTGTCCATAACACATCTTTTTTTCCAAAATCATTTTCCGCCCGCGCCAGCACGAAAAGGAAATCGGAAAGCCGGTTTAAATATTTTATAGACTCGGCGTTTATTGCTTCCTTTGTGGCTAGTTCGCAGGCGAGCCGTTCGGCGCGGCGGGTTATCGTGCGTGCCAGGTGCAGCTGTGCTGCGGCGGGGCTGCCGCCGGGAAGTACAAAGGAATTAAGCGGGGCAAGATTTTCATTCAGGGCATCAATTTCTGCCTCAAGTCTTGCTGTTTGCGCTTCTGTTATCCTCAGCGCCTTATCAACTGTCATCAGTGTTGAGAAATCAGCGCCGAGGTCGAACAAATCATGCTGGATGCGGGCAAGCATATCGTCATGTCCGCCATGTGTATGCAGCCGGGCAAGCCCAATAGCTGAGTTAGCTTCATCAACTGTTCCATAAGTTTCTATCCGCAGGTCATATTTAGGGCGGCGGCTGCCACCTGTAAGTCCGGTATCACCCTTATCCCCGGTTTTTGTATAGATTTTATTGAGCTTCACCATAATTATTTATGCCCCAGATACATTAGAAGGATAATAAGCAGTATAGAACCCTGCAGTGTTACACGTGCCACCATCAGCTTGTTGGAATATTTGAAGTTGGCTTTGCCGCCTTTTCCCATAAGTATAACTCCCGCCATTATCACGAGGAACAGCGCGATTATCAATATAACCAGTATATAATATATCATGGGCAAGCCTGTATAAAATTTTTATCCATTATGGTGAATGCTGATATTAATTGCAATGTACGTTATTGCTTAACCATTTATTAGCTATTTACGAGTAGTTATAAATGCGTTAATAAGAGACATTATTTTTATAATTTATAAGGAGTTTGATTATGATTTTTGCGCGCATGGTAAAATATACTGGGGTTGCATTGGCAACTGCATTTCTGGCATTAACTTCAGCAGCGCATGCAGTAGAAGACAAAAAAGATTATATAACCGGCTATATCGGTTATTTTGATGTTATTCGCAATGATTACAATTCCGCCCAGTTTGGTGCTGAATACCGCGCCCGCCCTCTGCAATATGCAATCCGCCCTATGTTTGGCGTGAATGTAACCACAGATGGATCGATTTATGGTTATGCGGGCTTGAATTGGGACGCTGAGCTTATTAAAGACCAGCTTTATTTGATCCCGAACTTTGCCGCCGGCCTCTATCATAAGGGGGATGGCAAAAACCTTGGCGGCGCAATTGAATTCCGCTCTGGTATTGAGCTTGCCTACCAGCTTCCGAATGCCCAGCGCATCGGTGTTGCCTTCAACCATATATCTAATGCAAGCATTTACGGGCATAACCCAGGTTCAGAAACTGCCCTGGTTACTTATTCTATCCCGCTTGATAGCTTCAGGTAATATTGGGAAAATACTAAAACAAAAAACCCTTCCGGAATTTTCGGAGGGGTTTTTTATTAGATCTATATGAATTAATACTAATTTGCCCCATTTGTCATTCCCGCGAAGGCGGGAATCTAGAGCATACACTATAGTTCCCCACTTCCCGGCTTCTGAATCCTCCTATACCTCTAAATAAAAAGGAGTGTATCGGGAAATGTCACATAAGCTCACACCAAAACAGCTAAAAGTTCTCTCAATGCTTGCAAGCGGCATGTCAACAGTACAGATCGCCCGCGAGATAAAATTACGTCGTGAAACTATTAGCCGCTGGCGGCAAATACCTGAATTTACACAGGAATACGATAGGCTTATGGATGAGGTTCGTTTTGCCCTAAAGAGCAAAGTTACAGGGGTAATGGATGCGGCAATTAAAAGAATTACCTATGAAGTTGAGAGTTCGTATGGCGAGCCAAAGCGTATCCGGGCTTTGCTGCATGTTATAAAAACATTAGAGAAGTGATGCAATAATGTGCAAAGATTAGCAGATAATGAGAGATAATACTCTGTCATGCCAGCGACCTGTTGCGCCATAGCTTTAGCGATGGTGGGAGGCTGGCATCCTCATTCGTTCGCAATGACAAGTACTGACAACTAGTAACTAACCTATCTGCTCATATCCGGGCAAGGTCAGGAATTCGGTAAATTCCTTTGATGAAACAAGATCGGTCACCATTTTCGCGGCCTTGTCATAAGGCATTCCGGTTTTTGGCATCTTTTCCATTTCTTCGGCCAGTAATTGCTCGAACAGCGAAATGGTCACGGCGCGGCCATCAGAAAGCGTGCCTTTATCATGGTGTATCCACTGCCATATCTGCGAACGTGCGATTTCAGCAGTTGCCGCATCTTCCATCAGGTTGAAGATCGGCACGCAGCCATTTCCAGAAAGCCACGAGGCTAGATATTGTATTGAAACGCTTATGTTATTACGCAACCCAGCTTCTGTGATGGCTCCTTCCGGCACTGTAAGAAGATCAGCCGCCGACACGCTGACTTCCGGCCTCTGGCGTGAAACCTGGTTTGGTGTTGGCATCAGGCGGTTGAAAACTTCCATGGCAACCGGAACTAATCCTGGATGCGCCACCCATGTTCCGTCATGCCCGTCGCCTGCCTCGCGCTCCTTATCGGCGCGCACCATCGCATATGCTTTTTCGTTGGCCGCCTCATCATTTTTAACCGGGATGAATGCGCTCATACCGCCCATCGCAAACGCGCCGCGCTTATGAGTGGTCTGGATAAGCAGCAATGAATAGGTACGCAGGAAATGCGTGGTCATGAGAACTGACGCCCGGTCAGGAAGCACGAAATCACCACGCTTGCTGAATTTCTTGATAAAGCTGAAAATATAATCCCAGCGTCCGCAATTAAGCCCTACGCAATAATCTTTAAGCGCGTATAAAATTTCATCCATCTCGAAAGCAGCAACTATGGTTTCTATCAGCACGGTTGCTTTGATAGTTCCAGTTGCAAGCCCGAATTCTTTTTCAGAGAAAGCAAAAATATCTGCCCACAGAGCCGCTTCTTCATGGCTTTCCAGCTTCGGCAAATAAAAATATGGCCCAAGCCCACGTGCCAGTAGTTTTTTTGCATTGAGATAAAAATAAATGCCGAAATCCATCAACGCGCCAGCTATAGGCTTGCCATCCAGCAGAACATGTTTTTCCACCAGATGCCACCCGCGCGGGCGCACGATTAGAGTGGCAATGGTATCATTCAGCGTATAAATTTTTCCTTCCGGGCTGGTGTAGGAAATAGTTCCATCCACATAATCGCGCAGGTTTATCTGCCCCTGCATCACCGAATCCCATGTCGGGGTCAGCGAATCCTCAAAATCCGCCATAAAAACCTTAGCGCCGGAATTCAGCGCATTGATTATCATCTTGCGCTCAACCGGCCCGGTAATTTCTACGCGACGGTCAAGCAAAGCAGCAGGGATGGGCGCAACTTTCCAGTCGCCAGCGCGGATATTTGCAGTTTCGGGCAGGAAATCCGGCATCTCGCCGTCATCAATGCGTTTTTGCCGCGCCACGCGTTTAGCCAGCAGTTCATCCTTGCGGCCAGTAAATTTTTCGGCAAGGGCGGCTACAAATTTCTGTACTTCCGGTGTTAAAATAAGCTGGTATTCTGGTGGAAGAGGGGCAGCGATGGAAAGGGTCATTTTAATCTCGATGGAATAGATGTTTAAAATAAGCAGATATGCTTATGCGTTTATCCACCAAAAGATATAAATTGTCTATCTAGTTCTGCCGGAGCTAGCAAGCTCACGGTTATCAATTACTTCCCGGATTTTTTTTCTGATAAGGTCACTTTCGCATGTCTTTTCAAGGAAAAATTTAGCCCCTGCGGATATTGCCTCGTTTTTTACACTGGAATTTGAGTGCATGATCACAGGGATACCAAGTGTTTTTGCCTCGATTATTACATCTATCCCATTCTTTGTGCTGTGAGTATCATGGTCTGTGATAATAAGGTCGGGCTTGTTTCCTTTCAGATGCTCCAATGCTTCATTGGCAGTTTTCTTTAAGGTATAGTCATAGCCCCATTTGATCAGGCGGCTTTCCATGATCATGCTTTGGTCTTCATTGTCTTCAACAAGCAATATATGTTTTTTGTTCTCAGCCATATATATTCCTGCGTGTTAAATTATTTCCCGCCGATTGCCTGGTTCACCATTATCATAAGCGCACGGTAATCCCCGGTTTTGGGGACAAAGCCATAGGCTCCGCTGCTTTGGACCTTAGTTGATATATCATTGAGTGCCTGGATGATTATCGGGATTTTTTTATAAACCGCGCTCTGGATAACATCCATCCCGGTCATGGCGCTTCTGGTGTCATTATCGGTTATGATAAGGGCTGGCAGGTTTTCGCCGCGTGATAATGCTTTCACTGCATCTTCGGCAGTTGTAAATGTAGCCGCATTAAAATCATTCGATTCAAGCCGGTCTTTTACTGCCGCCAGTATCGACTGCTCATCATCAACCACCCACACAAGTTTTTTACCTGCTGCCATAATATCTACCTTGCCATAGAAAGTTTTGCATAAATTTCAGACGGTGTTTTTGAGATTTCTATTTTCAGCAATTCCTCAACCTTTGCAATAAGCTCTTTTTCGCTCATTTTTTCAGCTACTACAGGAATACCATCTGCCTTTTCTTTTATACTTCCGTCATTGGTTATTATGAGGTCCGGGCGTTTGCCGCCTTCGGCCAATTTCTTTTTTGCATCACTTTCAGAATAGAATTCTGCAAAGTTGAATTGGCCGCCAATTGCATCTTTTTGTGCTACCCTTAGGCCAGCTACATTATTAACCAGCCAGATCGTTTTTTTATCATCAGCCATAAAAACACCCTATAACCTATGCCTTGGCTTTTTTAGATTTAGCAATCGGTGT
>CAUJHR010000012.1 GCA_963205195.1 Pseudomonadota bacterium | reverse complement strand
GAAACCTTCCAGCAAGACAAGCTGATAGCCAATGCCAAGCAGGTTTTGGCAGTTATGGACCCCACCACCGCCAGCATGCACTAGAATTCTACTAGGCTCTGCTACAAATATGCTTGAAACTCTACTGGCGCGGACAATCTGCTTGCAATAAAGCTTCGGCGCAATACTCATGTAGCGCTGCTACACTCCGTTTACGCCACTTCATTGCGTCGCGCTTGCCTCACGCCAGCGAGTTTTGGGAAGAATTAGTAGATCGTCATTGCGAGCGCAGCGAAGCAATCCAGCGTTACACCCTGAAAATCAGAATCTCTATCACCGGTTTTTTATCGAGGTCGCGCTTGAACGAACGGCGTATTACAAGCCGGGCCGCTTCTTTTACCGCATCAATGCCAGATTTTTTCTTCATATTGACTACTATATCAGTAACTTCACTTAGATATTCAGCAAGCAACTCTGCATCTTCCTTGGCATCTAAAATTCCGGGAGCGGCCAGCTGTATAGGGCTTGCCAGATCGTCATTTTTATCCAGAGCTATGCTTAAGAACACCGCGCCGTCATCGCGCAGCTTTCGGCGAGTGCGGATCACATCACCATCAGTTGGAATAAGGGAAGAACCATCAATCGCTATATAGCCGGAATGGACTTTCCCTATGATGCTGGCCTCACCCTCCTCCAGCCACACTACCGCACCGTTATGGGCCTCAACTGTTTCCCTGACGCCTAAACTAGCCGCAAGTTTTGCATGCTCATGCAGATGCCTAGCCTCACCGTGGGTGGGAATTGCAATGCGCGGACGCACCAGACTATACATTTTTTTAAGCTCGTCCCGCGCAGGGTGGCCGGAAACATGTATATAATAATGCCGGTCAGTTATAACCTCGACCCTTTTTTCAACGAGCCGGTTATGGATAGCGTTTATCCTTGTTTCATTACCGGGAATCTTGCGTGATGAAAACACTACTGTATCGCCCGGCTGCAGGCGTATATTAGGATGGTCGTTACGTGAAATACGGTTAAGCGCCGCGCGCGGCTCACCCTGGCAGCCAGTGCATATCACCAGCATATCTTCACGCGGGAGATTCATTATGTCGCGCTCGTTGATGAATTCCATATCATCGCGGATATAGCCAGCTTCCTTTGCGGCATCAACAACGCGGTACAACGAACGCCCGGCAAGAGCAACCATGCGCCCCGATTCCTCGGCAGCGTGAATCAAGGTTACAACACGTGCTAAATTGGAAGCAAAAGTGGAAACCACAACACGCTTAGGACATTTTTTAATAAGCTCCACCAGATGCTCACGCACCTCGCCTTCGGAGCCGGAGGAGCCTTCTTCAAATACGTTGGTGGAATCACAGACCATAGCAAGGACATTGCCGTCACCGTATCTTTTGAGCGCGTCCTCATCTGACACATTCCCGACCAGAGGCTTGTCGTCGAATTTCCAATCCCCAGTATGCAATACCACGCCTTTTTTAGTGGTGATGGCAACCGCCTGCATCTCCGCAATGGAATGGGTAAGCTCTATAAGCTCGATGGCGAATGGACCTATCTCTACTGAACCGCCGCAGGCCATTTCATGTATCTTGGGTTTTTTCCCTGCCCCCATCTCGCTTACTTTATGCTTGAGGAAAGCGGCAGTGAATGGAGTGGTATAAATAGGGCATTCCAGATCGCGCCACAGATACGGCACGGCCCCCAGATGGTCCTCATGCGCGTGGGTTATGACAAGCCCCAGCAGGTCGTCTTTACGTTCAGCAATAAAAGAAATATCAGGAACTACTATATCAACACCCGGAAGCCCATCGCCTGCAAAACCGATCCCGCAATCGACCATCAGCCATTTGCCGCCGATAGTATAGAGATTCAGGTTCATGCCTATTTCGTTGGAGCCGCCAAGCGGAACAAAGAGGAGTTCATCTTTGTGTTTGGAAAAATCAAAAGTCATATTTTTATTTTTTGTAAAATGTTGAATCTAGCTAGCATTTACCATCAGAAGTCTTTATTTCCTATCAAAAAAATTGCTTTTAAGGCATATCACCGTTAAAATTAAGGATAATGACTAATAGAAAACGTATTATAATAGAGAAAAATGGCTTCACTCTGGTAGAGCTTGCCCTAGTGCTGGTTATCATTGGGCTGGTCATCGGCGGGGTGCTGGTGGGGCAGGATCTGGTCAAATCCTCACAAATCCGCGCCCAGGTCTCGCAGCTGGAAAGTTTTGATTCAGCGGTTTCTGTTTTCAAGTCAAGATATGGTTATATGCCGGGTGATATACCGAACCCGCTGACTTTTGGCCTAACATTTGATGCAACCACACAAGCTTATTGCAATGCAAATAATGTTAACGGTGATGGCATAGTACAGGACAGGAATAGAAATTTCCCTGCGGTATGGACAAATTGCGAGCCTTCTTATTTCTTTATTCACCTGAAAGATGCAAATCTTATCAATGACCTTCCCGGAAAATTTAGAGCGGCAGTCAGCGGATGCGGTGCGGGAAACAGTGCCCAAACCATTGATTGCCAATTCCCAGCCGCCAAAATAGGCACTGGCGGATTTACCGCAACAACAATGGCTAATACACGGCTTGGTTATTTCATGGGCATCACTAACCGGGATACTTCGCTGTTTAATCCCTATGCCTTGACCATGACCTCAACCGGCCCAACAGTAATACCTAATGACGCCTACAATCTTGATATAAAAATGGATGACGGAACACCGCTGAAAGGGAAAATCAAATCTGTTATCCGGCCAGCAACCGCAGACACGGTTGCAAACAACTGCATAGTAAGTGTTGCCGCCAACAGCTACAATTTAACTAAAACAGATGCTGCATGCAACCTAATGATAGAATCCAGCGGCAACTAGTACATTTCTGCCAAAAGTAAATTTTCATATCATATAAAATATTTATCTATATAATCATCGGTTGGGTTAATCTGGATATTTAGAAATGGCTAATAGGCACTATTACAAGCAAGGCTTCACGCTGATAGAATTATCAATAGTCATGGTTATAATCGGCCTTATAATCGGCGGAATTATGACAGGTAAAATATTGATAAAATCTGCTGAAATAAGGAAGAATATAAGTACGCTGGAAAATTATGGTTCAGCGGTAAATTCATTCCGCCTGAAATATAACTGCCTGCCGGGTGATTGCAAAAATATAACCGAAATTTTCCCAACCGGCACCTATGCAGGCAATGGTAATGGCGATGGATTTATTAATAACTGGCCCAACGAATCCATGACTGCCAACGACTCACTCGTGCTTGCCGGGTTTATAAAAAAAGAGCAGCTTGTGGTCGTTTATGGACACACACAAGATAGCTACCTTGGCTGTTATAATGGCGGCTATGGTTATTTATATTTTGCTGATTTATATAGCATAGACAGTGATTTTGGCTGGACCTATGGGAACCCTATAGTACTGCCCAATGCGGTTAAAAAAGGGGTTACCTTCACCTGTGCCACATGGGATAATGGCGGAGGCATTGGCCAGCCAGTCATCAGTGCCAGTGATGCTTATGCTATTGATCTGAAACTTGATGACGGGCTGCCGCAAACAGGCAAATTCATGTCCCAGTCATATAGCGGCTATTGCAATACCGGCAACGCCTACCAGAATTCAGATGTTATCGGCTGCCGCACTGTATATTATCTGCCTTAAACTCTACTATGTTGAGCCAAGAAAACTCTTAGCTATTCATCGCGTGTAATTCGCGCAGGCCATGGATGGTCAAATCCGGCTCTACATGCTCGATAACCGGGCAGGCCTTGGAATAAAGCGATGCGAGACCGCCAGTTGCGATCACCGGCATTTTCTGGCCATGCTCGGCTTTTATACGATCAACAATCCCTTCCACCAGCCCCACATAACCATAATAAATGCCCGATTGCATAGCTCCTATTGTATTAGTGCCGATTACCTTATCAGGCTTGGCGATGCCGATATTAGGAAGTTTGGCCGCAGCACGCTGCAGGGCATCAAGCGACAGGTTAACACCCGGCGCTATCACCCCGCCTATATAATCACCGCTGGAATTTACCACATCGAAAGTGGTGGCAGTTCCAAAATCTACAACTATAAGCGGTTTTTTATAACGCGACCAAGCAGCAAAAGCGTTTACAAGCCTGTCGGCCCCTACTTCCGCAGGATTGTCGATCTTCACGCCCATCCCGGTTTTAAGATTCAGGCGCGGGTCGCCTATAACCATAAGCTCTGTATTGAAATAGCGCCTTGCAAGCTGGCGCAGGTCGAAAAGGGTTTGCGGTACAACCGAGGCTACCACCGCGCCTTTTATGTCTTCAGGATTGATTTTAGAATGTTCCAGAACCTGAGTGAGCCACACGCCATACTCATCCGCCGTACGCCTTGCATTAGTAGAGATGCGCCATTGCCCCTTGAGCTTATCACCATCAAAAACTGCGAACACCACATTGGTGTTTCCGACATCAATCACAAGCAGCATAGACGTCCCCGGCATGAATGGTCTGTTTCTTCCCGTTGTCAGGCGTTATAAGCAAGCTGCCGCTGGCATCAATGCCTTCAAACACTCCTTCGACCTGGCCATCTGGCAGGCGTGCTACAATGCGCTGTTTTAAATTCCATGCCTGCGCTGACCAATCCTTGCGGATTCCGGTGAAGCCCTTGCTGTTCCACTGGTCATAGCGTTCGATAAAATGGTGGATGAATCGTGAAAGTATTATTTTTGCAGATACCAACTCGACCCCGGCCTCCTTAAGGCAGGTAGCAGGGAACTCAGTGCGCGGCGGGTAGCTGTCGATATTTATGCCAACACCTACTACCACCCAGGGAAATTTACAGCCTTCAGTGCGGAAGGATTCAAGAAGTATGCCGCCAAGCTTGCGACTAGAGAGCAGTATGTCGTTTGGCCATTTGGTTTGCAGTGAATCCGGATTGGGAAGAAGCGGCGCGATTGCTTCCAGAGCCGCAATTGCCGCAACAAAGGAAAGCTGCGCCAACTCAGGCAATGGTTTTTGCGGCTGCAATAAAATTGATACAAATAAATTACCGTCAGCTGAGAGCCATGTACGCCCCATCCGCCCTTTGCCTTCACTTTGTTTTTTTGCCCATATCACCGCACCGTGGCTACCGCCTGCATGTGCTAAGCGCTTGGCTTCTTCATTAGTTGAATCGAGGGTATCAAAAGACAATAAATGATAGTCATTAAGCAGGTTGGAAATTATTTTTTTCTTTTGCCCGCTCATATTATTTTATCAGGCTCGCGGCAACAGCTTTTGCGAGAGTAACAAGCGGGGTCGGCACCAGGAAAAATAACATTGTTACTGTAGCGCCGATTGCGATAGCGCTGTTTACCAACCATGATCGCGCCTTGTCGAAGGCTGGTTCGGGATCGTCGAAATAAATCGTTTTTACAATTTTCAGGTAGTAGTAGCAGCTTATTACACTTATACAGACGCCAAGTACCGCCAGCCATGTAAACCCGCCTTCAATTGCAGCGAGCACAACATAGAATTTTCCAAAAAAGCCTGACATTGGCGGAATTCCTGCCATTGAAAACAGACATATGGAAAAGATGATTGCAAGCAATGGATTGGTCTGTGACAGCCCGCTTAAATCCTTGATACCATCGAAAGATTCACCTCCGCGCTTCATAAGCAGCACTGATCCGAACATCCCCACACTCATGAAAACATAAACCACCATGTAAATGAGAATTGCCTGCACACCATTATTATTTGCCGCAGCAAGCCCCATGAGCATGAAGCCTATATGACCAATTGAGCTGTAAGCAAGCAGGCGCTTGATATTGGTTTGGTTTATAGCGCCGAGAGCACCAACCAGCATAGAAACTATGGATACGAAAACTATGACCTGCTGCCACTGACTTATTGCCTGCGAGAAAGGCTCGAGCAAGAAGCGCATGAACAGGGCAAGAGCAGCTATCTTAGGCGCTGTTGCAAAAAATGCGGTGACTGGCGTTGGCGCACCTTCATAGACATCAGGGGTCCACATATGGAAGGGCACGGCGGAAAGCTTGAAGCAAAAACCTACCACTATTAAAATAAGCCCCACCACCACGCCTTTGGACAGCACGTAATGCTGACCGGCAAAGAGTTCAGAAATGGCTGAAAAACTGGTGCTTCCGGCAAAACCATAAACCAATGACATACCAAACAGCATCATGCCTGATGCCAGCGCGCCAAGCACAAAATATTTAAGCCCCGCCTCGCTGGATTTCGCATGATCACGGGAGAACGATGCCAGCACGTAAAGCGCAAGGCTCGACATTTCAAGCGCCATGTATAATGCCAGCAGGTCAGCTGCGGAAACCATAAGCATCATGCCAATAATGGCAAACAGCATAAGAATTATAAATTCAAATGGCCTGCCACCATCTTCGCGCAGATAGCCGGACGCAAGCATGAGCACAAGGCCTCCTGCTGTAAGAATCAAGGTTTTTACAAATACAGTAAACTGGCTGCTTTCGAACATGCCACCCAGATAAGTACCTTCAGGAATAGAACGGCATGTAACAAGGAAGCCCGTAAATAGAATTGCTACCAGAGCCAGAACTATAAGCTGTGTAGAAGCGCGAGGCTGCCTATATAGCCCGTATAAAAGCAAAACCACAGTTGAAAACAGCAAGAATATTTCCGGCTTTATCGCAACAATTCCAGCATTTACAAGAATATCCAGCATTATTTATTTCCTGAAATATTAGTTTGTTCAATCAATTGCTTCACCGAAACTTCCAGCGCACCAAGATATGGTTTAGGGTATAGGCCAATCCAGAGCACACAAAGCAGAAGCGGTATGAATATCAAAAGCTCGCGCGCTGAAACGTCTGGCATGGTACGCACATCGTCATGGGTTATTTCACCAAATACTACACGTTTATATAACCACAGCGCATAGGCTGCGCCAAGTACCACCCCGGTTGCAGCTCCAAACGCCACATATGTACTGGCTTTGAATGATCCAAGAAGAATAAGGAATTCGCCGACGAAGCCCGAAGTAACCGGAAGACCGACTGAAGCCATGGTGAAGAACATAAACAGCAGGGCATATTTAGGCATTATGGAAGCCACCCCGCCATAACGGTTTATCTCCCTGGTGTGCAGACGGTCATAAACCACGCCTACGCAAAGGAATAAAGCTCCAGAAACGAGCCCATGGCTTATCATCTGGATGATAGCACCCTCGATGCCCTGGATGTTGAAAGTAAAAATTCCTATAGTGACAAAACCCATATGTGCAACCGAAGAATAGGCGATGAGTTTTTTCATATCATGCTGCACCAGCGCCACCAGCGAGGTGTAAATAACCGCAATTACACTTAAAGTGAATATAAAGGGTGCGAAATAATGTGAAGCATCAGGAAGCATTGGCAGGGAAAAACGTAAGAAACCATACGCGCCCATTTTAAGAAGAATACCCGCAAGTATCACTGAACCGGCGGTTGGCGCCTGCACGTGGGCATCGGGAAGCCAGGTATGCACTGGCCACATTGGTACCTTTACGGCAAAAGATGCAAACATAGCAAGCCACAGATATTGCTGAACATGGAGCGGCAGCGTATGCCCGCCGGCTATCAGGTCTGGTATACTGGTGGTCCCAAAAGTTATGTAGAGGTAAACTATCGCAACCAAAAACAGAAGCGAACCTGCAAGGGTGTAGAGGAAGAATTTATAGGCCGCGTATATCCTCCTGTTGCCCCCCCAGATGCCGATTATCAGATACATCGGAATCAGCATTCCTTCGAAGAAAATATAGAACATAACCACATCAAGCGAACTGAAAACACCGATTACCATTGACTCAAGGAGGAGAAAATTCACCATGAAGGCGCGAACACGCGAAGTTATCGACTGCCAGCTGCATAATATACAAAACGGCATAAGGAAAGTAGTAAGCAGCACCATGAACAGGGAAATCCCATCAATCCCAAGATGGTATCCGATGCCGAGATCTTTGAACCACGGCCCGGTTTCTGTGAACTGGAATTTGGCAGATGTTGCGTCAAAGCCTATCCATAACCATAAAGAAGCAAAGAAGGTGATGATTGTGGTAAACAAGGCAATGTAACGCGCTGTATCAGCCTCATCCTGCCTGCCTGCCAGCATAATTGTGAACGCGCCGATAAGCGGCAATAATATTAATATGCTCAGCATTATTTAAATACCACCCAGCTAGTAATTATTAAAAACCCTACAAGCATCGCAAACGCATAATGATAGACATACCCTGTCTGCAGGCGGCTAGTTTTTCCTGCCATTATATGGGTAAACAATGCCGCCCCGTTCGGCCCCAAGCCATCAACAATTTTTTCATCCCAGAATTTCCACAGATATTGCCCGAAGCGCTTAGACGGGTTTACAAAAAGAAAGTCATACAGCTCATCAAAATACCATTTATTAAGAAAGAAACGGTAGAGATAGGGGAATTTCATGGCAACAAGGTTTGGAACCATAGGTGCTGCGATATAGAACACCCACGCCAGCGCAATGCCAAAAAGCGCCATAAGCAGCGGCAAAACACCAACCCATGCCGGAACGTGATGGGCTTTTTCAATAGCTTCGTTGGCTGCTATTGCACCCTGCCAGAAATGGCCTTCCGGAGAAACCAGCCCAAATACGTGATAGCCAAGCCAGCCGGAGAATACAGCACCAAAGGCTAGAAGTAATAACGGCCTCAGCATTATAGGCGGCGATTCATGTACATGCGCCAGAACATCTTTAGGGGCGCGTGATTTTCCGTGAAAGGTCAGAAACAACAAACGCCAGGAATAGAATGCGGTCATGAAAGCTGCTGCAATACCCATCCAGAAAGCGAAAACACCAACTCCGCCATGCCCGTAAGCCGCTTCTATGATCATATCCTTGGAATAATAACCGGCAAAGAAAGGAAGGCCGCCAAGCGCCAATGAGCCTATCCACATATAGGTATAAGTTATTGGCATTTTTTTCCATACCCCACCCATATTACGCATATCCTGCTCGCCGGAAAACCCATGGATAACTGAACCAGCCCCAAGGAAAAGCAGCGCCTTAAAAAAGGCGTGGGTCATAAGATGGAATATAGCAACAGAATAAGCGCCAACTCCACAGGCAAAGAACATATAGCCAAGCTGCGAACAGGTTGAATAGGCAATAACCCGCTTAATGTCATTTTGTACGAGCCCTACAGTTGCCGCGAAAAATGCAGTGCAAGCGCCGATCACACAAACTATCTGGAGGGCTGTTTCAGATTGTTCAAAAAGCGGCGAACAACGCGCCACCATGAATACACCAGCAGTCACCATCGTTGCCGCGTGGATGAGTGCAGAAACCGGGGTTGGTCCTTCCATAGCATCAGGCAGCCATGTATGCAGTCCAAGCTGCGCGGATTTTCCCATAGCGCCGATAAAAAGCAGGATACATACAAGTGTTAGCGCATTAAATTCCATGCCAAGGAAAGTATACACATCGGAAGCATGGGTGAAAGCTGCACTGAAAATAGCATCGAACTGCACAGTGCCAAACAACCAGTAGGTAGCGAATATGCCAAGGGCAAAACCAAAATCCCCCACCCTGTTAACTATAAAAGCTTTCATCGCCGCGTTGCATGCAGACTGTTTCTTGAACCAGAAACCGATAAGCAGATAAGAGCACAGCCCCACTCCTTCCCAGCCCAGGAAAAGCTGTACAAGATTATCAGAAGTAACCAGCATCAGCATGAAAAAGGTAAACAACGAAAGATAAGCCATGAAGCGTGGCTGGTGTTCATCGTGGCTCATATAGCCAACCGAGTATATATGCACAACCGAGGAAACCCATGTGACAACAACCAGCATGACCGCAGTTAACGCATCAACCCGCAAAGTCCAGTTGGCGACGAAATCACCCGATATTATCCAAGGCAGCACATTGGCCTTGTGCATGGCTGCATCGCCAAACGCAAATCCCCAGAACACCATACCAGAAAGCACAGCAGAAAGAACCATAGAACTGCAGGTTATAATGTGAGACAGGCGCGGGGTTATTGCACGGACATTAAGTCCAACTATCAAGGCGGCAAATAACGGCAAGAATACGATAAAAGAAATCATCCGGCTAGCCCTTCATCATATTAACGTCTTCCACTGCAATCGAGCCACGATTGCGGAAGTAGATAACCAATATGGCAAGCCCTATTGCGGCTTCGGCGGCAGCAACGGTAAGCACGAACATGGCAAATATCTGCCCGGTCAGGTCACCGAGCTTTACTGAAAAAGCTACAAAATTTATATTAACCGAAAGAAGTATAAGCTCAATCGACATAAGAATGGTTATTATATTTTTGCGGTTCAAGAAAATTCCGCACACACCAAGGGTGAAGAGCAGGCTGGAAAGAACGAGGTAATGAAATATCCCTATACTGCCAAAAAAAACATGATCCATACTTAAGAAATCCCCTCGCCAGATTTTACAGAAATGATTTCTATTCCCAATTCCTTGGTCCTGGCAAGCTGCCGCGCAATATTTTGTTTACGCACCCCTGCCCTTTCACGTTTAGTAAGAACAATCGCCCCGATCATTGCAATAAGCAATATCAAGCCTGCAATCTGAAAAGCATAGGCATAACCTGTGTATAACACGGAACCTATTGCAATAGTGTTACTTGTTTCTGCACTCGGCTCAATGATATTTCGCGCAGGTGCAAGCTCCGCTTTACCCGAAAGGGAATGGTAGAATATGAATATGAATTCGGCAAAAATCGTCGCGGCAACACCGGCGCCCACAGGAAGATATTTAAGGAAAGCACCACGCATCTCAGCAAAATTTATATTAAGCATCATAACGACAAACAGGAACAGCACGGCAACCGCACCGACATAAACAATGACCAAGGTCATTGCTATATATTCCGCGCCAAGCAATACGAAAAGTCCAGCAGCATTAAAAAATGCCAGTATTAAAAAAAATACCGAATGCACCGGGTTCTTGCTCGAAATCACCATGACAGCAGAAAACACTGTGAGGACAGAAAATATATAGAACATTAGTGTTGCGATATTATCAGCCATCTACCTGTACCTCGCATCGGCAAGCAAATTAGAAGCAAGCACGCTTTCCCAACGATCACCATTGGCCAGGAGCTTTTCTTTATTATATAACAACTCTTCATGGGTTTCGGTGGCGAATTCGAAATTCGGCCCTTCGACAATGGCATCTACCGGGCAAGCTTCCTGGCAGAAACCGCAATAGATACATTTGGTCATGTCTATATCATAACGCGTGGTGCGGCGTGAACCATCTTCACGGGCTTCGGCCTCGATGGTTATAGCCTGTGCGGGGCAGATCGCCTCGCATAATTTACAGGCAATGCAACGCTCCTCACCATTGGGATAACGGCGCAGCGCATGCTCACCACGAAAGCGTGGGCTAAGCGGACCCTTCTCATAAGGATAATTGATAGTAACCGGCTTTTTAAACATATATTTAAGCGTCAGCATAAATCCTGACACCAATTCCGCCAATAAAAAAGCCCGCGCCGCCCTAGTTGCTTTCACTGCCTTCGCCCCCTGCGATTTTTTTACCTAAACGCGATATATAAAATATGACCCCTACTACTACAAGCAGCACTACGATTCCAGAGATATAAGGCAAATAATGATGCACCATTTCCTTATTATCACCAATCAGGTACCCTACCGATGTAAGTATCGTCATCCATATACCGCTGCCAAGGGTAGTGTAAATACAAAACTTTTTCATGTCCATATGAGCAAGCCCGGCAGGAAATGCAATGAAATGACGAAGCCCTGGTATCAATCTTCCTGTAAAGGTCGATATATCACCATGCTTGCTGAAAAATTTATCGAGCTTGTCGATCTTTTCGCGGGTGAAGAAAAAATATTTACCATATGCATAAAAAAACCTGCGCCCCAAATAATAAGCAATATAATAATTTGCAAGTGATCCGCCTAACGCGCCAAGAGTTGCCAGAGCAACAACAATAAAAAAATTCATATGCCCCTGCTGTACCAGAACCCCAGCTGGAACCATCGTAACTTCACCGGGAATTGGTATAAAAGTACTTTCAAGGAACGACATTATAAAAATTCCCAGATAACCGAATTGATGCACAAAATCAACCAGCCACTCGCCCAATGCTTCAAGAGTATGTTCCATGTCTATACCGCCCAGAATATAATATACGCAGAAGTTAAAACCACCCATACCAAAGACAATGGCAGGAACACTTTCCAACCTAGGCGCATGAGCTGGTCATAGCGGTAACGCGGTAAGGTAGCGCGCGCCCAGATAAATGTGAACAGGCACAGGCAGATTTTAAGCATAAACCAGATAACGCCTGGTATAAAATTAAATAAAGCTATATCAGCGGGAGCCTGCCACCCACCCAAAAATAAAATAGTGGTCATTCCTGACATAAGTATCATATTCGCATATTCACCAAGAAAAAACAGGGCAAAAGACATGGAAGAATATTCAACGTTATAACCGGAAACCAGTTCAGCTTCAGCTTCGGGCAAGTCAAAAGGATGGCGGTTGGTTTCTGCCAGCGCCGATATGAAAAATACGACGAACATTGGAAATAATCCACCGAAAGCATGCCAATGTAAAATGCCACCGGACTGCGCCTTTACTATGTCGCCAAGATTTAGTGAGCCAACTAACATAAGCACCGTAACTATCACAAAACCTATTGATACTTCATAAGAAACCATTTGCGCGCTGGAACGTATCGCACCTAGAAAAGCATATTTTGAATTACTCGCCCAGCCTGCCATGATTATGCCATAAACACTTAGTGAAGAAATTGCGAATAAATATAATATGCCTACATTTATATCGGCGATCACGAAATCAGGGGACAGCGGTATCACTGCCCAGCCAAGCAACGCCAGCCCGAATGTAAGCATAGGTGCCATCAGGAATATAACACGGCTGGACTCAGATGGGATAATGGTCTCCTTAAGGAATAATTTAAGGCCATCTGCAAATGGCTGGAGCAATCCCCAGAAACCGACCACATTAGGACCTTTACGTAATTGCATGGCAGCAATAACCTTTCGCTCTGCAAGGGTAAGCAGGGCGACAAAAACAAGCAGCGGCACTACCAGCAATAATATTTTGCCAAGTATAATGAGCAGCGGCATAATCATATTTAAAAAATCTTCCATTATGCCACCTTTTTCGTTTGCTGGCTGCCTGCAGCTTCGCGCGTGCATTCCGCCATTGTTTTGCTGGAGCGTGAAATAGGGTCGGTCATGTAAAAATTAGTTATGAACTCATCAAACGGAGTTGAATTTATTACTACACGCCCTGAAGGAGCTTCCACTTCTTGTATTGGAGATGGGACTATTTCGCCTATATTTGCAAAATGCGGCGCTATTTTTTCCATGCGTGCGCGAAGCTGCTCCAAGTTATTGTAAGGAAGAGGCTTGCCCAAAACATCAGATAGGGCGCGCAGTATTTTCCAGTCCTCCTTGGCATTACCAACCGGGAAAACTGCCCGTTTAGTACGTTGCACACGACCTTCCATATTCACATATGTCGCATCTTTTTCGGTATAGGTGGCCGCCGGTAAAATAACATCGGCACGATGTGCACCATCATCACCATGGCTTCCCTGATAGACAACAAAAGCATTGCCTAGCAGCCCCATATCAAATTCGTCAGCGCCCAAGAGATATACCATTTTTATTTTATAATCAGTGCAGCCGGAAAAAATCTCAGCAATATTACGTCCACCTTCTTTAGGTACGAATCCAAGATCCAACGCCCCTACCCGACCTGCTGCATGATGCAAAATATTAAAACCGTTCCACCCATCTCTTATAACACCGTATTTTTTTGCGATCTGCCTGGCAGCAGCAAATATTGCCGCTCCGTCATGACGTGCAACAGCAGCGGTGCCTAAAACAATAACCGGGTTTTTTGCCTGCTCCAGCATCTGTGCCAATGGGTGCGTGCCAAGTGCAATATCGGAAAGTATGCGCGGGTCATTCCCGAAAGAATAGACCGGATAGTTAAAATCGCTGTCACTTCCTATCGAATATATTTTAAGGCCGCCCTTTAAGTAGGTTTTGCGTATGCGCGCATTAAGCAGCGCTGCCTCAGTGCGCGGGTTTGCACCAACCAGCACAATCATATCCGCCTGCTCGATACCGGCTATTGTTGTGTTGAATAAATAATTTGAACGGCTTGCGGTTTCAAACATCGCTCCGTCCTGGCGGCAATCACGGTTGGCAACCCCTAAACTATCGAGTACGTCACGCAGGGCCATAACACTTTCAGCGCAAGCAAGGTTGCCAGATAATGCCGCAATTTCAGCAGGCGTAAATTCCAACATCTTTTTTGCAACAACTGATAACGCATCTTCCCAGCTTGCTTCATGGAGCTTTCCATCATTACCGCGAATATATGGACGGTCAAGGCGCTGCACGCGAAGCCCGTCGCAGGCATGGCGGGTTTTATCGGAGATCCATTCCTCGTTTATATCCTCATTCACACGAGGTAAAATCCGAAGCACCGCTTCGCCGCGGCTGTCAACGCGGATGTTAGAGCCAACAGCATCAAGTACGTCGATAGTTTCCGTTTTTGTAAGCTCCCATGGGCGGGCTGCAAAAGCATACGGCCTGCTGGTGAGCGCACCAACCGGGCAAAGATCGACAAGGTTGCCGGAAAGTTCAGAGGTAAGCGATTTTTCGACGTAAGTCCCGATCTCCATATGCTCGCCACGGCCAAACGCGCCCAACTCCGGTACGCCTGCAATCTCGGTGGCAAAACGAACATAGCGCGTGCAGTGGATGCAGCGCGTCATCTCGGTTTTTACAATAGGTCCCATATATTTATTTTCAACACCACGCTTATGCTCGCTATAACGGCTGATGCCGGAGCCATAAGCCATTGCCTGGTCCTGCAGGTCGCACTCGCCGCCCTGGTCACATATCGGGCAATCCAAAGGGTGGTTGATGAGCAGGAATTCCATAACCCCTTCACGGGCTTTTTTTACCATAGGCGAATTGGTTTTTACCACCATCCCATCAGCGCAGGGAAGAGCACAGCTTGCCTGCGGCTTTGGCGGCCCCGGCGCAACTTCAACGAGGCACATGCGGCAATTACCTGCAATGGCCAGCCGCTCATGGTAGCAAAAACGCGGTATCTCAATGCCCAGACGCTCCGCCGCCTGAATAAGTACCGTGCCGTTTTCAACTTCTATTTCCTGTCCATCAATCGTTAGTTTAGGCATTACCAATATCCCACAAATTTGTCATTCCCGCGAAGGCGGGAATCAAGTTGAAGCGGCATGGCCGCGATATAATTTTTTTCAGCACACAAGCAAGCTGGATTCCCGCCTTCGCGGGAATGACAAGATCAGATATCACGCTGCCCTCCGCGAAAATTCGGCGATTCGGCGTTCTATTTCCGGGCGGAAATGACGCACAAGCCCCTGCACCGGCCAGGCGGCGGCATCGCCTAGCGCGCATATAGTGTGGCCTTCGATGCGCCCGGCAACGTCAAGCATCAGATCAATATCGGAAACATTGGCGCGGCCATCGACCATGCGCTCCATCATCCTCCACAGCCAACCGGTTCCTTCACGGCAGGGTGTGCATTGGCCGCAAGATTCATGAGTGTAGAATTTCGAAAGCCGTGCAATAGCCTTTACCACATCAGTCGATTTATCCATCACAATCACAGCAGCGGTGCCGAGGCCTGACCTTACGGCTTTCAGGCTGTCAAAATCCATGAGCACCGTGTCGCAAATATCTTTTGGAAGCAGCGGGACTGAAGAACCGCCAGGAATTATCGCAAGCAGGTTATCCCAGCCGCCGCGCACTCCGCCTGCATGTTTTTCAATAAGCTCCTTAAGTGGGATGCCCATTTCTTCTTCCACGTTGCATGGCTTATTAACATGCCCTGAAATACAGAATACTTTTGTGCCGACATTATTTGGGCGGCCAATTCCTGCGAACCATGCCGCGCTGCGGCGTAAAATCGTAGGCACTACCGCTATGGATTCCACGTTATTAACAGTGGTCGGGCAACCCCAAAGCCCCATTGCCGCAGGGAAAGGCGGCTTTAAGCGTGGCTGGCCTTTTTTCCCTTCGAGCGACTCAATGAGAGCCATTTCTTCACCGCAGATATATGCACCTGCGCCGCGATGGACGAATACATCAATATCAACGCCGCTCCCGCAGGCATTCTTACCGATAAGGCCAGCTGCATATGCTTCGCCTATCGCATATTCAAGGCGGTCAGCCTCTTCGCGGAATTCACCGCGGATATAAATATATGCAGCAACAGCGCGCATGGCAAAACAGGCAATGAGGCAGCCTTCAATAAGTTTGTGCGGCTCGTGACGCATCATGTCACGGTCTTTGCAGGTTCCCGGCTCTCCCTCGTCGGCATTAACCACCAGATAGGATGGACGCCCGTCGGATTTCTTGGGCATGAATGACCATTTAACGCCTGTTGGGAACCCAGCCCCACCACGCCCGCGCAGGCCGGATGCCTTTACTTCTTCAATGATTGCATCCTCACCTTTGGCAAGGATGGATTTAGTATTGTCCCAATCGCCACGTGCACGCGCACCCGCCAGTTTCCAGTCGTCAAAACCATAGAGGTTGGTAAAAATCCTGTCTTCAGTTTTTATCATTACGACCCCGCCGAATCATTTTTGGGTTCACTGGACTTGCGCCCATTCTGCGGACCGGGCTTTGGGTTTTCTCCCTTGGCAAGAGAATCTATAAGTCGGACGACTGACTCTGTGGATAAGTCCTCATAATAACTAGCATCACCGCCAAAACTTGTTACCTGGCACATAGGCGCATTCACGCAGGCACCAAGACATTCAACCTCGCGCAATGTGAACTGGCCATCAGCAGTAGTTTCGCCGATCCCGATCCCCAGACGCTTTTCGCACGCATCTGCTATTTCAGCAGAACCACGAAGCCAGCATGGGGTTGTAGTACAAATTTCTACCAGATGCCTGCCCACCGGCTCAAGATTATACATTGTATAGAAGCTTGCCACTTCGTAAACTTTTACAGGCGGCATACCAAGCATTGCAGCAATATAATCCATAGCGATTTTTGGAATCCAGTTGTCATTCTGTTTTTGCGCCAGCGCCAGCAATGGCATTACCGCGCTTTGCTGCCTACCCTTGGGATATTTATTTACAATCTCCTGCGCTTTTTGGAAATTTTCCGGTGTAAACTCGAAGCTTTGCGGCTCAATTTCTGGTCTATAATGGTATTTATTGCTCATATCTAATTATTCTGCTTTGGCGGGAAGATTAACAGGCGGCTGCTGGGATTCAAATTCAGGGAACATTTTCTGGTAAACCTTTACCATACGGCCACGAGTGGATTTTTTAGGCGGCATTAATAATAATTGCCCGGAAAGGAATGGCCCGGAATTACCTGCAACAATAAAACAGGCCATACTATCAACAGCAATCCGGTCTTTATAGAAATACAATATTCCACTCTGGTTTAAGGTATATTGCTGGGTATTGCTTATCTGTGATAACGCTATCTTCTTTACATCTGACAAAGTTATGGCATGTAAAACGCTTTCATAACGCCCATAGCGGCTGTCAGAATTGAATACATAAAACTGCAGCGGATTATATGTATAAACTTTGATCTCATGTCCCGACGGCACTTCATATACCATCAGCAATTTCCACATCCCGATCAAATTTTCTTTAGTGCAGAAAGTAGATGGCGGAAGCTTTGGAAAAACATCAAGGCTGCTGGTCGGCTGCCTCTCTATACTAACCTGGGGCGCCGGAGCCTGCGCCTGAGCCTGGGATAAAGGAAACGCAAAAAGCGCTAAAAATAATATAGCTTTCTTCATACCATATTTTTTCATCGGTCAATCTCACCAAATACAATATCCATAGTGCCAATAATTGCCACCACATCGGCAAGCATATGCCCTTTACACATAAATTCAAGAGCCTGAAGATGAGCAAAACCTGGAGCTTTGATTTTGCAACGATATGGTTTATTGGTCCCGTCCGCAACCAAATATACACCGAACTCACCTTTTGGAGCCTCCACTGCTACGTAAGCTTCCCCGTTTGGCACGTGATAACCTTCGCTGTAGAGCTTGAAATGATGTATAAGCGCTTCCATGGATTGCTTCATAAGTGCACGCTTTGGCGGCGCAATTTTCGGGTCACCAGTAACAACAGGGCCTTCTGGCATTTGCTGGACACATTGCTTAACCAGCTTAAGCGACTGGCGCATCTCCTCCATACGGACGAGATAACGGTCATAGCAATCGCCATTCTTACCTATTGGTATATCAAATTCCAACCTGTCATAAACATCATAAGGCTGCGCCTTACGAAGATCCCACGCAACGCCGGAGCCGCGAAGCATTGCTCCTGAAAAACCCCAATCGAAGGCATCCTTTGCCGATACGATACCAATATCTACAAGCCTTTGCTTGAAAATCCGGTTTTCAGTCAGAAGGTCGTCCACATCATCAATATATTTAGTAAAATTTTCACTGAATTTGAACACATCCTCCAACAACCCCGCAGGTATATCCTGATGCACCCCGCCAGGACGTATGTAAGCAGAATGGAAACGAGCACCCGATGCGCGCTCATAAAATTCCAATATTTTTTCGCGCTCTTCGAACAGCCATAAAAGCGGCGTCATTGCTCCAACATCAAGAGCTTGCGTCGTGATGTTAAGAATATGGTTTAATATCCTTGTAAGCTCACAGAACATAACGCGTATGTATTGAGCGCGCAAAGGAACCTCACAACCAAGCAGCTTTTCCACCGCAAGCGAGTAGCAATGCTCCTGCGCCATTGGAGATACATAATCGAGCCGGTCAAAATAAGGCAGCGCCTGCAGGTAGGTTTTATGCTCAATAAGCTTTTCGGTTCCACGGTGCAGAAGGCCTATATGCGGGTCGGCACGCTCGATAACCTCGCCGTCCATTTCAAGCACAAGGCGCAGAACACCATGCGCCGCCGGATGCTGCGGCCCAAAATTGATGGTTATGTTCTTTTTATCTGCTGTTTCGGTCATAGTGCGGTGATTGAGTGTGGATGTTGGTATAGGTATATTAGTTAGTTATTATTTTTTCAAGCTAATCTATATATCGGCAAACCTGCTTTCAACTATAAAAACTGGTGCATGATGTAAACATCGACCAATCCCTTAGTGGCATGGTCAAAACCTTTAGGCAGAGTACCGACTATCTTGAAGCCCAATGACTGCCACAGGTCTACCGCAACCTTATTAGCGCTTACCACAAAATTGAACTGCATGGCCAGATAGCCCTGTTTTTTTGCATATTTCAGCGCTGTCCTGCCCATATCTTTTGCAATTCCCATCTTCCGGTAATCTGGATGGACGATAAAAGAAGCATTGGCGACATGATGCGCCCGTCCGGTGCGGTGCGGCCTTACAGCTGAAACGCCTGCGACCTTGCCATCTATATCAGCAACCATGCAGTAAGTCCCAGGAGCTGACATCCAGTAAGCCAGCGAGCGCTCCGGAGTCATTTCCGCAAGAGTGTAGGAATAGGTTTTACCCTCGGTCAGGACTTTGCAGAAAATATCATATATTTCCTCAAAATCTTCAAGGCGAGCAGGCCTTATTACATATGCTGGCCTAGGCTTGGGTTTTGATTTGTTTTTTTTAGCCATTTTATTTTGAACCCGCCGCCTTTTCATCGCCGGGCAGGACATAATCCATGCCCTCCCATGGGCTTAGATAATCGAAATTACGGTATGCCTGGTTGAGCTTTACAGGTTCATATACAACCCTCTTCTGTTCACTGTCGTAACGCAGCTCGACATAGCCGGTCAGCGGGAAATCCTTACGCTGCGGATGGCCTTCAAAGCCGTAATCGGTAAGGATACGGCGCAGGTCCGGGTTATCTGAGAATAAGATCCCATACATATCCCACGCCTCGCGCTCGAACCAGCCAGCCGACGAATAAAGCGCAGCCACCGAAGGCACAGGAGTTTTTTCATCAGTAACAACGCGCACACGCAGGCGAATATTTCTCTTAAGGTTAAGAAGCATGTATATAACCTCAAAACGCTGCGGCCTTTCAGGATAATCAACACCGGCAATTTCCACCAGCTGGACAAAACCACATTCATCGCGAAGTGTATCCATTAAGGAAACCAGGTTGGAGATACCTACCGTAACCACCTGCTGGCCGGATATGGTTTCTTCGCTTGCGGAAAATTTTTCTAAAAAGTTTTGCTCAAACATCATAAATTGCTTCCTAATAATTTATCGCCAAAAACTCGGCGATGTATCTTTTTATTTTCACCTAAAGAAATCACATTAACCTTGCCAGCCTGCCCTTGTATACCCGCAGAAAGAAATTCATACAAAGTGCAGTTAGCAATATATTCCGATGTTTTATCCACAAAATCCACACCAAGGATATTTTCTATAACACGCCGGATATTGCCGCCGTGACTTATGAATAAAGGAACACCATTTCTGCCTTCCAAATTCCTTACAATAGCCTGCAAAGTGCGCCTGCTGACAGATTCCTTGCTTTCTTCACCTGCTATAAGTGCGCCGCTTTTTTTCAGCTCATTGCGCTCTTTATCCTGCATGCCTTCTGCTGCACCATATGCCCTCTCATTAAGGCCGCTATCGGAGCTTATATTCAGATGCTCAAGGGTTTTGCAACCGCATATAAGCCTGGCAGTATCTTTAGTACGCTGCATTTCACTGGTTATAACCCTATTTATAACAAGGTCCGTTCCAGGAACTAAATTGCAAATAATATGCTGCACATCAAGCGCCTGTTTTTTACCCTCTTCAGTCAAGTTAGTAGAGCTTGCGCTGCCACTTACCAGCTTGTTCACATTATCTTCTGTCTGGGCGTGGCGCAGCATGTAAAAATCTTTTCCCAGCGGCAGCTCCGTGCTCACCTTATAATACTCCCGGTACGGCGTATTTTTTTCTGAAGCTGCAATATACCATACATCAGCGCCTCGGCAGTTGGCGGGCAGCCGGGGACATAAACATCGACAGGGACTATACGGTCACAACCGCGAACAACCGAATAGGAATAATGGTAATATCCTCCGCCATTGGCGCAGCTGCCCATAGAGATTACATATCTTGGCTCAGCCATCTGGTCATAAACCTTGCGAAGAGCCGGAGCCATCTTGTTGCAAAGCGTACCAGCAACAATCATAACATCCGCCTGCCTTGGGCTGGGGCGGAATACAACACCAAGATGATCCATATCATAGCGCGAAGCGGCGGCCTGCATCATTTCCACCGCACAGCAGGCAAGCCCAAAAGTCATTGGCCATAGGCTGCCGGCACGCGCCCAATTAGCCAGCTTATCAAAATTTGTAACGACAAAGCCCTTATCGTTATACTCTTCCATAACATTATTAAGCAGGTCATCCTGACTTACAAGGGCCTGCCCCATATTAGCTGTGATCGCTGGTTCTACTCCCATTCGAGTGCGCCTTTTTTCCATTCATAAATAAATCCGATTGTAAGCACCGCAAGAAATGCCATCATTGACCAGAAACCTGCAACCCCGACCATCTTAAGCGAAATCGCCCAAGGGAATAAAAACGCTACTTCAAGGTCAAAAATAATGAATAATATTGCTACAAGGTAAAAGCGGACATCGAACTTGCCCCTGGCATCACCGAACGATTCAAACCCGCACTCATAGGGCGATACCTTCTGGGCATCCGGTTTCTGCCTGCCAACAACCATGGGTGCGAATATCATGATAAGCGCGAGGGCCACGGCAATGCCGACAAAAACCAAAATAGGGAAATACTGCTCAACTACCTGATCCATATTATTCTATCTTTGCTGGTAAGGTTGGATTATGTTACTGGGACTGTTTATAAACAGTTTTCTGGCTATTACAATTGGTTTTTGGCGAAGTTTGCAGGCAAGAGTGGATTATACTATTAAACAACTTATTTGCAACAAGGCATTGGAGGCGGGTTTTGACACTGCCGGTTTCTGCCGCGCCTCGCTGCCGCCGGAAACCGGGCAGAATTTAAGCGGGTTTTTAGCAAATAATTACCATGGGGAAATGGGCTGGCTGCAGGAAAAAGCTACGTGGCGCTCATCGCCAGCGAATTTATGGCCGGAAGCCAGATCAGTCATTATGCTTGGCCATAATTACGCACCGGATCATAACCCGATGGAAAAACTGGCGAAGAAAAGCTCCGGTAATATTTCCTGCTATGCTCAGAATGAAGATTATCACGATATAATAAAGAAGAAGCTGAAGCAGATCGCGCGCTGGATGGCACAGAAATATGGATGTGAAGTAAAGGTTTTTGTCGATACAGCACCGGTGATGGAAAAACCACTCGCGCAGAGTGCCGGGCTTGGCTGGCAGGGCAAGCATACATGCGTGGTTAGCCGCGAATTCGGCTCGTGGCTTTTTTTAGGGGCTATATTTACCACGCTGGAAATAGAGCCGGATGAGCCAACAGCGGATAGCTGCGGGAGTTGCAGCAAATGTATCGATATATGCCCTACCAGCGCTTTTGACGGGCCACGAAAAATAGATGCGCGCAAATGCATCTCCTACCTGACAATTGAAAACAAAGGGCAGATACCGCTGGAATTTCGTAAGGCTATAGGCAACCGTATATATGGCTGCGATGATTGCCTTGCCGTTTGCCCGTGGAATAAATTTGCAAAGGCCGCGAGCGAGAACGCTTACCACCCGCGTAAAAATATAAGATCACCATTACTTAAGGAACTTGCTGCGCTAAATGATGCCGAATTCCGGGAAATGTTCAGGAAATCACCGGTAAAGCGTATAGGGCACGAGCGCTTTATTCGCAATGTGCTGGTTGCTATTGGCAACAGTGAAGATGCCGAGCTTCTGCCGATAACACAAAATTTAACACTGGCTGAATCACCAATTATCTCTGAAATGGCGAAGTGGGCAATGGCGGAGCTGATGGACAAAACTCAAAAATCATGCTAGAATTCCCTCTTATAAAGATAGAGGTATTTTATGTCCAACGTCACAATTTACACCAAAGATTACTGCCCCTACTGCACTAAGGCCAAATCGCTTCTTAATCGTAAAGGAGTAAATGACTTTGAAGAAATCGACATCACCAACAGCGAAAAATTGCAGCAGGAAATGATAAGCAAATCGGGCGGGCGGAAAACTGTCCCGCAGATATTTATAGGCAGCACCCATGTGGGTGGTTGTGACGACCTATACGCACTAGAAAAAGATGGCAAACTTTCTAATTTATTAGCGACCAAATAACCACAATTTTAATCAAATCTTCAAACTTTGTTGCTTTAATGCAACAATACCAAGTTTAATGCAGCTTTTTTTGTAAACCACTATATATAGTAGTGGCATAATGGTGAATATTTTGTAAATAATACCTAAAATTTTATATAAATGGCTTACAAAAATTGTTTCATCAATGCTTTTTCACGGGAGAAAAAGCAAAAAAAAGAGGCAAAAACAGGGTGTTACATTCACAGTTCCGTTCCATGCCTTCGGGCGACAAAGCCAATGAACAACAGCCATCACCTGGGCAGCCCCCTGAGTCACCACTAGCTATCATATTGGGAAATAAGGATTCATCGGAAATAAAGGATATAGCCGCTAATAATATAAGCCAGGTGATTTCCCTTTATAATGAACTACATAGGCTTACTTCCTGCGAGGCAGACATTGCCCTGCTAGAGAAAGCCAATAACTTATTAGATGAATGCACATATCTGCTGAAAGACCAGCAAGGAAATTCAACCATAAGTACAGGTGCGGCCAAAGATAAATATGCCGAAGAAAAATACAAATATTTAACTGAATATGGTACCCAGATACTTGCGCTTTTTACTATGCCTGGGAACTGCACTTATCTTTCAAGAAATTTTGAAAGGCTTACAGGCCATAGAACCGATGCCGCGCTTGATGGTGCGTTTCTTAACCTCATACATCCTGATTTCCGTGAACGCCTCAAAAACACACTAAGACCTATGGGTGTGGCAGCGGAAACAGCACCGGCACAGGTGCTGCGCCTTAAAATGCAGCATGGCGACGGGAAATATTACTGGTACCAGTTCACATTGCATAATAAGCCAGAACATTATATCTGCCTGATCGAAAACATACATGAACATATGCAGACGCAAAGCACCTTGCAAAAAGCAAGACTTGAAGCCGAACTTGCACTGCGTGCACGTTCGGAATTCCTTGCCAATATGAGCCATGAGCTACGCACCCCGTTAAATGCGGTTATCGGCTTTTCGCAGATCATGGAAAGGGGCGTGTTCGGAAAGATCGAAAACCAGCAATATAATGGCTATATCCGCCATATACAGGAAAGCGGGCACGACCTGCTTGCCAAGATAGAAGACCTGCTGGAAATTGCCAATATTGATGCGGGACGCGTAACGCTTAATTGTGAAGAAATTTACGTGAACGATCTTATAAACCACGTGATCAATGCTCAGCTGCATCATGCACAGGATGCTAAAGTTTCGCTTTCTTATGTACCACGCGGCAACGCGCTTCTGTTTATCGACCGTATCAAGATACAGCATATCCTTGGCCACCTTGTTGCAAATGCAATTAAATTTAATAATGCAGGCGGTGAAGTGACAATAGAGATAAACCGTAATGGTAAAAACGGCATAAGGCTTTCCGTGCATGATGACGGGGTCGGCATTAATGACCTTAAATGCCATGATATACGTGAATCCCTGCAGCAGGATAATTGCTGGACTGCAAAAAACAACCACCATATTGGCATCGGGCTGGCCCTCACTAAGGAATTTATTGCCCTGCATGGCGGAACTGTTGAAATTACCAGCAGCAATGGTATAGGTACTACTGTTTCCATCACCCTGCCCCGCGAATGTATCCGTATGGTCGCAAGCAGAAAAGATGATAATATAAAACAGCTAGAACTGGAAAATGGATAAGGCTAAAGCTTCCCTCGATATTATAACCAACGCCCTGCCACTTGTGCCGTTTGACGGCTGGACCATGAAAACTCTTGGGCAAGCAGCAATCGCAGGCGGCTATAAAAAAACCGATGTGGTGCGCGTTTTTTCTGGTGGTGCAATAGATGCTGTAGACGCCTATTCGAGATTGTGCGACCAGCAAATGATTGAAGCACTTTCCAATTACCATTTGGATAATATGAAAATCCGCCAGCGTATAACCAGTGCAGTTCGCCTGCGGCTTGAGCTGCAAAACAATAACCGCGAAGCTGTACGGCGTGCGGTTGCCATGCACTCCATTCCATTATATGCCCATCGCGGCTTGAAAGCGCTTTATGGAACGGTTGATAATATCTGGTATGCAATAGGGGATAATTCCACTGATTTTAACTTCTACAGCAAACGCCTTACACTGGCAGCTATTTACAGTGCAACACTCCGTATGTGGCTGGACGATAATAGCCCCGGCAACGATGCTACCTGGCAGTTCTTAGACAGGCGTATTGAAGAAGTAATGAAATTTGAAAAAGCAAAGCAGAAAGTAAAATCCTGGTTTGGCAAAATAAAATTTTCCTGAATTATTTAGATTTTTCTTCGATTACTATTCGCGAAGACGGAAAAAATATTATGTGACTATGTATCTCACCATCTGCTGGCTCCGAATACAAAGCACCACCGTGCAGTTGTATAAGCACTTTCGCAAGCTCAAGGCGCAAATCTATTGGTTCCATAGCCGGAGTCACAAAACTACCTGATTCATTATAAGCTGCCTGCATAAATAATTTTTCAGCTAACAGCGCAAGCTTCTCCTGGGTTACAGGCTCTGCTTTCATATTTTCCATGGTAAACACGAAGAACTGGCGTCCCTTTTGTTCATGAATAACCTTAGATTCAATAGTAATGGAGTTACCTTCAGGCGCCGACTCTATTATTATAAGCAACAGGTTGGTTATTATCTGCTGCAAGCGGAATTCATCTGCGAGGAGATGGGGAAGAGGCTCATGTGCCTTGGTTTTCACTGTGGTTTTATTTGTTTCAAGCTTATCACTTAGCTGGCGCAGGACGGCATTTATCGTATTGGTTATATCGAGCGGTTTTTCCTGCAGATCAATATAACCAAGCTCAGATTTAGCATGTATAATTATATCCTGAATTTTACCGATCAATTGGTTTCCTATGGTAAAAATATCGGATGAGTACTGGCGGTATTTGCGGTTATCAATCGCGCCATATATCTGGTCTTTAAGCACTTGGGCAAAGCCTATTATATTATTAACCGGAAGGCGCATTTCCTGCACAATATATGCAAGGAATTCTGATTTGCTGTTCATGTTAAGCTCTGCATTTTCCTTAGCCTTCTTAAGCAGGAACATTTTATTGCGTAGCTCGTTCTCTATCCGTTTATTCTCTTCAATATAAAGGCTTACCTGATGCACCTGCGTTGCCAGAGCTTCAATTTCAACCGGGCCATTCTTTGGTAGCGGTACAAATTTTTCCCCGCGGGTTATTGAAGCAACAAGCTCGGTCATATCCAGAACCGGCTTAATGACCCGTACACGCACAATCCACAGGAACAGCATAAGGAAGATAGCAACCGCAAGTATCATAAGCAGACGCGCCCACAGCAAAGCACGTACCGTTTCATCACTGTAATTAGCATCATAACCCATCATAACTATATATGGGTAATTCTCCGATACACGGTAATAGGCATATATTCCTGTTCCCCACAGAATACTGCCTTTAGATATGAGCCCGCTGGGGTTCTTGTCAAAATCAACATCGACCAGCTTTTTAGCTGGAAAATTATCACCTATAAAATTTTTGCTGTCAGAAACTTCAGTAAGTGCAACCAGGTCTTTGCTGACTACAGCAAAGCTTATACCGTCACGTTTTACCAGGCTTCTTATTTTATCGGTTAAAACACCTATATCTATACTGAGCGCAATAATACCAATGAACTTACCTGTATAATCAGTTATCCCCATAGCAACCGGGATGACCCAACGGCCAGAAACCCTGCCCTCAATTGGCCTGCCGATATGCATTTTCCATGAATCGACTGCCGCCTGCTGTATAAAATCCCTGTCCGATATATCGACTGGCTCCTTAAGAACCCCTTTATTACTGCTTATTACCAGTTTTTTATCGGTGTCCGTCCATGAAAAGATACTGTAAATATGGCTCTTATTGTCGAAGGATTTTAGTGCCTGGGCAAGCCTTGTATAATCACGGTTTGGATCGATAACTATCTGCCGTCCAAGAGAAGCAAGCATGTAACTTGCATCACCCATTTCATTGGAAATAGTATTTTCTATGCGTACCGCTTCTTTTTCAAGATCATTGGTTATACGCTCAGACTGGCGGTTATAGGTTCGGTATGTTACCCAGCCGGAAATTAGCACCAGCACGAATAAAACCGCTGCTGCAAGCAGTTTAAAATCACGTGATAAGGAGGGCTGGACCCAGGAATTTCGCATGGAACAAATGTATCATATTTATAATTACAATATCATATTGTAATAACTTTTTTCTATTAAGCAAACAAGGGATAAAGCAAATACTTAAATATTGTATTATGAGGATTTTTTCTTAGGCTGCGTATTTTTTTCGCGAGAAAGGGGATGATGCTCTGCAACCAGCTTGTTCAAACGGCTGCCAGCGACATGGGTATATATCTGGGTGGTGGAAATATCGGAATGGCCTAACAACTCCTGTATCACCCTGAGATCAGCTCCGCCCTCTAGCAGGTGGGTAGCAAAAGAATGGCGCAGCGTATGCGGTGAAAACTTCTGCGGATCGATATTAGCTTTTACTGCCAGCTCCTTCAGCATTACACCGAATTGCTGGCGGGTTATATAGCCAACTGCACGGTGGTATGGAAACAGCCATAAGGAGGTTTTCTGGCTGCCTAAAAATTCATTGCGGACATCAAGATAGCGCGAAAGCGCAATACGCGCTTTATCATGCAATGGAACCATGCGCTCTTTATTGCCTTTGCCGCGCACTATCACAAAATCCACCGCAACACTGGTTTTACCTTCACGTATCTGTAGAGCTGAAAGCTTAAGGCTTACCAACTCAGAAACGCGTAGCCCAGCCCCATACATAAGCTCAAGCATAGCCTGCAGGCGAAGCCCCTTGGCTGAATTATCCTGACGGGCCGCCTCTAAAAGAAGGAGTATATCCTGCTGGGCAAGAACAGCAGGCAGCCGCTTAGGGATTTTAGGAGAATCTATAGTAACCGCCGGATCATCGGCGCGGTGTTTCTCGCTATATAAAAACGCAAAAATCTGGCGGAGCACAGAAAGCTTGCGGGCGATAGTAGGTGCACTTATACCCGACTGGCTTAAGGAAGATAGGAAATCCTCTATTCTGCGGGTGGAAATTTTATCAATAGTTTCAGCGTTTTCATGGCAATAACCTAAAAACCCGTTCAAATCCCGCTTATAAGCCGCCACAGTATCAGGCGAAACAACCCGTTCAGCCACCATCATTTCGAGGAACTGCTCTACGAGCTTCTCGTCCTCCTTATTGGTTTTTACTATTGCGACTGGTCTCACCATTTTAAAAATCACGTTTGCTTCTGTTGCATTATTTCTTATTTCCTTTAATTATGATAGGAAATAATAATGTTTTTATAAAAAAGAAATGCCTGAAAACCACATACACGCCAATAGCGAACAAAATATCATCTCACAGCCCGTGGTGCTGGTTGGGTTAATGGGAGCTGGTAAATCAACTATAGGGCGCAGGCTGGCAAATGCACTTTCCGTACCATTTATTGATTCTGACGCCGAAATAATCGAGGCTGCTGGCTGCAGCATATCGGATATTTTTGAGGGATACGGCGAATCTATTTTCCGTGATCTTGAGCAAAGGGTTATTTTGCGGCTGATGACCGGCGCACCTTGCATAGTTGCAACAGGCGGCGGCGCATTCATCCAGCCTGCAATCCGTGAAGCCATAGCCCAGAAAGCAACTTCTGTATGGCTGAAAGCCGATCTGCCTGTGCTTCTTGAGCGAGTGTCGCGGCGCGATAACCGCCCATTACTTAAAACTGGTGACAAGAGCGAGATACTAAAAAAACTTATTGATGAGCGCTACCATATTTACGCACAGGCTGACATTACCATTGACAGCAATTACGGCCCGCATGAATCAGTGGTGGAGGATATTGTGTCAGCACTTAAACAATGGCAGAAAAAAGATGCCTGAGATACAGAAACTTCATGTAAGCCTTGATAAGCGGGGATATGATATAGTAATCGGCGAACGCCTGCTGGCACGCGCCGGGGAATATATAGCGCCGCTGCTTAAAGGCAAAAACGTAATTATCATAAGCGACAGCAATGTATCGAAATTATACCTGCATCGTCTTACCAACTCACTGGAAGATGCCGGTATACGCTCGCGTTCCCTCGTTTTACCTGCAGGTGAGGCGACGAAAAGCCTGGATAATTTTGCCAGGCTTATAGAAAATCTACTTGAACAGAAACCTGACCGCAGTACGGTTCTAATTGCCCTTGGTGGCGGAGTCGTTGGCGATATTACCGGCTTCGCTGCAAGCGTTTTGTTGCGCGGGGTGAATTTTATCCAGATACCAACCACATTGCTTTCGCAGGTAGACAGCTCTGTTGGCGGAAAAACCGGTATAAATTCACAATTAGGAAAGAATCTTATTGGAAGCTTCCACCAGCCTGTTTTGGTGCTTACGGATGTAGCAACTCTTTCCAGCCTTCCTAAGCGCGAAATGCTTGCGGGATATGCTGAAGTGGTTAAATACGGATTTATAAATGACCCAGTTTTTTTCGCATGGCTGGAGAAAAATGCTACTGCAATGCTGGCAGGAAATAGTGAATTGCAAACACAGGCTATTTTAAAAAGCTGCAAGGCCAAGGCAGACATTGTCGCTGCTGATGAAAAAGAGCAAAATATCCGTGCATTACTTAATTTTGGGCATACTTTCGGGCATGCGCTGGAAGCTGAAACCGGATATAGTGATACACTGCTGCACGGGGAAGCCGTTGCAATCGGCATGGTTATGGCTTTTGCCGCTTCGGTAAAAATAGGAATCTGCCCTAAAGAAGATTTACAGCGTGCCAAAGCCCACCTACAGTCAGTTGGTTTGCCTGTTTCACCGCTGGATATACGCAAAGAATGGGATACCTCCGCACTCATGGAACATTTCACCCGCGATAAAAAAGCAACCGGCGGAAAGCTTACTTTCATAATGACACATGGAATCGGCAAAGCATTCATAGAAAATAACGTAGATGCCGGAATTATTCGGCAAACACTTGTCGAAACCTGCAATTTATAATATGAACATATCTATGGATAACGATATTATCTTTTACGGACTGACTATTTTTCTGTTCCTGCTTATCTCAGCCTTTTTCTCGGCGGCAGAAACAGCACTTACTGCCGTTTCCCGCGCACGTATTTACCAATTGGTTATGGATGGCAATAAACGCGCCCAGATAGTAAGCCGCCTGCGTAAAGAAAAGGAAGCCATGATCGGAACCGTATTGCTTGGCAATAATGCGGTCAATATAGCCGCTTCCGCAATCGCTACCACACTTTCCATACGCCTGTTCGGTAATGAGAACGGGCTGGTGCTTGTAACATTGGTAATGACCTTGCTCGTTGTTATTTTCAGCGAAGTACTGCCAAAAACTTATGCGATACAGAATGCCGAGCGTGTATCCCTCGCCTTCGCCCCTGCCCTTTCCCTGTTAGTTAAGCTATTCCAGCCCATTACTTACAGCATACAGTTTTTAATCCGTATCATACTTCGCATATTCGGTGTGGATATTACCAAATCCAACACACTTATTTCTGCAACCGATGTGATACGCGGAACAATTGAACTGCACCACCGCGAAGGCAAAATGATAAAGCAGGACCGCGATATGCTGGGAAGTATCCTTGACCTGAATGATATTGAGGTGGAAAATATAATGGTACACCGTACCGAAGTTGAAACGCTTGATGCTGATCTGTCAGCTGAAGAGCTGGTTAAGATGGCGGTTTCCACCATGCACAGCCGCATACCGCTATGGCGCGGGGAACCGGATAATATAATCGGGCTTCTGCACGTAAAAAACCTTATTAAAATCATGCGTGAGCAAAAAGGCGCGCTTACAACTGAAGCTATATTAGCAATCTGCACGAAACCATGGTTCATACCTGAAACTACAAGCCTTCGCGACCAATTGCTGGCATTCCGCAACAAGCGCCAGCATTTTGCTTTCGTTGTTGATGAATATGGAGCGTGGCAGGGCGTGGTTACTCTTGAGGATATAATCGAAGAAATCGTTGGTGATATTGACGATGAGCATGATGAAATTGAAAATGATATCCAGAAAGTTGATGATAACACCTATATTATAAGCGGCAGCGTGACGTTGCGGGATTTAAACAGGCATTTAAGCTGGAACCTGCCCGATGACAACGCCTCGACCATCGCCGGACTTCTTATCTACGAAGCACAGGAAATACCTGAAGTGGGAGAAAGCCATGAACTTTACGGATTCGACTGCATTGTAGTTGAAAAATCAGCGATGCAGATAACCCGCGTGAAGATGAAAAAACGCCCCGAAACCCGCTTGCACAGCGATATAGAATTGTGACACCTCCCAATGGCAAAAATATCAGCGAAGACGGGTATATCGTGGAATATATAGTGATAGGAAATTCGGTAAAGGCTACTGCCTTTGATCCTGTAACCCTTAAGGAAGTTTCGGTTATCGGCGCACGCGAATTACCACGGCAGCAGTTGGGAAAACTTGCTGTAAAAAAGCTTATTTATATGCTCAGGAAAAATAATGCGGGGCAGCATTAGCCATGAATTTTAAATCCATAACCCGCAAATTATTTCCAAAAAAAAAGCGAAAAAAAAGCAACAAGAAGACTGGAGCAAATAATAATAACAGCAAGCCAGCCAAAACAAAAACTTCCCCGCATTACCCCTCATATCGCGCTGCACATAAGGCCAAAAATCATGGCTTGTGGCCATGGTGCAAGCGCTTAATCAAAAAAGCTATAATATATGGGACGGTCATAGTATTATTGTTACTTGGCATACTTACCCTTACACTTCCAAATATAGATGACCTTAATAAAGTAACGAAAGTTCAAAGCGTGCTTATAAAATCTGAGGATGGTCAGATAATAGGCAGCTTTGGCGATATTTACGGCGATTATATAAATTTTGACGAATTCCCAAAGAATCTGGTAGATGCAGTGGTCGCCACTGAAGACCGTAATTTTTACCGCCATTTCGGAGTAGACCCGCTGGGACTTGCACGCGCAACATTTGCCAATATAAAGGCGCGGCACGTTGTGCAGGGCGGCAGTACTATCACCCAGCAGGTAGCTAAAAACGTATTCCTGACGCCTGACCGCACCCTTATCCGAAAACTCAAGGAAATGCTGCTGGCATTCAAACTGGAGCGCCGTTTTTCCAAAAAAGAGATACTAAGTATTTATTTAAACCGCGTATATCTCGGTGCTGGGAGCTATGGTGTTGATGCAGCATCACGGCGTTACTTCGATAAGTCAGCGCGCGAACTTAACCTTGCGGAGTCAGCTATCATGGCTGGTTTGCTAAAGGCCCCTTCCCGCTACGCGCCGACCAGTAACCCAGCACTTTCACGCAAACGTGCTGACCAGATTTTAGTCAATATGGAAGATGCCGGTTACCTGACCAAGGTGCAATCAGACAAGGCACGCAAGGACTTGGAAACAGTGATGAAAGGCAAAAAACCAAATTCACAAAGCACTTTTTATTTTGCCGACTGGATAGCTGACCAGCTTCCAGAATATATTGGAAATGTTGATGATGATCTTGTTGTAATAACAAGCTTAAGACCAGACTGGCAGGCAATGGCAGAAAAATCCATGAATGAGGTTATGGATAAAAGTGGTGAAAAAATGAATGCCTCGCAAGCCTCTATGGTCGCCATGTCACCCGATGGCGCGCTCAGGGTTATGATTGGCGGACGCAGCTATGCAGAAAGCCAGTATAACCGTGCAACCCAGTCAGAACGCCAGCCAGGATCGGCTTTTAAATTATTCGTGTACCTGGCGGGGCTTGAAAGCGGTATGACACCAGATACGACCATGGAAGATGAGCCGCTTTCGATCAAAGTGGCTGGAGGACACTGGCAGCCGCAGAATTATAACCATAAATATAATGGGACAATGACGCTTAAGGAGGCTATTGCCGAATCAGTAAATACAATAGCTGTTGGAATAAGTGAATCGGTAGGCCGCGACAGGGTTATAAACATGGCCGAAAGATTGGGAATAACTGCTGATATGAAACCGCTCCCAAGCATTGCTCTTGGTGCAACTGAGGTGAATTTGCTTGAGCTTACTAATGCCTATGCCCACCTAGCTGCAAACGGGCAGATAGTATATCCTTACGGTATCCTTGAAATACGCACCAGCCATGATAAGCTTTTATATAAGCGCCTTGATACCAAACGCGCTTTGGTATTAAGCGAAAACGTGGTTGCAATGATGAATGAACTGCTGATGGGTGTTGTCAATAATGGAACTGGCAGGGCAGCAAGGATAGGCAGGCCGGAAGCTGGGAAAACAGGCACAACATCTGATTACAAGGATGCGTGGTTTATCGGCTATACACCTGACCTGGTTGCTGGTGTATGGGTTGGCAATGACGATAACGCGCCGATGAAAAAAGTAACCGGTGGTACACTCCCGGCATCTATATGGCATGGATTCATGCAGTCGGCACTTGCTAAAACTCCTGCTTCAAACCTTCCAACTGAACGTAGTTTTTTTGCTACAAATAACAATCCCCAGGAAGAATCAGAAATGATAGATTCAGAAGTTTCCGAAGGAACGGAGCCACCTATGCCGCCGCCTAAGAAAGAAAATAAAAACGGTGGCGAACTTGGCGATTCCTTCTGGAAAAAACTACAAGGTTTACGCTAGTGAAAAAACCTGAAAACACTAATAGCTTGCAGCGCGATACGCTTTTATTGTTCCTGCTGATATTTTGTTTTTTTATTATCGGCATTGGTGTAAATCCTTATATCACTCCAAGTGAAGCACGCTATATCGAGATCCCTCGGCAGATGCTGGCAAGCGGTGACTGGCTTACCCCGCATATAAATGGTGTACAGTATTTTGAGAAGCCGCCGCTATTTTACTGGATGCAGGCTATATTCTTAGGAATAGGTTACAGCGAATTCTGGGGACGGGCTGCAACAGTGCTGGCCGTAACCCTTACCTGCGTTATAACTTATAAAACAGCTAGATTGCTATATGGTATGACCAGCGGATTGCTTGGGGCGGCAGCACTTGCAACTTCAGTTATGGGGTATGGGCTTAGCCGCGTTTCCATGCTCGATGCGCCGGTTACATTATTTTTAACAGCAGCAATTGCGAGCTTTATTTTTGCCCAGAAAACAGAACAGAAAAAATATTATTATTTTATGTATGCCTCTGCCGCCCTTGCGGTAATGACCAAGGGGCTTATAGGAATTGTAATACCGGGGTTGGTTATCGGAGGCTGGATATTATTTACAAATAATTGGAGGATTTTGAAATCCGTCCGGCTTTTCAGCGGTACGCTGTTATTCCTAGCAATCGTAGCGCCGTGGCATATCGCCATGCAGATGAAACATCCTGAATTTTTTGATTTCTATTTTATACATGAGCATTTCACCCGCTTCCTAACCAACGAACATAAACGCACTGCACCTTGGTGGTTCTTTATCGCGGTGACTTTTGCGGGGATGCTGCCGTGGGCGATTTTAGTCATTGGTCATGAGTCATGGGTCAGAAAAAGAGATAATTACAGTTTATTCATAAGCCTGTGGATATTGTTACCCCTGCTCTTTTTCTCATCGTCACATTCCAAATTAGTTCCCTATATTTTTCCTATATTTCCACCACTTTTCATTCTAATTGGGAACCAGCTGGAAAAATGGTGGGAGCTACCAACCGCACCTAAAGCGCTGCGGGTGAATGCCTTGTTCTGCGTTTCCTTAATTGCAGGCGCGGCTATTGCTGCCGGATTTTTTGGGAAAAAGCTTAAAATACCAGAGATAGGATTTTATGATTTCCTGCCGCTTATTATAGTTAGCTGTGCCTTGTTTATTGCTGCAGTAATAAAGAAAACACCAGCAAAAACCATAATAGCATGGACTATTGTTTTCGGTGCCACGCTGGGGCTAACCGCTAATTATAATGCTGGCTCATTCAATAAGCGAACTATAAAACCTCTGGCAGAAATTTTGATCCCCACATTGCAAGACGTTGATATGGTAGTTGCCTATAACAGCTACTGGCAGGATTTACCTGTATATCTTACACGCAATGTTACAGTTGCAGGATGGAGCGGCGAGCTTGGGTTCGGCCTTGAACACACACCAAACGCGAAGCAATGGATGATAACTATCCCTGAGTTCTGGGAAAAATGCGCTGAAGAAAAAAATAATGTTTATGTATTTATGAATGAAGGGGATTTTAGCAATATACCTATACATGATGGCTGCTTATTGCGCGAAATCTCCCGCTATGGCAAAACCATATTGCTAAAAAAGGATAAAAACTAATGACTGAATTACCATTCCTTCCATTTGCCAGACCTACCATCTCAGAAGCTGCTATCGAAGAAGTTGCGGAAACTTTGCGCTCTGGATGGATAACTACCGGGCCTAAGGTACAAAAATTTGAAGGAATGCTTGCCGATTACCACTCAGGCAGGCGCGCCCTCTGCGTTTCCTCGGCAACTGCAGGGCTTCAGATAGCGCTTTTAGCGCTTGGGCTATGTGAAGGCGATGAAGTAATTACAACACCGCTTACTTTCGTTGCAACACTTAATACTATAGTCCTTGCAGGTGGAAAACCGGTGCTGGTGGATATAAACCCAGATACGCTTAATATAGAAACCTCTGCAATTGAGGCGGCAATTACACCAAAAACCAAAGTTATAATGCCGGTACATTATGCCGGTCTGCCTTGCGATATGGATGCGATATATGCGCTTGCGAAAAAATATAACCTGCGGGTGGTAGAGGACTGCGCCCATGCTATCGGAACTGAGTATAAAGGCAGGAAGCTGGGAAGTTGCGGCGATATACAGGTGATGAGCTTCCACCCCAACAAGAATATGACCACAGGTGAAGGAGGCGCAATCATAACCGATGATAAGGAAGTGATACATAAACTTGAACGCCTGCGTTTCCACGGCATAGACCGTGACGCTTTTAACCGCTTTGGTAAATCCGGCTCGCAGCAATATGATGTGACGATGGCAGGATTTAAATATAACATGATGGATATACAGGCTGCACTTGGCATCCACCAGCTACCGGAATTGGATGGTTTCATTGAAAAACGCACGGCACTTGCCAAGCGTTATATAGAAATACTTGGCGGCTGGAGTGAACTTACCTTGCCAAAATCACCGGGATACAACCATACCCATGCATGGCACTTATTCACACCATTATTAGGTAAAAACAAGGCTGGCCTTGACCGTGACGGGCTGATAAATGCCATGAAAGCAGAAAATATCGGGCTGGGCCTGCATTACCAATCCACCCACACATTTTCCTATTACTCCGATAATTATGGCTGGAAGCCTTCGGATTTCCCTAATTCCTTAAGCGCAGGCGAGCGGATTTTCAGCCTCCCCCTCTTCCCGCTTATGACCATAGACGAGCAGGACCGGGTTATTAAATCGCTGGAAAGAGTATTTAAAAGGGTGTAAATGATTGCTTTATTTGGATAGTCATGGGTCATGAGTCATGAGTCATGAGTATTTTCTTCACCTATGACACATGACCACTGACCCATGACCAATTTACCATACATCTCCATAGTCATCCCCGTTTATAACGAGGAAAAAACCCTTCCTATAATGTTTGCGCGGCTTACTGCGGTTATGGATAAATACGCCAAGCCTTATGAAGTTATTTTTGTAAATGACGGAAGCAGGGATAATTCGCAAGTAATACTGGCAGGATTATTCGCCCAGCGCCCTGATGTGATACGCGTTGTGCAGTTCATGCGTAATTATGGCCAGCACCCGGCGATAATGGCAGGGTTTGAACATGTGCGCGGCGATGTAGTGGTGACGCTTGATTGCGATCTGCAGAACCCGCCTGAGGATATACCAAAGCTGCTGGCGCTCATTGAAAGCGGACATGACGTGGTGGGTGGCAGGCGCGCCAACCGGCAGGATCTCGCATGGCGCAAAGCGGTGTCAAAATTTTCCAATATCGTGCGTAAGAAAATAACCAATATTGATATGGGCGATCACGGATGCATGCTCCGCGCATACAAACGCAATATTATCGACCAGATAGTTAAAATTGGCGACGCATCTCCGTTCATTACCGCGCTTTCTCAGGAGCTTTCAGGAAATCCTGCAGAAATTGATGTGGGTCACGAAGAACGTGCGGCAGGAGTATCGAATTATAATTTATATAAGCTGATACGCTATAATTTTGACCTTGTTACCGGGTTTTCGCTGGTACCGCTACAGGTCTTTACAATTGTTGGTATGTTCTGCTCCGGCGCTAGTTTCCTGCTGGTATTATATATGATCGCGAGGCGCATAATCATCGGCCCGGAAGTGGACGGAGTATTCACATTATTTGCCATACTATTTTTCCTTGTAAGCGTTACCATGCTGGGGCTTGGCATAATCGGCGAATATGTAGGGCGTATTTATAAAGAAGTGCGCCATAGGCCGCGCTATATGGTGAAAGAAATACTGGAGAAAAAATGAAAAAAATACTTATACTAGGCGCCAATGGCTTTATCGGCAGCCATTTAAGCGAATATATACTGGCTAACCGCGATTGGGAAGTTTATGCCATGGATATCGGATCTGACAAGATAACCGATTTCCTAAAACACCCGCGCTTTCATTTCGTTGAGGGTGATATAACCATCAACAAGGAATGGATCGAGTACCATGTAAATAAATGCGACGTGATATTACCATTGGTCGCTATAGCCAATCCTGCCACTTATGTGCGTGACCCTCTTTCGGTTTTTGAGCTGGATTTTGAGGCTAACCTTGAAATTGTTCGCCATTGCGTGCGCTATAAAAAACGGCTCGTGTTTCCTTCCACCTCCGAAGTTTATGGCATGAGTATGGATAATCCGTATGACGAGGAAGAAAGCCTGCTGGTAACCGGCCCTATCAAAAAAGAACGCTGGATATATTCAAGCAGCAAACAGCTAATGGACCGGGTGATATATGCTTACGGACAGCATAAAGGGCTGGATTTCACATTATTCCGCCCGTTCAACTGGTTTGGCCCGAAGCTTGATAATGTTTGGGAAAGCAAAGAAGGCTCGTCGCGAGTTGCCACCCAATTCCTGAGCAATATTTTCCATGGCCGGGAAATAATACTGGTTGGCGGAGGCACACAACGCCGCTGTTTTCTTTATATCGACGATGCGATAGAAGCTATGATGAAAATCATTGAAAATAAGGATGGAGCGGCTAACGGGCGTATTTTCAATATTGGACACCCGGATAATGATGTTTCGATAAAGGAACTGGCCGAGCTTATGATAGATGTCATGGGCGAATTCAAAGGCTATGAAAAAGTGCGCGACAAGGTGAAAATTACTATAAAATCCGGCGAAGAGCATTTCGGAGCCGGGTATCAGGACCTGGTGGCACGCGTACCTAAAATTGATAATGCTAAAAACCTGCTTGGCTGGGAACCAAGTACCGATATAAAAACTGCTATCCGCAAGACCATAGCCTATTATCAGGCAAATATTCCGGCTGGAATAAAACTCGCGGAATCCTAGCGCTCCCTGCCAAAGTTGTTATTTCTTGCAGCTTCAAGCTTTCGTCTTTCCAACTGCAAGTAGACCTCTAGCTCTTTCTGACGCTGAGAAACAAGCAAGCGGTATTTCTCGGCAAGTCCTTCCACTGAATTTACATAGGTGATCTTTGCATTTGGGAATTTATCTTTTATTTCTGCAGCAGCCACACTCTGCGCCGGTGCAAAATAGCTTTTATGGGATTTGTCCCTTTGTTTCTCATGAACCTGCGGTATCGTAAATTTTATCGCCTTATCTTCCAGATTATAACCTGAATTATACCCGGCATCTATTAGAAGGCTCTGGTGGCTATGAAAAATATTTTTTACAGGGCTAGTGACCGCCCCAGTAAATACAAGGAATTTGTCATCATTGCTATTATGACCTAAAGGAACCAATTCCAAAGGGAGTGCTTGTATGGGTATAGCTATCAATTCAACTGGCTTTACAGCCATTCCAGGCTGAACTTCCTCTGCCCTGACTTTATCTTGAAATTTCTTACTCATAGAATTCCACTAACAAATCACAACCAATATATTACTTATTGTTAACCAAAAACATGGTTATTGGCAATTGCAAATATATCATTATTTTATAATAACTTGCTAAGAATTTGCTATCGGGGCTGGGGCTGAAAAATAATAACCCTGGAATAAATCCACACCTAAAGCCTTAAGAGCTGCATATGAATCTTCGGTTTCAACGCCCTCGGCAATTATTATGCTGCCTATGGCATGAACTATATCAACAATCTTGGTTATTACAGTGCGGGTGGAGGCATCATGCAACCCGCCTATTGCCTGGCTATCAATTTTTACAAAATCGGGACGGATCTCGCTTACCAGTTTTTTGGCATTATCAACCGTGGTTATATCATCAAGCGCAATTGAATAGCCCTGCTGCCTTGCATAGTCACACACGCTTTTTAAATGCTTCATATCGCGGGCAGTTTCACAGCGGGTGAACTCCAGAACGAGGTGCTTGGGAATTATACCAAATATTTTAGCTGCCTCGCTAAGCCCTTCTAAGTAAACCGCAGGGCGGTGGATAAAACCGGGAATGAAATTCACAAACAGGAAGCCAGAAAAATTGCTGCCTGCGTAAGTCTGTACAGTTAGCACCTGCAGATGGCGATCAATCATATGCTCAATATTTAAAGCCTTACTTGCTTTTATGATCTTGCCGCCGCCTATGATGCTGCCGTCCAGGTCACGCGCACGCACAAAAGATTCGAAGCCGAATATTTTATTTTTTTCGCCTATTATAGGTTGGAAATAACACATTATACGATCATCGCACAGTGCTTCTCCTAACCAGAGATTTTCTGCAATGGTCTGGATAGCTATGACTTTTTTGCGCTCCCCGTTTTCCAGCGTTGGCAGGTCGCTATCAGTAGTTATAGAAACCTCAGTGGCCTCGGTTAACTTTGCTTTTTGCAATATATCATAAGTACGCGCCCATAATTCTGACCATTTTTGCGGTGTCTGGGCAAGAAGCCTGCCGTCAAAACCCTTCTTATAACCAATATTTTTGAGTTCTTCGGAAATATGAGGAGTTATTTTTTCCGGGGCAGGAAACAGGCTGAGCCAGTAGCTGTCATGCTGCAGGTAAGGAAGGTTAAAAGATTTCTGTTGTGCCTTAGCCATTTTATCCTGATTTTCCAATGCCAGAACTTGAGAAATAAACTTTATACCAATTTAGTTACTACTTTGTTAATTCCAAACAAATAAACTCAGTATTTCCGATTGTTATAAATTCATTAATATTCTTGGCTTATTATTTATTGTATGACATATAGCCCAAAAAGCGGATTCACACTTATTGAATTGTCGATTGTCCTGGTTATTATCGGGCTGGTAATCGGCGGCGTATTGGTTGGCAAAGACCTCATAACAGCAGCAGAAACACGAGCGCAGATAGCCCAGATAGAAAAATACCAGACGGCGGTTAAAACATTCCGGGTTAAATATAATTCACTGCCCGGAGATATTAAAAGCGCTGATGCGGTAGCTTTTGGTTTCGTAAGCCGTGGTACGCTGAGGGGTGAAGGCAATGGCGATGGTTTGCTGGAAGATTATTATTTCGGCAATGCGTATGGCTATATGATAGCGAATGGGGAAAATGCGCTTATTTGGCGGGATCTATCTGATGCAAAGATGATTGATGGTTCATTTTCCACAGCTACCTATGATTATGCCACATCCTGCGCCACACCTATCAGCGGCACAAGGTTAAAGGCCTTTTACCCGGAAGCTAAATTAGGCAAGAATAATTATGTTTATGCATGGAGCGGTTCGGCAAGAATCGCCTATGGGCGTAGTGACCGCATGAATTATTTTTCTATTTCCAAGGTAGTAGATGCTTGTTTCACGGCCATGGATGTAGGCATGACTCCTAACCAGGCCTATGCTATAGATAAAAAAATAGATGATGGATTTCCGCAATCAGGAAAGGTTCTGGCTGTATACCCCAATGTCTTCGCAGAGGAAGCAAATGGGATGAATTCGTTCTGGGCTGCCGCTGGAAATTCAGACCCCGGCATGGGGCAGCAAATTGGCGGTGCCTGTAATGTAGATGATCTTTGCGGCCCGGTTGCCGCCGGTGCTTTAACCCCTATAACCGCCGACGCGCAGACCGATTACAATGCCGGAACTATTGATTGCTTTGACAACCGCAATGTAGCTAATGCCCAGATGCAATATACAACCCAATTCATGGGCGGCAACAACCAGTCCTGCGCCCTATCCTTCCGCTTCCAATAACTAGCTTGTAGCATCGGCAGTACGCGCCTATAGTGGGGCATGCTTTCAAATATATTAATTACACAACTTTTTGCATTCATGCTGGTATTTTGCCGGCTTGGTTCGGCTATTATGCTGCTTCCGGGCTTTGGCGAATCGTATGTTCCAGCGAGGGTAAGGCTTTTACTGGCAGCAATGTTCAGCGTGCTGCTTACGCCGGTTATCCAGAATTTACCGCCCATGCCTAGCAATGTTATAAACCTGTTCAATATAATGTTTGCTGAAATAATGGTGGGGTTATTTTTAGGTGGCCTCAGCAGGATGCTAATAGCGGTAGTTAATATAGCCGGCATGATAATAGCCTATCAGTCCAGCCTTGCATCAGCTGTAACACAGGACCTTACATTATCGCAGGCGCAAGGCACTTCGCTGGGTAACCTGCTTGGCATGAGTGCCCTGGTACTGTTGTTCGCAACTGATCTGCACCATCTTATGCTGCGCGGGCTGGCTGATAGTTATGGGCTGTTTCCACCAGGCCAGTTCCCGCTGGTTGACGATTTCGCCAACCATGCCATCCATACCATGAGCAACGCATTCCAGATGGCTATGAAGATAGCTGCACCACATATAGTAATTGGTTTAATTATTTATCTAGCAGCCGGTATAATTGCCCGCCTGATGCCTAATATACAAATATTCTTCCTTTTGATGGCACCACAGATCCTTATAAGCTTTTTTATTTTAATGATATGCTCAGGCGCCCTAATGTTATGGTATATGGATTATATAAAAGATTCACTGGGCGTATTTCTTAGCCCACACTAAACAGGCATTTAAATGGCTGATGAAGATAAGGAAAGTAAAACGGAGCAGCCGTCGCAAAAACGGCTGGATGAGGCGCGGGAGAAAGGAAACCTTGCCAATTCCAAGGAGCTTGGAAATTTTTTCATGCTACTGGTACTTGCAATTACGATTACTGTTTTCATGCCACAGATATTAAAGCATACAGAAATATTACTAACTCCTTTTTTGAGTGATACGCAAAACCTTGCAACTGACCGTAAAGGCATAAGCCTTATATTCTACAAACTGGCATTTGGAAGTTTTAGTATAATATTACTGCCGCTTATGGCATCAGTGGTTTCCGCTATCGCAACCGGGTTTTTACAGCATGGGTTTGTGCTGAGTACAGAACCTATCATGCCAAAGCTTAATAAAATATCTCCAATAGCTGGATTGGGGCGCATCTTTTCGGTTCGCTCACTCATAGATTTTACAAAAAATATTATAAAAGTTATCGTGGTAGGAATAGTCGCTTTTATTTCAATATACCCTGAACTCCAGCATATACGACTGCTCCCCGATAAAAGCACTAATGATATGCTTCTTTTTTTATGGATGCTTGCAAAGCGTATGACCATTGGCGTGGCTATCGCCATGTTTTTTATCGCATTATTCGATATAATCTTCCAGCGTTTCCAGCATATGAAATCGCTACGCATGAGCAAGCAGGAACTAAAAGATGAGTATAAGCAGTCAGAAGGCGACCCTATAGTAAAACAGCGCCTTAGAAGGTTACGAATGGAGCGTGCCCAGAACCGCATGATGGCGGCGGTGCCAAAAGCAGATGTTGTAATTACTAACCCGACGCATTTTGCAGTAGCTTTGCAATATGACAACAAGAGCATGTCAGCGCCTACTGTTGTTGCCAAGGGGCAGGACCTGGTAGCCCTTAAAATACGCGAAATTGCAGAGGAAAATGACGTGCCGGTTGTAGAAAACCCTCCTCTCGCCCGCGCCTTATTTTCTTCTACCGAAATAGAAAAAGAAATTCCTGTTGCCCATTACGAAGCAGTTGCAAAAATCATTTCTTATGTCTACCAGCTCAAAGGAAAGAAAAATTAAAAACATGTTGTTATTTTTTAATATATTTATAATATCTGCCCATAATATTTTATAGGGTGATAATTATATATGCCTATTCGTTTTACTGATAAGTTGGCATCGGGGAATGGCATTCCGGTTGTAGACAGCAACCAGGATTTTGTTGTAAGGAAACGGCGTCCGTTGTGGCAGACGCTTGGGATCATGTTTGCAGCATTGTTCCCTATCACTATCGGTATTAGTATACTTGTGACGGATATGCTGGTTTTCAGCCAGGTATTATTCGTATTGCTTGCATCCCTTGGAACATACGTGGTCTATACAGTGCAGCGCTGCCGCGACCTAGTTTTAGCAACCGAATTCCAGAACGCATTATTTTCCTCAGCGCTTGGCCATAGCAATAAATTCTGCCTTATTATAAAGCATGACAGCACTATAGCTTATATTGACAGGTCACTTCAGGACCTGCTGCCTAATTTTTACAAGCAGCCGCGCCATGCAATTGATGTCCTGCTTGAACAAGGACAGGTATCGAAAGAAGAGCGCAAACAGGTCTTTGAGGCTATCGAAAGACGGGTGCGCGGCAAGGTTATATTTGATATTATCGACCATAAAAAGCAAGCACACCGCATTATGATGACGATAGAACCTATAGCAAGGCCTAAGGGTTTTATGCTTTTGCGTGGCCGCGAGTTTGTTGAAAAACGAGTCCTTGGCCCACAACTTCCAGGCAACAGCAAAACGCCATTATTCAATAAAACCAATATAGGCCTGTATTCCTACCTTATGGACAGCATGGATATTGGAAGTTACATAATCGATCTTTTTGGAAATATCACATATGCCAACCTGACACTTGAGCAATGGCTCGATTTTGATGAAGGGGAAATTACGGACAGAAGCCTCTTGCTTAAAGATATAATTTCAGAAAAAGGTTTGGATACACATGTTGACGACCTTAAAAATTTTGATGGCGAGGTGACTTTACAACGTAAGGTAGGCGGTTTTTTCAAGGCCTGCATTGAGCAAAAAGCAATGTATGATGAACAGGGTGTTATCATAGGATATTGCGCCCTCGTACACCAACTCAAAAACCAGCCAGCAACAGAAACTTCTGAAAAAATCAAAGACCTTTGGTAAGCAATATCATGATTAACGATTTTAATACTTATGTAGACCTCTCGCCAATCGCAATTATCAACCTTGATATTAATGGAAATGTAATACAAGGGAATCCTGCATTTCATAACCTTACAAACCAAACCCTGCAAGACAACCTTCCAATACCTTTCCTTAACCTGATAGTTGAAGATAAGAAACCTGAAGCAGATTCAATATTAAAAAAAGCTTTCCTTGGCTCTATCCCTGCTGAAGCGCAGATTTTTTCCCTGATGCTTCCTGGCAATAACGAAATTATAGTTTCTGCTTATTTCAGCCTGGTCGATGATAACAAAATATTAATGATGCATCTAATTAATGTGACCGAGCAGAAAAACCTGGAAACACGCTTCGCACATTCGCAGAAAATGCAGGCAGTAGGACAGCTCGCCGGAGGCGTTGCCCATGATTTCAACAATCTGCTTACTGCTATGATAGGTTTTTGTGACCTGCTTTTGATGCGCCACCCGGCTGGCGACCAGTCTTTTGCAGACATCATGCAGGTAAAGCAAAATGCCAACCGCGCCGCAAACCTTGTGCGCCAGCTGCTGGCATTTTCCCGCCGCCAAACCCTTCAGCCCAAGATACTGGACTTAACCGATGTGCTGGCTGATCTTGCTAATTTGATACGCAGGCTTATTGGTGAAAATATTGAGCTTAAAATGACGCATGGTCGTGATATAGGACATGTACGCGCAGACCAGGGGCAATTAGAACAGGTAATCATCAACCTTGCTGTAAATGCCCGCGATGCAATGACAGGCGGCGGCACACTAACCATACGCACAAGCAAATACTCAATAAACCGCAACCATCCACTGCCTAAAGATTTAATGGCTCCTGCTGAAGAAGATACCAATATTGCAGACGGTGATTATGTATTGGTGGAAGTAATTGATACTGGCTGCGGAATACCAAAAACCATATTACAAAAGATCTTCGAGCCATTCTTCTCTACTAAAGAAGTTGGCTCTGGTACTGGCCTTGGATTATCCACAGTATTTGGTATCATAAAACAGACCGGTGGTTATATTTATGTTGCCAGCAAGGAAAATGAAGGAACTAATTTCAGCCTGTTCTTCCCAAGCGTACAGCAGCATGAGGTGACAGCTGCGGCAGTTGCCGAAACAGCAGCAACAGAAAAATCAGAAAATGTTGACCTGACCGGAAAAGGAACTATTTTGCTGGTTGAAGATGAAACCCCTGTGCGTATTTTCGCAGGCCGCGCACTTCGCAATAAAGGATATACGGTTCTGGAAGCCGACTGCGCCGAAACAGCAATCGAACTTATGCAGCAGCATGGCGGAGAGGTTGAGGTTATCGTAACCGATGTTATCATGCCTGGAATGACCGGGCCTACAATGATAGACCAGATAATACCGCAATACCCAAATGTGAAAGTGATCTTCATTTCTGGTTATGCCGAGGATGTGTTTGTGAATAATTATGGCTCGGAGCGCAGCTTCAACTTCCTTGCGAAGCCTTTTACCCTCAAGCAGTTAGCCAGCAAGATCAAGGAAGTTACCGGCTAGACTATTATATAGCCCCGGTTGCATTGACTAGGCGCAGCTTTGTGCTATACTTGCCGTTTGCTCTTCAACTTACCGGAAACCACCCAATATGACTGAGAATTCTATCCGCGTCCGTGGCGCGAAGGAACATAACCTTAAAAATATCGATATAGACATACCACGCGACGCACTGGTGGTTATTACAGGACCCAGCGGATCGGGAAAATCATCGCTGGCATTTGATACTATCTATGCCGAAGGGCAGCGCCGCTACGTGGAGAGCCTTTCCTCTTACGCCCGCCAGTTCCTTAACATTCAGGACAAGCCTGATGTTGAATCAATTGATGGCTTATCACCAGCAATTGCTATCGACCAGAAAACAACGTCGCGCAACCCGCGCTCAACCGTTGGAACGGTTACAGAAATATATGATTATCTGCGCCTGCTTTTTGCCCGTGTCGGCATCCCCTACTCCCCGGCTACCGGGCTTCCCATTGAGAGCCAGACAGTTTCGCAGATGGTGGACAAGATAATGGAACTGCCGGAAGGCTCGAAGGTGATTTTACTTGCTCCGTTTGTGCGAGGGCATAAGGGCGAGCATAAAAAAGAAATCGCAGAGCTTAAGAAAAAAGGCTTCCAGCGTTTAAAAATTGATGGCGAGATACATGACATAAATGAAGTCCCGGCAATTGATAAAAATAAAAAGCATGATATTGACGTTGTGGTTGACCGTATTGTTATTAATTCGGAACTGGGAAACCGCCTTGCCGACAGCATAGAAACCGCACTGGGGATCAGTAATGGGTTGATAACGGTGGAAGTTGCCGGAAAGGGTGATGAAAGTAATTCCTTTACTTTATCCAGCAAATTCTCATGCCCGGTTTCTGGTTTTACCATTTCAGAAATCGAACCCCGCTTATTCTCATTCAACAGCCCTTACGGTGCCTGCCCGACCTGCGATGGGCTGGGAATGCAGATGGTATTTGACGCCGACCTTGTTATCCCAGATACCAGTAAATCGCTTATGGACCGTGCAATTGCACCATGGTCGTCAAGCCAGAGCAAATATTTTATCCAGACACTTGAGGGGCTGTCCAAGCATTATAAATTCAGTCTGCTAACACCTTTTAAGCAACTACCAGAAAAAATAAAGGAAATGATCCTGTATGGTTCAGGTGAAGAATCCATCAAAATAGCTTATGCCGACGGTGCTAGGCATTATGTAAGCGATAAACCATATGAAGGTGTCATCCCAAGCCTTGAGCGCCGCTGGAAGGAAACCGAAAGCTCATGGTCACGCGAGGAACTGGAAAAATTCCAGAATGAACATGCCTGCGATACCTGCAGCGGTTACCGCCTGAAAAAAGAATCTCTGTGCGTTAAAGTTGGCGGGCTTCATATCGGCGAAGTTACATCCTTTACTATTGATGCAGCGCATGACTGGTTTGGCAATATCAAAAAGAAGTTGAATAAAAAGCAACAACAGATTGCAGAAAAGATCCTGAAGGAAATATGCGAACGCCTGCAATTCCTTGTTAATGTCGGGCTGGATTACCTGACGCTTTCACGCGAATCAGGAACGCTCTCGGGCGGTGAATCGCAACGAATACGGCTCGCATCCCAGATCGGTTCGGGCCTGTCCGGTGTGCTTTATGTACTGGATGAGCCATCCATTGGCCTGCACCAGTGCGATAATGAAAGATTGCTGCATACGCTTAAACATCTTCGTGACCTTGGCAATACCGTGATCGTGGTTGAGCATGATGAGGACACGATGCGCGCCGCCGACCATCTTATTGATATGGGCCCAGCGGCAGGTATCCATGGCGGACATGTGGTGGCACAGGGCACGACCCAGCAGGTTGCCAAAAACCCTAAAAGCCTTACCGGACAATATTTAAACGGTACAAAATTTATCGGCGTTCCTGATAAGCTGCGTCCTTTCCATAAACATAAAAAAATAACCATAAGTGGCGCACGGGCAAATAATTTAAATAATATTAGCGTTGATATCCCCCTGGCTACATTTACTTCCGTAACCGGGGTTTCAGGAGGCGGCAAATCTTCGCTGGTTATTGAAACATTATATAAGGCGCTAGCAAAAAAAATGAATGGCAGCCGCGATATGCCGGGCATCCACGATAGCATCACCGGGCTGGAATTTATTGATAAAATAATCGAGATCGACCAGTCACCAATAGGACGCACTCCACGCTCCAACCCAGCAACTTATACCGGCGCATTCACACCGATACGTGACTGGTTTGCCGGACTCCCAGATGCCAAGGCGCGAGGCTATGCTTCAGGGCGCTTCTCGTTCAACGTGAAAGGCGGGCGCTGTGAAGCCTGCCAAGGTGATGGGATGATAAAGATAGAGATGCATTTCCTGCCTGATGTTTATGTAAAATGCGATGTCTGCCACGGCAAGCGCTATAACCGTGAAACGCTGGAAGTTAAATATAAGGATAAATCAATTTCGCAGGTTCTTGAAATGACGGTGGATGAAGGGGTGGATTTCTTCTCCGCGCAACCTTCCATCCGCGAAAAGCTGCTTGCGCTGCAGGAGGTTGGGCTTGGTTATATACATATAGGCCAGTCGGCAACTACTCTTTCCGGCGGGGAAGCGCAGCGCATAAAACTTGCCAAGGAGTTATCAAAACGTGCAACCGGACGCACATTTTATATCCTCGACGAGCCAACCACAGGGCTGCACAGCAACGATATCGCTAAATTGCTTGATGTACTGCACAAGCTGGTTGATTCTGGCAATACCGTTCTTGTCATTGAGCATAATATGGATGTGATAAAAACTTCCGACTGGATTATAGATATCGGGCCTGGCGGGGGTAATAAAGGCGGCAATGTAGTGGTTGCCGGAACGCCTACACAGGTTGCTGCCTGCAAAGAAAGTGTGACTGGAAAATATTTAGCGCCTCTACTGAAGAAAAGGAAAACGGCATAGCAATATGCAATGGGCTGATGCAGCGATAATACTTTCTTGCCGCAAATACGGGGAAAGCAGCGCTGTGGTGCGCGTACTTGCCCGCGAACATGGCATTAGCGGCGGAGTAGTGCGCGGTGCCAATTCCAAGAATAAACGAGGAATTATCCAATCAGGGAATGTAGTAAGCGCAAACTGGCAGGCGCGACTTGCCAATCAGCTTGGCAATTTTAAAATAGAACTTTTAGAAGCACATGCCGCCCATATAATGCAGGATGAAGCAAAGCTTGCAGCGCTTACTTCAGCCTGTGCGATAGTGGAAACTGCGCTTCCAGAACGCCACCCCTACCCTAAGATCTTTGCCGCCCTGCATGAGCTGTTGCATAGCCTGACCGCCATTTCGCCTATCCATGACTGGCGGCATGATTACATAAAATTTGAGCTTTCCCTACTGGCTGAAAGCGGCTATGGGCTAGACCTTAGTGAATGCGCGGCGACTGGTATAACCCATGATTTAATATATGTTTCTCCCAAATCCGGACGGGCTGTCTGCCGCGATGCGGGTGAGCCATATAAGGATAAGATGTTGCTTCTTCCCTCCTTTTTGGTCATGAGTCATGAGTCATTAGTCACGAGTACTGCTAATGACCAAAGCCCCATGACCAATGACCGCCTTAAAGAAATCCTTGCGGGAATGGAGCTTACGGGCTATTTTCTGGAAAATTCACTGCTCACGCCACATGGACAGAAAATGCCGGTTGTGCGCTTGCGGCTGCAAAATATACTAAAGGAATTGAATGCCACCGAAACAATCTAGCCCGGAACAGATAAATACTATTTCTTTCCGCACCACGCTTGAAGAAAAATATCTGGCATATGCGCTTTCGACCATTACAGCGCGCTCGCTTCCTGACGTGCGTGACGGATTGAAACCTGTTCACCGCCGCCTGCTTTTTGCCATGCTGCAATTAAAGCTTGATCCCAAATCAGGATATAAAAAATGTGCGCGCGTGGTGGGTGACGTTATCGGTAAATACCACCCGCACGGAGACAGCGCAGTTTATGAAGCAATGGTACGCCTGGCACAGGATTTTGCGGTACGCTATCCGCTGGTTGACGGCCAGGGTAATTTTGGCTCAGTAGACGGCGATAATGCAGCTGCAATGCGCTATACCGAAGCCAAGCTTACCGATGTAGCAATGGCATTGCTGGAAGGGATCGACGAGAATACTGTTGATTTCCGCCCCACTTATGACGGGCAGGATGAAGAGCCTATTGTAATGCCTGCTGCTTTCCCCAACCTGCTGGCCAATGGCTCGGAAGGAATTGCCGTGGGTATGGCAACATCCATACCTCCACATAATGTTGGTGAGCTTTGCAGCGCTATGCAGTATATACTTAAGCATCCCGATTGCAGCGTGGCACGGCTGGTTAAATTCGTGGTAGGACCGGATTTCCCCACCGGAGGCATAATAGTTGAACCAGAAGCTAATATACTCACAGCTTATGAAACTGGACGCGGCGCAATACGCATGCGCGCCAAATGGCACAAGGAAGAACTTAGTCATGGCCTGTTCCAGCTTGTCATAACTGAAATTCCCTACCAGATACAAAAATCAAGGCTTATTGAGCGCATAGCTGAGCTTTTCAAAAATAAAAAATTGCCGCTGCTTGGCAATATACTTGATGAATCGGCAGAAGAAATACGCATCGTGCTGGAACCGAAAAACCGAAGCGTAGATCCTGAAATGCTCATGGAGTCACTTTTCAAGGCTACCGACCTTGAAGCGCGTTTCAACATGAACCTGAATGTGCTGGATGCAACCGGCGCGCCCATGGTCATGAACCTGAAAGAAATACTAGTCGCCTTCCTTGAGCACCGTATGGATGTGCTTGTGCGCCGCACTAATTATCGCCTAGATAAAATTGCCCATAGGCTTGAAGTATTAGGCGGGTTACTGATCGCATATTTAAACCTAGATGAAGTTATCCGCATCATTCGCACAGAGGATGAGCCAAAACCCATCATGGTAAAAAAGTGGAAACTTACTGACATACAGGTTGAAGCTATTTTAAATACCCGCCTGCGTAGCTTGCGTAAGCTTGAAGAAATGGAGATCAAGCGCGAACATAGTGAATTGCTTAAGGAGCAGAAAGAGCTTAAGGCGCTGCTTGCTTCCGAGGATATGCGTAAGGAGCGCATCAGCGATGAGATCGGCGAAATCAAGAAAAAATTTGGCGAGAAAACTGAGTTGGGCAAAAGGCGTACTGATTTTGCCGAAGCGCCAGTTGGCAAAATAATTGATATTGAAGCTTTCGTGGAAAAAGAACCTATCACCATTTTATGCTCGAAGATGGGCTGGCTGCGCGCCATGAAAGGCCATCTTGTTGATGTTTCGGATATGAAGCATAAAGAAGGTGACGAGGAAAAATTCGCGCTGCACGCACAGACCACCGATAAACTCCTTATATTCGCATCTAACGGGCGCTTCTACACGCTGCCTTGCGATAAGATCCCCCGCGGCAAAGGGTTTGGCGAACCGGTGCGCCTGATGATCGACATGGAAAACGATGTTGATATTGTAGCTATGAGTATTTACACGCCGGAAGAAAAACTACTGATCGCCGCAAGCAATGGCAAAGGCTTTATCGTTGATGCCGCTGATGTGGAAGCGCAGACCCGTAACGGCAAACAGATATTGAATGTGGTCGAAGGTTCCCGCGCCATGCTCTGTGTGCCGGTGGAAGGCAACCATGTGGCGGTGATCGGCGAAAACCGCAAACTGCTTGTGTTCCCTCTATCCCAGATCCCGGTTATGAAAAAAGGACAGGGCGTGACATTGCAGAAATATAAAGAAGGCGAGCTTTCCGATATTAAATGCTTTAATCTAAAAGATGGCTTAAGCTGGGCGCTCGGCGGCAAAACCCGCATAGAAACCGACCTTAAACCATGGCTTGGAAACCGCGCTGATGCGGGACGGTTGCCGCCTACCGGATTCCCAAGAACGAATAAGTTTGATTAAATTTGTAGAATATTAATTAAATAAGCACTAAACCTCCATCTAACTTCTAGATTGCACCCGTAGCTCAGCTGGATAGAGCGTTGCCCTCCGAAGGCAAAGGTCGGACGTTCGAATCGTCTCGGGTGCGCCATACATAAGCCACCCCATTTTTGGGGCGGCTTTAATTTACACAACAAATAAATTTATTAATATTCATCCCAATGTTTTCCGCCTATAGCTGCAGCAGCACTGGCTATAAAAGCCCCTATCAGCATGGACAAAAATATGTAAATTGAAACATGCATTGCAGTTTTACGCGCAGCTTCTGCATCCTGCTTAATTTTTTCTTTCGCTGAATTAAGTTTGGAAATTACATTATCCACACGCTTTGCAGCTTCTTCTGTACTTACGCCAGCACGAACTGATACCATCTGGACAAGGTAAGACCTATCTTCCTGAGGAACATCACCATTTTTAATATCCATTGCGAATATACGCATTACTTCAGCACGCACATCTTTAGAGTCGGCACTCAATAACTTGGAATCGGCGGGACGAAACAGTCCATCAATATAATAACCATTATCATCATTAAAATTATTATTAGTGGTTTTAGATGAATTACCGCCAGAGGCAGCGCCTGCAGCAACTGTTGCCGTAGCCTGTACTCCGCCACCAACTATAGAAGCAGCCGTGGAAGCGAGTATGCTGGCCGTTAATACAGTAGCTACCGCCCATGAAAGGAAACCGTGCGCCGTATCTCGAAAAAAAACTTCTTCGGCATACATTCCAACCCATTTACTGCGTAGCCGACCTGTCAAATAACCGCCTATGGCAGAAGCGACCCATTGCATTATTATAAGCCAGATAGCAGCTTTTACTGTGAATGAAGATACTGTCTGCCCGTGCGACCAGGGTGAAATATTTGATAAGCCAAGGGCGGAACCCAGCATCAATAAAATAAGGGATATTGCGGCAGCTGCAAAAGCACCGCCTATGATCGCACCCCAAGCTACCCCTATAGGATAGGGTTTAACAGTTATGTTATCATTCATATACTTCTCCTAGTGATTGGTGAAAAGGGCTATCAATAAAATGACCGGAAGAGGTATACCAAGTAACCAAAGCAAAATTCCGCTGCCTGCTCTCATAAAAAATTCCTTTCTTTATATTATTTGCAACTCCCCATACGGAAGCATCCTAAAGTTAGAAATTTAGTAATATGAATGCGATACGGCAGGATAACCGGATTTGTAGATTTTGCGTAAAAATTGAGTATTTTTAGCGGGATAATATTAGTTTCTGTAATATAGCAGGCAACTGGCTTGAAATATCTTCTGCTATTAAACCTGCACCAAAACTCCTTGCTGCTTCCGCATGAAGCCATACAGCAGCGCATGCCGCCTCAAAAGCCGGCATTGATTGGGCTAGCAATCCAGTGCACATTCCCGCCAGTACATCCCCTGAACCGGCTGTTGCCAGGAACGGAGTAGCATTATTATTGACTGCATATCTACCATCATGAGATGCAATAACAGTATTTGCTCCCTTCAATACAACTACGGAATTACTTGCCTTTGCTGCTTGAAGCGCCCTATCAATCGATTGCTGCCCCTTATTTATAAGACGACCAAATAACCTCGCAAATTCACCTTCGTGCGGGGTTAGTATACATGGCGAATTTATAGCACTGAATAGCTGTTCAGGAATTTCTGAAAATACACTCAGCGCATCTGCATCCAGCACTACAGGCTTTGATGTTATGAGGGCTTGCAGAACACAGTTTTTCGTATGCACGTTTACACCAGCACCGGGACCTAGCAAAATAGACTTCACTCTGGGATCATTTACAATATCTGCAAAATCATCAGAGGTTTCCATAAGCTTAGTCATTACCGCCTGTAATGAAACAGCATATAATTGAAGGCTACGTTCATTACAGGCTATTGATACCAAACCGGCACCAACCCTGAGAGCAGCATAAGCAGAAAGTTTGCCAGCACCGGTGCTATGCCACTCACCACCCATAATAATTGCATGGCCGCGGTCATATTTATTTCCCTCAGGATGTGGCCATGGGAAATACTTAAGCCAATTTTCTGGCTTATTTATAGGGTGAGTTGTGCCAAGCGAAAACATAGGATTATTATTCACTATAATTAACCTTATGCCAGATTTTTATATAGCTCTGCCAAAGCATTTATAACCCATAAAAATTATGCTGTAAATTTTATGCAAAACAATTGGTTGAATTCAATTCTTAAAGTAAAAAATTAAGCCGCAACTTATATAAATTTTAAGTGATTTATAAAAGGCATTAGCAAAATTGCTGGAAAATTATCCATAAATAGAATGATTCCATTCTTCATTTTATTTGCAATCCACAACAATTAAGAAATTTAAATTCAGAAAATCATTAGCTGAATATCAATACAGCTATTAAATAGGTTGGTAGATTTTGCGTAAAAAATAAATTCTATTTTTTACTTTTTATATAAATCCTTTCCATGATTTAGCTTTATAATTTTATTGTAATATTCCGGGAATTACTTTAGCTAAAATAAGGCGATTATATTTGGGTTACTGAATAAAAAAATGAGAATTAAAATGGTAGTTAAATGCGTAATATGAGAAAATGCCATACTATACATTGCAAGCACTTTTTATTTGCCGGTGCCATAAGTATTTACGCCCTTGTTACCGCTATCTTGAATTCATCTGCGGCATATGCTGAAGATGGAAATACAAAAAACTTTTTCGTAATTGTTGAACCACAAAACAACGTAACTCAGGCGGCAGCTCCACCGAAACCTTCTGAACCACCTATTCCTGCATTGATCGAGCCTGTGCAAAGCAGCCAGCAAATAGCACTGCCTGCGGAAAAGATATTACCCGATAAGCAAACAGCGAAGATAGAAGTAAAATTCCCGGCTCCTGAAAATACAACTACCCCTGCCCCTATTATCGAGGAAAACAGGCAGATAATTTTGCCCGCAAATAAAATACTACCAGAAAAAACAAAGTCCGAAGGACAGCAAACAAAAGAAGAAATAAAACCCCTGCCACCGATAAAAGATACTCCCCCAAGTGAAGTAGTGCTGGGCGACAGTTCAAAGTTACAGAATCTTACGGCCAAGGAATCTGACAAAACTGATTTTACTGCAAAACCGGATGAGCGTTCTGACCTAAAACCTATAAACCGGGATTATAGCGCATTCAGGCAATTCCTTGCCCAGACA